>NZ_JBFRGS010000019.1:0-104048 GCF_052115465.1 Allobosea sp. 2RAB26 | reverse complement strand
GCCTTGCCGCATCCGCCGTCTTGCGAACGAACCCGGTCACGTCGTGGCTCTGTTTCGGGCAATGGAAACGCTCGATGAGCCTCCTGCCCACCGCGGCTAGATCCTCGCGAACGCCTGCGGAGAAGCTTGGATAAGCGCCCTCACATCCGGGTTGGAATTGAGGAACGCCACCAGCTTGTCGACGGGGTCAGCCTGCGGCGGCGGGGGTGGCGGCACATAGGCGGCCGGCGCACGGGGTCCATGCAGCAGCTCCAAAGAAAAAGGGCCGTCGGTTAGGGCGCCCCTGGCGGGGGGCGGTATGGTGTTTGACAGGGGCTCCACCCTGTGGTCGACGCTCCCAAGCGTCGATCGCGACGAGCTAACCGGATCAAGCGGATGTGGGTGAGCCGACTGGATCGCCTACGAGGGGTCGCAGCGCTCGCCGTTGTGTTTTCCCACCTCGCCGCGGGCTTCAGGCCTCGATTGTGGTTCGGGGCCTGATGCGCTTCGTGCGACACATGTAATAATTCAGAGATCGGAAGACTTTGAAGCCAATCCGAATGTCATAAACAAGGTTTCAGCAGAGATAGGTCATCGACTGGCAATGAGAAGTGGCTCTCGCAAGCTCGATAACGGCCCAGGAAATCATGTGATATTCAAGCGCGTTTCGCGATAGGAACGACAATCTAGACCCGGGCGACGATGTTTCGGCTCATTCCACGGGGCATACCCCCGACAATCTGCTTCAGGCTCTTTCCTATCGGTCGCCCAGACTCAGTGTAATAACTGTATCCGAGATTATCGAAGAATGACGTGTAGCGGTCGATATCACCGCCGCGCTCAATGAGCTCGAACGGCATCAATTCCATAATGAAGACAGGTTTGTGACGCTCAAGGAAACCATTGCTACCGTCAAGAACCTGCATCTCGAAGCCATCGACATCGAGCTTCACGACGTCCACTCTCTCAATTCCGTGCGCYTGTGCCGCCGAGCTTAGAGTGCTGCTAACAGCATCCTTGCTGGTCATTAGCTGGCCGAGATGCTGGTCATGTAGGCTCGTCGTTTCGTCAGCCACCAGGGGCCAGCTCGAGTAGATTTCCGTTGGCCGATCATCTGAGTCGTTCGCCGTCACAAACTGGTTAAGCGCAACAATTCGGCCGGCAAGATCAGGGTTGAGTTCTATATTAGCCATGAGCTTGCGGAACGCATAACTAGTCGGTTCGAAGGCGAACACTTTTCCAGAGGGGCCAGCAGCCTTGGCCAATGTGAGCGTATGCGCACCCACATTTGCGCCAATATCCAAAACCGTATCGCCCTCCTTGACAATCCGGGCGATCGCCTGGCGTGTCATAGGCTCGAAGCTTCTCAGAAGATAAATCGAAAAGTCGATCCCTTCGTTAAGGTTGAGCTGATAGCGAACTCCATGCCGTTCGCAAACGAGGTCGTCGCTCTTGCCAAGCATAGACCGAATTTTACTTACGGCCCGATAAGCATTACGAGCAAGGAAAATCTTATGGGCCGTCTTCATGCTTAGCGCCACCAATGCTACGGGAGTTCGAGACTGTCACCGACAGCCATGCTAGCGTAACGTGGTATGTACGCTCGCTCAGATTGTGTCCAGCATCAATTCGCCAGCGGGTTTTGACTCGATATTGGGGCCGCGATGTCCTGATTGGAGGCGAAGACGGCCGCCAGCTTCTCGACCGGCGATAGCGCCGGCACGACGACCGACTCCTGCCAGCCCTCCTCCGCCATGACGGCTTCGACGGCCGCGATCTGCGCCTCCGGCACGGTCAGGGCGCCGGCCATGCGATCGCTGGCAGTTCAAAAATGATGGCCGCGACGCTCGGCAGCGGACGCTGCCCGCCCTCTACCTTCGCGAGTTCGGTATAGGCGTGAGCCCATACGGCATCACGCCAGGCGACAAACGCGGCCGCCTGGGCCGCCCATTCGGGAACGGTTGAATTGACGTAGGATGCGCAGGTTATCCCGCTGTCGTAACTGCGCTGCTGCGCCGTCGCGTCAACATGCGCCTGGATCGCGGCGCGGTAGGTATCTACCGTTACAGGCGGTGGCTCGAACGCCAAGGGCTCTCCCCATTCATGAACCGCCACCCAAAGATCCGGAGTGTCGGCTTGGGACGTAAGAACAGCAGCGGCCTCCTCAGTCATGGCCACCGCCGCGGTGTGCTCTTGATTGGCGTACTGCGCGGATAGAATTGTGTACGTCATCCCTTGATCTCCTCAGCCACGAGAACGGCCGCCGACGTTCCGTTGAAGTACGGGGTGCCAACCGAGCCGTTTAGCGCGCAAGTACCGCCATTCGGGCCGACGCGAATTCGATAGGTGTGGGAGCTCGTATCGCCCGGCGTGTACTCGTAGACGAGCCCGGTGAACGTGAGCGAGTTAGCTACGTTGACGTAGACGCCGATAGCCCCGACCGCGTTCACGCCGCTGTCGATAAAGAGTGCGGCCGTTACGACTGTCGTCAAGACGGCACTGGAGACCTGGCCGTTCCACCGGATCCGGATTTTGCTTAACGCGGACGATGGCGTGATCGTCACCGTTTGGATTTCAGTCCCTTCGGTGTTTTGCGGGATCGTGTTGTCGATGGGGATCGTCCCAGTCACCGTCGCGTTTGAGGTGTAGGCCGAGGTCACGCTATTGATGATCGAGCCTGTCGATGCAACCGCGGACGACGAAAGCTGACCGCCCGAGAGCGTCAGGCCGGCGCCGATAGAGATCTCTTCGGTATCGCCGCTGCCTGCCGTCGTGCGCCCAAGCAACCGGGATGTGGCAATATTCTGCATCTTGGCGAAGGTGACGGCGTCGTTGGCGATGTCTGCGGTCGCGACACCGGTCGACACGATGGAACTCAGCCTGATGCTCATCGGCTGGTAGAACAGGTTGGCGTCGCCATAGGTGACGAGCGAGGTCGGCCCGCCGCCGCCAATGGTCCGCTTGACGAAGCTGTTCGCGTCAATCTGCTCGACGGCGCCCAGGGAGGTGTCGAGCGTCGCAAGCGAGTCGATCTTCTGCGGCCGGTTCCGGATGTTGGTCCAATCGGTCGAGCCGGTCGGAAGATCGGCAAGGAGCGTGCGGACGAAGGCGCCGGTCGTCTGGTTCTGCAGCACGATGGCGTAAGTCCCCAGCGCCGGGGCCGCTTCCGCTCCAACGGGCCGATAGTCGGCCGTGAACAGATAGGTTCCCGCCGTCTGCGTGACGGCGACAGGCGCGGTCGCCTGCACCTGGGCAGGGAAGCGGGGCAGGATGCGCAAGCGCATGGCGGGACGTGGCATTAGCGAAAGCCTCCCTCGAGCACGGGCAGATCAGCGATGACGGGCTCTCCGACGAAGCCCGTGACGCTGTCGGTGAAGCGGATATTGACGGTGTAGGAGCCGGCGCAGAGGCCGCGCATGGATGCCGCCGGGAATGCGAACTCGAAACCGGCCGGGGTCAGGGCAAGCTTGCCGTCTGAGGTCGAGCCAGACAGGCGCCGGCAGCCGTTCTCGTCGGCGACTTCCATTTCGATCAGATAGGTTGCGAGCGGCCAGGCGGTTCCGGTGTCGTCATCGGTGACGGAGATGGCTTCCGCCCAGTCCGCAGCGTTTGGCGCTGGCTCGAAGGTGCCGAGATAATTCATCGTGACGCCCTCACAGCTTCAGATGCCAGGTGACGAGCCCGAAGCCCGGCATGGTGTTGAAGGCAGCGCTCGATCCCAGCGGATTGCCTGTGAAGGTCAAAGGAGAGCTGAAGGTCACCGGGAGGCTCGCCGAAAACAGGCCTTGCGCCGCAGTGGTGCCAGCGCCACCCGGCGTGATGGAGATCGAGCCGGCGCCCACGACCGCCGTGATATTGTTGAGCGACCCTGAAACGGTGCCAGTCGGCGCCACCGCCGGCAGATTCGCCTGGACAAGGGTGTTGTAGGCGCGGCCGCCATAGGCGCCGGGCGTCGCCCCGTTGCCCTGGTCGAAGGTGGCGCCCGCCAGCCGGTTGGCTGTTGAATTGCCCATCGTGTCGAGGCCGAAGGGAGCGCGGCCGCGCCAGTCAGGCAGGCCGAGCGTCTTGCCCGCGGCATAGTCGACTGCGCCGCTGACCCCGCGCCCGCCAGCGACCGGGCAAACGATGTTGTCCAGCCGGCTCCACAGCCAGATATAGAGCGCCTCTGTGTCCGCATTCGCGCGCTCCGTCGCGCCTGACGCAGCATTGCCGATGGTCAGCGCATTGAGCCGAACGAAGCCCGAGATCTGCCCCGGCTCGAACGACCATTTCGGGTCGCCGGTCTTGAAGCGCTCGCTGTCGGGCACCGTGCCGCCGCCACCGGACGAGGCCGGCGCCGGGTTGGCGATGCCGTCATCATTCCAGAGCAGCACGCCGGCTGCGGAGCGCACCTCCTCCTTGTAGTTCCGATACGGGAGATAGACCCGCGGCCACCTGCCATAGGCATCCGAGGCGATGAAATCGGGAGAGGCCGGGAGAGGCACCGAGAGCGCATCGTCGGCATAGGCAATGAGCGGCGTGGTCGTGCCCGCGAGGAAGAAGCGCAATTGCGCGCCGGCGACCGCATTGCCGTTGAGATCGAGCACCGTCTGTCGCGACAGGGGCCATGAAAAGGCTGCCATTTGGCATGTCTCCAAAAGAAAAAGCCGCCCCGGGAAGGAGCGGCCTGCGTGTTGGTTGCGAGACGATCGCTCGGGATGAGGACCTGGTGTTCACGTGGCTGTCGTTGGCGGCCGGCCAGATCAACGAGGCCGGTTTGGCTGATTGGCTCCGCCCTCGGTTGGTCTACGAGACGACAGAGACCTCAGTCACCAGCGCCCCGTGAGCCCCCGACCCGATCGAAACGATCAAGCAATGGATGGCGATGAGGGGCCTGAGCCAGAAGGATCTGGCCGAGCTCATCGGGTCTCGGTCCCGGGCCTCGGAAATTCTCAATCGCAAGCGCGCATTGACCCTGGACATGGTCTTCACATTAAACCGGGAATGGCACATTCCGGCCGAGGCCCTGGTCGCCCCCTATCACCTTGCGGCCTGAGCAGCCCTGCTCGCCTGGCTCGCTGACTGCTCCAACACTCGTATGGTCAGCACACCATGCACGAACAGCCGCATTCCCGGCCAAGAAATGCCGTGGACGGACGACGCTCGATCCGGCAGTTTGCCGCGCGATGACAGAGATCACGCCACCAAGAATTCTCGAGCACGACCCGCACGAGAAGCGGCTGGAGCCAATAACGCCTGCGCGGCGGCTGCTGTGCGGCGTGGTGGGCGGCGCCCTGCTGATCGCGGCCGTCTCCATGCTCGGCCTTGCAGCTGCAGGCGCGCCCGCTCGGGGGTTTTTCTTCCTGGGTGGGGTGTGGTGTGGTTTTGGCGCAGCCGTGCTTCTCGGCTCGGCGCTGTTTCCGCGCTTCACGCTGGCCCGCAAACCAGTCGACAGCCGCGGATAGAACGCGCGCGACCCGCCACGCCGGGCGCCGTCAGAGCAAAGCATGCCCGGCGCGTAGCAGAAGCGTTCGCGCCCTGTCGCGATCCGCCCGCTTCACCAAGAGATGGTCGCCGTCGAAGGTCGAGACCACAAAGATGCCGACGCCCTCTGTCGAGAGCGGCGCGATGACCGAGAGGACGATGCCGGTCTGACCGAAGGCGAAGGGTCCGATGAACTTGAACGCGATCCAGCCCTCGTCGGTCTGCACCCCATCGGGAATGCGCTCGCGCAGGCAGGCAATCGACAGCTCGTCCTCCGTCCGGCTGATGCTGACGAAGCCCGCGCCATCCGCCCAGGCGGGAATGGCGCAGTCCTGGTGCAGGCGCGCGATCGCGTAATGGCCTGCGAGCTCTCTCAGCGAAATCGGTGTCATGATGGATCTTCCAGGCAACAAAAAACCTGCCGGGCAAAGGCTGGCAGGTCATGGCTCGCTTCGGGACGGGGTGATCGACCAGGTCAGGGTCGTCGTCGCCGGAGAGCCGCGCCATGCCGCGCAAGCGCAGCGCGTCGACGTCGCGAGATGAGTGTCGGGAATGAGCCAGCCATGGGCCCAGGCTGCCGCGAGCCGCATGGCCTGTCAATTGCGGGCATCGGATCCGACGCCGGCCGCCTTTGCCGTGGACTTGCGCATGCCCCTGCGGCAGGATCGGGAAAACCGGGGGGGTTAAATGACAGCTGGCAACACAGCCGAAAGGCACGCGCACAATCGCGCATTCGCGACACCGCGCCTTGTCCTGGACAGCGCGGGCGATTACGCCATGGCCCGTTCCCACCGATGAACCGAAGCGCACCGCTCACTCCTGTCGCCGACACCCCGACAACGACAATGCAGCCCAAGCCAAAGCCTCGGGCCAAGCGGTCATGGGCGAGAATCGGCTGCCTGCTCGGTTTTGTTCTTGGGGTCGTTTCGCTCGACAACAACATACTCGGAATGGCTGCGCTGTTCGCGCTCGGCACCGCCGACGATGTCGGGCTGGCGTGAGAGCGAGGGGAAAGCCGAAGGACTCGACATCCGTCAGACTTTCCGTGACTTCACAGGCAGCACCGCCATAGCGGCTCCGCATGCAGAAAGCCGGCCGTGAGGGGCGGCCTGGCGTGGAGGGAAGAAGCTCGATCAGCCGGATATCTGGCAGCGAATGCAGCAGGCGGCTACTCTGGCGTCAGGCAGGATTCGGCTGGAGGCTCGCAGGATGAAAGAACAGCCCGATTGGAGTCGGTATTCCGACCGACAGCTCCAAGAGGCGATCGCGTCGAACGTGTTTCTGACTGTCGCGTCGCTCAGATCCATCTACTATGGTCTGATAATGCTGAATACTGGCATATTTGGTCTGGCAGTGCGCCATTTTGGCTGGAGAGAATTTCTCTCCGCATCATGGCAGTGACACTCCTCATAAGGACGCCGGGCTAGAGATGAAGATTGCTTGGGCATTGACGGGGTATGACCGCGCCGCCGTCTGCAGGGCCATCGAGGTGAAGCGAGCGGACCCTGGCCAGCACCGGGCGCCGTGAGAGGGGCGATTGTCGGCCCCGGCCTGATCGGGCTCGGAATCGATCCCGAACGGGGCGAAGGCTAGATCACACCCTCTCTGATCCGCCGCAGCCAGAACTCTTCATTGCTTTCATTCTGGCCCTGGACCCCCAGTCGAAGAGCGGTTCCGGCTCCCAGTGCGGTCATCGCTTGCGAACCCAACATGCTGCTGGGTTGCCTGGGCGCCGCCGCCTTGGCTTCTGCATGGAGCGGGCTGCGCTGCCGCGTCGCCTCGTCGACCTTACCCACCGCTCGCCGGGAGAGAGCATTCTGCGCAACGCGCGCAAGGCCCCCAACGGCAGGCAAACCCGCCCCGAGGGCCGCACCGAGGGGCCCGCCGAGCGACGCGCCCTGGATAGCACCAACCACCGACACCCCAGCCGCATTACGGCCGCTCAGGAGATCGCTGACAGACCGCAGGCCGTTGCGAAGGCCGCGTCCCGATACGACTTGCTCCAGGAGTGCGATTTCGCCGGGTGTGAACGGCTTTTTCCTCATCGGGTCCATGAGGACATCGTAAATTCTCTGGCGGTTGACCACATCGAGGCTGGGACCGGACGTGTCGATGGCACTGCGAAGGTCGGGGCGCTCTTTGACGCCGGTAATGGCATCGGATCGCTTGTGAGCAGCCCTGTTCGCAAGGGCTGTCTCAAGTTCCTTTGCGGCGCGACCAGCAGGCCCGGACCTAACCCCTTCGGATCGGCCGCCATGATGTACTGGTCAATCTCATTGATCAGTTTGGAGGCTGCATCTTTCTCCTGCGCGTTGCGGGTCGCTGCGCGGCGCGCTGCTTTCTTTGCGGCTTCAAGGGCGGCAATCCCCACAAAGCTTCCTTCTGGCGGATAATCGAATTTCCGCAGAATGCCGTGGGTTATGGGAGCAGCTTCGGCAAAAAGGCCTTCCTCCTCCAGAGCCCCCCTGACGCGGCCGATCATCTTCGACACGGACGGCGTCGTGTAATCGACACCCATGTCTTCCACGGCCTTGAAGCCCTGATCCGCAGCTGCCCTCAACTTCTTCGACGTGGGTGCGCGCACTTTCGGCGGGGCAGATCCCAAACGGCCCGCCCGAATGCCCGGAGGGACCGGTGCGGCGAGGGTCGCCATCTCCAGAACCCGCTCAAACCCCTCCTCCGTGCTGAGGTCGAGTTTACCCGAAAGCGCATCGCCAGTCGTTGTGATTTGGCGCTTCAATCCACCAATGAGGCCCGCATTGCTATCGAATCTGAGGCGGCCGTCCTCGCCAGCGCTGAAGGGCAGGATTGCGCCGGTAAAAGCCTTCGAGGGCGCTCCAGCAGGCCTCGCCTGGAGGCTTCCCCCCTCTTCCGGGGCTGCTTGCTGCTGATCTTGCGAGCCGTATTTGTCCCAAGGTCCTGCCATCAGTCCACCCTCTCCCAGTTCTCGGGGCTAGACGGATCGCCGCCCCTGAAGCGATAGCCTTCCTGCAGATCCCCAGGATGAGGCACGGGCGGCGGCGCATTGCCACCACCGTGTCCGCGGCCGGCCAACTCCTCCCTGATCATGGTCCTGTAGCTGTCAGGCACGCGCGGATTGTTCAGGAAGGCTTGCAGCGTTTCCTCCGGCACACCCGCATAGACGCCGCCACCGCCGGTCGGCGCGGCTTGAACCGGCGGCCCCTCGCCCCCGCCCTGCGCGATGATGGTCGCCGCGCTTGGCGCTGGCGCCCCGCCGCCCGGCCCGTAGCCATGGGCGAAGAAGCGATGATTGCCGAGGTCGGTGCCGGTTCCGTCGTCCCAGCGCGGCACCGGGCGACGCAGAGCCGCCTGCGCCTTCGGGGCGTAGAAATGCGTCGCGCCGCCGGTCGGATCGAGCCCCTGCTCGATGACGGGCGCCACCGTGCCGGCGATCTGGTCGAAGCGCCGCTGCGGGATGGCCTCCATGCGCGCGCGGGCGTCCGGATCGCCCCAGGGCTCGAACTGCCAGTTGCGCCCGTCATTCTGCTGCGTGATCTGCTCGGGCGTGAACCCAGCCTGGTTGGCGCGGTTGCGGATGACGGCGGCGACCGCGCGTTGCCCCTCGGGGCTTTCGCGGTCCGCCTCGCCATAAACAGTCCTGACGATGGCGTCCCGGTCGGCGTCGGTCGTGACCATGCCGGTTGCGCGCTCGAGGCGGGCCTCATCCTCCGGGGTCAAGGCGACGTGGGCGCCCTGCCTCAGTGCCGGCCCCCGCGCCGTTGCAGCAACACCAGCGTTTGCATGGCTGCCGAGATAGGCGTTCGCCCTGCCCGCCACGCGCTGCGGGGCTTGCCTGACTTTCCCACCGAGGCCCATCACCGTGGCCCCGTCTGAAATCGCGCCAAGCGCCATAAGGCCCCTGCCGACCCTGTCATAGTCGGGATTATCCGCGGTGAGGCGCCCCAGCAGCTCCTGCTTCTTCGTCTCAACCTGCTGCTTTTGGGCCGTTTCCTGCAGCTTGCGGCCGGCCTCGAGCCCGCTGGTGAACTGCTCGCCGATTTTGCCCGCGAGCGTGCCGAGCTGCCCGTAATCGGTCTGGCGCTGGCTGATCTGGAGCGGCATGATCTGGAATGCCATGGCTCAGCCCTTCTTGGGGGAGAGGATGTTGGTGAACAGGCCGCCGGCGCCGAAGCCGCCGCCCAGCGCCGTGCCGGCGAGACCTGCGACGCTCCCGAGCGCTCCCAGCATCATCTGCTGGTTCGCCGCCTTGGCCTGGTCGCCGGCCTTGAACGCGTCGGTGCCCAGCCCGACGATGCTTTTCGTGGTGTTGTCCATGATGGAGCCGCGATTGCCGTAATAGTCGCTCGCGGCGGCGGCCTGCTGGCCGTACACGCCCGCCTGCCCGCCAATGCCCTGCTGGTACATGCCGAGATAGGGCCGCAGCGCCTGGCGCTCGGCGCCCAGCGTATTGCTGGCGAGCCCGCTGGCGAAGGACATGGCGTCCGTGTCGGTATTGCCCGAGTTCAGCATGCCTTGGGCCGCGCGCGTGCGCTGCAGCGCCTGCAGGCCCTGGTCCAGGTTGAACTGGTAGCCGCCCGAGCCCTCCAGCGCCTTCTTGATATCCGCCCCGCTGCCCAGCGTCAGGGCGTTGTAGCGCTCGAGCCCCTGCTGCCCCTGCCCCGTCATGCCCGCATAAACATTGCCGGCCTGCCCGAGATAGCCTTTTGCCGCGTCATAGCCCTTGTCCAACTCGCCCAGGACGCGCCCCTGGCCGTCGTTGAGCATATCGGCGCCCCACATCGCGGCGTTTCTTGCGCCTTTCGCAGATGCCATGGCGATTTCTCCTCAGTTCAGCAGAACGCTTTTCAGGGTCCCGCCATCGTTGACGTAGAGGCGCACGGTGCCGGCGCCGGTGTTCTTCCAGATGCGGATGTCGCCGGCCGGGATATCGGCTGCGCCCGGCGCGCCCGGGCTCGTCGTCAGGCTGGTCGCCGCGATGCGGTCGTTCAGCGCCGCGAGCAGCGCGGCGAGGAAAATGAAATAGAGCGGGTTCAGGACCGCGGTTCCGGGCTGCAGCACGGGCGTGTCGGAGCCCGGCAGCCCTTTCGTCGCTTGCGTCATCAGCTTGCTCCCGGCTGGACGGAAAGCTCGCCGCCAAACAGCGAGAACGCGACCGGGTCCGAGATCTCGACGGCGATCTGGATGCCCTTGGCGCTCGCCATGCCCAACCGGTTGACCGAGACGACGCGGGTGAACTGCCCCTGCCGGCCGATTTCGCGCCGCACCGGGCTGCCGAAGCTGACGCCGCCATCGCGGCTCCAGGCGATCGCGCAATGCGGGTTGGTGGCGATCGGGTCCGGCCCATCGGCCTCGCCGACGCCCGCCATGATGTCGAGCACCAGCCGCGAGGGAAACGCCCGGACCGGAAAGCCGCTCATCGTGGCGGAGACGACCCTGGCGACCAGCGGGTCGCCGAATTCGAGGTGATGATCGGGGTCGATCACCCCGAATTTTCCGGAGGCCGCGTCGCCGATCACCCATTTGCCGAAGCATTTGACGGAAGCGCAGGCGCGCCAGCGGCTCGCGCCATAGCTCGCCCGCTCCACCCATGAGCCCGTCGTGATGTCGCAGCACCAGGTCCAGTCCGGCGCACTCAGCGCCCAGACCGCGTGGCCCTCATGGGCGTAGACCATGGCGCGCAGCCTCGACATGTCCTCCAGTCGCTCGAGCGCCTTCTGGACGGAGGGCGTCGAGACCGCCTCGGCCACGAGCCCGTTGATGCGGTAGATGACGTTGTCGTTGCCGGCGAAGACGATGGTGTTCGACCATTCGCTTTCATGGCCCGCGACCGCGTCCGCACTGGCGAGTCCACGCGGGATGGTTTCCAGCTTCGAGAACGGAAAACCCACCGGATTGCCGTTGTTCTGCCAGGCCTCGATCGTCTGGGACCCGAAGGCGAACAGATAGCGGCCAATCGAAATGACCCTCAGCAGGCCATCGGGCTTGCTCTCCGCGAAGGCGGTATCGAGCGTGTTGATCGCGGTGTCGTTCAGGCCCGTCGTCCGCATCCGGGCATTGCCGTAACTGAAGCAGAAATAGCCATCGAACGACGTCACCGAATTCGGCGAGCCGATATCCGCATCGGGATAGGAGGAGGCGCCGGTCGTCATGCTGATGACGAAGGCGGTCGAATCCGTGACCGCAACGATATCGGGCGTCGGCGCCTTGTTATTCCTGGCGAAATAGACCGTCTTGGAGCCCGCGAAGGCCCCGATATCGCGGATGATATAGGCGCCGCCCGACCGGGTGATGGTGTAGAGCCGGTCGTCCAGCGCAGCCAGCACCACGCCGTTGATCTCGATCATGCCGCGGCAATGAGAATGCGCCGTCGTCTCGATGATGGCGCGGATGCCGGCGGCGCCGCTGATCCTGGTGCGGCCATCGCCCAGCGTCTCCACGGAGGCGTTGATCAGCCGGCCGCCGCTTTCGGCAAGCCGGCCTGGCGCCGAACTGCGGGGGAACGGAACGGCGACCATCAGCCGGACATCCGCGTCAGCGCGCCGGTGCGGCGCGGGCGGAACAGGCTGTCGAGACGCAAGCCCCGCGACGGGCTGCGGTTGACCCGGCCGATCAGGCGCAGCCTGTCCTCGGCCTCGTCGGCGCCGGCCTTGATCGCGCCGTCGCTGCCTAAGCCGAAGCGCGGCGCAATCCGGCGCGCCAGCACGCAGGCGAGATGGTCAAAGATCTCGTCATCGATCTCCTCGCCGACCGGCTGGAGAATGACATTGCGCGCCAGCAGCTCGGCAAAGGCCGTGTCCATGCGCGCGAGCACGGTCTGGCGATCCTCCGCCGATGGCGGCTCGTTGACGCCGACGCGCTGGATCTCCTCCAGCACCGCCTGCACCAGCTCATCGCGGCTCTTGCTCATGATCTGCGGCCCTCCATGGAAAAAGGGGCGGCCCGGAGAGCCGCCCCTGTGATTGTCGCGATACGCCCGTGGCTTACGCGGTGCCGTTCAGGCGGACTGCGAGGTTCGGACTCACCGGGGTCACGCCGTAGAGCACGTCGAAACGCCAGGTGCTGATATCGTCGGTGATGCCGTAGCCGGAGACGACGCGCACCGAGATGCCATCCTCGTTGATCCGCGCCTTGAAGGCCGCGCCCTCCGGCATCTCCATCGGGACGACCGCGAGATGGAAGGCGTCCTTGTGAAAGATCATCGGCTGGCGATAACCGGTGCCGCCGGTTCCCACGACGGTGATCGGGGCATTGTCGGCGGGCGCCGCGCTCACCGTCTTGTAGGGGCCCGACGTGATGATCGGCGGCGAGATCGTCAGCGCCGCCGGGCCGGTCGAGGCGCCGGAATCGGCATCGGCCCGCACCACGAACTGACGCAGGAAGGGCAGGACGTCGCCATCGACCGGGTTGACCGCAAAAACCCCGGCAATGGTGATGATGTCGCCCGCCTTGAGGATGCCGGTGGTGGAGTTGGTCCAGCCATCGGTGTTCAGGGTCTGGGTATAGCTCGCCTTTGAGGCCGCGTAGCTCACGGCCTGGCCGGCGCCCTGGACCAGCGGCGTGCCGGTCGCGACCCCGACCAGATGCGTCTTGACGTTCTGCGACATGTAGACGTCGGACCCATCCAGCATCGGCAGCCGCGCCTTCTGCAGGGCGTTCCGCGAGACGGCGGTGTCGTAGTAGTTGTTGAAGGCGCCCTTCAGCCCGGCATCATCGGCGGGGCTGAGCAGGCCGTAGCGCGCATCCATCGGCACTGCGAGCTCGTTCAGGCGCTCGGTGCCCTTGAGATAGTCCGGGTAGCTGTCGATCGTCAGGCCCGGCGTGCCGACATGGTTCGGGACATGGCGATAGAGCCCTGCGAGATCGGAATCGATCCGGTTGGCGAAGGCATGCATCAGCGGCTTGATCTTCTCCTCGCCGATGCGCCTGGCGCCCTTCGGGCCCGACAGGAACAGGGTCAGCTCCTTCGAGGTGAAGGACAGGCCCTTGTTCAGCTGGGTGTCGACGACGACATCCATCGTCGCCTCCTCGGCCTCGGCGACCGAGAGCGTCGCGCCCTCGCCCGGAATGAAGTTTTCCGGCCGCTTGACGCGCACCTTGTCGCCCTTCTTCCAGCCGTCGACATCGGAGGCGAACTCGCCCTCATGGACGCGAGAAACGAGATTGCCGAGCACCAGCGCATTCTTGAGCTGGTACTGCGCTTCCCGGACGATGATGTCCTGGACCTTCAGATCATTGGCCATTGCGGCTTTTCCTTATGAATTGCGCCAGCGCTCGTAGTCGCTCATCGACCTGCCGAGGCGGGCTGCGGGGGACGCGCTGCCCCGGACCGCCGAGAGCGGGGGGCCAGCGCGGGTGGCATTGGTTTTGGGGAGCAGAACCCGGCCCTCGATGCGGCCGATCTCGCGTGCCGCCGCGAGCGGCGACATCGCGTTGATCCGGCCGCACAGCTTGGGGTTCTGGGCGAGGTTATAGGCGACCAGCGGGGCCTTTTCGCCGGCATCCAGGATGAGACGCTTGACCAGGTCGGTGGTCACAAAGGAGGGCTGGGTCACCACCGCCTTGAAGTCGGGGATGGTCCTGGCGACCTCCTCGCACTGCTCGACATAGTCGTCGAGCCTCTCGGAGATGCGCGCCTGTTCCGTGTGGTGGTGCTGCTCGACGCTCTCCAGCACCTGGCGCGAAACCTGCCGCCTGTCGGCCTCATAGGCGGTCATGGCGCGCTCATAGGCGAACCAGTCCCCGCCATAATCGGCCTCGCGCGGCGGCTCCCCGACCTTTCGGGCGACCGCGGCCTCAAAGCCGGCCTGATCCTGCACGGCTGCAGCAGCCGACCCGGATTTCAGCACGGCAAGCTCGGCCTGCAAGCGCTCGTTCTGCCGTCTCAGGCGTTCGGACCGCGATTTTTTGCGCGGCCGGTTCTCGGTATCGTTCTCCTGGGCGTTCTCCTGGCCTTCCTCGCCGTTCCCTTGGCCCTCGTCGTCATCACCCTCGCCCGCCTCGCCATCCGGCAGGGCGGCTTCAGACGATTGCGCCTCGGGCCCCGCCCCTGGACGGGCGGCCTTGTCCCAGGTCTCCGACAGCGCGCTATCCGCGGCCTCCGGGGCAGCCTGGTTGAAATCCTCGCTCATGCTCTGCTCATGAAAAATGCCGCCCGGTCAGGGGCGGCGCGGTCATCGCGGCGGCCTCCGCATCATGCGAAGACCTGCCCGAAGCTTCGGGAACGGCGGGGGGCTGCCCTGCGGTTCAGGAATGGAAAGGCCGCCGGCCATACGAGATGAGGCGAAGCCGTCTCATCCACTCGGTCGTTGCGGCAGGTTCCTCAAAGTGTTCAGCTGATCACTCACGAGGGAGACGGAGCGATGCACGAAGATGACGCTGACGTCCTGGCAGACCTGAGCAGCAGCCAGATCCTGATCGTCACAACCCTGATCGACCTGTTGATCGACAAGGGTCTTGTTCAACGCGGCGAGGTCGTGGCCCGCTACGACCAGCTCCTGGCGAATAGCAAGGGCAACGCGGCCAGCATCTCGGTGCTCCAGCCCATCGTCAGCGTGCTGAGCTATCTCGCCCATGACGACACGCGAGGGCTCTCGAAACCGTCCCATTGAGCAACGCGCGCGAACTGCGGCAGTTCTGGTCTCCCCGGCGAGGTGCCAGAGACCCGGCGGGACAATCAGCTCGCGCCCCAGCGCGGGCATTGGGCAGCCAAGCCGTCACCCCTCGGATTTTTGGGGCTTTTGTGTAGTCTGCAACCATGGCTCGTAGTGAACAGACCGCCTCGCTTGCTCGAACGATTCCTGTCTTGGCCTTCCTGGGCAGTGCTCTCGTTTTTGTCTTCGCGTTGAACCTGTTCCTTGAAGAGGCTCGATGGCGGCGGAATTCCAAAAGCCTGCCCCAGATCGAAGCGCGTGTCCTGGCGATACGTTCGGCAAGATTCGGTGCCTATGCCGACCTGCAATATGAAGTGCAAAATGGGCAGGGGCGGCAATCTTGCCGTGCGGAGGTTCGCTTAGGTCCCGAAGCTTGGCGGGTTCGAGCGGGGCGCAAGGTCGGCATTGTCACGAGAACCGATCCGTGCGCCGCGCCCATTGTTGTTAAGGCACCCGCTCCGATCCTGGGCGAATTCCTGTTCTGCCTTGCGGCATTCGTTCTGCTGGTCCGGCAGGCTGGCAAGTGGATGCTTTTCGAACGAAAAAGGCGCGACTGGTCCAACCCTGGCGTCAATGTCAGCTAGCCGCTTTCTCGGGCATTCGCAGCATGGCGCACCTTGCCCTCCGCCGCCCAAGAGAGCAGCTGCCCGCGTGGCGGGTCAGCTCGCGGCCCATGGCACGCGGCGCGCCACACGCTATAAGTGCGGCCCAGTTCGCCAGCGGGGATCACGAGATGCAGATTGGTTTGGTTCTCTTTCCAAAATTGACGCAGCTCGACCTGACGGGCCCGGCCGAAGTGTTTTTCCGCATGCCCGGGGCCAAGGTTCATCTGCTTTGGAAAACCCTGGAGCCGGTTACCTCCGACCGCGGCCTGTCCATTCTGCCGACGATGCGCTTTGACGATTGCACCGCGCTCGATCTGATTTGCGTGCCCGGCGGCCCCGGCCAGATCGAGCTGATGAGCGACGATGAGACCCTTGGCTTTCTCAGGCGGATCGCAGCCGGCTGTCAGCTGGTGACCTCAGTCTGCACCGGTTCGCTGGTGCTCGGCGCGGCCGGCCTGCTCGCTGGCTATCGGGCAACCTCGCACTGGTCCTCGATCGACCAGCTTGCCTTGCTGGGGGCCATCCCGGTCGCGGAGCGTGTCGTGAAGGACCGGAACCGCATCACCGGCGCGGGCGTCACGTCGGGAATCGATTTTGCGCTCACCGTCGTGGCCGATCTCCTGGGAGAGGACATCGCCCGGGAGATCCAGCTGCAGATGGAATATGACCCAAAGCCTCCCTTCGACGGCGGCTCGCCGCGTTCGGCCTCAGCCGCGCTGGTCGAGGCGACGCGCCAGAAGATCGCGCCCTTCATCGACCGGCGGCGGGTCGCGACCGAACACGCCGCCGCGCGCCTGCGCGAGAGAGCGGAGGGTTCGGTCCGCTGACCACGGGACATAAGCTGCGGCGGGCGCCTCGTTTCCTACGCCAGGGAGAGATCTCCTCCCCGTCTGGAACCTTGCCCCGCCTCAGCGCCCCCGTCGCGCAATCTCCCGGGCCACATCCAGCCACAGCTTCGTGGCCCGTTTGTCACCGCGCTGACGGGCAAGCAGTGCGATCTGCTGTGCGGTCTCGAAGGCAGAAGGGCCTGCCCGCTTGATCAGCGCGCCGGCTTCCTGCCTGACCAGTTTATGGCGATCGGCGAAAATCGCAGAGCCTGGGCGAGGAGAAGTGCCTCAAGGGGCCATATTCCGGTGAGGCCTGCAAGGGCATCCGATGAACCACGATCACGCGAACGGGCTCCATTTGCGTGTCCTTTAAGCCGGCTTATGACCCATCCCGATCCTGCGGCTCCGTCAGGCTCCGCTCCATGACGATCGTGCGTTCCTCGCCATGATAGCTGTCGCGAACCGCCGTGAAGCCGAGCCTGGCATAGAACGGCTCGGCTGTGACGGAGGACGGAACGGCCAGGACTGCGACGCCCCTGTAGCGGGCGGTCCGTTCGATCTCTTCGATCAAACGCTTACCGACCCCCTGGCCCTGAACGTCCGGGCGCACGAAGACGCTCCGCACGACCCGCCCATCCAGGCTCGCCGTGCCGACGAGCTGCTCTGCGGCCATGGCAACAAACATCGTTCGCCTGGCCATCAACTCCGACACGGCAGCGGGGCTGAAGCTTTTCTCCACCCGTTCAATGATGTCCGGGGAATAATCCCTGGCATTGGTCTCGCGCAGCGCGGCGAGGATCACGGCGCTGATTGCGCCGGCATCGTCGGCTCGCGCAGAACGCACCTGGATTCTCATCACTCGCCTCAGCCGAACACGGGAGGGCCAGACCTAGCAGCCGATCCGGCAGACGCCAACGGCTGCCTTCGCCACGACCGAGACACTCACAGCGCCGGACTGCTTGTCTCCTGCCAATCGAGAAGCCGGAATACGGGCGTGCGGTCATCGTGGCGGCATCTCCGCCATCGGTCGCGGCGGACACAGGCTCGCCCCTCCCCACCCTTCCCTCTGGTCGTCGCTTACGGCTCTACTCTGCCCGAGACATGCTGGCCTGAGGCTGAGGACTGAGATGAGTGTCGAATTACGCGATGCCGCCGCGAGCGATCTCGCCGGCTGTCACCGCTGCCTTGATGACGTCGCCCGCGAGGGCCGCTGGCTCTCGCGCCTGAGCGCGCCGCCGATCGAGCGCTACGCGGATTTCATCGCCGGCCTGCGCGAGGCCAACGCGCCTCAGCTCGTGGCGGTCGATGACGACGTGGTCGGCTGGTGCGACATTGCCCCGGACGCCTCGCCCGTTCGCGCCCATGTCGGCAGCCTCGGCATGGGCCTGCTCGCCAGCCATCGCGGCTTTGGCCTCGGCCGGCGCCTGCTCACGCTCGCGCTCGACCGGGCGCGGCAGCGCGGGCTGGAGCGCGTCACACTGTCGGTGCTCCACGACAACGAGCCGGCGCGCGCCCTCTATGAGCGGCTTGGCTTCCAGATCGAAGGACGGCGCCGACGCGACTGGAAACGCGACGGCGTCTATCGCGACAGCATCCTGATGGCGCTGGATCTCGGGGCGCCCTAAAGCATCGGCCCGAAAAGTGGATTGCGGTTTTCGGAAAAGCCGATGCAATCACAAAAGGTTAGATCATCGGACCGGATACGATTTCCTGTCCGATGATCTAGTGGCCGCTCTCCCCTTGTGTTCCTGTGACGCCGCCTCATGAAGGAGCAGACATCGAACCAGGCCCTGGTAAGCAACCGGCCCGGACAAGCTCTGCCCGGTTCCGACCTCCGCCGACGCCCGCCGCTGCGCCGGTCGTCACCGCTGCCTGGCGACATGGCCCGGAAGGCAGCCACGGCGCGCATGATCCCGCGTCCTCGGCTATCGCTGAGCCTGATCGGGCCCATTCACCCTTCCGCCCCTCACCGCTTGCCGTAGTTCGTGAAAACGTAATCCCGTGCTTTCACGCCCGTGTGGCAGGAGAAGCCGCACTTGGCGTCGTTCCCCTGCGGCGGCTGGTCGGTCAGGGTGCCCGGCGTGAACGTGTTGGCCGCGGCGTCATGGTTGAACACGGCCCATCCCCATCCGCCGCTATCTGAAAACCTGGTGCTGTCCTTCACCATGAAGTCGACGTCATGGAGGGCGCCCGGCACCGTCGTGTCCGGGAAATACTGGTTCTTTGCCGGGTTCCAGTGAATCTTCGCCATCTTGGCGCCATCGGGGAAAGCTTTGCCGTTCCCGGGAATGCCGGCCAGGTAGGCCTCGATCATTACGGGATTGGCGAGGATCACGGCGACCAGCCTGTCATTCTGACTGGTGGCGACGACCTGCCAGCTTTCGTATCCCCTGAACTCGGAGAACGCGAGCCCACCCGGCACGCTCAGCGTGTACTTGTCCTGTTGGGCGAGCGCCATGCCACCCAGGACGGCGAGCGCCACGCCAAAGGCGATGGCGCAAGCGGCCGGCAGTTTGCGGGAAGGCGAGCGAGGCTGTTCAGACATGGCTCCCTCCTGATGAAGGCGCTCGGAGCGATGCGCCCGTCGCACCATACCATGCCTGCCGTCATCAGCTTGCCTCGACCCGGCCGCGCCTCGGCCGCCGCCCGCTGGACCGAGGCCCGACTCGCGGCAGCGCGCCCTCTACGAACGGCTCGGCGTCCAGATCAAAGGACGGCACCGGCGCGACTGGCAGCGCCATGGCGTCTGCCGTGAGGGCATCCTGATGGCGCTGAATCTCGGGGCTGCCCAGCAACCGGGTCTGCCCCCCTGACCGTTGGATAGACCGATCTGTGTTGCGCCCTCTATGATTGGCAACTCAGTGCCGCCGAGGGCTCATCGTGCACGTCCAAGCCTCCCAATGGCGGGCCTCGTTCATCCTCACCGCCCTGGCTTTTATTGGGCTGTTCCTCATACTCGTGGGGAGCGCAGCCATTGTATTTTCGGAGATGGCGCCTGCGTGGCGGCGCCTGGCGGCTCCGTTCGGCGGCGTCCTGAAATTCGGAAGCTTATCCGTGTCGCTGCTGCGGGATATTCCCCTCCTGACGGCGAGGCGGAGGCGAGCACCAGGGGCACGGAGAAGCATGGGCGTGCTCTACGCCGCCACTGCAGCGGTAAGCGGCCTGAATGTCGTGTTCGGTTGGCTCCTGCTCTAGGCGGGGCCTATCGAACAACACGATGCCTGCGCGAAGCGGACAGAACTGCAGGGCCCGCCCTGCGGTTTCTCCGGTTGACGATGCCGCCCACCTGCTTTCGAGGGGCAAGTTCAAACCGACCTTCGCCGCATGGCCCGCTCCAATGCAAACCTATAGGACAATTGCCCGTTCCGCCGCTTCCAGCCGAATGCTAATCGCACCTGAAAGCCGCTGCGATTTTAACTGACCAGGTCTATCAGGTGGTCGGCGGCCCCATCAGCGATGATAGCGAAGGAGCAGGCAATTTCGCTGGCTATGCGCTGTGCAACGGCCTGCGCGAATATTTGATGAGCCTCCAGGGTTTTGACATCTCGAGCCGGACGCTCCCTTGCCAGGTCTTCTTGCCGCCGCTCAACAATCGATTGGGGATCGGCAACGAGATAGCAGATCGCATCCAGGCCGAGCGACGCAAACACGAAGGCGGGAATCTCGACGAGTCCGTCGCGACCATCGATGACGCTGTGCCCGTCGAAGACAATTGGAAGCGTGGTGGCCTCCGCCTCTCGCCGGAAGGCCGCAATCATCAGCGCCTGGTTGTCGATCACCGCTCCCGTGCGCAGGGTCTCCGAGCTGTCGGGGCACCGCTCGCGATGCGCCTGCTCGGCCTTGATCAGAGCACTCGCTTGAAGATGGAGTAGCGGCACGCTCTCGCGCACCTTAGCGATAAGCGTGGACTTGCCGGCTCCTGATAAACCGAGAAGCGCGATGCGGCAGCTCATGTCGCAAAACCAAATGAGCCCTGCCCGAGTACTGACAGCTGCTGGACGGGTTTCAAGCTCTTGATCGACTGCGGCGGATGGCTTGCGAAAACCTTGCTGCGCTGAAGCGCGGCGAGCGGCATGGGGGGCTCAAGATGCGCTGCGAGCAGGAAGTTGATCACCTTCACGGGTCGCATTTCGGTCGCGTGCATCCCTCTGAGCTGCGTGTCGCTGTAGACGGAACGCCCGCCGGCGAGGCGGCGCAGCTCCTGTGTCGAATGCGCAAGCTTCATCTCCTCAAACACGCCGACCGTGGTGATAGCTTGAGAAGGGAGCGCATCAGACTTGCCCTTATAGAAGAATAGCAACGCTCCCGGCTGGGAGATGTGCGCCGCCGCTCGGCACAGATACACCTTGCGGATCGTGTTACCGGGTGTGAGGAAGCCGGTATCGTTGAACAGGCTTAACTGACTGCGATCAGCCAACTCCGGGAAGAGTATCTCGTGGAACTCCTCCTGGATTGGGATCGCGTAAGCGGCAACTCCGTTGCCGGTCGCGAAGCGGGGATAGTGATTGCGGGCGAGATCGAACAACGAGACCCCGTCGGCAGGCTCTAGGCGGCCGCGGCCCAGCTCCTTTTCGTACACCATCTCGCCGTTCGCGTTGTCGTGAGTATGACGGAAGCCATAATATCCGAGCAGAGAGATGAGTGTCTCTTGTGTAGAGAAGGTCGTCAGATAGACCACGTCGTGCTTGTTCGACTGTGCATACCAAAGCACCTGCTTGAGCAGCAGCTCGCCTAATTTCACGCCCCGACTCTCGGGACGGACCTTGAACGTACAAATCTTGAGGATCTTATCTCCGGGGAGCGATGCGTCCGTGTCACCCGGCTTCTCGTCCTTCCGCACGACGAGGCCCGCGACCCGGTTCTCGTCCATGACGACCCAGCACTTCCGCATCGGCTTGACGCACTTCTCGCGCCACCAGGCATCGAAGCCAGGATAGTCGCTGCGCAGGCTCGCGAAAATTGGATCGTCCTGCGAAATGGTGTTGGCTTCCATCTCCACGACCGCCGGGAAGACGACGGCGACCGCCTCGTAGGTGGTGCGCAGGAACGAGACCGCGTCAGCGACATAGAGGACTCGTGCGCCGAATGTAGACGAGATCCGCTCGGCACGTTCGTGCAGACCTTGGTCCTCGGTGACTAGGAAGTCCGCGACGCCGATCTCGAGGGCGTGGAGCAGCGTGGCGTCGACGAGGTCATTCGGGCGGCGAATTCGCCCGAACTTGGCCTCCAGGACCGCCTGCTCAATGCCTGCCATTTTCTTGATAACGGGAAATTTTTGAATTTTGCTCAGCGAGACGCGGCGCCGGCCTTCGTTCTTGTCCCGCTTGATGTCGTCTATCGCAGCCGCATGCACATAGATGCCGACGCTGTGCCGCGCCGCCAGTTGCTGCAGGGAGGCGAAGTCCGGGGCTACTTCAGCATGATCCTCAAGTCCGATGAAGACATTTGTATCAATGAGAAACCTCGGCGCACTCATAACGGAGGGCATCCCGCATCTTTGGCGTCGCGTAGAGGAAGGACTGTGGCGGCTCGAAGCTAAATCGATCTCGCAACTCGCTGAGCTCCAAAAGGCGCCGTAGAGGGCGGGCGTGCCTCAGTTCGATCGCGTACCCAACCTCGCTGCCCGCAAAATAAGCATCAAATTCCTTTTGGGCAATGCAGGCCCGCTCGGCAAATATCTGCCAGATGTCCTGCGGGGTCCGGCGATGCACCACGCCGATCTCGGCGATGCCGGACAGCGCGCGGGTCGGACTTGTCTCATAGATGAGCGCGGTAGTTCCGGCGGGAACGGACATCGGAAAACGCCGGCGCAACTCGACAGTCTTCTCGCCGCTGATGATCTTCCGGCTGTACTCTGGCTTGATGCTGAAAACGACGTCGCGATGAGGCGGGAGCCGGTCCTCGTAAAAAATGGGGAGCACCAGCTGATTCTCGTCGATCTGCTCGAAGCAGAAATCAGCCTCGCGCAGATTGGTCACCATTGCAGCGGCGTCGGAGAAGTGGGCATCGATCCGCAGCGTCGCCCCCATAGCGCCGAGATATTCGCGCAGTGTCGAGACGTGGAGATCCTTGCGGCCCTCGAGCCGAGTGATAGCGGACTGTCCGACCTTAAGACGCTCAGCAACCTGTGCTTGGGTGAGGCCGGCAAGCTTGCGAATCTGTCGCAGGCGCTGACCGATGTGCGCATCCACGGTGTCGGAGCGGTCTGGAAGCGGTTCGAACACTTTGCCAACAACTTTCATCCTGCCCTCGTACTCCCGCGGAGCTTCCGATTGTAATATGACACTGAGATCATATTCCTCCAAGGAATTTGTGCACTGCGGGAGGGGCGCGACCGAGGCGACCCATGTCGATTGACCGCTTGAACTATCTCGTACCTAAGCTAACCGACAGCGCCCCTGATCTATTCCTCATTCCCCTATGGTCGACGACATCTCGGCGCATCTCCAATGAGGCGACAGGAACACTCGCTCTTTGGACTGGCCCCAATGTCTACCCCTGGTACGATCAGGACCCAAACGCGACTTTGGGAGTCACTACCGTCGCATCCACGTTGCGCCAACGCCTGCCTGATGCGGCTAGAATCGCGGGCCAAGCCCCTGCAGTTCCGCCATTGAAGAGCCCGCTTCGCCGGGCGACGGCTGGTTGATCGGCATCAGTACCGCCATCGGTTCAGAACCCGGTTCATTTTCAGCTGCTTTGACGCCCACCTAGACCGCCACTCCCGTCACCGAGCGAGCGGGAACAACCCTCGCACTGACGATAATGGCATCGACAACCGCTGTGGTACCAGGCTCGCTCGTGCCGGCTGCTTTCATGTACTTTTGCTGGAAATCCAGCAAAATCCAGCCCCCCAGGAACATCCCCATAGACCGCCCAGCAACGCGAAACGCGACATCGCCCGGCATATCGGAGAATTTGGCGTAACCTGTGAGCGGACTTTCGCTAGCTCGCTTGTAGTCAGCATCCCAGTCGTAACTTCGATCGAACCGAATTGCCCCAACGCTGATCTTGGGCCCGCCGGACGCAAAGCACATGAGCAAATTTACACCGAAAATCAGGTCGGCCTCCGCATGTCCGCGGGCAACCATTTCTGCCGCCGCCTCTTGAGCAAGCTCATCGGCAGCGTCTGCTATCCACTGGTGTTCCGCACGCTTGTACGGGCGCCCGAACTGCCGCCTTACCTCATGAACATCCTGCAGCGCAGCCATTGCACAACCCCTTGGCACTCCTGTCATCCATCCACTCGATCAGCAGGGCAGTCCAGGGCTGGATGATGGGTCTTCGCCGCCGCCTTTGCTGCGGCCCAACGGGCTTGATACGTATACAGAAGCCGCCCGAAGCGGTCAGACCTGCGGTGAACCCTGCGCTTCAGCCATTGACGACACCGCCTCGGCGGGCGGCGGTCGGTCCATCGGCATCACGTCCGCCATCGGCTCGGTAAAGGGCTCAGGCTCCGGCCCAGCCATCGACCCACCAAAACCCTGCGCCTCCCCCGGCCCCGCCTGCAGCGCCTGCACGATCTCCCCAACCACGCCCTGCAGCTCGACGATCGCCTGCGCCATACCCGCAAGCGCCGGGTCAGGCTGCGGCTCAGCCGCCTGCTCCCTCGCCCCACGCGCCAGCATCTGCGCGACCTGCGCAGCTTCCAGCGCGAGCTCGGCCTTGCCGGCTTCAGCCTGCTTGCGGCGGGCTTCGGCCTGCTTGGCCACCAGCTCCGCCTCCAACCTCGCCATTTCCATCTGCCGGGCCGCCTCTTGCCCGGGGTCGGGCGGTGGCGGCGTCATCGCTTGCGGCGCCGGCTTGCCCGCCTTCTGCGCCTTCAGCGCGCGGATCTCGGGTGGCAGCACGGTTTCCAGGCGCTCGCCGATCTCGTCGGCGAGATGCCAGTCCTGAGCTTTGGCGACGAGGTCGAGGATCAGCGGCGCGGTCTGCGGCGCCGCCTGGATGAAGGCCGTCATGCCGTCGCGGACCTCCTCGCGCTTGGTCGCATAGCTCGGCCCCATCTGCAGCGCGACATCATAGGCCCCGGTCGTCACATCGTTCGAGAGCCGCGGCGTCATGCCGTCGGCCGCGACGCCGCCGAGCTGGTTGATCCGGATCTCCTGCGTCTTGCCATCCTCACCGATGATCCGCAGCACGCGGGCCGTGTCGTAGATCTTGGGTATCAGGTCGACCAGGATCTTGCCGGTATGGCGGATCGCGCGGGCCCAGTTGTCGATATAGACGTAAGTGCCCGTGTCGCCCTCGCGCTGGCGCGCCAGGATCGCCCTGCCGCTGGTCTCGTTGGAGCGCGCGCCGAGCGAAGAATTGTAGATGCCGATGACCGACTGCATGTCGCGCGCCGCCCGCTCGATGCCCTCGGCAATGCCCTGCGACGACACCGCCGGCTGCACGCGCTGCGGCGGGATGCTGCCATTGGCGCCATCGGGCGTATAGGGCAGATAGGCGTGGTTGCGGCGGTTCGCCGTCTCCCAGACATCCTGGTACTGCTCAAAATTCTTCTCGGTGCCGATGAAGGGCGCCTTGGGCTGCAGCGCCGTCACCTCGGTCTGCGCCGAAGACAGGTAATTGTAGCTGCGCTGCGGGTCCTTTGCGAAACGCACCACGCCATGGCGCATGATGCGCCGGCCGATGCGGACCTCCTCGCCGATCACCGGGACGATCGGGATATGCGAGCCCGGCCAGAGCTCCGGCCCCTCGACCACCTCATGGGCGGTGACGAGCGAGCGATGGAGCCTGTAAGACTCGCGCTTCTCGACGCGAACGCCACTCGCCTTCAAGGCCTCGGCGCGGGCCACGTCCCCGGAGACATCCTCGATCGCGCCGTCGTCGAGCAGCGCCAGCGTCTTCCTGACCGGCGTCTTGCACCAGTATTCGCCGACGCGGATCGTATCAGTTGCGATCCAGTCGCCGCGCGTCGCACCTCCCGCCCCTGACGGCGCGAAATCGGTGATCGTTGCGTCGGGGTAAAGCGCCTTGAATTTTTCGCGCGACATGTCGAAGGGCACGAGGCATTTCACCGCGTCCTCGCGCGTCGGCAGCACGGCGTCGATATCGAACATCACGCCGAGCGCATCCTCGATCGGCGCGATGCGGATTTCCTGGTTGAAGGTGCTCTCGCCGGCATATTCTGTCTTCACGCGCCAGGCGCCGATGCCGCAGGTGACCTGGCTGTCGGCGCCTTGAAAATAGACGCCGGGCGCATCGGAGCGGTTCTCGATATAGCGGATCACGCCCGCGAGCGCGTCGGCCTTCTCCTCGTCGCCATGGTCGTCTACCGGGATGACCTTGATCGCCGGCCGCATCTGCCGCATGTCGCCGGTGACCTGGCGGACATATTGCGGGATCTGGTTGATGGTCTGGACCGGACGGCCTTCCTCGATGCGCGCGGCCTCGATCTCGGGAGGCCACTGGTTGCCGGCGCGGAACTCGAGATCGTCATAGCCGGCCTCGATATTGGCCCGCTCGCGCTCCATCCAGTCGTCATAGACCTTTAGCGCATCGCGCACGATTTTGGCCTTGTCGTCGGCTGCCGTCAGCTCGGCGCCCTTGTCGTCGATGGCCATCGCGTCGCCGTCTTGCTGATCACTGTCCCGGCCGATCCCGGCCTCATTCCTGGCTGTCATGTTCATGCTGCCATCCATCCGCCGGGCTTGCCGGCGAGCCTGAGCTTGCGCTCGCGTTTCGCCATCCGCGGCTCCTCGTAGACGACGCAGGCGAGCCCAAAAGCGTCGGCCGCGTGCGAGGCCCAGTCATGTTCGGGGCCGAGATCGATATCGCGCGCCTCGTGCTTGCGGGCGTGATAGGCGCCGAGCGCCTCGAGCCCGGCCGTGGTCGTCGCCTCGTTGATCCAGATCACCGGAAACAGGCGCCGTGCCGCCTCGATGCGCTGCATCGCTGCCCCCTTGCCCTGGTTCGGCACGACGGTGACCTCGAAGCCGGCTTCCCTGAGCGCGCTTTCGTAGGAGACGTCGTAGACCTTGTCGTTGCTCGCCCCGTCATGGGGCAGGATGCAGAGCGCGCTGCCGTAACCATTCGCGCGCAGCCAGGTGACATGGCTGGCGAGCGGCTGGCCCTGCGCCTCGTAATAGTTCAGCACGCGGATTTCGCGGCCGACGAATTGCATGATCCAGATGGCGCAGGCATCGGCCTTGGCGCCGGTGCCGCCAATGTCCCAGATCGCGCGGATCGTCATCAGCGGGTCGGGGCCGACCGCGCCGAGCCTGCCCTGGCTGCGCATCTCGGCGAGCTGCGTCGCGTAATAGGCTCCGACCGAGATGCTGGCATAGCCGCCCTCCCAGATATGGTCGTATTGCTCGGCATTGTCGCGGCGGCAGTCCTGCCGTTCCCGTTCAAGCACGCTCGGAAACCATGGGTTGTGCCTCCAATTGGCCTGGACGACGACGGCGCCGGTCGGCGGGCTCGCGCCGCGCAACAGTTGGTCGATCGGGTCCTGGCGCCGGCGCGGGTTCCAGCCGCACCAGATCTCGGAGTCTTCCGCACGGAGCGTCGGGCGCAGCAGGCTCAGCGACCGGGCCGAGATCGTCTGCGCCTCCTCGATCCAGGCGCGCTTAAAACCTTCCAGCGATTTGATCGATTCCGCCGTGTGGTCCTGCATGCCCTGGAAGATGATGGCGCCGTCGCCCGGCGTCTGGATCGTGTCGCGAAAGATTTTGAAGCCCTCGGCCGGCCCGAGCCCGAATTCCGCGAGTTTGGTCTCGATCAGGCGTTTTGCGCTCTGTTTCAGCGTCTTCTGCACCTCGCGGATGCAGACTGAAAGCAGCCCGCGCTCGCGCAAGCTGTCCTCGACCAGCAGGCCGGCGAAGAAATGCGATTTGCCGGAGCCGCGCCCGCCATGGGCGCCCTTGTAGCGCGCCGGCTCCAGCAGCGGGGCAAAGACCCTAGCTGTCGGAATCTCCAGTTGGGTCGACGATGACACGGCGAATGGCCTCGATGCGGGCGCCCTCCGCGCCGGGGGCAGCGGCGGGCGGCGGCTTGTCGCTGTATTTCTGCGGCTGGAGCCTTGCGGCCATCCATTTGCGGGTTTCGATCTGCAGCTTGCGCTGGTCGGCGCTCTTGACGGCCTCAGAGCCTGCCTTGCCGGCCTTCACCGCCTCGGCCTCGGCCGGCATGTCGGAAATCTCGAGGATCTCGTCGAACAGCGTATCGGCCCGGAACTCGCGCGCCCTGGCATATTGCCCGCGAAAACCCTCATGGGCCTCCAGCCAGCGGAAGACCGTGCCGGTTGCCGGCATGCCGGCCTCCGCGCAGATCGCGCGCAGGCTCTGGCCATCGGCAATGCGCTCGCAGATCAGGTCCGCAAGCTTTTGGGTGAACAGGCAGGAGCGCGCCATCGCAGCGGGTCCGGACATGAAAAACCCCGCTCGGGGCGCGGGGCGGGAGCCTTACGAGCCGGCTGGCGGCGCGAGCGCCTGCGTGGATATTCACATGGCGTTGTTGTCGAGCGGCCTGGCCAAGAGTGAATATATGTCTGTGCGCCACTTTGCTGTGGATGCCGTAGAGAGATACTCGACTCGTACTTGAGTGACGTAAGAGGATGCCTTGTCGCAGATTGCGGTAGGGGAACGATATGGGATTTAGATACGAAGACCTCGATGAGGAAACTCGACGGTTTATGGTCGAGGAAATCGAGATGGATATCGCGACCGATAAGATTTACCGCAGCTCGCATCTCGGCCAGCGGGCACAAGGGAGTTGGCCCGACTACATAACCGAAGCAGCACGATCGGGTTCGGACGTTTCATTGGCGCGACAATTGCGCGTACCGGGCACTTTGAATCAGACAACGCAGCGGAAACTTGCCACGGGTAGGATCATTCCCGCCAAAGTCCCCCATAACGCTGCAGAAGTTCTGGCCGAAAGCGAGTTCAATCGGTACTTTGCACGTGGGCTCAGCCGCAGAGCGATTGAAAGCGGAATCCCCCGCCTACAAGTCTATCGCGCGAAAGAGGTGGCGAGTCCCCGCCGCGAGTCCGAGGAGAAGATCGGCCTTCTAGTTGAGCCAGGGACCTTGTTAATCGACTTGCGTGGCAGCAATGGCGTCGAGCCTGCGCTCGGCATCCCACCCGGTCCTGGCTCCGGCATCAGCGTAAGAATTCCCAAGAATTAACGTGCTATCGCCGGCCAGCGAGTAGTCGAACGCGAAATCATCGAACTCCATCCGGTAAATCTGCGGTTCCCCTGCAAACGCGAAGCCATAGCGCCGACCGAGCGAAGACAAATCGCGCAAGAAGGCATCAATCTCCGACATTGGACTCTCCAGCAGGAAGAACATCGGCGGGCCCTTCAATCGGACCGAGCAGCTCGTCGAGCGCAACTTGGCAAAGAGGATTGAATCAAAAGCGCCCGGCCATCTCTGGCCCGGGCGCAAATCACCACCTTGAATAAAGGCATAGCATGCACAAAAAACGCATGTAAACCCCCTATGTGCGATTTTTGTGTATAGCCTTCGACCTGAGCCAACGGAGCGCTGCCGGGCGCCTCCACTCACGCCGGCGGCGTGGCGTAGCCGCGCCTGGCCATGCAGTCGTCATAGACCGCCTTCACGGCGTCGCTCCGGCGGGCGGTCGCCTGGTCTGCGCCGGCGCCCCTCGCCCCACTGACCGGTTTCGCCGCCGCCGTGTTGGATTCGCGGATGCAGGCGGCGGCGTCCCTGTTCGCCAGCGCCTCGAGCGTCGCATTGCCGGCGCCCGGCCGGACAGCGGTGCGCTGCGGCCCCGGCGAAGCGTCGCTCGCGGCCTGGCACCCGGCGAGTGCGAGCGAGACGATGATTGCGGCATGGCGAAGCATGAAACCCTTCCTCCTGCGCCGGTCAGAGCATAGGCCGCAGAGGCTTTCAACCGGCGCCCTGGTTCGCTGGCCTCGTCATCCCTGCGGCTGCGCGCGCTATTGCGGCGGGCGCGTCTCCGAGAAGCGCGCGGATGGCCTGCGCGGCCCGAAAGGAGCCCGCGGTAGGAATGATCGATCGGATCGATCGAAACAAGACAAACAACATGTTGGATTGCTTTAATGAAAAAGCCCAGACACGGCGCATCGAACTGCCAGGTGCCGCCATGACGCTGCAAATCCACGATCAAACGAGCTCAACCGGCCGGATCCCCGGCAGCCTGAAGCGCCTTGGACCTGGCCTTCTGCTCTGCCTGGCCGTGTCGGGGGCTGCTCTCGCCGTCGAGCATCTGGAGACCGCCTTCTTCCAGCGCGCCTGGCTCGAGGCGCTCGTCCTGGCCATTCTCTTGGGAACCCTGGTCCGGTCGCTCTGGAGCCCCGCCAGAAGCTGGCGCGCCGGCATCTCGTTCTCGGCGAAGACGCTGCTGGAGGTCGCGGTCGTGCTGCTCGGGGCTTCGCTGAGCGCCGCCACGATCGCCACCGCCGGCGCACCGCTTCTGCTTGGCATCGCCGCCGTGGTCTTCGTCGCGATCGGGCTGAGCTACGGCATCGGCCGCCTGCTCGGACTGCCGCAGCGCATGGCCATCCTCGTCGCCTGCGGCAATTCGATCTGCGGAAATTCAGCCATCGCGGCCACCGCGCCGGTCATCGGCGCCGATGGCGAGGATGTCGCCGCCTCGATTGCGTTTACCGCGGTGCTCGGGGTCGCCGTCGTGCTGTGCCTGCCGCTCCTGATCCCGGCGCTCGGCCTCAGCGTCCACCAGTTCGGAATCCTGTCGGGCCTGACGGTCTATGCCGTGCCCCAGGTCATTGCGGCGACGGCGCCAGCCGGCCAGGCGGCAATCCAGATCGGGACCCTGGTCAAGCTGGTGCGCGTGCTGATGCTCGGCCCCGTCATCCTCGTACTCTCGCTGCTGTCTGGCCGGCTGCGCGCGGAAACGGACGCGCCGGCACCTCACGTGACGGCTGGCGATCGCCCTGCCCCGCACAGGATCGCGCCGCATCATATCGTGCCCTGGTTCATCCTCGGCTTCCTGGTGCTGGCGGCGCTGCGCTCGGCCGGGCTGATTCCGGCGGTCCTGCTTGCGCCACTCGCCACCATCGCGAACCTGCTAACCATTGTCTCGATGGCGGCGCTCGGGCTCGGCGTAGACATCCGCTCCGTCGCCAGGGCCGGCCCCCGCGTCGCAGCCGCCGTCATCCTCTCGCTGCTGGCGCTCGCGGCGATCTCGCTTGGCCTCATCCACCTGATCGGGGTGCCGTGAGGCGCCGGTTCTCGGGCCCCGACCATGGAAAGGACTGCCCCATGACCAGCCTCAGCCGCCGCGACATGGCCCTGATGACAGCCGCGCTCGCGCTTTCGCTCGCCACCCCCGCCCGTGCCGCCGCCGCGTTCGGCAAGGCCGAGGGCGTCGCGGTGCAGGTCGAATCCGGGCTGCTTCCAGCCTGGAAGGAGCAGGCCGCGAAGGACGCCGACATGATCTTCAGCGGCTCCGAGGTGATGATGTCGGATTTCATCGAAGCCCTGCCGGATATCGACGCCGCCACCGTGCAGCCGCTTTATCTGCGCCCGTCGGCGATCCTGGTGCGGCCCGGCAATCCCAGGGGGATCGGCGGCGTCAGGGACCTGCTCACCCCCGGGCACCGCATCCTCGTCGTCAACGGCGCCGGCCAGCAGGGGCTGTTGGAGGATGTCGCCGGCCGGCTCGGACGCATCGCCGATGTCAGGGCCCTCCGGGCGAATATCGCCCGCGTCGCGAAGAACAGCGCCGACGCCAGGACATCCTGGAGTGACGACGCCTCGCTCGACGCCTGGCTGATCTGGTCGATCTGGCAGGTGGCGAACCCGGCGCTGGCCGATATCGTCGCGGTCGAACGGGAGCTGCGCATCTCCCGCGACACCGGCATCGCGCTGACGAAGCGCGGACAAGCGCGCCCCGAAACCAGGCGCTTCGCCGCGTTTCTTGCCTCGACCGAGGGCGAACGCATCTTCTCCAGATGGGGCTGGATGCAGGCGTAGATCACGCTGCGTTTGGATGAAATCGCCCAAACGCAGAAAACGTGATCGGCTCTCATAGTCTGGAGCATGCTCGATGCGAAAAACCGTTGCCACTTTTTCGCGGCATACTCCGGGGCGCCAGGGCCGAGCGTCGGACAGCGTTCCCCAGGGATCTGCAACCTGCCAACCCGCACCACAGCCCGGGCGCCGCCCGAGTCAAGCCGGGCCCAGGCGCTCCGCGCGTTTTCGCTACCTGGCTCATCGCCCGCTGCAGGCATTCCGGCAAGATCTGCGCGGTGCCCGGCCTCGACCCAACCGAGGCATTCGAAGGCATCTGGCGACCGGAGCTGGCCCCTTGCTGACATCTAGAGTGTCTGCTTCCGGGCAGTTCGCTGAGGCCCGCGATCGAGCTGCCGATGCTGTCCTTATCTGCCGTTCGGAATGACGGTTTATGGCCGGCGCCGGGATCCAAATCCAGCCGCAGCCTGCGCCGTACCAACATCTCCAAACCCCGCCCGCCAGGGCGCGGAAGGAAGCGAGCTGGGTTGGCCGGCGGCGCGGAGGCGAGCGATGGCAAAATCCGTGAAGGCTCTGATCACGGGCCGCATGTACCGCACTGATGGATAGACCAGGAAAGCTCCTGCCGACTTGATGCTGTAGCCGGGCAGCAAGCGAACCAGACGCCCTGCGACGGAGGCGGACCTCAGTCACGGCCGCCCGACACCCGATAGGGCTCGTCACCAGGGCCCTCCCGCTGACGGGCTCGCCCCATCGCCAATAGACAAGTTCATTGCCGAATCGTTGGCCGCAATGGCTTACTCTGGGTCATCCGCATCAATCCGGACTATGGGGCTGACTATCTCTATGCTTGCCGACCTGACTGTCCCGACGCCGAGCCCGTCGCCCCTTCGCTGCGCTTTGACACGCTCCACCGCTCTCGTCGCGGTCTCGTCTCTCGTCTTGATGCTGGCGGCCGGGCCCGGCTGGGCCGACGGTGGCGCTGGTGGGATCGGTGGTGCGGGCGGCACGGACTCTCTTACCAGCGCCGGCGGAGCTGGCGGCGACAATAATAGTGGCCAAGGTGGCGGTGGCGGTGGCGGTGGGGCCGGCCTGACGACCGGTGGCTCAGGCGGCAGTTCGGCCTTCGGCGGCGCTGGTGGCGGCGGCGGCACCCATGGGTATCTTGGCCCCGGCCTGGTAAGCTCAAGCTGGGGCGTCCATGGCGGGCAAGGTCAGGCTTCGCCCTGGATCCACGGCGGCGGCGGTGGCGGCGGCGCGGGCGGCACAGCCGCAATCGTCACCGGCAGCGGGACGTGGACCCAATCGAACACCGGCACTCTCATAGGCGGCAATGGCGGTGCGGGTGGTCGGTCCACGAATGGGTACGGCGGTGCTGGAGGCAGCGGCGGTGCCGCGCTCTACTTCACATCCACCGGCGCCAAAACCATTTTCATTGGCTCCTCTGCCGTGGTGACCGGAGGCAATGGCGGGATTGGCGGCCTTGGGGGAACGGCTAATGGCTCGCACGGCGTGGGCGGCGCCGCCATCGTCGGCAGCAATCTGTCCATCATCCTTGGCTCCAATTCTAATGTTAGTGGCGGCCTCAATGGTTCCGGCACCGTGCGCGCCAACGCTATCACCTTCACCGGCGGCACAAACGCTCTGACCCTGAACAGCTCAACGACGTTGAGAGGCGATATCGAACTCGCGGGCTCGCTTGTCCTCGACAGCCCCACCGACGTCACCCTATCCAGCGCCATCAAGGGCTCAGGCAGTGTCTCCAAGGTCGGCACGTCCGTACTCACGCTGACCGGCGCCAACACCTATACCGGCGGCACGACGGTCGAGGCCGGCACGTTGCGATGGGACAGATTTAGTCGCGGCCCCGTCCAATCCACGGCCTATACCGTGAACGGCGGCACGCTCGATCTCGGCGGCCATGGCCTGACAGCCTCCTCGTTCTCCGGCACGGGGGGCACTGTCGCCCTGGGCAGCGGCAGGCTGACCGTCGACCAGTCGATCAACACCAGCTACGCGGGCGTCATCTCAGGCACCGGTGACCTGATGAAGACCGGCAGCGGCACGCTGACGCTCTCGGGCGCCCACACCTACTCAGGCGGAACCGGGGTCTACGGCGGCAGGCTGGAGGTAAACGGCTCGCTCGCCAATGCGGTGATCGTGTCAGGCGGGGAGCTTGGAGGCACCGGCACGGTCGGCCAGACCATCATCAGCGGCGGCACGCTCGCGCCCGGCAACCCGATCGGCACGCTCAACGTCAACGGCGTCCTGAGGCTCGGCTCGCGCTCGACCTATGCGGTGGAAGTCTCGTCATCTGACGCAAGCCGGGTCAATGTTTCCGCCTCGGCCCATCTCGACGGCGGCAAGGTCAACGCGCGCTTCGCTCCCGGCACCTATGTCTCGAAGCAGTACACCATCCTCCAGTCGAGCGGCGGTATCTATGGCCAATTCGTCAGCCAGACCAACACTAACCTGCCCGCCGGCTTCAAGGCGGCCCTGAGCTATGGCTCTCAAAACGTCTATCTCAATCTGACGTTGGCCATGGCGCCACCACCCGGCACCAGCTTCACTTCCAACCAAAGTGGCGTCGCCAACGCAGTCGAGAGCTATTTTGACAGCAACGGCAGTATCCCGCTGGAACTCGGCGGCCTGACGCCTGAGGGGCTGACGCACGCGTCGGGCGAGCCGGCGACCGGAACGCAGACCGCCACGAATGGCGCGATGACCCAGTTCATGGGCACGCTGGTCGATGCCTCGCCCGAAGGCCGCGGCGTCTCGATCGCGCCCGCGCCCGGCAGCTTCGCCTCCTATGCCGCCTATGGCTCCGGCAAGGCCGCCGCTAGCAAGGACACCGACCTGCCGACGCGCAAGCTCGCGCTGACCGCCGATCCCGATGCCTGGCGCTGGAGCGTCTGGGGCAGCGGCTTCGGCGGCGCCCAGTTCACCGGCGCCGATGCGAGCGCCGGCACCGCCGCCAACACCAACCGCGTCTATGGCGCCGCCGTCGGCGCCGACTACAAGCTGACGCCCTCGACCATCGCCGGCTTCGCGCTGGCCGGCGGCGCCACCAGCTTCAACACCTATGGGCTCGGCTCCGGCAAATCCGACCTGTTCCAGGCCGGCCTTTTCCTGCGCCAGCATTTCGGGCAGGGCTATCTCTCGGCTGCTCTGGCCTATGGCTGGCAGGACGTCACCACCGATCGCAGCGTCGGCGGCGATCGTCTCGAGGCCAAGTTCGACGTCAACAGCTGGTCGGGCCGGCTCGAGGCCGGACATCGCTTCGCGCTCGGCCCCACGGCGCTGACCCCTTACGCCGCGGCGCAGTTCACCATGATCGCGCTGCCGAACTATGCCGAGACGGCGCCGGCCGGCACCAGCCTCTTCGCGCTGTCCTACGCGTCCCGCGACGTCACCTCGACGCGCAGCGAGCTCGGCCTGCGGGCGGATGCCAGCTTCAGCCTCGTCGGGCTACCGTTGGCGCTGCGCGGCGCGCTCGCCTGGGTCCACAACTTCGATACCGCCACCACCGCCATCGCCAGCTTCCAATCGCTGCCGGGCGCGACCTTCCTGGTCAGCGGCGCGGCGCTCGACCGCAACGCCCTGCGCACCAGCGCCACCGCCGAGCTCGACCTCAGGAACGGCCTCTCCATCGCCGCCACCTTCGACGGCGAGTTCGGCGAGAACAGCAGGAGCCTCGGCGGCAAGGGCGCGATCCGATACAGGTGGTAAGCGGGGCCGCAGGACCAGACCGGAAAGCGGAAATTCCAGCCCGCCAGGGACGGGACGCCGGCCGTCATGCACGGCGCTCCGTAGGTCTGTTTTTTCGGCAATCAGCCAATGTCCGCTTCTGGCGCACTTCAGTCCCGCCCCTCGAAGGCTTTCAAGATTCCGCTGAACGGAGCATGCACCTCAGCGTAGCTGGCCCTGGGGTGTTGTAGAGGTCACGTTCCATCAAGCTTGCGGCACCGCATTCAATGCGGGTCCGACGTTCCGTGTCAGGACGGAATGGATCTGCGCGATGACGGCGGCACCTTCGCCAACGGCGGCGGCGACCCGCTTGGTCGAGCCGGCACGCACGTCTCCGACGGCAAAGATGCCTGGGCAACTGGTTTCGAGCGGCAGCCGCCCGCCGTCACCGGCGCGCTCCCCCGTGAGGACGAAGCCCGTTCCGTCGAGCGCCACACAGCCGTCGAGCCAGTGCGTATTGGGATCGGCACCGATGAACAGGAAGAGGTGGCGCGACGTGCACTCCCGGATCGCACCAGTCCGGCTGTCCCGAAACGTCGTCCCGGTCAGGCCTGTCGCCCGGTCGCCGTGCAAATCGGCAATCTCGCTGCCCACATGCAGCTCGACATTGGGCAACGCCGCGATTCGATCGATCAGGTACCGGGACATGGTCTGCTCAAGGGGGCGGCGCACCACCAAGTGCAGATGCCTGACCTGCGGTGCGAGATAGGCAACCGCCTGGCCCGCGGAGTTTCCTCCGCCGACGAGGACGACGTCCTCGCCGGCACAAAGTCGCGCCTCGACGGGCGATGCCCAGTAGGAAACGCCGGCCCCCTCCAGCTCGTCGATATTGGGAATGTCGGGCTGCCGGTAGCGCGCTCCCGAAGCGATCACGATGGTGCGCGACCGCGCAGTGCCACCGTTGCTGAGCTCGAGGGTGAACGGGGCTTCCGCACCCGCTCCGTTACAGCGGAGCAATTCGACGGTCAGCGGAATGGCGAGCTCGGCGCCGAACTTCGCCGCCTGATTGAAGGCCCGCCCCGCGAGGGCCTGTCCGGAGATGCCGGTCGGAAAGCCGAGATAGTTTTCGATCCGGGCGGATGCGCCCGCCTGGCCGCCGAAGGCGCGGCTGTCCAGGACCAGGACAGACAACCCTTCGGATGCGCCATAGACGGCAGTGGCAAGCCCGGCCGGCCCGGCCCCGATGACCGCCACGTCATGGACAATCTTCGGATCGAGATCAGGTGTGATGCCGAGACAGGACGCGGCATCCGCATTGCTCGGGCTTCTGAGCAATGTGCCGTTCGGGCAGATCATCAGCGGCAGATCTTCGGGGGCGACGCCGAGCCGTTCGACCAGTTCGCGACCCTCTGCCTCGCATGCGGCAATGACCGTGTGAGGGTAGCCGTTGCGGGTGAGAAACCCCGACAACCCGACGATGTCGGGATCATCCCGGCGTCCGATCAGGATCGACCCTGCGCCGCCGGTCTGCCCCTCCTCGATCAGCATGACGCGCCGGAGGATAAAGGCGCGCATGATCGTTTCACCGACATCCGCCGATCCAATGACAAGCGCACGGAGATGCGGCGCATCAAAGGGTATCGCGACCGCGCCAGTGTCACCCGCCACGACCGACATGAGGGATGGACGACCCGAGAGCTGATTGGTCTCGCCGGTGAACTGACCGGGACCGTAGGTGGTGACCACCGACGACTGGCCGGCTGCGCTACGCCGGATCGCGTCAGCCGAGCCATCGAGGATCAGCCAAGAGGGGGCGTTGCGGGCGCCGATTTCATAGACGACGTCACGAGGGTCGAAGCGGCGCGGTGCACCGCTCGCGAAGCGACGCGCCGTCGCGATCTGAAGGGCGGACAGTGTCGGAAAAATCTGCTCTCGCCGAGCCTCGCCGATTGCCATGGGGTGACCTCCGTATCGGGCCTTTGCCACTTCTCGTGCGCGACACCATCCGACCAGATTAGGAGCTTGACCGCAATCACGCGGGCGCGAGCTGAGGCGCCTTCGGAAACGTTGACGGAAAGGGAATTTGCTCAGCTACGAAGTATCATGAGGCGCCTCTCAGAGGGCGGCCCGCGCGCGCTGAAACTCGCGAAATACTATGCAGGCAAGGATCGGCGAAGCGCGCCAAGGTCCGCTTTCCGGCAGAAGGCCAGAGTCCGCTCTTGGGGCGATGAAGACACCTGGGCAGCGCTCCATGAACACCCACTTTCCACCCAGGTCAGCCGGTCAGCTCAGGCGGCTGTTTCGCGGCGGCGGCGCGCCAAGAACAGGCCTTCGTCCCGCTCCAGAATCCGGCATTCCAGCCAACCAGCGCCCCGCGAAGCGGACGTCCCAGACGTCAGCCATGGGGCTGCAGCCCTCGGTCGCTGATCGGCACGGCGCCGGGACGGCGCGCCGGGCAACGCCCGCGAAAGGGAAAAGCCGATAAAAGGAAAGGCTTCTTACAGATGGTGCTGGAACTGGTTTAACGCCGGAACCGAGCGTGCGAACGCGAAAGGTGTTTCCGTCAGGGTGGCTTCGGAGCCGGACGCGTCAGACGGGAGGCGAAGAGCGGCCTGCCCCTGCCCTGCCCGGGGGCGGCGCTGGTTCGCTGTCTCGTGACCCCTGTCGTGGCTCTCGCTCCTGGGGGCCGGCGAGCGCGAGCCATGATCGGCAGCTTGCGGGTTCAGGACCCTCGCGGCGGGAGCGCCGCGCCGCTCAGCGCTGCGTCAGCCTTGTGATCGTTGCCGCGGGAACCCCGGGGAAGTTGTTGGCCAGGAGATAACGCGGGCTGGACTGCACCCATTTGTCGAGGTCGATCTCCTCGAATTTGCCATTGTCCCAGGTCTGCACGATCTCGAGATCGTCGTCGCCGACATTCTTGACCGCGTGCCCGAAGCCCTGCGGGATATAGGCGACGTCGCCCGGTTTGAACTCGGCCACCTTGCCGCGCCCGCCCGAGCCGAAGAGCGCCACCTGGCCCTTGCCGCGCAGGTAGTAGTGCCACTCGTTCGCGTTCACGTTCCAGTGCAGCTTGCGCATGGCGCCCGGCTTGATGGTCATCACGCCGCCGGACATGGCCTTCGAGACGGGCCATTCGTCGACCGTCGCAAGACGGAAGGTGCCACCGTCGAAGTCGCGCACCGCCCGGTTGTCGTGCAGCAGGGCGAACTTATGCGTCGAATCCTTCGGCCAGGGAGCATCGAGCGCCTCCGACGCCGGCAGCACGGCGCCCGCCTGGATATAGGTCTCGCCCTTGGGAAAGGCGTCGAACGCATCCTTCGGCACGCCGAAATTGAGCGCCAGAAAATCCTTGGGCGTCACGTCGATCCAGTCCGTGATCGAGAAGGTGCCGTGCTCGGAAAAGGCGCCATTGTCGAAGGACAGGATGAAGTGGCAGGGCTTGTCGCCGATGGTCTGGATCGCGTGGCCATGGCCCTTCGGGAAGAACCAGAGGTCGCCCGGCCCGAAATTATTGATCTCGCTCGCTCCCGACGGGTCGAGAACCACCGTCTGGCAGCGGCCATCGATGACATAGGCCCATTCGGCGGCGATCGCGTGCCAGTGCAGCTCGCGCGAGGCGCCGGGCTCGAGGAACATGTGCACGCCGGCAATCCCCTTGCTGATCGGGAACTGGTGGACGGTTGCCTCCTTCGCCCAGCCACCGGACGTCACCTTGGGCGTGTTGCCGTCGAGCGAGAAGCGGAAATCGGGCATCTCGCTGATGTCCTTGGGATCGTGATAGGCGACCTTGTCGCCCGGAGGCAGCTCGACGGCCTGCCGCCCATATCCTCCATCCCCCGCTTTGAACGACGTCAGGCGAGCCTGCGCCTCCGCAGCGATCGTTGTCGTCAGGAGCCCTCCCGCAGCGGTCGCTGCGAGCATCTGTCGACGTGAAATGGAATCCATGACGTCTCTCCTGTGGTTCCAGCGGGCTGTCCGCCGGCCGGCCTGTTCCCCCCCGTTTCCGCGCCGTTCCGCGCCCCGAAATTCTATCATGCCGGCGGCTTCCGGCATCATCTCTCCGGATGATGCGGGCTCATCCAGGCCGGCCGGGAGCGGCCCGGCACAGGGGCCTCGGACGCCGGTGCGGGCCTCTGCGTCACGGCCATGGCCCAGCCAAGCCGCGGCGGCGCGGCAGGATCGCGGGCGGCGGATGAAGACGATGCGGCGCTGGTCGGGGGCGGTGGCCATGCGATGCCCTGGCATTGGCAGGATTGCCTGATGTTCATGCTGCCGAGCCGGGGAACCATCACGTTCAGGTGAGCGCTAGCCCAGTCGCTCCCGATTGATGAATTCGCGGCCTGACGCATCAACTCAGCCGCAGCCGAAGCTGATCCCCGCGGCACGTGCCCTCGCCTGCTGGCGCCTGTGCCGGTCTCCGTCGCACTCGCATCAGGTTCGGAGATTGCCGTCAGGGGCGAAACAGATTCTCCGCCATGAAGGTGACGAGCGCCTGAATTTTTGGGGAGAGCTGGCGGCTGGAGGGCCACAGGATGCGGAACTCACCGATATCCTCGACATGCTCGGCCAGGACGGAAACGAGTTTTCCCTCGGCGATCTGCTTCCCCACCGTGAAGAGCGGCAGGCAGGCCACGCCGAGCCCGGCCTCGGCCATGCTGATCAGGGGCTCCAGCGTGCTGGCCATGGATGAGATCGGCAGATCGAGTTTTGCCGCATCCGCGTCGTCGCGCAACGGCCAGCGCTCCAGCTTGCCGGATGAGGGATATTTGTGGTGCAGGCAGGTATGCGCCGACAGGTCCTGCGGCTTTAGCGGGGTGCCGAAGCGGGCGAAATAGTCGCTCGATCCAACGATGCGATGCGAGAATTTGCCGAGCGTCCGCATCATCAGGCGGCTATCGCTGATCTCGCCCGTGCGCACCACCACGTCAAACCCCTCCTCGATCACATCGACCAGGCGATCGGTGAAATCGAGGTCGATCGTGACCTCCGGAAAGGCCTGCATGAACTTTGTGATCGTCGGCATGAAGAGCATGCCGGCGAGCGGCAGGCTGACCCGAAGCCTGCCGCGGGGGGCCGCCATGCTCTGCGACAGCTCCTGCTCCGCCGCCTCCAGCTCACCAAAGATCCGCCGGCAGCGCTCCAGGAACATGGCGCCCTCGGCCGTGATCGCGATGCTGCGGGTGTTGCGGTGAAAGAGACGGACGCCGAGGCGCTTCTCCAGACGGGCGATCGTCTTGCCGATGGCCGAGGCCGACACGCCCAGCGCCTCTCCGGCGCGGACGAAGCTGCGCGTCTCGGCGGTGACGACGAACGCATTCAACGCACCGATGGTCTCCACGATCGCCGCCTCCATTGCGGACATCGATGTCCGTTATCTCCGGAGGCATAGCCCATTTTTTCCGCTCTGTGTCGCCGTCTATCTCGGGCGTCGGCGGGATAGTCCGCCGGCCCTTCCCGATCGGAGATCCCATGACCGATACCCCAAAGGCCGAATTCGCCATCGCTCCGCAGCCCACCGTCTTCGTCGTCAACGTCATCCACGCGCATCCCGGCAAGCAGGAGGAGGCCTTCAGGATCATCCAGGATGTCGTGCACTATGTCGCAGAGCGAAAGGAGGGGTTCCTCTGGAGCAACCTGTCGAAGAGCACGGACGGCAAGACCGTCGTGAACATCGAGGCGATCCGCGACGAGAACAATGTCGGCGAATTCTTTTCCGATCCGGTCTTCGCCGAAAAATTCAAGCAGCTGGACACCGTCTCGAAGAGCGAATTTCACATCTACAGGGTTTCCGACCTTGTGCTTCCCGGTCAGCCCGTTGGCTAAAATGACCGGGGCTCTTCCGATCAGGGCTCCCTGGTCGGAAGATGTTCACCCGCGACGGAGCATTGAAAGCCGAGATCGGTGAATGGAGACCGGCGCATCGCGCATGGGAGACTTCAGGCGGGGTTGCAGAGTTGCGAGACCGGAACGCGGAAGCGCCCGCTCATTCCTGGCGCGGGCGCAAATCACCCGCGCCGGTCCAACGTCCTGGGCCTCGTCGCCGGCGGTTATCTTGTGCGGGTCGGCAGCCACGCCCGCGCTCTGCCGGCAGCAAAGGAGAGACCAGCGCCCATTCATCCTGCGCCAAACCGATCCGCTCGCCCAAGGCTTCCGCCAGGACGACGCGTTGAATCGACATGTCAGCCGTGCGTCAAGACGCGCCGTTATTGCCTTGGGCAGGCAGCCCACGTTCAATGCCGGGGTCTGGGCAGCGCATGGCTGCACCGTCGGATTTGACTGGGAAAGCGCATGACTCTCAGCTTCGTCAAGATGCATGCCAACGGTGATGACTTTGTCGTCGTCGATGCACGCACGAGCCCCAATCCGGTTGATGCCGATATCGCGAGATTCCTTGGCGACCGGAACCGCGGCGTCGGCTTCAACCAACTGGCGGTGGTGCTTCCCTGCGACGATGCCGCCGCGCGTCTCATCTTCTGGAATCCAGACGGCACGACCTTGGGTGCGTGTGGCAGTGCAACGCGCGGCGTCGCTCACCTGATGATGAAGGAGGCCGCGAGCCAGGAAACGACCTTGCGCACCGAGCGAGGCGTGTTGCGCTGCCTGTCGACACAGGACGGGCCTATCAGCGTCGATATGGGCGCACCTCAGCTCGATTGGCGCGACATTCCCCTCGCCGAGCCTTGCGACACATTGCGGTTGCCGCTCGATGGCGAGCCTGCCGCTTGCAGCATGGGCAATCCGCACTGCACGTTTTTCGTTGATGATCTCTCGGCGATCGACCCTTGGTCGGCAGGGCCGCAGATCGAACACCACCCTCTGTTTCCTGAAAAAACCAACGTCCATTTCGTTCAAGTGCTGGACCGGAAGCGCATAAGGCTGCGCATTTGGGAGCGAGGCGGAGGCGTGCCGGCGGGATCAGGATCTTGCTCGTGCGGCGCGGCCGTGGCGGCCATCCGCCGTGGACTTGTCGACGAGGAAGTCGAGGTCATCTGTGATGGTGGAAGCGTGGGTGTTTCCTGGAAGGCTGGAAGCGGCGTGTGGCTGACGGGCAGGGTCGCGACCGTTTTCCGTGGCGAAATCGCGCTCCCAGGCAAATCCATGCATCGTCAGGACGGCAGCTTTGTCGACAAGGCCTAGCTCAGGCTGCGTTCGGGCGAGATCGTCCGAACGCAGAAAACCTGCTCGACTCCGATAGTTTAGAGCGTCTTCGTCGAAACAGGACGCAAGGCACGTTTGATCGCCTGACCGGTCGCCGGTTTTTTCGTATGCTCCTTCAGCCGGGCGGTCGCCTCCCCGGCTGCAGCGCTGCCCGGAATCTGCCGCCCCAAGCGAGGTTGCCCGATGACCCGTGCCGAGTTCGCCGCTCTTCGCCAGGCCTGCGGGTTGAGCCAGGACGACCTTGCCCTGGAGTTCGGCCTGAGCCCGGAAGCCGTGCAGGAGATCGAGACGGGGGCCGATGGGGAGGAGGTCAACACCCTTCACGCCCTGGCGATGGAACGCGTTTCGCTCCAATGCGCCGTCTGCAGGGAAAACCCCACGGTGGCGGCCGCCTCGGTGCGCTCCGACGCGCTCGACCTCGCCTGGATGATCCGGGGCTGAACCGCGAAAGCGCCCGGCCATCGCTGGTCCGGGCGCAGCTCGCCGCCGCCATGATCCTGTCGGGTCGCTCGCCTCGCTCGCGGCGGGACTGCAGGCTCTGTTTCCCGATCCGTTGACGCTCATCGCTTCGTAACTTATAAGTTACGAATGTTCGAAGTCCGCCAGACCAGGATCTTCTCCAGCTGGCTCGGGGCCTTGCGCGACACCAACACTCAGCTGCGAATTGCGACGCGCATCCAACGGATGGAGGACGGCAATTTTGGCGACGTCAAGCCGGTCGGCGAAGGCGTCAGCGAAATGCGGATCAGCTATGGGCCGGGGTACCGCGTCTATTTCATCCAGCAGGGCAGGACGATCGTTGTCCTGCTGTGCGGCGGCGACAAGAGCAGCCAATCGGCGGATATCGCCAAGGCAAAGCGCATGGCACAGGAGGCCTGAGACATGCCCCTAGAAACGACCCGCTTCGACATCCAGGAGCATCTCAAGACCCCTGAGCAGCAGCTCGCCTATATCGAGGCCGCCCTCGAGGAGGATGACCCCGCGTTTCTTGCCAAGGCCCTTGGCGAGGTCGCGAGGGCGCGCGGCATGACCCAGGTGGCGAAGGATGCGGGCGTGACGCGCGAAGCCCTGTATCGCGCGCTCAGCGAGAAGGGAGACCCTCGCCTTTCAACCCTGATGGGCGTGATGAAGGCGCTCGGGTTGAAGCTGCGGGTTGCAGCGTGAACGGAACCGGCAAGGCCGGCGCGATGCCGGCTTGCCCCGTAAACCTGTCGGGGATGGTTGTGGGCTGAAGCAGACGCCAGCGGGACGCGTCTGCGAGGGGCGGCAGCATCCTCGTTGTACCTGAAACGAAGAAGCGCCCGGCCATCGCTGGTCCGGGCGCTATCGCCATCACAAATTACGGCATCAGCTCAAGCGCAGCCGATGCGCGATCACGTTCAGCGCGCAGCGGAAAATGCCCATGGTCGCGTGGTCGGTGATGTCGCGGTCGAGCACGCAGACCCGCATCAGGATGGCGTTGCCGTCATGGTGCAGGCCGGAATCGGCCAGCGCGTCCTGCAGCTCGCGATACTCCGAGCGGATTTTGGCGACTGTCTCGACGTCGAGTTCAGGCCCCTCGCCTGTCGTGCCCGCGACCAGCTCGGCGACCATGCTCGGCAGCTTTGGGAGGCTGTCGGTGATGTGGCGATGATAGCGCACGAAGCGGCGCGTCACCGTCTCGGCCGCCTCGAACTGGCGCCGGTCGATCATCCCGCCCAGAAACATCCGGCCAAAGGCATAGCCGGCCATCGGCGAGGCATTCCCCTTGCGGTGCGGCTGCGCCAGCGCCACCGCCATGATCTTCTCGGGGCGCTCGCCCCGCTCGGCATTCCTGATCCGGCCATTGCGGTAGCGGCCGACATCCGTGCGGGGTTTGCGTCCTGCGCGTGCCATCGTCTCGTCTTTCTCTGCTGGGGTTTGCTCTGCTGGGGTTTGGGGGCTTGGTGCGGCCCGTGCGGCGACGCCCGCCGGCGGGTTTTGTGTCTCGGTCATGCTGTTGGCTCGCTTGCTTGCGGGGTGGTCGGGGGAAGCCGGCTGGGCACGGTCCAGCAGCCGGTCCTGTCGGTCGGAAGCGGCCTGCCGCCCCTCGCCTGCCGCCAGGCATCCCAGGCCTCGGGATCGTCGATCGGCGAGATCCGGACGCCGGCCCCGGCATCGCTCCCGGACTGGCCCGGCTGGGCTGCAAGCGCGAGCCCGGCATTGACGCCCCATTCCGGCGCAAAACCCTGCCAGCCCCGCAGGATCATCAGGTCGGCGGCCCGGTCCGGCTCGGCGGCCAGGGCGAGCTGGCTCGCCAGCAGCTTGGCCGCATGCAGCGTCAGCGGCTTTTTCAGCGTCCGGCGATGGGCGATGACGGCCTGAGCCTGCTCCGGCGAGAGCACGGCGCCGAACGCAGCCTCGATCTCCCGGTGCTCAGGGAGCGCCCTGGCGCGCCCAGTCCTCTTGGGGACTGGGGGTGATTGTTTATGTGATTGTGATTGTGATTGTGATTGGCATGCCTCCGGCATATGCCCCGGCAGTGCTCCGGCATCTGCCCCGGCATCTGCCGCAGCATGGACCTGCCAGCGCTTGACGGCCTTGGCCCGTGCCTTCCCGCTGACATCGGCGGCGGCCTTCAGCTCCGCATCGATGCGCTTATGGACCCAGCCCTCGGCGAAGAGGTCGGCCAGCGTGTCACAGCTCGCGCCCCATTCCGCCGGAGACATCCGGGCGATGCGGGCAAGCCGGCGGTCCTCGGTGGGGAGCCCGCCATTTTGCCAGTAATGCATGATCAGCAGGAGATAGCCGCCATGCTCGGCCGCGCTGAGATGGCCGGTATCGGCGAGATAATCGGCGACATAGAGCGGCATCCAGGCCCGGCTCATCGCCTACCTCCGCGCTCGGGCGCCCGCTTCACAGGTTTCTTGCCCTCGGTCCGAGCAACGGGAACCCCGCCATAGCCCCGCACATCCGCGCCGCGGCGCTGATTGGTGACGCGAATGGCGTGAAGAATGGTGGTGTGGTCGCGGTGGAACAGCCGCCCGATCTCGGAGAGCGACAATTCGGTCTCATCAGCCACCCGCCAGATCGCGAGCCGTCGCGCCCCGGCAATGCGGGCGACGCGCTGCTCGCCTTTGAGCGCATCGATGGCGATGCCGGTCTCGGCAGCGACGGCCGCGATGATCGCGCCGGCCTGCATCTTCCCGCGCAGCGGCGTGCTGGCATGGTGCAGACGGTATTGCTTGCGCACCACGGCCCAGGGCACGGCGCCGGGCCGGGCCTCGTCCTGCGACTTACCCGCCTCGCTGGTGACGGCCTCGCAGGCGCCTGTCGTGGGCTTTGCGCGGGTTTCGCGCTCCGGCCGTGCGGCCACCACGACCGGCGCCGGCTCCTCCGGCTTGGCCGCCTGTTTCCACGGCAGGGCCTGCCTGGCGCGATAGGCTGCCAGCATCTCTTCGGCGCTGCCATACTCCCTGGCATAGCCCTTGATCGGGAGAGCGGTCATCGGTGCCCCCTGTCCAGCGGGAAAGCCAGTTGCGCCTCGCATGGCGGGCGAAACCGGGCGATGCGGCCAGGCTGCGCACGGGTGCAGGGCGCCGCGGGCTCCGGCGGCGTAGAGGGCACGCCGTCGGCCGGCCAGAGATCGGGCCGCCAATGCTGGCGCGAAACGCCGGTCGCGGCCTCGAGCCGAAGCGCCATCCAGGGCGAGACTGAAGCGGCGCGCTTGGCCTTGTTAATCGCCACCTGCGAACAGCCGACGGCAGCCGCGAGCCTGGCTTCGGAACCGGCCCGGTCGATCTCACGACGCAGGAGATCGCGCGGCGGGATGAGATCGGCAGGCGTGGTGGAGACGACGGGCGTCGCTGGCGCCACCGGCGTGGCTGGGAGGGTTGAGGTTGGGTGAGCGGCTGGGTTCATGCCGCATATTGATAACTTAAGTTATGATTAGTCAATCACAAAAGTTATCGAGACGTTCTCGATATCCTAAGTTATTGATTGCCCTATGGAACTCGGCCCGCTCATCAAGGATGCCCGCAATTCGCTTGGCTGGTCCCAGGCCGAGCTGGCGCGGCGCATCGGCGTCTCCCAGGTCGCGATCAAGAAGATCGAGGACGGCCAGACGCGGCGCTCGAAGCATCTGACCAGCGTGCTGGCGGCCGTCGGGCTGAAGCACCTGATCCTGGACGGCGCCCTGATGGCGGGCGATGACGAGCCCGAGCCCAATGCCGCGATCGCCGGCCAGCCGGAGCTTTTGAAGCCGCTCGGCGGCGCGCGCGACCTGCCCGTGATGGGCACGGCGGTCGGCGGCAGCGAGGAGGACGGCGATTTCCGGCTGAACGGCGATGTGCTGGAGCGCACGACGCGGCCGCCGGCGCTGGCCGGGCGCAAGCGCGCCTTCGCGGTCAACCTGATCACCAACAGCATGTACCCGCTCTACCGCGCGGGAAAGAAGATCTATGCCGACGAGGACGGCCGCCGCCCCGAGATCGGCGACGAGGTTTTGCTCGAGCTCTATTCCGACGAGGATGGCGAGCCGGGCCCCGTCTACGTCAAGACCCTGGTCTCCCGCGGCGCAAAGACGATCGTCGTCTCCCAATACAACCCGCCGAAGGAACTCCGCTTCGACGCCATGCGGGTGAAGCAGATGCTGCGGATCATTCCCTATGACGAGCTGCTGGGGGTTTAGGTTCGGGTGGCCCTGCAGCCGGAGCGACGTGGCTTCCTGCTCCTGGCCTTTGCCGTTGGAGTGTTCCCGATCGCGCAACAAGCGGCCCCATGCAAGACCCGGAAGCAGACGTTGCCAAAGGTCTCGCCTGACTTCGGTTCCCGCCCCAAAGCGAAACTAAACCTGATGCTCTGACAGCCATTCAAGCGTGTCTTCCGCACTCTTTTCGGGCCTGGTTACCGGATGCAAGACGTGTTCGATCGCTCCGTCCTTGACGACCAAGGTCAACCGCTCAATGAGGCGCATTCCGTCCGCGACGAAAGTTGGAAGCGACAGCGCATCCGTCAACTGGAAGTCCTCATCGCTCAGCACTTCAAAGGGTAGGTGCAGACGTGTCGCCATCTCTTGCTGATAGGAGGTTGCTTGGGTGCTGAGACCGAACACGGTCGCTCCAGCGCGAGCCATATCGTCATGATGGTCACGAAATGCGCAGGCCTGCGGGGTACAGCCTCGAGCGCCGGGAATGACATCCCAGCCAGTAGGCGCAGGCGTCCCCGGTTCACTCGTCCGAGGGTAACAATAGATCACCGTGCGTCCTCCAGGCAGTTACGCCAGATCGACCTTTCGTCCCGTTGTTGAACGCAGAGCGACCGCGGGCATCCGAATGCCGACCAGACGAGAGCTTAGGGACATTGATTGCCTCGGTCAGATTTTGATCCTGGCCGATTCCATCGCATGCCGGATGTCCGATTCCCACCGAGACATAGGCGGCGCGTCATCGCTATTTCCGGAGTCGACCCAATACGGACATTCGCGGCGCACTGTCCGAAAGTCGAGGTGTGGCCACCAGAATGTCCGCTTCCGGGCGGTCGGTTTGGGCGCGAGGCCAACGCGAAGGGCTGGCCCTTCTCGGACTCTGCCCTCTGGCAGCTCGGCTCGAATCGAGTTGCGCTCATGCCACCGTTTGCGCGACGACTTCCGCGAAGGCCTCCGGATCGATCGCCTTGCCGAACAGGAAACCCTGGCCAAAGTGGCATCCCAAATCTCTCAGCCGCGCGCATTCCTCGTGCGTCTCTATGCCTTCTGCGACGATCTGGAAGCCCAGTTCATCGGAGAGACGAACAATCGCTTCGACGATAATCGTTTTCGATCGGCTTTGCCCAAGGCTGCGGATGAAGCTGCGATCGATTTTGAGTTCGGTGATGGGAAACTCCTCCAAATAGCGCAGATTGGCGTAGCCGGTTCCGAAATCATCGATCGAGAGGCCAACGCCGAGCTTTCGCAGTCGGGTCATGATGGCTATCATCGCGGGCGAGGTCTCCGCCATCTTGCTTTCCGTGAGTTCAAGCGTGATCCAGCGAGGATCGACGCCGCTCGCCGAAATAATCTCGTTCACGAATGAAGGCATATCGCGATGTCTGAACTCGATGGCTGACACATTGATTGAGAGATTGAGCGCACGGCTACGCCCCTGATTTATCCGGGCGGCGAAGTCTGCCGCAGCGCGTAGCCCGCGCCTGCTGATCTCGAGGATAAGCCCCGTGTCCTCGGCATGGGCGATGAAGCTACCCGGCAGTTGCGTGCCGAACAGGCCGTGACGCCAGCGTAGCAAGGCCTCGGCCCCCGCAATGGCCCCTGTCGAGAGATCAATCTTGGGTTGATATTGAAATCCGAACTCGTCGTTTGCCAGCGCCTGTTGCATCTCGCTAGTCATCCGGATGCGATTGCGGCTGCGCATCTCATCCTCGGCTTTGAACTCGGACACCTCAAGAAAATTGCTGGACTTGGAACGTCGCAGGGCTAAGTCGGCCTGGTGCATCAACTTCGTCGTGTCCAAAGTCGAAACGCCGACGACGAAGCCAATGGCAAAGCGAATGTTGATTGTCGCTCCCGACACGAGAAAGTCTGACGCCAAAGCGGAGCGGATCAAATTGATCGTCTCTAGCGTGTTATTCGGGTGCCCTAGCGGCTGCGCGATCGCGAATTCATTGCATCCCGTTCGTGAAATGATGGCGAAGCCCACGCTCCGTATGCGTTCGGCAATCTGCGCCAACACCTCATCGCCGGCATCGTAACCATAGCCCGAGTTGATGTCATGAAATCCCGCAACATCGAGCTTGGTGACAAGGATCGGCTCGGATTTCTCTCTTGCGAGGCGAGTAAGTTCGTCCGCGAATGCATCGCGGTTGAGCGCGCCGGTCAAAAGATCGATGCGTGCACTGTGCTCGACGCGATCCAACGCGCGCTTACGCACTGTTACGTCGCGCATCAACCCTAGGTAATGGGTTGGTTGACCATTATAAAAATTGATTGGCGTAAGCCTAAGTTCATTCCAGAACATTTCTCCATCTTTGCGATAATTACGAAATGTTGCGCAAACACTAATACGATTATCGATCGCCGTACGCAGATATTCGATTTCTGCCTGGAGGCGGTCTCCTCCTTGAAGGTAGCGACAATTTTTCCCAATTACTTCGTTCTTTGTATACCCAGTTATGCGCTCAAACGCTGGGTCAACATATATCAGTGGGCAATCCCTATCGGTCAGATCGCCAACGAGTATCCCATCTCTCGACAGGTCGAGGAGGCTATTTAGATCCACTTTGTAGGTGAGTTGATCATGCTCACCGTCGCGCTGGTCACGCGACAATACCGGAAGTATTAGATCGCCAAAATCGGATTTGTAGATTTTATCCATATTGGAGCCATCGCCATGTTTGTGATTTCATGAACCTTATTCGACTCATGCGTCTGGTGATCGGCTGGGTGGGCACTGATGATCGGCCGTGCTTCCAGGCTGGGAGGCTGAAATGAAGTTGGTATTCTCGACGGCGGACGTTCCGCGTCGCGACCGGTTCGACTACTGGCACAGCGTCGCCTGCCAGAACGTGACCCATCACGATTCCAGGCCGCGCTGCCGGCCGGAATTTCATGCGGAGCTTCGGTCGGGCGCCCTCGCCGACCTCGGCTTCGTCGAATTCAGCAATGCGGCGATGGCCGTGGTTCACAGTGCCGCCCACGCCGCGAATGCGAATTCTGATGAGATCCTGATCTGTCGCCAAGCAGCAGGTCGGTTGATGCTGGAGCAAGAGGGTAGGGATGCCTTGCTTGACCCAGGTGACATGACGCTCCTCGATCCATGCTTGCCCTATACGGGGGAGTTCTCTGCCGGCTCTCAACTGCTGGTGGTCAAAGTACCGAGGCAGCAGTTGGAAGCGCGCATAGGCCCCATACGGGCGGCGGCTGCCCGCACCCTTCGGCCGGTTGAGGCTGAGATCGGATTGACCTCGGCATTTTTGGCAGCGCTGCCGACGTTCCTTGACCGCCTAAGCCCAGTGGCGGAAGAAACCGTCAGGAGCCAGACACTGGATTTGATCGCGCTGTCGCTGGGAAAAGTCGGCGGAGAACAAGCGCAGCGCGCTTCGTCGGCTCGTTCGCTGGTCCGCCTGAAAGTACGCGCCGCGATTGAAGCGCGCCTGCATGAACCGCAGATCGATCTGGGATCGGTCGCAGCTGCGGCCGGTGTGAGCTTGCGCTACGCCAATGCCGCGCTGGCAGATGAAAACACGTCGATCTCGCGGGTCGTCCAGGAGAGGCGGCTGGCGCGCTGTAGGAAAGCCCTCGAAGACCCTGCACAATCACACCGGACAGTGAGTGATATCGCTTACAGCTGGGGGTTCTCGGACATGACCCATTTCGGCCGGAAATTCAGGGCAGCGTTTGGCCGGTTGCCGAGCGAATATCGCCGCTCGTTGAGCGAGGCACGTCAGTCGAAGACAACCGACGTTACGTGATGCGCGCCATCGCCCCCTGCGAAAAACCGGCCGCTGTTCTGGAAAACGGTGCAACCGCGTTTTTGCACGGCCTCTGTCGTGAGGGGCCCTGTCGTTGACGCTTGGACGATGTCAGGTTTTGGGCAGGCACCGCATGTCCGAAGTTGGGCGCAATGACGACACTCGATCGGCTCCCCATCAACTTCAGCAAACCACCCATCTCGGTCGTTGCGCTCGCATCGCAGCGGCCCGTCAACCTCGCGCCAGCTACGGACGCCGGATGATCATCCGGAAGCGGAGGCTCGCCGCTCCATGCTGAGCCCGCACGGTTCGGGCCATCTCCGATTCATTGGGAACGCGCGGCCTGAGCCGACACCAGCCACTGCGCAAACGCCAGGTCGACGAAGGAGGCTGGCAGAGCCGCGATGCCATTTCGACGTCCCACCTTGCCTTCGTTCTCATGGCGTGGCCGTGGCTCGGGCCTGGCTTGCGCCGCCGAGGAGCGGCCGCTCGGCTGGTCAGCCTGTCGCCATCAGCCCGCGCGAGGCCGGCCGCAACGTCGGAGCGATCCGATCGCCTCGCCAGGCTGGCGGCCCTCCGAGCGCCACTCAACCTGCCAGCATGCAATCCGCCAGGCTGTAGCAGTGGCTCGCCTGGTAGGCGTTCCGACCTCGGTTCATGTGCGTCACATTGAAGGTTCGAATGGCAGCCAGGACGCGGCGCGCCGCAAGGAAACTGCGGATCGAGGCGGAGCCCCGCACATTGATGCCGAACATGTCCGCGCCACGCGGGACGAAATAGCTGACATCGTCTGGCGTCGTGACGCAGTGTTCGAGGAAAAATTCGTCCACATGGCCCTGTGCGGGAGATTGGTCCGTGGCGAAATCCGAAAGATGCACCAAAAATCTCGCACGGATGCCCTCGCCGTCCGCATAGAGCGTGAAAAGCTCCATCCAGCTCGCGTTGACGCGGACCAGCGGCTTGTCGGATGTCGACGGCAGACAAGACACCGACCAGTAGCGACGCTCGGTCTTGCGCGGGATGGGGATGCAGTTCTGGCCGTAGAGCCTGAGAATCTCCAGAACGTCCTGTGCCTGCGGGCGACGAAGCAGCTTTTGAAATCGCGTGACGTGCTTGAACCGCAGTTCGAGGGAATCCGAGCGCTCGTCGGCGTCGCGCAAGTCGGCCGTGCCCTCGATCCAATTGCGCTGCTCCTCGAGATCCAGAAACTGGCGCAGACCCGTGGTGCCGCGGCGAGGAGTCTTGCTCACGTCAGGTGCCATGCGGGATCCATCCGTGCCGGCATTGCAGGGGATTTTGCCAGATCATGGATCAGGCTCCGGACAATCCATGACGGTAGCCGACGTCGGCACGAATCCCGAAGCAATCGCGCGGCTTCCTGATTGCGCCCAACCCTGTGGTGAGATGTCCCTTCGCGGGCCTTGGCGAGCGCGCGGCAGCTCCGCCCGATCGAAGCCGGCCGTCGACAGGGGCGCGATTGAGCGCTACGTCAGCACGAAGACGTGGTTGGGAATTGAGATGCGCGGAGCTGGGATAAGCTTGGCAGGCACGCTCATTCTGCTGTTTGCCCGCTTCCTGACCGCGGTCCGCGGACAATGGCACGGCGTGGCGCCGACCGACGAGCAGCGGATCTACTTCGCCAACCACGCGAGCCATGGCGATTTCGTCCTGATCTGGACGGTGCTGCCGCGCCGCCTGCGCCTGGCGAGCCGGCCGGTCGCCGGGAGCGACTACTGGCTGAAAAGCCGCCTTCGGCGCTTCATCGGCTGCGATGTCTTCAACGCCGTCCTGATCGACCGCGAGCGTCCGAGCCGGACGAACGACCCGATCAGCCAGATGACGGATGCGCTCGATGCCGGCTCCTCCCTGATCGTCTTCCCGGAAGGCACGCGCAACAGCACCCCTGCCCCGCTCCTGCCCTTCAAGAGCGGGCTCTTCCACCTGGCGCGCGCCCGGCCGGAGATCGTCCTCGTGCCGGTATGGATCGACAATCTCAACCGCGTCATGCCGAAGGGCGAGTTCGTGCCGATACCCCTGATCTGCACGGTCACCTTCGGGGCCGCGCTCCAGATCGCCCAGGGCGAGACCAAAAGGGATTTTTTGGCGCGGGCGGAAACGGCCCTGCTCGCCCTCTCTCCGAAGGCCGGCGCGCCATGACGATGCCGCATCCCGATCTGGTGGCCGTGCTCGCCGGCCTGCTCTGCGTGCTCGTCGTCGCCTCGGCGATCGGCTACGTGCTGGAGCGCAGGCTGTCGCCCGATGGCTCGCATGCCGTGATCGAGAACCTGAACCACCGGATCCGTGCCTGGTGGGTCATGATCGTGCTGATGGGGCTGGCGCTGATCGGCGGCAAGGCCGGCGTGACCTTGCTCTTCGCCTTCTGTTCTTTCGCGGCCTTCCGTGAATTCATCACGCTGACCACCACGCACCGCGCCGACCACTGGGCGCTGGCCGTTGCCTTCTTCGTCGTGCTGCCGCTGCAATATTATCTCATCTGGATCGACTGGTACGGCCTCTTCTCGATCCTGATCCCGGTCTACGCCTTCCTGCTGATGCCGATTATCGCCGCGCTGCGCGGTGATACCGACGATTTTCTCGTGCGCATCGCCGAAGTGCAGTGGGCGCTGATGATCTGCGTCTTCTGCACGTCGCATGTGCCGGCGCTGCTGAGCCTCGACATTCCCGGCTTCGAGGAGCGCAACGTGCTCCTGATCGCCTATCTCGTCATCGTCGTGCAGATGAGCGATGTCCTGCAATATGTCTGGGGCAAACTTCTCGGCCGCACCAGGATCGCGCCGAACCTGTCGCCTTCGAAGACGGTCGAGGGTTTTGTTGGCGGCGGGCTCAGCGCGGTGGCCGTGGGCGCGGCCCTGTCCTGGATGACACCGTTCACGCTGCTCCAGGCGGCGTTCCTGTCGCTCGTCATCGTCCTGATGGGCTTCTTCGGCGGGCTCGTCATGTCGGCGATCAAGCGCGATCGCGGCGTCAAGGATTGGGGCCACCTGATCGCCGGCCATGGCGGGTTCATCGACCGGCTCGATTCCGTGGTGTTCTCGGCTCCGATCTTCTTTCATCTGGTCCGCTGGGGGTGGTCGACCACATGACCCTCCCCGTCACCAGCCTGATGCGAAGCAGCCTCGTGCATATCGCCTTCGCCTTCGTCGCGATGGGGAGCTGGGCGGCTTTCGCCAACCGCGCCCATCCGATGCCGGCGCCGCTCCAGGCCGGGTTGATCCAGGGCGCGCTGTCGGCGCTCATCACGCTGCTCCTGAAACGCGGCATCGAGGAACTGGCCAGGCGCTTCTCCGGCCTCGCGGCCCTCCTGGCGCCGCCCCTGATCGCCGGGCTTGTCTCCGCGAGCCTGCTCACCGTGATCCATACGCTTGGTGGCACGCCGGAAATCGCCAGGACGATCGCGGTGCCGTGGACCGTCGCGACCAGCTATGCGGCGCTCTACAATGTCTCGCTCTGGCGCAGCAGGAAGGCCTGAACCGTGGCGCAGGACGATAATCGCCGCCCGCTCGCGAGCCGGGATTCGGGCTGGGCCCGCTCGATCGCGCGCAGGCTGAGCGCGGCTGCGATCACGCCGAACCAGATCTCGATGGCGAGCATGGCGATGGCGGCCTTTGCCGGCGCCGGCTTCTGGCGTGCGGGCCTGGCGGATACCGGGTTGCGCGCAGCCCTGCTCCTGGCGGCTGCCCTGTTCTGCCAGCTCAGGCTGCTCTGCAACCTCTTCGACGGCATGGTGGCGATCGAAGGCGGCAAGCAGGCCCCCGACGGACCGTTCTGGAACGAGTTCCCGGATCGCGTCGCCGATATCCTCATTCTCGTCGGCGCCGGCTACGGGGCCGGCGTACCGGCCCTGGGCTGGGCGGCGGCCGCCCTCGCGGTGCTGACCGCCTACACGCGCGAGCTCGGTCGCGCGTGTAGGCTGCCGGCCGATTTCTCGGGCCCGATGGCCAAGCAGCACCGCATGGCGGTGATCACCGCGGCGGCCGTGCTGTCCCTGCTCGAGCCGCTTTGGCGCGGCCATAACGAGGTCCTGGTCTTCGCTCTCTGGCTCATCGCGGCTGGCGCTGCCGTGACCACGCTGCGGCGGGCTGCAAATGTGGTCCGGGCCTTGCGCGCGCGCTGAGCGCGCTCAGGATCTCGCTCGACGCCCTCCCCGACATTCCCCGACGACCGAAGCGGGACGATACCGGCTGGTAAGGCCCGTGCATCGTCTCCATTACAATGGAGGTACCTTCAGTCGCCGGGCCGCCGCAGCTATTTCGGAAGCAGCGGGCACTTGCTCTGGGAGAGCGGCCAGACGGTTTCTTCCGGCGCAATCGTTCGCACGATCTCGAAATAATCCCACGGCCCCTTGGAATCCGCCGGCTTCTTGACACGGGCGAGATACATCTCGCGCAGCACGCGGCCATCTGCGCGGATCGTCGCCCCCTTCGTGAAAGCGTCGTTGATCGGCATCGCCTTCATCGCGGCGGCGACCTTGTCGGGATCGTCGGTGCCGGCCTCGTTGATGGCCTTGAGGTAATGCCGGACGGAGCCGTAGACGCCGGCATGCAGCATCGAGGGCATCATCCCGGTCCGCTCCATGAACTGCTTCGACCAGGCGCGCGAGGCGTCATCGATGTCCCAGTAGGACGCCGTGGTCAGATACGTGCCCTGCGTCGCCTTCAGCCCCAGGCTGTGGACGTCCTGCAGGAAAAAGATCAATGCCGCGAGAGACTGGCCTTGCTCGGCCAGACCGAACTCGCCGGCCTGCTTGATGGCATTGACCGTGTCGTTGCCGGCGTTGGCGATGCCGATCACCTTCGCGCCGGAGGCCTGGGCCCGGAGCAGGAACGAGGAGAAATCGGCATTGTTCAGGGGATGACGAACCGCGCCGAGCACCTTGCCGCCATTGGCCTCGACCACGTCGGTCGCGTCCTTCTGCAGCTGATGACCGAAGGCGTAGTCGGAGGCCAGCATGAACCAGGTGTTGCCCCCGGCCTTGACGACCGCCGACGCAGTGCCGCGCGAGACGGCATAGGTGTCATAGGTCCAGTGGAAACCGTAAGGCGAGCATTGCTCGTTGGTCAGCGCCGTCGTCCCGGCACCCGAATACATCACGATGCGCTTCTTCTCCCGTGCCAGCGATTGCACCGCCAGCGCCACCGCCGAGTTCGGCACGTCGACGATCGCATCGACCTTGTCGATGTCGAACCACTGCCGCGCGACCGTGGTGCCGACATCCGCCTTGTGCTGATGGTCGGCCGTGACGATCTGGATCGGCTTGCCGAGGACGGTTCCGCCGAACTCCTTGACCGCCATCTCGGCCGCGACGACCGAGCCTTTGCCGGTGATATCGGCCGTCACTCCGGCCATGTCGGTCAGGACGCCGATCTTGACGACATCGTCGCTCACCTGCGCCTCGGCGGCGGTCGTGCAGGCGAATGCGGTCAGGGCTCCGGCCAGTAGCAGCGTCTTCATGAGTGTCCTCCCAGGACTGGTCCGCTTGCTGCGGTTCGCTTGAAACAGGGGTTCAGAGTTCCCGGCCGGCCAGCCAGAGAAGCAGCCGGTCCGCGATGGCGTCGCTGTTGTCCTCGATCATCGGCATGTGGCCGTTGCCGGAGATGCCCTCGTCCGGCAGCCACAGGAACTCCGCCCCCAGATAGCGGGCGGTCGCCTCGTCGATCGCGCGCGGATGGCGTGGATCGTGATCACCGGTGACGATCAGGATCGGCGTCCGGGCCAGCGCGGCCGGGTCCGCGATCTGCAAGCCGCGCCCGCCGATGTTGAAGCGCTCGTTGAACAGCCGCGCGCTCTCCGGGACAATCGAGAGCCGATACTGCTCGAAGGCCTGACGCGGAAAGCGCGGAGCGTTGGCCCAGAAGCTCCGCATGAACGCCTCGCCGACCACGACCGGCCTGTCCTCGGGCAGCATCACAGGGCAGCCCAGGCTGACATCGTCCCTGAGCTTCGCAATCGCTTCCGGGTCGTCGGGCAGCACGGGGAGGATGTTGGCCGGCGCGCCCGGCGCAACGCCGATCACGGCCGCGACCGCGCCAGGGGCCCGCTCCGCGATCCACCACGCCATCGGCCCGCTGGCGGAGTGGACCAGGAGGACGGCCGGCCCCACCATCTCCACAAGGGCGAGAATGGATTGCGCGATCTCGCGGGTCGACAGGGTCGCCAGATTCCCGCACGCCGGCGAGCGGCCGTGGCCGGGCCAGTCCACCACGAAAACGTCGCGCCCCACTGCCGCGAAGCGGGTCGCCCAGCCCTGGCGCCCGTCCGGCGTCGCGAGATAGCACTGGCCGGTGTGACAGCCGCCATGGACCATGACGACGGGCAAGCGCCTGGGCCCGGCTATCGCGGCGATATGGTCGACATAGATCGGCAGCGATCCGGTTGCAGCGAAGAATGCTCGCCCGAACGACACGCCTGTCGCGGTGGGGCGAGCGCTGGCGGGAACCGGGATATCCATGCGATCCTCCCCCGGGACTGGGCGGCATCGCCAAGTCCTCTCATTGCCCGGAATGCTACGACTGCGATGTCATGACAGCAACAAAAAAGTCTCATATGAGACGAAATTCAGAAGCGACGGACCTGGAAGCGACGGACCTGGACGTGGCCGGGGTGGGTAGCGAGGAGGGCCTGCGCGCGATGCTCGGAGGCACCGAGATACCAACGGCCTACAGGATCGGTTACATCCTGAACTTCTACCGCGAGCCGTCATTCCGGCGGATCGAGGCCGAATTCGGCCTGACGCGCCCCGAGATCGTGATCCTGCTGGCGCTGCATTCCCGCGAAGGCATCACCGCTGCCGAGTTCTGCGAATTCTCGGGTCATCTCAAGGCGGGCGTCAGCCGTGCGGCCATCGCGCTGGAGAAGAAGGGGCTGATCCGACGTCTGACCGATGAAGCCGACAGCCGACGTCAGCGGCTCTTCCTGACCGATCCCGGCCGAGCCCTGTATCAGCGCTACATTCCGGCGTTGAAACTTCGCGAGGCGGCGATGCTGTCCTGCCTGTCCAAACCAGAACGAAGACAACTCGATCAGCTGCTCGACAAGCTCGCCGCCCATGTGCCGGACTGGGGTTCGCTTTCGGAGCTATAGCGTCCCCCGTTACCGCCAGCTTTTGCGACGATCGCAACGCGGTCATCCTCAAAGTCCTGGGCAGGCACAGCGGGCTCGCATCACTTGGGTTTCAATGGCGGCCCGGCCGTCGTAGTTCCGCGTCGAGGGGAGGCAGGATGAAACTCTATACCTATTGGCGGTCCACCTCGTCATACCGCGTTCGCATTGCGCTCGCGCTCAAGGGGCTGGAGGTCACGCCGCGCTTCGTTCATCTCGTCCGGAACGGCGGAGAGCAACATGGCGCGAGCTATCGCGCGCTCAACCCGCAAGGCCGGTTGCCGGCACTGGAACTCGACGACGGCACCATCCTGACCCAATCGCCCGCCATCATCGAATATCTCGAGGAGACCTGTCCGGCTCCGGCGCTCCTCCCGCGCGACCCGGTCTTGCGTGCGAAGGTCCGGGCCGTCGCAGCGATCATCGGCTGTGACATTCATCCCCTCCACAACGTCGCGCCGCTGTCCTATCTCAGGCAGAATCTTGGGCAGGCCGAACCGGAGGTTGCGGCCTGGATCGCCACCTGGATCGGACAGGGGCTCGGCGCCGTCGAGGCGCTGATTGGCGACGAGGGTTATTGCTTCGGCCCCCTGCCCGGCCTGGCGGATATCTACCTGCTGCCCCAGCTCTACGCAGCGCGGCGTTTCCAGGTGCCGATCGACCATTGCACGCGCATCCTGCGGGTCGAGCGATTGTGCAACGAGCACCCTGCCTTCAGGAGTGCCCACCCGTCGATGCAGGGCGATGCCGAGTAGCTGGCCCGACATATCGTCAAGGCGCCAGTTCCGCCCTGCGCCAGATGCGGAGGATGCGCTCAGGGATACAAACGGAAACACTCCAGCAACATCCGTTCGGCACTGGGGCCACAAACGCGACCTATCCGGCAGGCTCACGCAACGTCGGAGCGCCTATGCCGGATATCCCTTCACCCTTGCGGCCGGGCTCGTCGCTGAGGCGCGCCCTGGGGGTCCTCGCCGCAGCAGCCATGTGGATCAGCGTGGTGCTCTTGCGCATCTTCGGGGCCGACACCGCCGACACTGCCTCGGCCTGCAGTCGCATGGTCTATCGCGATCCGGTGACGGGGCGGGAGCAAGCGATCGGCGCAGTCCGGATCGCTGCGGACGGCACGATCAGATGTCGCGATCTCGCCTATCGGCCTTAGATCATCGGTCCGGATATCGTATCCGGTCCGATGATCTAACCAACCGTGATTGCATCGGCTTTGCCCCGAAAACCGCAATCCACTTTTCCGGCCGATGCTTCGGCCCTGCCGACGCTTTAGCCACGATGACGGCTGCATGGGCCCCGCGCCTCCGATATGCTCGCAGCGGTTGAAACCTGGAAACCTGACGTGAGCGCATCGGCGCATATCCTGATCGTCGAGGACGATCGCGAGATCAGCACGCTGGTCGCGCGCTACCTCGCGCAGAACGGCATGCGGACCTCGACCGCGCGCGACGGGCGCGAGATGGACCGGATTCTGCGGGACGGCAGGTTCGACCTGATCGTGCTCGATCTCAATCTGCCCGGTGAGGACGGGTTCTCGATCTGCCGGCGGCTATGCCTGACGACGCAGCTGCCGATCATCATGCTCACCGCCCGCAGCGAGGATATCGACAGGATCATCGGCCTCGAAATGGGGGCCGACGATTATCTCGGCAAACCGTTCAACCCGCGCGAGCTCCTGGCCCGCATCCGGGCGGTGCTGCGACGACGGGGCGGCGGACAGGCCGATCCGGACGAGCTTCCCGGCTCGTTTGCCTTCGCGGGCTGGACGCTGAACGCCAATAACCGCGAGCTGACCAATCCCGACAATGTCCGAGTCGCTGTCACCGGCGCCGAGTTCGATCTGCTGCGGGTGTTCTGCGAGCGGCCCGGGCGCGTGCTCGCGCGCGATGCCCTGCTCGATCTGACGCAGGGGCGCCCCGCCACCCCGTTCGAGCGCAGCATCGATATCCTGATCAGCCGCCTGCGCCAGAAGATCGAGCGCGAGCCGCGCGAGCCCGAGCTGATCAAGACGATCCGCTCGGGCGGATATCTCTTCACGCCCGCCGTCGCCCGGCAATGATCCGCCCGTTTCGCCTGCCCGCGCGGATCGGCAGCCAGATCGCGCTGCTCGTGATCGGCGTCATCGGCCTGCTCTATTTCGTTCTCTCCGTCGCCCTGGTCTGGCAGGCGCCCCGCGGCAGACCGGGCCCGCCCGCCTATGAGAGCGTGGCGACGATCGCGAAGCTGCTGGCCCGGACGCCGCCTGAGCTGCGCCAGATGGTCGTCGAGACCGCGAACACGGCCGACCGGCGCTACCGGTTCACGCTATCGGCCAAGGACCCCGCCCCCTTGCCAGCGCAGCCGCATCCCTTCGCCGCGGAGGGCATGGCGCAGCGCCTGGGCGAGGGTTTTGCGGTGCAGCCGAACCCGGTGCCTGACGGGGACAGGCCGCCGCAAGGCTATGCGATCCGGCTTCCCGACGGCACGGGCCTCGATGTCGAGATCGCGCCCGGTGGAATGGGGACACCGCCACCGCGCCCCATCTCCATTCTGGTGGTCGCCACGATCATCGTGCTCGGGCTCAATATCGGCGCGCTGACGCTCTGGGCCTCGCGGGGCATCACGGCGCCGCTCGCGCGCTTCGCCTCGGCTGCCGAGGAGTTTTCGATCGACCGCGATCCCTCGCCGCTGCCTGAGGAAGGGCCCCTCGAAGTCCGCACCGCCGCGCGCGCCCTCAACCGCTTGAGGGACCGTATCCATGCGCTGTTTGCCGACCGCACGCGCATGCTGGCGGCGATAAGCCACGACCTCAGGACGCCGATCACGCGCATGCGCCTGCGCGTCGAGTTCATCGAGGACCACGTCCTGCGCGCTCAGTTCACCCGCGATCTGGAGCATATGGGCACCATGGTGCAGGGCGCGCTGTCCTATCTGCGCGATGTCGACCGGCGCCAGAAGCGCGGTGCTGTCGACCTTTCGAGCCTGCTCCAGACCGTCGCGGACGAGTTCAGCGATATCGGCAAATCGACGCGCTATGAGGGGCCGCGACGGCTCGTCGCGACAGGCGATGCCCAGCAGCTGGAGCGCGCCGTGACCAATCTCGTCGAGAACGCGGTGCGCCATGGCACGCAGGTGATCATCCGCCTTCGCGACGAACCCGATGCCCTCCTGATCGAGGTGGCCGACGATGGCCCCGGTATTCCGGAAGCCGATCGATTGCGCCTGCTCGAACCCTTCATGCGCGGCGACGAAGCCCGCGGGCGGATCGATTCAGAAGGGTTTGGCCTCGGCCTCGCCATCACCCGGTCGATCGCGGCCGCCCATGATGGCGAGCTCAGCCTGCACGACAACCAGCCGCGCGGCCTCTTGGCCCGGATCAGCCTGCCGCGCCAGGCCACTGCGGCTCCTGAGAGCGCCTGAGCGCTTACACCTTTGCCCGGCCGTGCCGCGACTATCCCGTGGAACCGAACGGGACAGTCATGGCTGCAGCGCGACGTGCCGTTTCATGAGCGCTGCTCGAGCGGCCACACCTCAACGACACCATGGGCCACGGCGCAGGGCGTTCGTGAAACCATAGCGATGGCCTCGGCCAGATCGGCGGCTTCGATGATGGCAAACCCCGCCACCGGCAATGACGACGTCATGAATGGGCCATTGGCCGTTTCAACCTGGGCAGCGTCGGGATTGCGCACCTGCACGGGAGCGCCCGCGATACCCATCAACACTCCGCCCTTCCGCAGCGTCGCATCATGGGCGTGGGCGGCGTCTCGAACGGCCACCGGGGTACGGTCGTAGCCCTCACGGTCTCCATACCCGATCGTCACGAATGTCGGCACGGGTCGCCTCCTCCAACGGGCCAAAGCATCGGCCGCAAGAGCGGATTGCGGATCTCGGGGGAAAGCCGATGCAAGCAGGAAGGGTTGGATCACCGGACGCGATACGATGTCCGGTCCGCTGGTCTAGCGGAGCTTGGCGATCCCGATGCCATCCTGTTTCGCGCGGTCCTTGATGGATTCTTCGCTGCGCGTCATCGCCTTCGAAATCGCCTTCAGGGCCATGCCCTTCCTGGCGAGCAGCTTCAGCTTCTCCAGTTCCTCATGGGTCCAGGGTTGGCGATGCCGTTCAAATCTCTCGGCCACGATCTGCTCCTGCTTCGCCGGGACATCTCCCGTATTCGCGCCCACTATAGCAGTGATGGCGAGGAATTTGGCCCCACGTGTCGATGGAAGCCGAGCCCATCCGGCCGCTCGGCGTTAGAAGTTGGGTCTCCGCCCGAAAGCAGACCTCTGCGCCGCCGCGCGTCACTGCCGGAAGCGACCCATCTGAAACATTCGCGATGTCTGCTTCCGAGCACGCCGGCACACTGTATGGCTGCGCGGGCGACTAGACGCATGGGGTTCTGCAATGGCTGCTTTTCTGGGAGGCGTGATAGCTGAGGGTTCGTCCGTCCTCGTTGCTGAATCGCCGCGGGGCGCGACAATGCCGCAAGGTCAGAAAGCAGGTGCATCACGATCTTAAATCGCTAAACTGCACGGGTTGCGTCGCGGGCTAATGGCGACGGCCTATGCCTACCGTGAGAGCCTATGATCTCCTGCCTACGCCGCGCCCTGCGCGAGACGACATCCTTCACCGCCCCATCCGTGCTCGCAACCGGCGTCATCGCTGCGGGGCTGTGGCATAAAATGATGCCTTCGAGGAGCCGTGACGTCGCCGCCAATACGCTATCGCGTTGGCGGGGTGCGCTGGTGGACACAACGATGGTGAGCGGTCTGGCGCTCGCCGTCGCTGCCACGCCTGTGATGGCCCCCGGCACGGCGCATGCGGCGGACTGGCTGGGCAGCAGCGGAAACTTCAACCTCGGTTCGAACTGGGCTGGCGGTACCGTGCCTACGGATACGGCGACCTTCACGAACAGCCCGACGGCAGAGCGAAATGTCACCGCGTCCGGCGGTTCGCTCACGCTGCTCGAGTACAACAACAACGCGCTCGCCTACACGCTGTCGACAGCCCCCGGCTCGGCTCTGTATGTCACCAACGTCACCAATAATTCGACCTTCGAGCAGACGCTGTTTGCAGGAGCGGCGGGCGGGTTCATCATCTCGGGCACGGTTACCGGCCCGATGGCGCTCATTGCGGATTCAGACGGCGCGATGCAGTTCGGCGCCGGGAGCTCGGCGGCGGGCTCGCGATTTATTGGCCAGGGCGGATTTCTGAATTTGGCCATGGGCGCCGGTGATACGCTGTCGATCGGTTCGATCGAAGGCACCGGGATCATACGACCCGGGGGGGCGGCACCAACTCTGTCGGTTGGCGGCCTGAATTCGGACACCGCCTATGCCGGCGTGATCCAGGGTCCGGTCAGCCTCACCAAGGTCGGTACCGGCGGCCTGACCCTGTCCGGTGCGAACATCTATACGGGTTTGACGACGGTTTCGGCGGGCACGCTCACGGTCTCCAACGCCAGTGGCCTCGGCGCGGTTTCCGGCGGAACGACGGTCGCCTCGGGTGCGACGCTCGCCTTGACGGGCGGTATCACCGTCGGCGCCGAGGCTCTGACGCTTTCGGGGACTGGCGTGTCGGGGGGCGGCGCTCTCACCAGCTTGAATTCTGGCGCGAACGCCTTCCAGGGCGCGATCTCCCTTGCGGCATCCAGCAGCATCAATGTCCAGAACCTGAGCTCGCTGAATCTTTCGGGCGGCATCACTGGATCCAACACGGATCTGACGCTTGGCGGCTCCAGCAACAATGGCGGCACCATCCGTGGCGTGATCGCCATCGGCTCCGGCTCGATCACGAAGTCCGGCTCCCAATGGACCCTGGCAGGCGCCAACACCTATTCCGGCCTCACTACCGTGAATTCGGGCAGCCTGTTCGTGACAAACAGTCTCGGTCTCGGCTCGACGGCGAACGGAACGGTGGTGGCATCGGGCGCGTCCCTTATACTCGGCGGCAGCGTCAACATCGTCGGGGAGGCGCTCACGCTCTCGGGCAGCGGCACAGGTGGTTTCGGCGCCCTGCAAGCGGGCGGTGGTACGAACACCTATGGCGGAGACATCACTCTCGCCGCCGACAGCCAGATCAACGCCGGCCTTTTGACCTTTCCAAGTACGTTGACCGTCTCCGGCGGCATTACCGGCTCGGGCCAAAACCTGACCCTCGCCGGCCCGGGGACAGGGACCGCATCCGGGGTGATCGCTACGGGGACAGGCGGGCTGACGAAGATAGATGCAGGCACCTGGACGCTCACCGGCGCCAACACCTATACCGGCGCAACCACGATCAACGGGGGCACGCTGATCGTGAACGGCTCGCTGGCTTCGTCCAGCGTGAGCGTCGGCAGCGGCACGACGCTTGGCGGTTCGGGTTCGATCGCGGGAGCGGTGACGGTCGCCTCCGGTGGAACGCTGTCGGCCGGCAACAGCCCGGGCACGCTCACGGTAGGATCGCTGGCGCTGAATGCCGGCTCGAACACCGTGTTCGAACTCGGCACCCCTGGAGTCGCGGGCGGCGCGACCAACGACCACATCATCATCAACGGCAGCGGGGCGGCCGGCAACCTGACGCTCGGCGGCACGCTCACGGCCAATGTCGCTTCGGCCGGCTATTATCGCCTGTTCGACGTCACCGGCGGCGGCACGATCAGCGGCAGCTTCTCGTCGCTTGCCCTGACCGCGCCCAGCGTCGCGGGCGCGACCGGGACGGTCTACAGCATGCCTGCCGGCCTGCCGCCGCAAGTCAATCTTGCCGTGCTCGGGGCCGGCCAGATCCTGCAGTTCTGGGACGGCGCCGACCAGACCGGCAACGGTGCCGTCGATGGCGGCACGGGCACCTGGAACGGCGGCAACACCAACTGGGCGGTGGCGCCGGGCGAGGTGGGCTTCAATGCCCCGTGGCTGAGCTCGGTCGGCGTGTTCCAGGGCATAGCCGGCACGGTGACGGTGTCCGGCACGCAAAACTTCGACACGCTGCAGTTCACCAGCGACGGCTATCTGCTGACCGGAGGTTCTCTCGGCCTCGGCGTCGCCGGTGGCGGCACGATCAACACGGCAGCCGGCGTCACCGCTTCGATCGGCTCGGCCATCATCGATGGCGTCGGGACCAGCCTGACCAAGGTCGGTGCCGGCACGCTGGCGCTGTCCGGCGCCAACAGCTATTCCGGCGGCACGCTGCTCAACGCCGGCACCCTCGCCGTCGGATCGGCGAGCGCGCTCGGCACAGGCACGCTGCAGATGGCGAGCGGGACGACGCTTCGTGCCAACGCCCCTGCTCTCACGCTGGCCAACGCCGTGGCGTTGTCGAGCGGCACCGCCTTCGTCGATACCGGTTCGTTGGATTTTGGCCTGGCCGGCGTCATCAGCGGCGGGGGCACGCTCTCCAAGACGGGCGCCGGGGTCCTGACGCTGTCGGGGACCAACACCTACTCCGGCGCCACCTGGATCCAGCAAGGCACGCTACGGATGGGCGGGGTGGGCGTCCTGCCGAACCAGACGGCGGTGCAGATTTCGGCCGGGGCGGTCTTCGATCTCAACGGCATCGCCCAGACGGTCGGCTCGCTGTCCGGCACGGGCGACGTGCTCCTGGGTGGCACGACGCTGACCGCCGGAGGCAACAACAGCAGCACGACCTTCTCCGGCACGATCTCGGGCGCGGGCTCGCTGCTCAAGACCGGTACCGGCACGCTGACGCTGAACGGAACCAACACCTACACGAGCGTGACCCAGGTGTTCGGTGGCAGCCTCGTCGTCGACGGCTCGGTCGCGACGCCGGTGATCGTGCATGCGGGTGCGACGCTCGCTGGCTCCGGCTCGGTCGGCGCGACCACGATCGGCGGCACGCTTTCGCCGGGCAATTCGCCGGGGACGCTGACCGTCAACGGCAGCCTCGTGATGGGCGTCGCCTCGACCTATATCGCCGAGGTGCAAGGCACTGTCGCGGACCGGGTCAACGTCACCGGCACGGCCTCGCTGGCGGGTACGCTGCGGATCGTGCCGCTCGGCGGCGCCTACAGCTTCTCCGCACCCTACACGCTGCTCTCGGCAGCGGGCGGGCTCGGCGGCACGCGCTTCGGCCCGGTCGACACGACCGGCTCCTTCGGCGACGGTGTCACCACTGCGGTGAGCTACACCGGCAACGACGTGCTGCTGACGCTGACGCCGAAGCCGCTGGCGCCAATCGTGACGCCGACGCTCGGCGTCACAGCGCCGCGCAACGCCGCCTCGGTCGCTTCGGCCATCGACAGTGCCGTGGCCAATGGCGTCGACCCGTCCGCGCTGTTCGGGATCTACAACCTGCCGGCGGCGGCGATCCCGGCGGCTGTGAACTCGCTCTCGGGCGAGGTCCATACGGCGGCGCCCGCGATGGCGCATGTCGCTTCAGACCAATTCCTGCGCACCATGCTGGACGGCTCGGGCAGCGGCCGGCTCTCAGGAGCGCCCGGCGGCCCTGCCGGCGTGGCCGGCTTCACAGCCGACCTGCCATCGAGGCAGGATGGGCCGGGACGCCCGACCTTCGATCCGGCGCGCTTCACGCTCTGGGGCGCGACTTTCGGCTCGACCGGACGAACCGACGGCGACCGGGTCGTGGGTTCGGCCAACCGCAACCTCTCCGATGCGCATGTCGCGGTCGGCGCCGACATCCGGCTGGGCTCCAGCACGGTCATGGGCGCCGCAGTCGCGGGTGGCCAGTCGCGTGCCTCGCTCTCGGGCGGGCTCGGCAAGGCGCAGGCCGATGTCTTCCAGGCGGGTCTCTACGGCCGCACCACGCTTGGCTCCGTCAACCTCGCCGGCGCGCTCGGCTATGCCCGGCTCGACACCGACACCAGCCGCGCCATCCCGGCGCTGGGCCGCACCGGCGTGGCCGCCTCCTATGCGACGCAGGCCTGGTCCGGCCGGATCGAGGCGAGCCTGCCGGTGGCCGGCTGGGGTGGCCTGACGCTCTCGCCGCTCGCCGCCTTCCAGGCGGTGCGGGCGAACAGTCCGGCTGCGGTCGAGCGCGACGGGATGGGCGCGACCGCCGGCATGCTGACGCTGCCGCGGCGCACCGACATCACCAGCCGCAGCGAGCTCGGCCTGCAGCTCGACGCCAACCTGATCGCGGGCGCATCTCCCGTCACCGGCTTCGTCCGCGCCGCCTGGGCGCATTACTACCAGCGCGACGCCGACCTCACCGCCGCGCTCAACGGCCTGCCCGGCGCGAGCTTCGCGGTGAGCGGTGCCAGGCCCGACCGCAATGCGGCGCTGCTCGCGGCGGGAGCCGATATCAAGCTCAGCCAAACCGTCAGCCTCGGCATGCGCGTCGACTCGGAGCTGTCCGGGAACACGCAACGTGTCGGCGGCACTGCCCAGCTCAGGATGAATTTCTAAGAAACCCGCGACGGCGCCAGCGCCGATCGAGCGGCCGAGACGCGGCCGCTCGATGGTGTCCAGATGATCGCTTCGACGCCACGCAATGTCAGCTATCGGCACGTCGCCGAACGGCCGCTCCCCACCCATCTCAGACGTTGCTGGCGGGCCGCCGCCACTACCGGAATCGCCCTATAGCGGAAGTTCACCATCAACCGCGAGCAATAGCCCTACGTCTTTTCGAGCGGATGGCTTAGGCTCGTCGCATGGGACTCTTGACCTTCAGCATCAACGTCACCCTGGACGGCTGCGTCGACCACCAGGAGGGAATTGCCGACGACGAGACGCACGCCTTCTTCACCCGCCTTATGGACGAGGGCGGGGCGATGCTGTGGGGCCGCGTCACCTACGAGATGATGGAGAGCCACTGGCCGGCGGTCGCCCGCGGCGACGTGGAGGCGCCGCCGGCGATACGCGAGTGGGCGGTCAAGCTGGACGCTAAGCCGAAATACGTGGTGTCGTCGACGCGAAAGGCCTTCCCGTGGACCAACAGCCACCACATCGCCGGCGACCTGCGCACGGGCGTGCAGAGGCTCAAGGACGCGACCCCGGCCGGCGTGCTCCTCTGTAGCGGCAAGCTCGCGACCGAGCTGGACCGGCTGGATCTGATCGACGAGTACAAGGTCCTCGTCCATCCCAGGATCGCCGGCCACGGCCCAACCCTCTACCAGAGCGGGCTGCCCAGCACGCGACGGCTCGAGCTGATCTCGGCCACGCCGCTCCGCAGCGGCGCCGTCGCTATGCACTATCGGCGCGAGCGCTGACTCAGAGCAGCCTCTAGGCGCCCATATACGTCCGCAGTTGATCTCCAACCTGGGCCATTGTCGTCGGCTTGATCCGGCCCAGCTTCTCCGCGTGGCCTGCCTCGATCGTCGCGATTTTGCATGGGCGAATGACCGATGGGGCCGGCAACCCGACCTCGCCATAAGTCAGGCCCAGCGACACGTCCCGGGCACCCCTTCCGTCGGGTTTCCAGATCATGCTGACATGGTGCGGCGGCGCAGCGGGTTAGCGGAGCTGCCCTGGCATGTGATGGAGCGGGCGGTGAAGGCTTTCTGGGCGAAGATGGCGTCCGCCAATATCCTGTATCAGGACATTCCGGGGGCCGGCACGCCCCTGGTATTCATCCACGGTCTCGGCTGCGCTTCATCCTGTGACTATCCGCGCGTGATCGCGGATACGGCCTTGGCCGGGCGCCGGGCGATACTCGTCGATCTGCTCGGCTCCGGCTTCAGCGAAAGGCCGGCAGACTTCTGCTATTCCATCGAAGGCCATGCTCGCTCGGTTGCCGGGCTCATAGGGAGCGTCTGCGAGGGGCCGGTCAGCCTCTTCGGTCACAGCATGGGAGGGGCAGTGGCCATCACCCTGGCTGCATTGCTCGGGGCGAGGGTCGAAGCGCTCGTGCTTGGCGAACCGAATCTGGAGCCGGGCGGCGGCGTCTTCAGCAAGGCAATCGCCGAGATGTCCGAGGTCGAATTCGCCGCGCGCGGCCATGCGGCGACCGTCGCGGCTGCAAGGGCGGTCGGCAATACGGTCTGGGCTGCCTCATTGGCCATCAGCGCCCCGTTCGCGGCCCACCGGGAAGCAGCATCGCTGATCGCCGGATGCAAGCCGACATGGCGCGAGATGCTCGCCAGCCTGACCATGCGAAAAACACTCCTCGTCGGAGAGCACTCGCTGCCGGCCCCCGAATTTGATGGCTTGGCGGATGAGGGATGCGGCGTCGCGATCGTGCCCCAGGCGGGCCATTCGATGGCGTGGGACAATCCGGGCGGGCTCGCCGAGGCGATCGGCAAGGCGACAGGCTGAGCCTTCATTCGCCGGGCAGCGCGGCGACCTTCGGAAAGGTCTTCGCAAAGGGCTTGCAGGCATCCCGGTGCTCTGGATTTTTCTAAGATGCGCTGTCGAATTCTCACCAGCCCGTTCGTCGTAGATGTGTCGAGCGTGAAGGACCGCCCGCCAGGAGAGAACCGAGCACCTTAAGACCGAACCAGAAGGAGAGATCCATGCCGAGCACCATCCGACTGCACCGCGTCATCGCCGCCAGGCCCGAGAAGCTCTACCGCGCGTTCCTCGAACCGGACGCGATTGCGAGCTGGCTTCCCCCTTACGGCTTCACCTGCACCGTCCATGAGCTCGATGCGAACGTCGGTGGCAACCACCGGATGTCGTTCCGGAATTTTACCACGGGGCACAGCCACGCCTTCGGCGGAACCTATCTGGAGCTCGTTCCCGGTCAGCGCCTCGTCTACACCGACAGGTTCGACGACCCGAACCTGCCGGGCGAGATGAAGGTCACGGTGATCTTGAAGGCCGTGTCCGTCGGCACCGAGGTGAGTATCGAGCAAGAGGGCGTGCCGGACGTGATCCCCACTGAAGCCTGCTATCTCGGCTGGCAGGAATCCCTGCGCAAGCTCGCGAAACTCGCCGAGCCCGAGATCAACCAGTAGCAAACGCGGTGCCGGAACGGCTCCGGGACGATCGCTCGCCCTGCGCCCGATCCGGCCTCGCCGCAGCGAGCGTCGGATGGTTCGGCCCCCCTGCCCCCGCGAACGGTATCGGTGCGCCGCTACGAGCGCGCCCTCCCAGGCGAACTGATCCATCTCGAGATCAGGACGTTCAATCGGTTCACCCCACCCTTTGAAGCGGAATGAGGTAGCAAAGACCACCATCCGCTCCTGGCCCGCCGGGCCACTGCCAATGACCGGACGTTCCGAAGGTCGCAGGAGGGTGGAAACCGGTCGGTCTGCTTTCGGTTATGGAACCAGGAAAAGTGGACATTGGGCGAGGGCAGAAACGGGAAGGCAGTCATCGACCAAGTTTGGACAGTCCATGATGGCCGTAAGCCACAGGCTGGCGGCTAGCGCTGGAACGTGAGGTGGACAGTGCCGCTCTCGGCCGTTTCCGACTTGACGGTGTAGCCGGCTTCCAACCCGCGTAACTCGTCCCAGAGGCGTATGCCCCGCCCCAGCAGAATTGGGGTAATGGCTACATGCAGGCGGTCGACAAGCCCGGCCTTCAGATAGTCGCGAACCATGGTTGGTCCGCCACCTATCCGCACATCCTTGCCGTTTGCGGCTGTCACGGCCTGCTGCAGCGCATCAACCGGGTCCGCCGCGAGGAAGTGGAACGTGGTGCCTCCAGCCATCTCGATGGAGGGCCGTCGCTTGTGCGTCAGGACGAAGACCGGGCAGCCGAATGGCGGCTCATCGCCCCACCACCCCTTCCAGTTCGGATCGTCGGGAAAGTTGTGCAGCCCGAACTTGCCGGCGCCCATGATTTCCGCGCCGATGTTGTCGAAGTAGTCCTTTGCATACGCATCGTCCATGCCGGTGGTGCCTTTGCCGCTGGTGTCCTTGAACACACGTTCCCGGAACGTCCTCGTCGCGACATAAGCGCCGACCAGGCGCGACCAGTCCTGGCCGAACGGATTGTCTGGCGTCTGGTCCGTCGTTGTTGCGAAGCCATCGAGCGAGATAACAAGGTCGACACGAACTGCCATTGGTGCACTCCCAAACACTAAGGTACTCACCTTCGTATTCGCAGCCAAACACTAAGGCAAGTGCCTTTTTATTATTGACCGGCACGGCCGGCCGCCTTACCGAGCTATATGCCCTACCACTCGACCCCCCTCGACCTCGCCTTTCACGCCCTCAGCGACCCGACCCGCCGCGCGGTGGTGTCGCGGCTGGTCGAGGGCGAGCTGCCGGTGACCGCACTGGCCGAGCCTTTCGACATGGCGCTGCCCTCCTTCGCCCAGCATCTCAAGGTGTTGGAGGATTGCGGATTGATCGCCAGCGAGAAGCGCGGGCGCAGCCGCTGGTGCCGGCTGGAGCGGGCGCGCTTCGCCGAGGCGGCAGACTGGATGGAAGCGGAGCGCCGACGCTGGGCCGAGCGGCTCGACCGGCTGGAAACTTATTTGGACAAGGCGGAAGAGAACGACGATGGAAAAGCTGTTTGAGACCTGGTCGCTCGACCGTGAGATCGTGCTGGTCAAGGTGCTGAAGCACCCGCGCAATAAGGTCTTCGCCGCCTGGATGGACCCGGAAGCGCTGGCGCAGTGGTACGGCCCGGCTGGCCTCAACATCGAGAACCACAAGGCCGATATCCGCGAAGGCGGGGAATGGCGCTTCGACATGGTGGGCGTGTTCGAGGGCCMAAAGCAGCGCTTCCCCAATCTCATGCGCTTCCTGAAGATCGTGCCGAACGAGCTGATCGTGGTGGACTATGGTACCCCGGACGCCAACGACCCGGAGCGCTTCTACATGACGGTTACCTTCGATGAGCAGACCGACGGCAAGACCGTGCTGACCATGCGCCAGCTTCACCCAAGCCGCGAACGTCGCCAGGTGGTCGTCGGTTTCGGCGCGGTGGAGTATGGGCTGCAGACGCTGGACGGTCTCGCCACGTGGCTGGATGGTTGAACGCTGATCATCTGGAGGGTTGGCGGTCGCCGCGCCATAGTGCCCATAAACGACCGCTTCCAGGACTTTGCGGTCCACTGCGAACGTCCGCAACGGGTCGAATTTGCCCCTTCGGTCTTGTTTAGGAAGCTGACATTCGATCAGGCGAGATGGGAAGCGGTAGTCCACATGCTAATCTTGTTCGATGGACGACGCCCTCATTCGCGTTGCCAGCGATGCTGACTGGCGAGTCTACCACGCTATCCGCGGCGCGGTTCTGTGGGAGGAACGGGGTCTAAGCGGCTACGACGATGCCCGCCCGGAAGAGCGACTGCCCCATCACCATCCCCTGCTGCTGAAGTTCAAGGGGCAGGGAGCCGGTACAACAAGGCTCGATGATCTACGCGATGGAACGGGTATCGTCAGGCTCGTTGCCATCACTGCCGCCATTCGCGGACAGGGCCACGGTCGAATCTTGAACGCGATGGTGGAAGGATACGCGCACAGGCTCGGAATAAGTGTCCTGTTCGTAAACGCGGCTTCGGATGCTGAAGGGTTCTATGCCGCGACGGGGTGGAAACGCTTCGAGGGCCATCCACCGCGGCTGCTTGAACACGCCAACAACTGCGTCCCAATGCAGAAGACGATCATCCGCTAAGGGGCAAAATCGACCCAAGCCGGGCTCGCTGGTTTTTGCGACCGAAGACCGCTTTGAAGGAGGCGATCCAAAGCATCGGCCCGAAAAGTGGATTGCGGTTTTCGGGACGAAGCCGATGCAAACACAGAAGGCTGGATCATCGGACCGGATCCGATATCCGGTCCGATGATCCAGCCAATTCCTGCTCGAGAAATTCGCGAAGTTCAGATGTCGCGCGCCTGCTCGCCGCCTCGTCGAATTTGCTCCAGTGCCCGTAGATCTGACGCGGCTCTGCGAAAATCGGGAAATTGAATGAGTGGTACACGCCGGGGAACACGGTGAGGCTCAGTCCGGCGGGCCCCCCGACCTGGCGCCGGGCGGCGGCTTCACAGTCAGATGCGAGGGTCCAATCGTCCCTGTCGCCGATGAGAATGAGTGTCGGGATGACCAAGGGCTCGGTCAGGATCTCGCAAGGCGGGTAATAGGTTGCAGCCGCCTTGAACCTGAGTTCGTCGGGCATCTCATAGAGCGTCTTATGCGTTTGCATCGCAATCCTGAGCGCGACCCCGCCTCCATGCGAATAGCCCAGGACGGCGATCCGCGCTGGATCAACGAAGGGAAGCCTTGAGAGGTAGAACAGCGCACCAAACGCATCTTCGACCCGGGGCGCCCTATCGCGCCTTTCGGGCACGCAGGCGTCTTCAATGCCTCGTGGGGTGAAACTGTCCGGCACCAGCACGACATAACCCCAATCGCGGATTGCTTCGGCCTCCCGTCGATGGGACGTGCTCAATCCGCCGCAGCCATGCAGCAAAACAACCGCCGGGTGCCGGCCTTCCCCGATAGGTTTGGAAAGATATCCGCTGATCACGACCGCAGGATCATTCTCGCCGCTGTCTCCGCGAGCTTTGGCACGCGCTTTCTGGAAATCGCTCAGGCGATAGGTCATCGAGGGGAATTGAACGACCTGTTCAGCGTGCGAATGTGTCGTCAGCCCAAGAAGGAGCATCGCCAGGGTGGAGAGCATGGCTCGCTTTGGCGACGAAGGCATTTGCGAACCTCCCAGCGTTCAACCTGTCACGTCGAAAGAGATGCAACGATAGCCGATCGGCGTCACCGTCGCCCGTCATGACCGACCACGGCTCCAGCTCCAAAGCCCATGCCTGCCGCGATCTCGGCCTGCGCCAGATTCCTCCGGCTTCCGCGAGCGCCTGAGCGCATATAACCTTCAACCTGCGCGCGCCCCCTACCCCTCTGAATGGCCCGGCGAAGGGTTGTCGCGACGATGACGACCAGCTCCAAACCCGGCTCCGGCTCGACCGGGAATCCGACACGCTCCGCGAGGATGAGCCAAAGATCGGAAGGGCGGCCGCGCGTGAATGACGAAGCCGTTTATTGAGCGTAGGATCGTGTTCGAAGCCTTCCGCCGAGAACGCGTTTCGAGGAAAAGGGCATGGGGCACGGCAGACGTCCTCGTTGGCGCGCTTATGACAATAGCGGCGCAGGCGGATCTCTGCGCGATCAGCGCAGTGCGCGCCGACATCTACCTCTTTCGAATATTCGGACCCGCGAATTCGGCATCGGTCCGGAAATGCAATCAATTTTCGAATTAAATTGTTGCAACGACACGCCAACCACTGACCTGAGACGCATCATCAAGTTTTAAATTCCTTATTGATACATAATATCTGTCCTTGGTGGAATTTTGACCATCATAAATTGCAGCAGCTGAAACAAAGGACTTGAGTGACTGCAGCTTGAGCCAGTGCCCGAAGCAGAGGCACGCCTCGAAACAAGGGTGGAATCGACCTATGCCGCTTCTGGAGCTTCACGGCATCTCAAAGCATTTCGGTGCGATCGAAGCCCTCAAGGGCATCGATCTGGCGATCGATGCCGGGGAGGTCGTCGGTCTGATGGGCGACAATGGTGCCGGCAAATCGACTTTGGTGAAGATCGTCGCCGGCAATTTTCTCCCCTCCGAGGGCGAGCTTCGCCTTGACGGCATCGTCAAGCACTTTCGTAGGCCGGTCGACGCCCGGACTGACGGTATCGAGGTCGTCTATCAGGACCTCGCCCTGTGCGATAATCTGACTGCGGCCGCCAATGTCTTCCTCGGGCGCGAATTGAAGCGCCGCTTCGGTCCGCTGGTCATCCTTGACTACAAGGCGATGTATGCCCGCGCCGCAGAGCTGTTCAAGGAACTCAAGTCGGAGACCCGCCCCCGCGATCTCGTGAAACTGATGTCCGGCGGCCAGCGCCAGGCTGTGGCGATCGCGCGGACACGCCTTGCCAACGCGAAGATGGTGCTGATGGACGAGCCGACGGCGGCGATCAGCGTTCGCCAGGTCGCCGAGGTGCTGGATCTGATCCACCGGCTCAAGGATCGCGGCATCGCCGTCGTTCTGATCAGTCACCGCATGCCGGACGTGTTTTCCGTCTGTGACCGGGTGGTCGTGATGAGGCGAGGACGCAAGGTCGCGGACAAGGCGATTGCATCGAGTTCTCCTGAAGAGGTGACCGGACTGATCACCGGCGCCATCCAGGCCGCCTGATGCTGCGCAAGGAGCCCTCCATGTCGAGCGACACATTCCGCCCGATCCCGAGCAGTGTCGCCATCGAGGACGTCACGGGCCTGCGGGAACGGAGTCTCCTGCAGAAGCTGCTCGCGAGCCAGCCCTTCTGGGTGACGATCGCGCTCATCGCCATGATCCTCGTGATGACATGGGATCAACCGGAGGCCTTTGCCTCGGCCGACAACTTCTTCAACATCACGCGGAACTTCGCCTTCATCGGCATCATGGCCATCGGCATGACCGCCGTCATCCTCACCGGCGGCATCGATTTGTCGGTTGGGTCGATCATGGGGCTCGCCGGCGTCGTCAGCGGGCTCGTCCTCCAGGCCGAGGGGCATTGGCTGCTCGCGATCCTCGCCGGTCTTCTCACCGGCGCTGCTGTCGGGGTCGTGAACGGCGTGCTGATTTCCTATGTCGGCCTGCCGGCCTTCGTCGTCACGCTCGGGATGCTGTCGGGCGCCCGCTCGCTTGCCATCGTCCTGTCCGAAAACAAGATGATCTACGAATTCGGCCCTTGGGGAGACACCTTCAACGCCATCGGCGGCGGGGCGATCTTCGGCCTTGCCAACCCGGTCTGGGTGCTGCTCGCGCTGGCCATCATCTTCAGCATCATCCTGAACTTCACCGGCTGGGGCAATTATCTCTACGCCATCGGCAGCAACGAGAACGCCGCCCGCCTGACCGGCGTGCCGGTCCGGCGGATCAAGCTGCAGGCCTATATCGTCTCAGGCCTGACCGCCGCCCTGAGCGCCGTTCTCATCGTCGGCTGGCAAGGCTCCGCCATCAATGCGCTCGGACAGGGCTATGAATTGCGGGTGATCGCTTCGACCGTAATCGGCGGTGCCGATCTGATGGGTGGCCAGGGCGGAGCCTACGGCGCCGTGATCGGGGCCGCCCTCATCGAGGTGATCCGCAATTCCCTGCTCATGGCGGGTGTCGATTCCAACTGGCAGGGCGCCTTCGTCGGCCTGTTCATCGTATTGGCGGTTCTGCTGCAGCGGATCCGCGGCAAGGGTTCGGCATGAGGAAGACCGGACGACAATAACCACCAGGAGGAGAGGCTCATGAAAACGCTGACTTTAGGTGTCGCCGCGCTCGCACTGCTCGCCGTTGGAGGAGAAGCCCAGTCTCAGGGCAAGAAATACGTCTTCGCCCTGGTGCCCAAGAACATGAACAATCCCTTCTTCGACCAGGCCCGCGACGGCTGCAAGAAGGCCGAGAAGGAACTCAACGGCGCGATCGAGTGCCTCTATATCGGGCCTGGCGAACATGGCGGCGGCGATGAACAGGTCCAGGTCATCAACGATCTCATTGCCAAGAAGGTCGATGGCATCGCCGTCTCGCCGTCGAATGCCGCCGCGATGGGCAAGGCGCTCGAGGGCGCCAAAAAAGCGGGAATTCCGGTTCTGACCTGGGATTCCGACCTGCTTGCGAAGGACAAGGGCCTGCGCAGCGCCTATGTCGGCACCTATAACTACGACATCGGCGTCAATCTCGCGAAACTCGTCCAGCAGATCAAGCCGAAGGGCGGCACGATCTGCATCCAGTCGGGTGGTGCGGCGGCTGCAAACCATAACGAGCGCATGCAAGGGATCCGCGATACGCTTGCCGGCGCGAAATCGGCCTCCGCGCCTGGTGCCAAGCTCACCGGCCAGCATGGCTGGACCGAGGCCGCGGGTTGCCCGCTCTACACCAACGACGACTTCCCGCTCTCGGTGCAGCAGATGGAAGATACGCTCGGCAAGAACCCCAAGCTCGATGCCTTCGTGCCAACCGGCGGCTTCCCGCAATTCATCCCGCAAGCGTATCGCAAGGTCGCCGAGAAGTATAAGGCCCGGATCGATGACGGCTCGCTTGCGCTGGTCGTCGCAGATACGCTGCCCGTCCAGATGGATCTTCTGAAGGCAGGCCTGTCCAAGGGGCAAGTCGGTCAGCGCCCCTTCGAGATGGGCTACAAGACCATGTTCTTCCTGAAGGAGATGAAGGACGGCAAGCCCGCCCCGAAGGACCCCACCTATACCGGCCTCGATGTCTGCACGCCGCAGAATGCCGCGACCTGCGTCGGCGCCGGGAGCTAAAGCACCGGCCCGAAAACTGGATTGCGGGTTTCGGGAAAGCCGATGCAATCACAGATGGTTAGTTCATCGGACCGGATACGATATCCGGCCCGATGATCTGGAGCCGGATGAAACCAGCCAGGGTGGGATGTCATCCCGCTCTGCCGCTGACTTCGCCCGGGCTCGCAGTCAGCCGCGATACCGAGCCAGGCAGGCGCCCCAGAACAGGCTCGAAAAGTACCATGTTGGCGGCCCGAACCCGGCAGCCTCCAGCAAGGCAGCGACCTCGTTCTCCGAGGCAGGCGGATCGGCGCCCTGCAATATCTTGGCGCGCTTCGCCTCGACTTCGTCGGGCCTGGCACCGTGCATGCGCCAGCGCTCGGCCCAGGCCGCCAGCAGCAGAGGTTCGGCAGCGTAGGCAAACCGATTGCCGGCAAGAATGAGAGGAGCGCCGGGTTTCAGCCGTGACGCAATGGCGTAAAGAAGGTCGCCCTTGGCCTTTCTTCCCTGGAGATGATGCAGCACGCCGATCAAGGTCGCGGCGTCGAAATCGCGCCGGGCGGGAAGCTCTTCGACATAGCCGATCGCGATCTCCGTCCGCTCGAAGAATCCGAGCTCCTGCAACCGCCCCGCCGTAACATCCATCATCTGCGCGGACGGGTCGACGGCAACAAATCTCCAGTCCGGTTCAAGAGATGCAGCGCTGACAATCTCCTGTCCGCCGCCGCCAGCCCCAACGGCGAGCACACGAGCTGCGCTGCCCGGACCGAGCGTCGCCGCCAGCATGCAGGCCGAAAGCTCATGGCACGCGTCGTAACCTGCCAGCGCAATGCGGCTCTGGACGAGGTACTCAGCGGCGCGGTCGGCGTCGAATTTTGCGACAGAGATGGACGTGGTTTCAGCCGAGGCCATGGCTACCTAGCGGAGCTTTTCGAATGCAGGCGCGCTGTGGGGGGCGACCCGATGCGCGAGCCTTCAATCGCTCATTCAGTCCGCCACGGCAAGATTTCGACAGCCAGGGGCGGGGCGCTTTTGTGCATGGCGCGTCGGCCCGAGAGCGGACGCCGGTAAGGCCCGAGACGGGTGGGGAGCGGACCTAAAGAGCCCCGCGTTTTCGCCCACGTTGCTCGATGAGGCTTTGTGATGTCAGCAGCGCTGCATGGTCGAGCGGTTCGCCGCAATGCCCAATGCGAGCCGCTTTTTGAAGCTGATCCATGTCGCTAAACTTAGCCCCTGGACGGTGAGGGCTCAAACCGCGCGACAGTTCGCGCTGGCTTGCGCGGGTTGGTGCCGATCCTGATTGCGGAGACAAAACAGGGTCCGGATCGCCGCGGCCAAGAAGCCCGCTGGAGCATCACTTCAGCTTGTTCGTTTGGCGGTACGGCCGCGAGGGCCTTCATCGCTGCGGATTGCTACCCGCACGGGAGAAGTTGTGGTCATGCCGAAAGGATCGAATAGGGCCGAGATTTGCCGTGCACCAACCCGGTCCTGTGCCTTCGAATATTCTTCAGTTTGTTCACGGATAGAGTCGGTGATGAGTTTGAAGAGATCGAACATCGTCGTTGCTCCGGTGCCGCGTGCGAGCGGCTTTAGATCGAGAGTCAGAAGGTACGGACGCTGTGCAGGCGCCACTACTCGCCAAGGTCCAAGCTTTTTCACGCTGTTGGTCTCGGGGAACTAAGGGGAGCCACCGACCAAAGTCCGCGATGCGGACTTTTGATCTCGGTGATTGCGTCCCGGCATAGGGGTGCGCTCCTCGCCCCCGCAGAAGGGGGCTGGACTTCACACGCGGCGGTCAGGCCGATAGGGCCCGAACTGCGCCCCGATGAAGCGGCCAGCCGACATGCCGCCAGTTGACATCAGGAACGTCGCTGCACCGATCGCGAGCGGGATGACCATGATGTTGACATCGAGAAAGGCAAGCGAGACGCCATACATGCGCCAACTCCGGTCGCCAGTCCCCGATCTTCAAACGTCTCAGATGGGTCGACTCCGGACGTGGCGGCGGCCCGCCGGCTAATTCTGAGATGGGTTCCGCGAGGACTGAGATGCGGTCGCTTCACCGGTGGGCGGCTTGATCGCAAGCGTGGCGAGGCACGGCTCGATGCGGGCGGGGGCGGAGCGTCGACGAGGTAAGCCTGGCGCGGAACTTTACGCCGCGAACTGACGGCGTCTATCAGCGCCTCGGCGCCGGAACGGGATCGCAGAAAACGGTGCGCGCACGCAGCAGCTTCTCCATCACGTCTGGAGAACGCCGAGCCCGGAGGAATCGTTCCTTGACGGGAACCGGTGGCCAGCCTCACGTTAAGCCCAAGCAGGATGCGGTGCCTGCGTCGACGAACGCATTGCGATCGACCGGTCTGGGGGCAACCCTGGAGGTTCACCGTGCCCGGGTCCTCCCCTCGCGTTGTCTGGTCCCATCTCTTCGGCCGAGAGGTTCTCTCGGATTCCGGGGAGTGGCGGCACGAATGCGAGGTGGAATACCTGCTCCCTGCCCGAGGCGAAGCGTGCCGAAATACCGGACGGCGTCCCCGGCGCCCCTGACCGCGAAAGCAAGGCATCAGGGGCATTCGCGGCGCGGCCGCCGTTGCCGCGCTGAAAGTTCAGATCAAGCGGCTTCGCCTCATCAAGACGAAGGGCTAACAGGAGGCCTCGCTGATCCGGCGGGAGCAGCGGGGCCCTTAAGCCGTGACGACGCCGGATGTGGACGACGCCCCCGCGATAGCGAACCCATCGCGAAGCGCCGAGTTCCGTCCAGCATCACCAATGTGTCAGGGTTTGTTCGGGATGACCGTCTGGCGTTCGAGAGCGTCAGCCATAGCGGTCTCATCGAACCGTAGTACAGCGAGTTTGGCCAGATCGATCGTTTCGCCCGCCGACCACAATCCGGCGACGATGTAGCCAAGGCGCTCACGCTGGCCGGCGGCCTTCAATACGTCGAACGATCCTCGCGCATCGATCTCGCTCCAAGCGTTCTCGAACGCGGCCACAATCAGGGCGAGCTCTTCCGGTGTGGCCACAATGGAACGAAACGGCATCGCATTCTCCCCTGCGACGCTTACAGTTTAAAACATTTAAAAAGAACACAAGCGCGGAAAGCTACGGCCCGAGCGGTCGTGCGCAATCGTGGTCATAATGCAACGAATTGAACGCGCGGAGGGCCGGGAACCAGCCGACGTTGGCGCGGTTGAGTCTGCATGGCTCAGTATTTTTTCGACATCGAGATCAACACCGAACTGGTGGCGGACGACGAAGGGATTGACCTGGAAGATCACGCGGCCGCACGCCTTTCCGCACTTTCCAGCCTCGGGGACATCATCGCAGAGAATATCCAGATCAGTGACAATCTCAGCGTCGAGATGAGAATCCGTTACGCCGATGGAACCCCTATTTTCGCGGCGAAACTGACCCTCGACAGTCAGTGGCTCACGCCAGTTCTCCCCTCGCAGCTCAGCAATTCCATCGCGCGGCCTAAGGACGAGTGAGAGGGGGCAACGGCTGGAGCAGCGGACCAGTGTTCACGTGAGATACAGAGCTCGAAAGGTTCCCGCGGCCTCCATTGGATCCGCTTCGTGGGGCAGCCAGCTCCGCCACGCAGCCTGACTACCCGATAAGGCGGCCACACTCCCGCGCTGCCTCCTCGAACGTCTCCCGAGCATGACCAACAGTCCCGGCACCGTTGAGCACTGCGGTGCAGGCGCGCACAGCGTCCTGCCACTTCGGACCCGCACCTATCGCTTTCCAGGCAAGCAGGAACTCTGCAGCTCGTTCGACATGGGTGACCGAATAGGTCACTTCAGGCCGGTCGGCTTGAACGACAACGGGTGGGGTGAACCAGTGCATCGGCATGGCACATTCCCGTGCTCCTGATTGCCAAAACGCAAAGGGCGGCCGGCAGTTCCCTGAGGAGCCGGCGGGCAAAGTGTTCACGGGCAACGACGCCCGCGTCCTGCCCCGCTCAGGCATCGGCCCGAAAACTGGATTGCGGTTTTCGGGACAGCCGACGCAAAGACAAAGAGTTAGCTCATCAAACCGGACATGCTCTCCGGTCCGATGATCTACACCCCCGAAAAGATCGTCGCCCCCGTATCGGCTGTTCCCACGGCGGCGCGAAACGACGCGAACAGGTCGCGCCCGACGCCCCAATGCGACGCTTCGAGATCGGCTTCAGCCGGCTTGCGCGCGGCCCATTCCGCTTCATCGACCAGCACGGTCAGCGTTCCCGCCACCGCATCCACCCGGATCAGATCGCCCTCGCGGATCCGCGCGATCGGCCCGCCTTCGACGGCTTCGGGCGTGACATGGATGGCGGCGGGAACCTTGCCGGAGGCACCCGACAGCCGTCCGTCGGTGACCAGCGCCACCTTGAACCCGCGATCCTGGAGCACGCCGAGCGGCGGCATCAGCTTGTGCAGTTCGGGCATGCCATTGGCCCGCGGCCCCTGGAAACGCACGACTGCGACGAGGTCGCCCGTGAGCTCGCCAGCCTTGAAGGCGGCCTGCAGCGCCTCCTGGCTGTGGAAGATCCGGGCCGGGGCCTCGATGACATGGCGCTCCCTGGCAATGGCCGAGGTCTTGATCACGGCCCGGCCCAGATCGCCGGTCAGAACCGTGAGCCCGCCGGTCGGCTGGAACGGAGCTTTGGTGCCGCGCAGCACCGTCTCGTCCCCGCTGCTTTCGGCGCCGTCGCGCCAGGTCAGCGCACCGTTGGCGCCGAGCGCGGGCTCCTGGACATAGGCGTCGAGCCCGCTGCCCCAGACCGTCTCGACATCGCGATGCAGCAGCCCTGCCCCGAGCAATTCGCGAATGACGAAGCCCATGCCGCCGGCAGCATGAAAATGGTTCACGTCGGCCTTGCCGTTTGGATAGATCCGGGTCAGCAGCGGCGTCGTCTGGGCGAGGTCGGAGAAATCATCCCAGCTCAGCTGGATGCCCGCCGCCGCCGCCATCGCGACGAGATGCATGGTGTGGTTGGTCGAGCCGCCGGTGGCATGCAGGCCGACGACGCCATTCACGAAGGCGCGTTCGTCCAGCATCCGCCCGACCGGAGTATAGTCGTTGCCGAGCGCGGTGATCGCCATCGCCCGCTCGGTCGCCGCCCGGGTCAGGGCATCGCGGAGCGGCGTGTTGGGATTGACGAAGGAGGCGCCCGGCAGGTGCAGCCCCATGATCTCCATCACCATCTGGTTGGTGTTGGCGGTGCCGTAGAAGGTGCAGGTGCCGGGGCCGTGATAGGATTGCGCCTCGGCCTCGAGCAGGGCTTCGCGGCCGACCTTGCCCTCGGCGAAGAGCTGGCGCGCCTTCGACTTGTCGTCATTGGAGAGGCCGGACGTCATCGGGCCGGCCGGAATGAACACCGCGGGCAGGTGGCCGAAGGACAGCGCGCCGATGATCAGGCCAGGGACGATCTTGTCGCAGATGCCGAGGAACACGGCCGCATCGAAGCTCTGGTGCGACAGCGCAACCGCGGTCGACAGCGCAATGACGTCGCGCGAGAACAGCGACAGCTCCATGCCTGCCTCGCCCTGGGTGATGCCGTCGCACATGGCGGGTACGCCGCCGGCGACCTGCGCGACCCCGCCTGCCGCCCGCGCCGTGGCGCGGATCAGCTCGGGGAAGCGCTCATAGGGCTGATGCGCCGAGAGCATGTCGTTATAGGCGGTGACGATGGCGAGATTTGCGCCCGCGCCGGAGCGCAGCATCGCCTTGTCGCCGGGCGCACAGGCGGCAAAGCCATGCGCCTGGTTGGCGCAGCCGAGCCGCTGGCGGCGCGGTCCGGCTTCCGCGGCCGCGGCCAGCCGGTCGAGATAGCGCCGGCGTGTGTCGCGGGAGCGCCGGACAATGCGCTCCGTCACCTCGCCGAGGCGGGCATCGAGGCTCGGGTCGCTGGCTTGGCCGGTCATCGGGACCTCCTGGCTGGGTTATGAATGGGCGACGAACACGGCATGGTCAGGGCATTCGCGTTCTCATGCGTCGCCCTCCGCCGGAGCATGTTGCAAAAAGATGGCCATCCCGACATCGGCGCCATGCCCGAGCTTGATCGCTGCTGCTCGCGCTCTCTTCCGCTGGAGATGGCGAGCCGGGCCAAGCCTCAATCAACACCCTGATCGCGCGCAGTGCAAAGACCATCCTCGTCTCGCAAGTCACCCCCGCCCAGGGAGTTGCTCCTCGACGCCGTGCGGGGAATGCTGCGGTTCATTCCCAGGATTAGGTGCTGGGGGTCCAGGTCGAGGCGGTGCCGGGCGGAGCTGGCGCGTCGACGCCACATGCAAGGAGCGGCGCGCGATCCTCGATCGAGGCAGGCTCGATCACGCTGCGTTTGGACGGAAGCGGCTAACGCATGAAACGTCATCTAATCCAATAGTTTAGATAACACCGTTGCCCCATTTTAGCAGCATGTTCTAGGCCTGCATCAGGGCGGAGCGCAGCTGGAGCAGCTCCTCGCAAACCGCTTCCAGCTCCCGGACGGGGAAGCCCTTGCGAAGGGCCGGAACATGTTCGGCGAGCCTGTCGCCGAGGATGCCGGTGAAGCTGACATGGCCTTGCGGCGAGACGACGAGACCGTTCTCTTTCTCGAATGAGGCGTTCCAGGCAATCGCCTCGGCCTCGGCAAGAGCGTTGGGAAGGTCGAGTTCGAGCGCCCCGTCGCTCAGCCGCACGGGATAGCCGCCCGGCAGCCCGTTCGGGCCGGGCACATGGCCGCGCCACGGCCTGCTCGCCGCCATGGCGAGCAGCATGGGAACGCCGCTCGCCCCCGAGATTTCGATGACCGGCTCGGGGGTGAGCTGGATATCGGCGAAACGCCCGTAGACATCCGCGACCTCGGCGCCGTCGAGCCAGACGCGTGGCGCCCGCCCGCCACGCTCCTCGGGCCGGCGGCGCCAGGCGGCCAGATTCTGATAATGCGCGAGGACCTTGAGATCGGCCCCTGGTGATGTGGCGGCCGAGCCGGCGAAGACGTTGGAGAGGATCGCGACATTGCCCATGCCGCAGGCGACGGCGTGGCCGAGCGCGACGATGATGCCGTTGACGACATCGGGAAAGCTGCAATTGACCAGCGTGACCGGCTTGCCGCGGGCGGTGATGGCGGCTGCGACGCGCGCGCTGATCAGGGCCTGGAAGACGGCGGTCGCGCTCAGGCCGCCTTCGGCGACAAGCTGCGTCCAGGCGTTGCCGCTCTGGGCGATGACCTGCGAGGTCTGGATCGAGGCCGCCTGCACGACGATGCGGGGGTCAGTCGCCGCCAGCAGCGCGTCCGAGGCATCGGGCGCCAGGAGATCGATGGCGTGGGTCGCGAAGCGCGCCTTCTTGCCAAACAGCGCGGCACGGGCATTCGCGGCGGTGCGTAGCCAGTTCAGCCGCTCGCGATTGCGCCCGGCGATGATGACCTCGACAGCGTCGTCGGCCGTCGCGGCGATGTCGAACGCGATGCGCGCAGCGAAGCCGCCAGTGCCCGAGATCAGGATATCGCAGCCGGCCATGTCAGTGTCTCGTCGCGGTGGCAGCCCGGTCCCAGCAGTCGTCGAGCCGGGGCGAGAGCTTGTGCTTCATGATGCGCTGGCTCGCCGTGCGTTCGAACTCGTCGACGACGGCGATGTAGCGCGGGTTCTGGTAGGGGGCGAGGCGCTGGCCGAGCCAGCTGGACAGCGCCTGGAGATCGATGACCCTGCCGTCGCGCGGCTTGACGAAGAGCTTGATGTCCTGCTCGCCGACATCCGCCGCCACGCCGATCATCGCGCAATCCTCGACCGCCTCATGCTCGGCGGCGACATGCTCGACCTCCCAGGCCGAGACGTTCTCGCCCCTGCAGCGCACGCTGTCCGTCATCCGGCCGTGGAAATAGAGGTTGCCGTCGGCATCGAACGAACCGAGGTCCCCGGTATGGAAACCGTCCTCGCGCAACGCCTTCGCCGTCGCCTCGGGATTGTCGAGATAGCCAGGAAAGATCGCGCCCGGGATGCTGGTCTCGACCACGATCTCGCCGCGCTCGCCGGGCGCGACCGGCCTGCCCTCCCCGTCCAGCAGCTTCACCGTGAACCAGGGCATCGGCCGGCCGACTGAGCCGGGTACGCCGGTGACGTTGCAGGTCGTGAGGCTCGAGGCCTCGGTCATGCCGTAGCATTCGCGGATCCCGATGCCGAAGCGGTCTTGGAATTGCGGCCAGATCTCGGGTGGGCAGCCGCCGCCCCAGGCGATCCGCACGCCATGCTCGCGATCGAGCGGCGAAGGCGGCTGCTTGAGCAGGATCTGCAGGATGCCGCCGAGATAGTGGATATGGCTTGCGCCCTCCTCACGGACCTGGGCCCAGAAGCGGCTGGCGCTGAAGCGCTCGACCATGGCGAGCGTGATGCCGCGGATCATCGGCAGCGGCAGGAGCTGCGCGCCGCCGATATGGTAGAGCGGCTCCCAGACGAAGAAGACCTCGCCCGGCCTTGCGTCGGACAGGCGGCCGACGCTTTCCGCCGCCAGCCGCAGCATGCGATGCGAGACGACGACGCCCTTCGGCCGTCCCGTCGTCCCGGATGTGTACATGATGGCAAAGACGGCATCGGCGGAGGGCGCCGGCTCGTCGAAGCGTTCGTTGCGGGCCAGGACGGCGTCGAGTTCGCCGCCGGGCGCGTGCTGGAGCTGCGGCAGCACCGCTTCCGAGGCCATCGCCTCGGCGATCTGCGGCGCCAGCTCTGCATCGGCGACGACGAGGCGCGGCTGCGAATGGGTCAGTAGATAGCGCAGCCCCTCGCCGCGTTGCTGAGCGTTGACCGGCACCCAGGCGACACCGGCCCTGGCCAGGCCGAAGACCACGGCGATCGTCGCGATCGAGTTGCGCATCATCACGGCGACCCGGTCGCCGGGCCTGATGCCGCGCGCCCTGAGATGCGCCGCGAAGGCGGCGGAGCGCTGCTCGATCCCGGCATAGCTCACCGGCTCGCCGCAGAAGCGCGCATAGACAAGGTCCGGCTCGGCCGCGGCACGCGCGGTCAGAAGGCCCACAAAGCCGTCATCATCGAAGGAGGTCATGCTCGGTCGCTGGTTCGGTCGATCAGGAAGGGGAGCGGAAGCGTTCCGCGATGAGCAGCATCGTCGTCACCACGATGAAGACGACCACGGAGACCGCTGCCAGCGTCGGGTTGAGCTGCAGGATCATGTCGTCCCACATCTGCTTCGGAAGCGTCGTCTTGACCCCGCCCGAGACGAAGATCGCGATGGTCAGCTCGTCGAAGGAGGTGATGAAGGCGAACAGGAAGGCGGCGACGAGACCACCCTTGACCAGCGGGATGGTGACGCCGGTCAGGGTGCGCAGCCGGTTGGCGCCGAGCGTCGCGGCCGCCTGGTCGAGGCGCTGGTCATAGGTCTTGAGCACGGCGGCGATGGTGACCAGCGTGAACGGGATCGCCAGCACGGTATGGCCGATGACGAGGCCGAGATCGGTCGCGATCAATCCCAGCCGCGCAAAGAGATAGAACAGCCCGACCGCGACGACGATGCGCGGCACGATCATCGGCGCCAGGAAGAGCGCGAAGATCAGCCCGCCCCAGCGCGTGCGGCTGTTCGCCAGCGCCAGAGCCGCGAAGCCGCCGATCGCGGTCGCCGCGAGCGCGGTGACGAAGGCAACCGCAAAGGACCGGATCGTCGCCTGGATCCAGAGCGGCGAACTGAAATAGGTCTGGAACCAGCTCAGGCCATAACCGGGCGGCGGAAATTCGAGGAACTGCGACGAGGTGAAGGCGAGCGGGATGACGAGCAGCGTCGGCAGCACCAGAAAAGCGATGACGAGCCAGCAGAAGCCGGGCAGCAGCCCGGCGCAGACGCGCTTGCCGAGCAGGGTTTGCGCCAGCCTGGCGAGATGGCCCGACAGGGTGGCGACGGCCGAGAGGATCGCAAGGCCGAGGTCGCGGATACGACCGGTGCTGACCTGGGCCGAACCGCCGGCGATGGTCGAGAGCCCGAAGAGCCGATCGTAGATCAGGCAGGAGACCAGGGCTGCCACCAGCATCATCGCCGACAATGCCCCGGCGAAGGACCAGTTCAGCAGCTCCTGCACCTGCGTGATGATGAGCTGCGCGAGCATCGTCTCCTGCCGCCCGCCGAGGAAGGCCGGCACGATGAAGAAGCCGAGCGAGGAAATGAAGACGAGCAGGCCGGCCGCGGCCCCGCCCGGCAGCGAGAGCTTGAAATAGACCAGCCAGAAGGCGCGCGCCGGCGCGGCCCCGAGCGTCTGCGCCGCCTGGACGAGGCGCCGGTCGATTCCGGCCATCACCGGGAGCATGGTCATCACCGCCAGCGGCACCATGGCGTGCACCATGCCGACCATGACGCCGAACTGGTTGTGCAGCAGGGGCAAGGGCTCGTCGACGATGCCGGAGCCGGTCACCAGCGAATTGATGATGCCGTTGCGCCCGAGCACGATCATCCAGGCGAAGGTCTTGACGAGATAGCTCGTCCAGAACGGCACCATGACGAAGAGCAGCATGCGGCCGCGAAACATGTTCGGCAGGCGCGCGATCCAGTAGGCGAGCGGGTATCCGATCAGCAGCGACCACAGCGCCGTCCAGCCGGCGATGCGGAAGGTGATGCCGAGCACGCGCAGATAGACATCCGTCGCGGCGATCCGCTGATAGGCGCCGGCCGAGAAGGCCCCGCTCTCCGGATCGACGATGCTCAGGCCGAGCAGTTGCGCAACCGGATAGACGAAGAACACGGCCAGGAACAACAGGCCGGGTACCGCCAGCCAGAGCGCACTGAGGCGCAGCCTGGCCGGGCGCGCGGGCGCGCTGCTGAGGGTCACCGCACTCATGCGACCAGTACCGCCTTGTCGCGCGCCCAGCCGGCGACGATCCTCTCGTCGATCCCGGGCACCACGTCGTCTGGCCCCAGGCGCAGCACGAGCGGGCTGCCGTCGTCGAGCGCGGCGATGACGCGGGTCTCGGAGCCCGCATAGACCACCTCGCGGACGCAGCCGTTCACGGCGTTGCCGTCCTGGGCGCCGAGATGCAGGTTTTCCGGGCGGATGACGAGGGCGGCGTCCTGGCTCTGGCAGCGCGCGCCGCTCGGCAGGGCGAAGCGCCCATGCACCGTCTCGATCGTGCCATTGCCGTCCCAGCGGCCGCGGAAGATGTTGGAGATGCCGATGAAATCGGCCGCGAATGCCGTGCGCGGGCGCTCATAGATGTCGCGCGGCGTGCCGAGCTGCTCGATCTTCGCATGGTTCATCAGGCAGATGCGATCGGACATCGCGAGCGCCTCTTCCTGATCATGCGTGACATAGACGATCGTGGCGCCGCTCTCGCGGTGCAGCCGCTTGATCTCGATCTGCATATGCTCGCGCAGCTTCTTGTCGAGTGCGCCGAGCGGTTCGTCCATCAGGATGATCGAGGGTTGGTAGACGAAGCAGCGCGCCAGCGCGACGCGCTGCTGCTGGCCGCCGGACAGTTCGCGCGGGAAGCGCCCGGCGAGATGGCCGAGATGCACCATGTCCAGCGTCGCCGCGACACGGCTTGCGACCTCTGCGCTCGCGCATCCCCGCATCTTGAGCGGGAAGGCGATGTTCTCGGCCACGGTCAGGTGCGGGAACAGCGCATAATGCTGGAAGACGAGCCCGATATCCCGCTGGTGAACCGGTGTGGCCGACTGGTCGCGGCCGTCGATCACGACCCGCCCCTCGCTCGCCTCGACCAGCCCGCAGATGAGCTGCAGCAGGGTGGTCTTGCCGGAGCCCGAAGGCCCCAGCAAGGTGAGGAACTCGCCCTCGGCGACGCTGAGCGAACTCGGCTCGAGGGCGGTGGTCGCGCCGTAGCGCTTGCACAGGCCCTCGACGACGAGCTTGGCCGTCTTCGGTTGGGTCACGGTCATGCCGGCGCTCGTCGCCATCGGATCAGGCCAGGAGCCAGGAGTTGAAGCGTTCGGTGACCTTGGAGCGATTGGCGCTCCACCAATCCTCGTTGGCGATGGCCATCAGCTTCAGATTCTCCGGCGAGGTCGGCAGGACCTTGGCGCGCTCGGCGGGAATGGTCTGATAGGCGTCGAGATTGGTCGGGCCGTAGGCGAGAACCTCGGTGAAGACGGCCTGCGCCTTGGGGTCCGAGCAGAAGCGGATGAACTGGCGGGCGACATCGGCCTTGGGTCCGCCCTTCGGCAGGCCCCAGCCCTCGATCGAATAGAGCCCCTGGTTCCAGACGATCTTGGCGGGCGTGCCGCCGTCGATCGCGGCCTGCAGGCGCGCGTTCCAGCCCGGCAGCATGTCGACCTCGCCGCTTTGCAGCAGCTGTGTCGACTGCGCGCCGCCTGTCCACCAGACCGCGACATGCGGCTTGATCTTGTCGAGCATCTTGAAGGCGCGCTCGATATCGAGCGGGTAGAGCTTGTCGAGCGGCACACCGTCGGCAAGCAGCGCCTGTTCGATCGTGTCGATCGGGTTCTTGCGCAGGGCGCGGCGGCCCGGGAACTTCTCGACATTGAAGAAATCGGCCCAGCTCGCCGGGGCATTCTTCACCCGGTCGGTGCGGTAGGCGAAGATCGTCGAATAGACATCCGTACCCATGAACTCGGGCGAGATCGCTTCCGGCATCAGCCGGGGCACATCGGCATGCGCGAAGCCGATCGGATCGAGCAAGCCCTGCGTCTTCAGGATATCGCGCGCCGAGAGCGTCAGCGTGCAGACATCCCAGGTATAGGACTTGGTCTCGACCATCGCCTTGAACTGGGCGGTGGGCTCGGCTTCGCGGGCGACATTGACGACCTTGTTGCCGGTCGCCTTCTCGAAGGGGTCGTAGAAGGCCTTGCGGAAAGCCGGCCCGAACGGCCCACCGGGATCGGCGACCGTGATCTGCGTGGCGGCACGCGCCGTGCCGGTGAGATAAGGTGCCGCAAGCGCGCCCGCGGCCGCGCCGCCCGCCAGTTGCAGCAAGGTGCGCCGCGTCGGCTTCGTCATCGTGTTCGTCATCTTCCTCTCCCCTTTTCAGCGGTTTTCCGCATGTCCCCGTGGGTGGTCAGCTCGTCAGGCGCGCCGTCCCGTCAGGCGCGTCGTTTCCTCAGGCGCTTTTGCGCGCAGCCCGGATCGCCAGGAACTGCTCCATCATCCGGGCCGGCTCGCCCGTGGCGTAGGCCTCGCGCTGGTTGCGGATGCCGGCAACCAGGCACTCGCGGAAGCCTTCCTCGGTGACTTCGCGGAAGCGGGCCTTGTTGAGGCGCATGGCGACGGGCGGCTTGCCGGCCAGCTCCTGCGCCAGCGCAAGGGTCGCCTCCATCACCTTGTCCTTCGCCACGATCCGGTTGATCAGGCCGATCCGGAAGCATTCGTCGGCATCCATCATCCGCCCGGTCAGGGTCAGGTCGATGGTGCGGGCGATCCCGATCATCTCGCGCATGATCCAGGGGCCGGTCACCGAGGCGATGCCGGAATTGATCTCCGGCTGGCCCATCGTGACGCCCGCATGGCCGATGCGCAGATCGCAGAGCAGCGCGACCTGGAAGGCCGACCCCGCCGCCACGCCGTTCAGCGCCGCAATGAGCGGCTTCGAGAGCGAGCGGATCCGGTCGTAGAGCCGCTCCCACTCGCCCATCCACAATTCCGCGCGGTCGGGATCGAAGGTCTTGGTCTCGTTGAGATCCTGGCCGGCCCCGAAGGCGCGGTCGCCGGCGCCGGTGAGGATGATGGCGCGCACTGCCTCGTTCGCTTCGAGCTCGTCGAGCCCCTCGACGAGGCGCGACCGCATCGGCGCGTTCCAGGCGTTGAGTATCTCCGGGCGATTGAGGGTCAGGATGCCGACGGCGCCACGCAGTTCGACCAGAACAGAGTCCTTCATACCGCTCTCCGATGAATGTTTATTGTTATGCGATAACTTCTATTGAATAATCTGCGCGAAAGGCTCACCTTGTCAAGGCCGTTGGCCACGGCCATTGATTGAGCCAGGAGAACAGCCCCCGATGACGATGCCGGAAGCGACACAGAACGGCCGCAGGAAAGCGGCGGCACCAGCCGATCAGGCCGGGCGCAAGGACGATGCGCTGATGGTCAACTCGGTCGAGAAGGCCTTCCGGGTGCTGTCCGCCTTCGGCCGCCAGCACCAGACGCTCAACCTGTCACAGGTCGCCTCAGAGACGGGGATGGATGTCAGCGCCGCGCAGCGCTTCACCCACACGCTGACCAGGCTCGGCTATCTCCGCAAGGATGCGCAGACAAAGCGCTTCGAGCTGACCGCGAAGACGCTCGATCTCGGCTATCATTTCGTGCGCAGCAGCCGTCTTCTCGACCGGGCGATGCCCTATCTCATGCATCTGAGCAAGGAGACGGAGGAGACGGTCAATCTCACCGTGCGCGAGGGAACCGAGATCATCTTCGTCTCGCGCTTTCTCAGTCGCCATGTGCTGAACACCGACGTCATCATCGGCACGCGGATGCCGGCCTATTGCACCGCGCCGGGCATCGCCATGCTCTCGCGCCTGCCGGAGGACGAGGCGATGGCGATCATCGACGCCTCCGACCTCCAGGCCCACACGCCCTCGACGACCTGGCAGCGCGATGCCCTGCAAGCGAAGCTGCGCCAGGCGGCGGCGCAGGGCTACGCCACCGCCTTCGAGGAGGTCTATCTCGGCGACGCCTCGATCGCCGCGGTGATCGTCGATCATCACGGCCGTCCGGAGGCCGCCGTGAACATCGCCACCTCGACCTCGCGCTATAGCCATGCGGAGGTCGTCTCCCGGTTTTCCTCCCTGGTCATCGCCACCGCGCACGCGATCTCGCGCGTGTGAACCGCAAGCACGAGGCGCTTGACGGTCGACGCGTGTTTTATCAATATTCGAAAACTATTATCGCATTGAAATAACTCCTGGACCCCGCATGGACGCTCCGAAGGCCCAGTTCCGCCGCGTGGCAGCCCGTACCGGGCCCCCCGCGACGCTCAGCTTCGACGGCACGACCATCCGGGCGACGAGTGGCGACAGCGTCCTCGCCGCGCTGCTGGCGAACGGCGCGCTGCTCCGCCGGCTGGAATTCGGCGGCGAGCCGCGGGCCGGCTTCTGCCTGATGGGGGCCTGCCAGGATTGCTGGGTCTGGAGCGCTGAAGGCGGCAGGCTCAGGGCCTGCACCACAAAGGTCGCCGACGGCATGGTGCTGTTTGCCGAACCGCAGCCTGTGGCTGGCGCCCATGGCTGACATCGTCATCATCGGCGCTGGCCCGGCCGGCATCAGCGCAGCCGAGGTGCTTTGCGCACAGGGGCTGCGGCCCATCCTGATCGACGAGGGCGCGCGGGCGGGCGGGCAAGGCTATCGCCGGCCGGCCGATGATCTCGCGCTCGACATGACCAGGCTGATGGGTTCGGAGGCCGGGAAATACGTTACGTTGCATCGCCGCTTCGCGGCCTTGCGCCCGAAGATCGATTACCGCCCGCGGACGCTGGTCTGGGCCATCGACGGCAACCAGCTGCATCTGCTGTGCGACGAGCGGGCCGAGACGCTCGCTTTCGACAGGCTGCTGATCGCCAGCGGCGCGATGGACCGGGTGGCGCCCCTGCCCGGCTGGACCCTGCCCGGCGTGTTCACGCTCGGCGGCGCCCAGGTCGCGCTGAAGGATCAGGGCTGCCTGATCGGAAGCCGCGTCGCCTTCCTCGGCTCGTCGCCCCTGCTGGCGCTGGCGGCGAAGCAGTATCGCGACATGGGCGCGCAGATCGCCGTGATCGCCGATACGACGCCCTTCGCCGCCAAGGCCGCCACGATCCCGGCCCTGCTGCGAGCGCCCCGGACGCTGCTGCGGGGCATCTGGTACATGGGCGCGTCCCTCCGCGCCGGCACCGAGATGCTGCACGGCGTGACGCCGATCGCCGTCGAGGGCGCGGACCGCGTCGAGGCTCTGGTGCTGGCCGATGCGCGTGGCCGCGAACGCCGCTTCGCCTGCGATGCCGTCGCGCTCGGCTACGGCCTGAAGCCCGAGACGCAACTGGCCGACCTGGCGCGGGCCGAGTTCGCCTATGACCCGGATTTCCGGCTGCACCTGCCCAGGATCGACAGCCTGGGCCGGGCGAGGCCGGGCCTCTACCTCGCCGGAGACGGGGTGCGGATCGGCGGCGCCGACGCGGCCGAAGCGAGCGGCGCGCTCGCCGCCCACGCGATTCTCGCTGATCTCGGCCATCCGCAGGATAGCGAGGCGGTGCGGCGGCTGGCACGGCAGGTCGAGCGCCTGCGTGCTTTCCAGCGCGGGCTGGCGCGCGCCTTCGCCTGGCCGGCGGCGCAGATCGCCGTCCTGCCGGATTCCGTGACGCTGTGCCGCTGCGAGAACGTGACGGTCGGCGAGGTGCGCGCGGCGATGGAGAAGGAGCTCGGGCCGATCGAGGTCAACCGGGTCAAGGCGATGACGCGCTGTGGAATGGGCCGCTGCCAGGGCCGGGTCTGCGGCCCTGCCCTGCAAGAGATCGTGGCGGCGAAGAGCGGGCAGGATGGCGCTTGCGCCGGGCGGCTGCGCGGCCAGGCCCCGGTCAAGCCGATTGCGCTCGCGGCAGCCGGGGATGCGGCATGAGCGAGCGCACGAGCGATGTCGCGATCGTCGGCGGCGGGCTGATCGGCGCCTGGACCGCCTTCTTCCTGGCGCGGCGCGGGCACAGCGTGACCGTGATCGAGAAAGGCCTGGTCGGCGCCCAGTCGAGCGGCGTCAACTTCGGAAACCTGCGGCTTCAGGGCCGCTTTCCCGGGCAGTACCCGCTGTCCCTGCGCTCCCAGGCCCTCTGGGAGGATTTCGATGCCCTGATCGGCGAGGAGTGCGAGTTCGAGCAAACCGGCCATCTCTATCTCGCCTATGACGAGGCGGAGCAGGCCAAGCTCGAGGGCTATGCCGGGGTCTCGGAATCCTACGGGCTGGCGATCGAGCGGGTCGGACCTGCCGAGCTCCGGCGGCGCTGGCCCTGGCTCGGCGAACGGGCCGTCGCCGCCACGTTTTCGGCACGCGACGCCACGGCCAATCCCAGGATCGCGACGCCGGCCGTGGCGCGGGCCGCGGCCAGGCTCGGCGCCATCATCCGCGAGAACACCCGCGTCACCGCCGTGGATCGCGCGGGCGACGGCTTCGCGCTGACGCTTGCCGATGGCGCGCGGCTGAGCTGCGGCGCGCTCGTCAACTGCGCCGGCGCCTGGGCGCTCGACATCGCGGAGCGGTTCGGCGAGACCGCGCCGGTCTTTCCGGCCGGCCCGCCGCAATTCGTGACGGAGCCCTTCCCCTACGCGATCGGGCCGTCCGTCCAGGCGATCGACGGGTCGGTGATCTTCCGGCAGATCCCGCGCGGCAACATCATCCTGGCCGGCTATCCGCGCACGGCGGCCGATCCGGAGGCGAACCGGGCCCCCGTCCCTCCCGCCAAGACGCTGGCGGCGATGCGGGCGCTGGCGCGGGTCGCGCCGATGCTCGCGCATTGCCATGTCATCCGCGTCTGGTCCGGCATCGAGGCCTATCTGCCCGACATGATCCCGGTGATCGGGCCAAGCGAGACGACCGCCGGGCTGTTCCATGCCTTCGGCTTCTGCGGCCACGGCTTCCAGATCGGCCCCGGCGTCGGATTATGCCTCAGCGAGATGATCGTGGACGGCGCGACGCAGACGCCGCTGGAGCCCTTCTCGATCGGGCGCTTCCGCCAGGCAGCCACCGTCAGCGAGAAATTCCGCAAGGAGTTCGACTGACGCCCTCAAGGCGCACTGCCGATCCTGCGGAAGCCCGCCAACGGCCAGCACGGGCTGGCGGTTTTCCGGGATCATGGGCATGACCGGGATCGGCCGGGAGCTGCCCATCGCGGCCGCCGCGCGGCCGAGATCGCCGGGGATCTTGCCAGTCGATGTTCCCTCGGATCTTGCCCTTGTATCCAAGCGACAGGGACAGGCGCGGTTCCGTCGCGGCACGGATGATCGCCTTCGTCGCCTCGCTCGCCCGCCCCCTGGGAGAGCCATCGGAGCCTCTATTCGTCGGGGCGCAGCTATGTTGCGGCTCTGGTAGCGGGTCTTGCGCGAGCGTGCGCGCAGCGCCTTCCGGCGCCACGCGAAGCCACGCGTCTCTCAGATCGCCGGTCGAAAAACAGCGAGCAGGATGGGGCTCGCCGCCGAAGACGTGCCGCTGCGATGCGTTAAAGGATCGGCCCGAAAAGTGGATTGCGGTTTTCGGGGCAAAGCCGATGCTAACACAAAGGGTTAGATCATCGGGCCGGATACGATGTCCGGTCCGATGAGCTAGCGAGCGAAAACCCGGTGTGGCATGGCCTGCGCGAGGCCCATGGCGCGCTGCAGATGGTCCTTCACATGCACTTCGGCCAGTGCGGCGTCGCCGGCGAGGATGGCGCGCGCGATGGCGCGATGTTCGGCCAGGGAAGCGGCAATGTTCTCGGCCTTCAGCGTTCCCGCCAGCTGATACATCAGGACAGGGAGCCGAAGCTGCCGCGTCAGCTTGAGCAATTGCTCGTTGCCGCTCGCCGCGACGACCGCATCATGAAACTGATGGTTTTCGTCGATATATTCAGCGCCCGGAGGGCGTGGGTGCTCGTCCCAGATCGCCTCGATCTCCCGCTCGAACCGCGCTTTCGTCACCGGATCGGCCATTGCTTCCGCAGCCAGCCGGGCAGCGAGGGTCTCCAGGCCGAGCCTGATCTGGAACAGCTCCTTCATCTCGCGCAACGTCAGGCGGCGCACGAGGGCGCCGCGATGCGGCACGATCTCGAGAATGCCCTCCGCGGAGAGGCGTCGAAAGGCCTCGCGTAGCGGCCCCCTGCTGACCCGCAGATCGCGCGTCAGGTCGGCTTCGATCAGGCGTTGGCCCGGCGCATAGCGCCCCTGGAGCACACCGGCGCGCAAATGATCAAGGACGTATTCGACGGTTCCGCCGCGCGCCGGGCCTTCGGCGTTCTCGGGCTCAGGCAGAGCGCTGGCGAGGTGGGTGTCGAGTGTCGTCATGACGATCTGCCTACCAGCAGGAAACCCGGTTGACAACGTTTCGACCTGCAATATTGTCCTACAAACTTAAAAGACAAAACAAGCCGAAAGCGGCGAAGAGGAAACGCCTGTCCCCCATCCGGGACTGATCGCACGGCTCTCGCCGCTGCGCGGCTTTCGCTTCGCCTCGTGCTGGCTGCGGCAGGAGGAGCGACATGTTGATTGGCAAGGCCGGCCCGGCCATCACGGGCATCTGTACGTCCACTCCGGACCGGATCGAGATCCGGGGCAAGGACTTCGCCAGCGAGATCATGGGCCATTATGGCTTCACCGATTTCTTCTTCTTCCTGGTGACCGGCGAAAAGCCGTCGGAGCAGCAGCGCTATTTCCTCGATCTTCTCCTCGTCGCGATCGCCGAGCATGGGCTGACCCCGACGGCGCAGGCCGCCCGCATGACGCTGGCCGCAGCGCCCGACAGCCTGCAATGCGCCGTTGCCGCCGGAATTCTCGGCTGCGGCACGGTGGTTCTCGGCACAGCCGAGCTGTGCGCCAAGGTGCTCGCCGAAGCCGCTGCCCGGGTCGATGCCGGCGAGGATCCCGATGCCGTCGTCAACGACATCGCCGCCAGGACACGGCGCGAGGGCGGCAAGATGCCGGGCTTCGGCCACCCGATCCATCATCCCGTCGATCCGCGAACCGAGCGGATCTTCGCTCTGGTCGAGGAACGCGGCATTGCCGGTCGCCATCTCGACCTGCTGAAGCGTATGCGCGGCGCTGTCGCCACGGCATGGGGCCGCCAGATGCCGCTCAACGTCTCCGGTCCGATCGCTGCCGTGCTGATGGACCTCGATTTCCCGCACACGATGATCAAGGCCGTGCCGATCCTGGCCCGCACCGCGGGACTTCTCGGGCATCTCGCCGAGGAACAGAAGCGACCGATCGGCTTCATTCTCGCGCATCACGCCGAGGAAGCGATCGCCTACGACCCCACGATGTAAGCGAAGGACCGGGACATGCTCCAAGAGCCCGATATCGAGACACTTCCCTGGCCCGAGCAGCGCGCGCTTGACGACCGCCTCTATCGCGAACAGGTCGGCTATCTCTTCGAACGCTCGCGCTTCTTTCGCGACAAGCTGCAGGCGAACGGCTTCGCGAAGCCTGAATCGGTCGGCGGGCTCGACGACATCGAAGCCCTGCCCCTGACCGAGAAGGATGAATTGCGGCAGAGCCGCAGCGAGGCCCATCCGATCGGGACGCATCTCGCAGCCCCCCTGGAGGAGGTGGTGCGCATCTTCTCCACCAGCGGCACGACCGGGATTCCGAGCTATATTCCGCTGACCGCGGGCGATCTAGAAAACTGGGTCCGAACCTCCGCCCGTAGCTACGGCGCGAGCGGCCTGAACAAGGGCGAGCGCGTCATCTCGACCTATAATGCCGGGCCGTTCGTCGCCGGCGCCGCACTCGATTCCTTCCCCCGCCTCGGCCTCTGCCACATCCCGGTCGGGACCGGAAATACCGAGCGACTGCTCGCCGCCGTGAAACTGCTCAAGCCGCAGATTCTCGCCTGCACCCCGTCCTATGCGCTGCATCTCGCCGAGATCGGCGAGGCGCGCGGGCTCGACCTGCCCAATAGCAGCATCAGGCGGATCATGGTGGCCGGCGAACCCGGCGGCGGCGAGCCGGCCATGCGCGAGAAGCTCGAACAGGCCTGGAATGCCAAGGTCACCGAGGCGATGGGGATCGGCGATATTTCCGTCTCGCTCTGGGGCGAGTGCGAGCAGCAGCAGGGCATGCACTTTTCCGGCCGCGGCTTCGTGCATTTCGAGCTGATCGATCCCGAGACCGGCAAGCAGGTTCCGCAGACCGACGGCGCGACCGGCGAACTCGTCTACACCCATCTCAGGCATCGCGGCGCGCCGCTGCTGCGCTTTCGCAGCCGCGACCATGTCGTCCTGCGCACGGGGGCCTGTTCCTGCGGCCGCACGTCGCCGCGGGTGCGCTGCATCGGCCGGACCGACGACATGCTGATCGTCCGCGGCGTGAACGTGTTTCCCTCGGCGATCCGCGAGGTCGTCAACCGGTTCGCGCCCGCCGTCACCGGCGTCGTCTCGGTCCGCCCCTCCGCGAAGGGCGTCAAGCAGGCACCGCCGCTCAAGGTCGTCGTCGAGCTTGCCGAAGGCGAGACCGCCTCGGATGGTCTGCGCGAGAAGATCGAGAGCGATATCCGCGCCACGCTGGTCGTGACCACCACCGTGCACCTCGCCCCGGCCGGCACGCTGCCGCGCAGCGAGTACAAGTCGCGACTGCTCGATTTCTCCGAAGCGTCGACGGAGACGGTCGATGACTGAGGCGCTCTGCGTGGAGGACAGGCGGACATGACCGCGTCGATCGTCCAGGCGGTTCTGCTGTCGCTCTGCGTGGCCGGCCTCTACGCGGCCGTGGCGGCCGGGCTCACGCTCACGGTCGGCGTGACGCGCATCATCAATTTCGCGCATGGCGAATTCGTCATGCTCGGCGCCTTCCTGACCTATTGGCTCTATACCGGCTACGGCCTGTCGCCCTGGCTGGGCATGCTGGCCTCGGGCGTCGCGCTCGGCCTGTTCTCCATCCTGGTCTATCGCGGCTTCCTGGCCCGCGTGCTGAAGCAGGACGAGCACAATCAGCTTCTGGCGACGCTCGGCCTGTCCATCCTGATCCTCAATATCGCGATCATTCTGTGGTCGCCGGATGCGCGGGTGATGCAGGCGCCGGCGCTGTTGCCCTCGCTCCAGTTCGCAGGCGTGACCATTCCCGGCAACAATATCGTCGTCGCGCTGGTCGGCCTGCTGCTCTTCCTGGTCATGCTCGGCATCAAGAACCACACCCGCTACGGCACGCAGATGCGCTTCGCCAGCGACGACCCCGTGCTCGCCATGCATGCTGGCATCAATGTCGACCGCGTCTTCGAGCTGTCATTCGCGATCGGCGGTGCGGCCGCCGGCATCTCCGGCGGGCTCGTCGCGCTCGTGCTTTACGTTCAGCCGACGGTCGGCGTCGACCTCGTCATCCGCGCCTTCGCGATCATCGCGCTCGGCGGCCTCGGCAATATCCCCGGCGCGCTGATCGGGGCGGCCATCCTCGCCCTGATCGAAGGCCTGATCAGCACATTCGTATCGGGAGGCGGCAGTTGGGGCTTCGGCGTCTCCTTCCTGGTTCTGCTGCTCGTCCTCCTGGTGCGCCCGAGCGGCCTGTTCGGCAAGCAGGTGCAGGCATGAGTTCCGGTCTTCCCGCACGGCTCGCCCTCTATGCGGCGATTGCGGCGCCACTCCTGCTGATCGCGGCCGCGGATCGGCCCTTTCTGGTTCAGGTCGCGATCGGCACGGCGATCTCGGCCATCCTCGCATTGGCCTGGGATATCCTGTCCCGCACCGGCCAGGTCTCGCTCGGCCACGCCGCCTTCTTCGGCATCGGTGGCTATGGCTCGGCCTTGCTGACGCCCGTGCTCGGCCCCGTGCTCGGCTGGACCGTTGGCATCCTGCTCTGCGGCGTGGTCGCCTTGCTGCTGGGCGCAGTGACGTTGCGCCTGCGGCGGCTCTATTTCACCATCGCGACCCTGTCCTTCAGCCTGTCGATCCATGTCGTGATCTTGGTCACGCCGGGGCTGACGGGCGGCTCGACCGGCATCATGCCGCCGGTCATCGCGGGTGGATCGCCGCCGCTGCAGCTCCTGTTCATCACCGGCTGCCTGGTCGCGGCCGCCATCGTCAGCGACATTTTCCTCGGCAGGCGCTTTCGTCCGGCCTTCTTCATGATCAGGAACAATCCCGATCTCGCGGCTGCCTCGGGTGTGCCTGTCACGCGGCTGAAAATCCTGGCCTTCGTCGTCTCCGGGATGGTCGCGGGCCTCGCCGGTGCCTGCTATTGCGGCCTCTACGGATACGTCATTCCCGACGATGTCTTCACCACCAACTGGAACGTCCTGCCGCTCGCCGTGACCATCCTCGGCGGCATGGACACGACGCTCGGCCCGCTGGTCGGCGCCGTGGTGCTGCGTCTGCTCGAAGAGGTCGCGCGTCATGTCGTCGGCGGCGTCGGCTATCAGGTCGTCTATGGCGCCGTCATCATCCTGTTCATCGTCGGCATGCCGGAGGGGCTGGTGGGCTTCGTCCGGCACCGGCTGCGGCGGCGTCGGCCCAGGTCAGGGCAGGCGCAGACCAAGCCGAGGCTCGCATCATGACAGCGATCAGCGTCGAGACATGCACCGTCGCCTTTGGCGGCCTCAAGGCGATCGACGAGGTGACGCTGGACGTGCCCGGCCAGGCGATCACGGCGCTGATCGGGCCGAACGGGTCGGGCAAGAGCACTTTCGTCAACATGGTCTCCGGGCAGATCCCGCCGCGCACAGGCAAGATCAGCCTCGGCGGCGAGCCGATCAACGGGCTGCGTCCCGACCTGATCGTCCATCGCGGCTTGGCGCGGACCTATCAGGTTCCGCGCGTACCGAAGGAACTGACCATCGAGGAGGTGATCTCGGTCCCGCTGACCTATGCGCGTTCCGGCCGCGCCCTGCCCGGCGGCGCGCGCAGCGCCGGCGATCTCGCCCGCTATTGCGGCCTGCGTCCCGCGGTCGGCACGCGCTGCGGCCAGCTCTCGGTCTCGGATCTGCGAAGGCTGGAGATCGCCCGTGCCCTCGCCTGCCGCCCCACGGTTCTCCTGCTCGACGAGGCCATGGCCGGGCTGAGCCTGGAGGATACCGACCAGGTGATCGGCCTGGTTCGCGAGATCCATGCCTCTGGCGTCACGGTCGTGGTGATCGAGCACGTCATGCGCATCATCGCGCGTCTGTGCGGCCATGCCATCGTCCTCAATCAGGGCCGGCTGCTCGCACAGGGCAAGCCCCAGGACGTGCTGCAGGATGCCAGTGTCCGGGAAGCCTATCTGGGCAAGGGGTTCTCGCTGTGAACCGGTTCGAAGTCTCCATCGAGAAGGCGGGTTACGGTGAGCTCGTCGTCCTGCCCGGCCTGTCGCTCGCGGTCTCGGGCGGCGAGCTCCTGGTCCTGCTCGGTCCCAACGGGGCCGGCAAGACGACCGCGCTGCGCGCGCTCATCGGCACGGTCGAGACGGGGCGGCGCAGCCTCAGGCTTGACGGCCAGGATCTTTCCGGGCTGTCGCCCTGGCAACTCGCGCGCGCCCGCGTCGCCTTCGTTCCCGACGGCGCACGCTGCTTCGCCAATGCCACGGTCGAGGAAAACCTGCGCGGCGCCTTCGAGGCCCTCTCGCCGCGAGCGGCCGCTGGCAAGCGCGAGCGTCTCTTCGAGACCATCTTCGCGCTCTTTCCCATCCTGCGCGAGCGCGCCGGGCAACTCGCCGGTTCGATGAGCGGCGGGCAGCGCCAGATGCTGGCGATCGGGCGCGCGCTGATGATCGAGCCCCGCGTGCTGGTGCTGGACGAGCCCTCGGCCGGGCTGGCGCCCAAGCTGGTCGAGGAATTGTTCGAGGCGCTCGGGCGCGTCAAGGCGGCGAGTGGCTGCGCCATGGTGATGGCGGAGCAGAACTTCGCCGCCGCCATGAGCGTCGCAGATACGTGCCTCGTGCTCGACGAGGGGCAGGTCGCCCTGACCGGGACGATGCAGGACATGGCCGGCAACGAGAAACTCAGGATCGCCTATCTCGGATTTTAGCCTGAGAACCCAAGCGAAGACCTGCCGTCTGCGAGCAGGCGAATTCAGGGAGGAAAGCACGATGTGGACCAAGTTGAGAGGCCTCGTGGCGGGCGCAATGCTCGCAGGGACGGCAATCGCCGCGCCCGCACTCGCACAACAGGCGCCGATCAAGATCGGCGTGCCGCTGCCGCTGACCGGTGCGCTCGCCGGTGGCGGCACCCAGATCCTCTGGGGCATTCAATACGCCGCCGACGAGATCAACGAGGCGGGCGGGCTGTTCGGCCGCAAGATCGAGCTCGTCATCGAGGATACCAAGGGCGAGCCCAATACCTCGGCCAGCATCGCGGCGAAGCTCGCGACGCAGGACAAGGTCGACGCCTTCGTCGGCGGCTTCGGCAGCACCTCGGATTTTGCGCTGCTCAGCGCCGTGCAGCGCTACGAGCCGATCTTCATCCATCCAGGCTCGTCCTCCGTCCGGCTGGAGGAGACCTTCGGCAAGAACGATTGGTACCACCACGTCTACATCTGGGACTATCATCGCCAGAAGGCTGCGGTGAACTTCTTCAAGAGCATTCCGGGCGTAAAGACGCTGGCCATCGCCTATGAGGACAAGCTCTACGGCACCGACGGCGCCAAGTTCACCCAGCAATACGCCAAGGAAGCCGGGCTGGAGGTGGTGATGAACGAGCCCTTCCGTGCTGGGACGCCGGATTTCTCGCCGATCCTCAACCGGGCCAAGGGCCTCAACCCAGACATCCTCTTCCTGATCGGCTATTCCGGGGACAATCTCCAGATCGCCCGGCAGGCCTTGCAGCTCGGCATCAAGCCGAAGCTGCTCGTCACTCAGGGCGCCGGCGAGAAGCGCTCCGATTTCGGCCCAGCCGGCGACAATGTCGTCGTCGTCGATCTCTGGTCGGCCAAGCAGACGACGCCGGGCCTGGCAGAATGGGTCAAGAAAGCCGAGGCGAAGCGTGGCGGCGAAGTCGTGTCGAGCGCGGTGCAGGGCTACGTCGCCATGCAGACCTTGCGCGATGCAGCCAAGGCGGCCGGTTCCTGGGACCGGGCCAAGATCCTGGCCAATCTCGGCTCCACGACCTTCGACACGCCCTATGGCAAGGTCGCCTACACGGCCTCGGAGATGGGGGGCAAGCACCAGCTCATCACCGACGCGAGCATGATCGCCGTGCAATACAAGCCCGACGGGGGCCAGGAGGTCGTCTGGCCGGCCGAGAAGGCCGCGGCCAAGATCACCTACCCCGCGCAATAGGGCCCGGCGCAAGAAGAGCCCAGCCAATGCCATCGTCCCGGCCGCCGTCGCGGGCGGCCGGCCACGCGTCAGCAGGAATCACCCATGCCCGAGACATTTTCCGAACGCCTGAGCCGGCCCGGGCTGATCGTCGCGCCGGGCGTCTATGACCTGGTTTCGGCCAAGCTCGCCGACCAGGCCGAATTCGACGCGCTCTACATGACAGGCTTCGGCGTCGTCGCCTCCCATCTCGGCTATCCCGATGCCGGTCTGGCGACCTATACCGACATGGTCGGGCGCGTCCGCCAGATCGCCGAAGGCACCGCGACGCCGCTCATAGCCGATGGCGACACCGGCTATGGCGGCCTGCTCAATGTCGACCATACCGTTCGCGGCTACGAGGCGAGCGGCGCCCAGGCGATCCAGCTCGAAGACCAGGAATTCCCCAAGAAATGCGGCCATACACCGAGCCGCCGGGTGATTCCGCTCGAGGATGCCGTCCGCAAGATCAGGGTCGCGGCCGATGCGCGCTCGTCGCCCGCGTTCAAGATCATCGCCCGGACCGATGCCCGCACGGCGCTCGGCCTGGACGAGGCACTGCGCCGAGGAGAGGCCTTCCTGAAGGCCGGCGCCGATATCCTGTTCATCGAATCGCCCGAAAGCGTCGAGGAAATGGAGCGGATCGGCCGGACCTTCGACGCCCCGCTGGTGGCAAACATGGTCGAGGGTGGCCGCACGCCGATCCTGAGCCGCGCGGAGTTGGAGGGGCTCGGATACAGGATCGCGATCTACCCGGTTGCCGGACTGCTCGCCGCCGCGAGCACGCTGCAGGCGGTTTTCGCGCATCTCAAGTCGACCGGCTCGACGCGAAATTGGGATGGCCAGCTCTACCCGTTCACTGAATTCGTCCACATGATCGGCTTCGAGCGCGTCTGGGCGTTCGAACGAGCGTACGCAGAAGACGGGGAGAGCTGACGTCAGAGATCGAAGCCACCGATCGCTCGCCATCTTTGCGTGCCGGATACGCCAGAACCTGACCTTGGCTCAGCGATGTCAGCTATGGGCCCCGTGCCCTCGCGCATCGTTCTCTCCTGCCCCCGCGTCCGCGACGCGTCCCAGCGCTCGATCTGGACGGAGAGGCTGAAGTCAAGCGCGCCGGAGCAGCGGCCACTCAGGGTGATCCTCGTTTCCCCCTGGTCGTGGCTGAAGCGGCAGGTGAGGGATTGGCTGAACCCGGGGCGTTGATCCTGCGCCCAGGCTGGCGATGTCGCGGCCAGGACCAGGGCCACCGCAAATGCCTTGTCGGTCAGGGTGTGTCGCATCGGTCTGTCCTCCCGTCGGCCAAACGTGGGAGTGCGCCCTCCCGTCGGCCAAACGTGGGAGTGCGCC
>NZ_JBFRGS010000018.1:0-108656 GCF_052115465.1 Allobosea sp. 2RAB26 | reverse complement strand
ACCGATCTCTCGGCTACAAGGCCCGAAGCTCTCATGAAGCGCAGTAGAGCGGCCCCGCCAGCGGCGGCGCCGTCTCGATGGCTGCGTTATAGGCCCCACCCTCTCGACCTGTCAACGCCAAAACAAAACTTTTCCGACAGTTCGATGACAGGGCCTCATATTTTGGCAATCCGCCGTCGGGAACGCTGGAATAAAGCCAATGATCGCAATGCCTTGCTGAATTATCCACTCCCCGGGGCCCGCATCTGCTCCATTCCGAGGCGCGAGACGCCGCCATCGACGGCAGCGAAAGTCCTTGGCACGTGCACCGTCCTTGGGGGCCATCACTGACAGCGACCGGCCATTCCCACGACACGCCCGAGGGTCTGCGCTGCCGGCCTAGACGCCGAACGCGGCGCTCTGCACATTCCCAGGTCTGCCTCGCATCCGCTCGCGGCAGTCCAGGACGCCCGCCGGCAACAAGCCGGCGCGCGAACGGGACCGGATCAAGAGCGGGTTCACACCATGCCGGAGAATACTATGCCTGAGATCATCGTGGTCGGCGCCGGAGTCCTCGGAACCTCCGTCGCCTATCGCCTCGCCCTCGCGGGCGCGCGCGTCACCGTGCTCGAGGCGACACGGGTTGGCGGCGGTACGTCCGGCATCAGCTTCGCCTGGACCAACTCCTGCAACAAGGAGCCTCGCAGCTATCATGACCTGAACGTCGCCGGCATGAAGGCGCACGCAGCATTGAAGGAGGAGTTTGGCGCAACACCCTGGTGGCACGGCGGCGGTCGCGTCGAATGGAAGGCGGAAGCCGAGCGCGACGGTCAGCGCACCAAGGTTTCACGCCTGCAGGACTGGCGCTACGCGGCCGAATGGATCGACCGCAAGCAACTGCTCGAACTCGAGCCGGATATCGATCCCGCGGCGATCGGTGATGCGCCCATCGCCTGGTACCCGAATGATGGCTGGCTCGACCCGGTCGTCTACGCCCACGCCATGATGAGCGCGGCATGCCGGCTCGGCGCTGAGCTGAAGACCCAGACGCGGGTAAGGGCCCTCCTCGTCGAAGGCGGCAAGGTCAAGGGCGTACGCTGCGAAACCGGCGAGATATTTCATGCAGACCTGGTGGTGAACTGCACCGGGCGCTGGTCCAATGACACGATCGGCACGTCCGCTCCCAATGTCCCGCTGGAGCCCACGGTCGGTTTCCTGGTCTTTACACCGGCTGTGCCGGCTTCGATCCAGCGCGTGGTCTCCTCGCCGCTTTGCGATTTCCGACCGGATGGCGCCGGAAGGCTGATGGTGCATTGGGGACCGGCCGACGCGCAGGTGACGCCCGAGGTCAGCGAGCATCCCGGCATGGCGCAGGCTGCGGTCGTGATCGAACGGCTGACCAGGATCCTTCCCGGCATTGCGCCGATCCAACCCGAGGCCACGCGCGTCACCCAGCGCCCCATTCCCAGGGATGGCCTCTCGGCCATCGGGCCCGTGCCTGGCCTCGACGGCTATTATCTGATGGTCACGCATAGCGGCGCGACGCTCTCGCCGGCGCTCGGGGCCATGGCCGCGGACGAGATCCTCACTGGCATTGAACGGCAGGAGCTTGCCGATTTCCGCCCCGCGCGCTTCTTCACATAGAATGGGAATCCGCGGCGGCCCCCGGAGAACCGTCCAGCCGTGTGCTCGTCGCGCCGAATGATGGGAGGGCAAGCCGTGACGGAGGTTCACGACCTTCAGCGCTTCGTTACCGCCCAGGAGCCGATCTTCGAAACCGCGCTTGCCGAGCTGCGAGCAGGCCGGAAGCGGACCCACTGGATGTGGTTCGTCTTTCCGCAGCTGCGCGGTCTTGGCCTTTCGCCGACGGCGGAACGCTACGGCCTGGCGTCGCTGGCGGAAGCGCGTGCCTATCTCGCCCATCCCATTCTCGGCCCCCGCCTCGTCGCGTGCACCGCCGCCATCCTGGAGCTCGAGGGCCACTCAGCCCACACCATCTTCGGCTCGCCCGACGACAAGAAGCTTCGCTCGAGCTTGACCCTGTTTGCGCTAGCCGCGGCTAGCGGCGACACTATCTTCCGGCAGGGCCTGCAGCGCTATTTTGGCGGCGAACCGGATCCGCGCACGCTCGACCTGATCGGGCAGCCCCCGTCCGGCGAAATGCGCCCATAGTCCGCAAGCGGCAGATCGCTCACCAGGGGCCGTGAAGCTACCCCTGGAAGCGGATTGTCATTGCCCTGTGCTCGCGGCAACCGGCCGGCCGGGCCCACTCCCCGACCGGAGATCGCCACGCTTCGCGAGGGCCAAGGCTTCAAGCTCGAGGACCATTCGCTCCGGTGTCTCACATGGGAGGGCGCCGAGCACTGAAATCTCGCGGGTCACATCGACCGGCAAGCCCGAGTTCGAGTCGTCGGGAATCTGATTCAGCCGGCCGCCGATGCAGACCGGGATGGACCGGCCGGCCCGCTCGAGAGCGCCCAGTACCTCGCTCGCGAACCGAAGGGCGATGCCGTTATATGTGCTGATGGCGATGACATCGCATCCCCGTGCCAGCGCAATCTCGACAAGATCATCGGGGTCGACCGATGTACCGCCATCGACCGCCTCAACCCCCAGGCTCGTGAGCAGGTGCTCGATCAGATTCTTGCCGTGCTCATGGACATCGCTGCTGGCCACACAGACCGTGAGACCACTCGCTTCGATCAGACGACGGGCACTGACCGGAACCTTCGCCACCCAGGATTCAGTGGCGTGCTGGAGCTCCTCGACCCATTCGGCAAGCACAATGGCCCGCCGCCCGCCCCATGCCGCACGGTCGGCTGCCCCCGCGCCATACAGCGCCTCTAGGCGTTTCGGGCCGATTCGGCGCAGGGCCAACATGAGTGCGGCAGGATCGCGCGTGTCGATTCCGGCTTCCCGCAGGCCCGTCAAGACCTTGCCGGCAAAGGCCCGGCCGCCATCGACGAGGCTTGCGGCCATCCCGTCGACCAAAGCCAGGTCGATCAGGCCGAGATTGGCGGACGCGTGCTCGACCATCCGGGCTGCGAAAACCTGCGCATCGATGATTTCGTCGGTATCGGGTATCCGCTCGTTCTCGGTCACCGGGACCGGATTGATCGCGTGCCCACTCGCCCGGCGCTGCAGCGACCAGATATCGGCCTGGAGGTAGCTCGCCAGACTTGCGAAATTGCCGGCCGGCGTGGATCTGTAACTCACCGTGTTGCCGAAAATCATGCTTCCCGGCGTGTCCGACACCTGCATCAAGGCATGATGGAAGGCGAGCCGCATGAGCGGGGCCGTGAAATGGTGTCCGTAGCAATGCGAGACTTTGGCGCCGATCAACTCATCGACGATATATTTCTCGATCAGCACCATGCCGAGCGCCGAACTCATATCGGCGAACAAACCGGCAAAGCCGTCGTCGAGGTTCGAATGAACCAACACCTCGACGGGTTGAGCAGCGATCAACCCAAGCGCCGTCACCGTGGCCTCGGTGGTGGCGACATCGTCGTCCCAATCGGGGAGGCGGAACGTGAAATATTGGCCGAGATTCCCGACAGTGGTGACCCCGGCTGCCAGCGCGGCCCGGGTATTCTCCACGGCTCCGGGCAAGCCCAGCATGAAGTCGCCGAAATGCGCCGCGGCCGGCACGATGCCGGTGATCCGCGAAAAATCCTCGGGCCCGTCGAGGACGATGCCGGTGCCGCGCGGACGCTGGGAGCGCTGCGCGAGCGGGTACCCCATCGACCAGTCCAGGGTGATGCCGAAGCGATCGACCACCGTGCCGAGCCGGGCGCAGCTTTCATGCACGGTCCGGATTGCGTCCAGCGTTCTGTCGACGCTGCGAAAGCCGATATGGGCGTGCTGCATGATGCGCCCCTGAACGGCAGTCCTGCGCTTGTAAGCCGCCTCGGAAGGAACGCCCATCGTATCGAGGAAAAGATTGCGGCCCACCTGCCAGGTGCGCGCCATGACCGCGCCCTCTGCAAGCAGCTCGGCGCCCGGCCGAAGCGCGCCGGGAACGAGATCCGCGAGAGGCGGCAACACCGTGTTGGTCATGAAATCCTCCCGGCCATGCGCTCCTGAATTCCCGCGTCAGATGGCCACGATGTCGAACTGGCGTCGGATCGCGGCGACCAGACTGGAGGCCGTGATCGCCGAGGTCTTTGGGTTGCCGGCGGAGGGCAAGTTGGTGAAGCGCAGATAGGCCGAGCCGAGCGAGCTCTCCGCCTCGATCTCGTGAATATTTCCCCTGGCAGCGGGATCGGAGACGATCCGCGTCGTCACCCGTGCGGCACGCGCTGCGAGCGCAATGGTGAGCCCGACATTCAGGTTCCTGGGATAGAGCCGCGCCGCTTCCTCCGCGCTGCCTTCATAGAGCACGATCTCGGCGACGAGCGACCGCTCGCTAAGCCCGGCCTGCGCCAGCTCGGCCGCCCACGCGGCCGGTGGCTTGCGCGAGGTGTAGCGAATCCGGGCATCGTCGGCTTCGCGTAGCGCCGCGAGATAGTCGAGCCCCCCGACAGCCCCGGATGGCAGGATGAGCCGCGCCCCGCTCCGTGCCGCGATCCCGGTCAGGCGAGCCAGGAAATCAGTATCGGCAAGGGCGCCCGTCGAAGCCGCAATGACCGGGAGACCAGCGGCCAGAACATCCGGCAAGGCCTCCACGACGGCGGCATGCCCGGCCGCCTCGACAACGAGGTCGGGTCGGCTGGCAATCAGTTCCGGCACCGTCGTGGCGACCTCGACGCCCACCGGCACCGTGGCGCAACTCGGAGAATCCGGCCGCAACAGCACGGTGAAGTGAAAGTCCGCCGACTGTTGGAGGCGCGCATGCACCTCGCGCGCGATCGTGCCGAAGCCGATCAACCCTATTCGCTTCCTGCTCATGGCAGTCCCATTGCGACAGATCAGGGGTTGCGCTGGTCGGTCGGCGGCACGGCGAACACGGTCTGGCGCTCGATTTCGAGAACGTTGTCCGGTCGGGGGAAATTGGCCGGCGCCGCCTCGCCCGCGACCCGCGAACGGCCGATCAGACGGAAGAAATCCTCGAGGCCATTCGGCACGATCAACCAGACCCAGTGCAGGTCCTCGGTCCCCTCGTTGATGAACATATGCCGACGGCTCTTGCCGACGAAGATCGCGGTGCCGGGTTGAAGCGGAACGTCCTTGCCGTCGAGCACGGCACGCCCCTTGCCCTTGATGAAATAAATCACCTCCTCGTGTCGATCGTGGCTGTGTTCACGGACATAGCCACCGGGCGGCACGGTCTGGGTTCCCAGAGCCAATGGGTGATCCATCCGCACCCGCGCGGGGTCGACGACCACCTCGATATGGCCGTTGGCCGGAACCGGCTGCCAATAGCTCGTCGCCTGGCCGGGCTGGATAACGAATGTCTCGCCGGGTTCGTGAATTTCGGTCATGGGGTCATCTCCATTCCGTTGGCTCTTCCCGGGACGGCGGAAAGCAACTTCTGCGTATAAGGATGCTTGGGAGCAGCGAAGATCTCGGCCGTGACGCCGTGTTCGACCACCTCGCCGCGCTGCATGATCGCGATCCGATCGCAGATCTGGGCCGCGACGCGCAGGTCGTGCGTGATGAAGATCATCGACAGGGAGAGCCGATCGCGCAGTTCGACGAGCAGCTGCAGCACCTGCGCCTGGACCGAGACATCCAGCGCCGAAACCGCCTCGTCGGCGACCAGGATCTTTGGCTCGAGCGCAAGCGCTCGGGCGAGCCCGATGCGCTGCCGCTGCCCGCCCGAAAACTGATGCGGCAAACGGTCGGTGGCGCTGGGATCAAGCCCCACCAGCGAGAACAGCTCCTTGGCTTTGGCCAAGGCCTTGTCCTGCTTGACGCCGCGGGCGATCAGCCCCTGGGAGACCAGGTCCCCGGCCGTGCGCCGCGGATTGAGCGAAGCGTAGGGATCCTGAAACACCATCTGGACGAGATGACGCTGGCGGCGCAGCGTCTCGCCGCGAAGCTTGCCGAAATCGACGCCGTCGAGTTCGATCGCTCCCTGATCGGGATCGAGCAGGCGTACGATGCAGCGCGCCAGAGTCGACTTGCCCGAACCGCTTTCGCCGACGATGCCCAAAGTAGCCCGGCTCGGCAGATCGATATCGACCGCCTTCACTGCGTAGGTCACGCGGCGCTGCCGGTCGAACCAACCGCCACCCGTCCGATAGGTCTTGGACAGATCGCGCACCGTTGCGATCGTCCTATCCGGCAACACCCGCGGCGGCGGCGGTGTGATGCTCGGAACCGCTGCGATCAGCGCGCGCGTATAGTCGGCCTTGGGGTTGTCGAGCACCTCGCGGACTGTTCCGCTTTCGACGACGCGACCATGCTGCATCACCATCACCCGGTCGGCGATCTCCGCGACGACGCCGAAGTCATGGGTAATGAACAGAACCGCCATGCCGGTCCGCCGCTGGATGTCCCTGATCAGCGTCAGGATCTGCGCCTGGATGGTGACATCGAGGGCAGTGGTCGGCTCGTCCGCGATCAGGATCTTGGGTTCCAGAGCCAGCGCCATGGCGATCATCACGCGCTGGCGCTGCCCTCCCGACAACTCATGGGGATAGGCCCGGTAGGCCGAAGCCGGCTCGGGAATGCCGACCTCGTCCAGCAGCTTCAGCGCGCGCTCCCGGATCTCCTGCTTCGACAGCTTGGTGTGAGCCCGGAACATCTCCGCGATCTGGTCGCCCGCGGTGCGCAGGGGGTTCAGGGCCGTCATCGGCTCCTGGAAGATCATGCCGATCTCGGGACCGCGGATCGCACGCAGCTCGTCCTCGGAGAGGCCGAGAATGTTCCGCTCGCCGAGCATGATCCTGCCGCCCCGCACCGGCAGGCTGGTGGGAAGCAGCCCCATCAGCGCCGACGCGGTCATCGACTTGCCGGAACCGCTTTCCCCGACCACGCAGACGATCTCGCCCGGCGTGAGGGTCAGCGAGAGCTTCTCGACCGCATAAGGCCGGTCGGCCCCTCCGGGCAGGGCGATGGATAGATCTTCGATACGAACGAGAGGGGTCATCGGCCGCGGAGCCTCGGGTTCAGCGCATCGTTGAGCCCCTGTCCGACAAGGGAGACGGACAGGATCGTCAGCAGGATCGCCACGCCGGGAATCGCGGAGACGTACCACTCGCTGCGCAACACCTTGCGGCCCTGGCCGATCAGATTGCCCCAGGAGGCAATGTTCGGATCGGACAGGTCGAGGAAGGCGAGCGCGCTTTCGAGGAGGATCGCCGTCGCCATCACGACGCTGCCATAGACGATGATCGGCGCCAGCGCGTTGGGCAGAACCTCGCGGAAGATGATCCAGCGATTGGTCAGGCCGAGCGTCCGGCAGGCCTGGACGAACTCGCGATTGCGCAGGGTCAGGAACTCGGCGCGCGTCAGGCGCGCCACCGCCGGCCAGGACACGATGCCGATCGCAATCGTTACCGCCGTCATGTTCGAGCCCACCACCACCACGAGCACAAGCAGCAGGATGAAGTTCGGAAGCGTCTGGAAGGCCTCCGTCATGCGCATCAACGCGTCATCCGTCATGCCGCCATAGAAGCCGGCGATCGCACCGACGACGATGCCGATTGCAATCGCAATCAAGGTCGAGACGATGCCCATCAGCAATGTGGTGCGGGCGCCGTGGGCGATCTGTGCCGCGATGTCGCGGCCCGACGCGTCCGTTCCCAGCAGGAAGCGACCGCCGAGCGAAGGCCATTGCAGCGGCCGACCGGCAAGCCCCAGTGGATCGCGCGGGTAGAGCAGGTCGGCAAAGATGGCGAGGCCGACGATGCCGATGAGCAGGAGCAGGCCAAGCACGGCAGCGGGGCTGAACAGGAAATATCGGAGCGCCTTCATGATCAGGACGCCCCGGCCGTGATCCGCGGATCAAGGCGCGCATAGATGAGATCGACGACGAAGTTCACGCAAATGACCATGATGGCAGAGACAAAGACGATCCCGAGCAGCGTGTTGAGATCGCGCTGAACTACGGATTCGTATGCGAGCCGCCCGATGCCGGGGAGCGAGAACACGCTTTCGATGACGACCGAACCACCCAGCATCGTGCCGGCTTGCAGGCCGATCAGCGTGACCATCGGCAAGAGAGCGTTCCGCAGGACATGCCGCCGGACGATCTCGCTCTGCCTCAGGCCCTTTGCCCGGGCGGTTCGCACGAAATCCAGCGTCGAGACCTCGAGCATCGAGGCGCGCATGATGCGCAGATAGATGGCGAGGAAGATCAGGGAGAGCGTGATCGTCGGCTGGACCAGATGCCGTGCGATATCGAGCACCAGCCAAATGCCCGTCAGCCCGGCACCGATTTCCTGAAAGCCACCGGGCGGGAGCCAGGCCAGCCAGATCGAGAAGACGACGATGCTCATCAGCCCGAGCCAGAAGGACGGCGTGGCATAGAAGATGAGGCCGAGCAGCGAAATCAGCGTATCGGCCCAGCCGTTCACGCGCTGTGCCGAGACGATGCCAAGCAGCATGCCGGCAAAGAAGGCGAAGCTCAGCGCCGAGAACATCAGCAGGAGCGTTGCCGGCAGCCGCTCCAGGATAACGGTGGCGACGGGCTTGTTGTAGATCGCGGAGAATCCGAGATCCAGACGGACGAGCCGCCAGAGATAGTCCAGCAAGCGGACAGCCGCGCTGCCTTCCAGCCCATAGAAGCGACGCAACTCTGCCGCAGTGGCAGGGTCGCCACCGCCCATCTGCGCCATCAATGCATCAACCGTGTCGCCGGGCGCGAACTGAAGCAGCACGAATAATCCGGCGAGCAGGATGAGCAGCGTCGGAACGCTGCTCATCAGGCGTCGTCCGGCCAGTTTCAGAATGTGCATGGCCGTACTTTTCTGGGGCGCGCCAGGATCAGGATTCGATCCAGAGATCCGCCCAGTGGCTCGAAGGCCAGCGCGGATTGTTGTGGTGGTTCTTGAGCTTCTTGCTGGTGACCGAGATGAACTGGCGTTCTGTCGCCATCCAGAGCGGGAGCTCGGTGTTCAGCAGCTTGACGATCTCGGGATAGGCGGCCTTGCGCTTGGCCGGATCGATCTCGAAGGCGGCATCGTCCATCATCTTGTCGGCCTTGGGATCTTCCCAGCCCCACTGGTTGGTGAACGCGGTGCCCTTCGGGCTGCCCGAGCGGTACCAGACCATGGTGCTGATCGCCGGATCGGCGCGATAGATGTGCCAGCCGGTCGAGAGATCATAATTCCAGTCGCGATAGACGGCCGTGAGATAGGTCGCCGCATCGGGACGCTGAAGCTCGACCTTGATGCCGACCTGCTGCAGCGACTGCTGGATGAAGGTCGACCAGAGCGGGATGTCCTCGCCGAAGGGCGGGCTCAGCATCTTGAGCGAGAAGCGCGTGCCGTCGGAGCCGCGCTTGAAGCCAGCCTCGTCGAGCAGGGCGTTGGCCTTCTTGACGTCGAACGGATAGTCGGGCGCTCCCGCCTTGTAGAAATTGGTCGAGACGGACGGAATCGGCCCGTGCGCCCGCTTGCCGTTGCCGTACAGGAAGTTCTCGATGAAGAAATCGGTGTCGACCGCGTGTACGATGGCACGGCGGACCCGGACATCGGCGAGTTCCTTGCGACGCAGGTTGAATTCGATCGTGTTCTGGAAGGGCTGGCGCTCGTTGCCGCGCGAGGAGACCTCGAAGCGGGCGTCCTTGCCCAGCCGATCGATGTCGGCCAGCGGCAGCGAGGAATAGTTGCTCATATGGACCTGGCCGGCCTCGATCGCGGCAGTCGCCGCGGCCTTGTCGGTGATGAAGCGCCAGATGATCTTGTCGAGATAGGGGTAACCCTTGCGCCAGTAATCGGGGTTGCGCTCGGCGATGACATACTGGCCGCGCTCATACTGCGCGAACTTGAACGGGCCTGTTCCGATCGGCGCGACGTTCGCCGGGTTGTCGAGGATGTTGGTGCCTTCGTAGATGTGCTTGGGCGCGATGTAGCCCAGGTCGGGCGCGGCGCCCATGAACAGGTCCATCGGCATCGGACGGTTGTAGCGGAAGATCGCCGTATGCGCGTCCGGCGTATCGACCGCCTCCAGGGCGGAGTGCAGCGCCGTGCCGTAGTTCAGGTGCTTCTTCCACAGCTCCATCGCCGTGTACTGCACGTCAGCGGAGGTGAAGGGCTTGCCGTCGTGCCACTTCACGCCCTCGCGCAGCTTGATCGTGATGGTCTTGCCGTCCGGCGAACCTTCCCAGCTCGTCGCCAACATGGGCTCGAGTTCGCCCTTCTCGTTCAGGTCGACCAGCGGCTCCATGATCTTGGAGGCGATGACATAGACACCGGTCGAGGCCCGCAATGCGGGGTTCAGGATGCGCTGCTCCTGCGGCATGTGCACGGTCACGGTACCGCCCCGCCGCGGCTCCTGGGCGAACGCTCCGATCGGCGAGCCCGCTAGCAGCGCCGCCGCACCGGCCGATGCGAGCATCTGACGACGCGTAAATGTTGATGCAGTCATGTTCCCCTCCATTATTGTGAATTCAGGCCTGCTGGCGTCAGGCGATCGATCAAGGCCGCGCGGACCGCCTTCCGGCTTCCCAGCCAATCAGAGCCCCTTCGACGGAGGCGCAATGCAGCGGCCATTCGCCGGCTATGCTCCATTCGGCGAATGGCTCGGCGGTCGTGCCAGCCGCGACGTCGAGGACAATTCCGCAGCCTGTGCCTTGAGCCTGCGCGCCGACCTGCCAACGCCTGTCGAAACTCGGCGCATCCATGAAGACGAGATCCGCCCCCCGCGGGCGCATAGCGACGCAGAAACCACCGTCCTCGCCCCGCGCGAATGTGAGGCCGAGCATTTGCGCGCAGAGCGCCGCGGCAGCCGGCGGATCCTCAGCCACGATCTCGATGCGGCTCAGGGCGCGGGCACCATTGGCATGGCTGACGAGATCAGGCAGCCAGACGGTCTCGCGCGTCAGATGCTGGCAGGCGAAGAGGCGCACACCGGCAGGCGCTGGCTCGAGCGGCCATTGGAAGATGCGAAACCCCGCCTCTCCCACGCCGCCGCTGCCCAGTTCGACTGGCCGACGGAATTCGAACGGCCCAGTCGCCGAAATGCCGCCTCTCTTGAGCGTATCGAGCGCCGCCTGCGCATCGTCAGTCCGCATCGCGAGGCGTTCCAGCCCCGCTCCCGCGGCGAGGAAGTCGCGGGTCGGCCGATTGAAGTCCGTCGGGGCAAGCACGCCGAGCAGTTCGACGTAGTCGTCCTCGAACATGATCGTGTGATTGGCGGTGCCGAGATAGTCGCTGTGGAGACCACGCGGCGACACCGAAAACCCCAGCGCGCGCCAACGTTCGGCCGATGCCGAGAGTTCGCTCACGGCAACAACGATATGGTCCAGGCCGAGTACGTGATCGAGCATCTCACTACCGTTTTGCGCGGAGCCGCTTCCCCTGACACCAGTGACCGTGTCATAAGTGCATGCAGTTGTACAGGCACTTTTGAAACTTCGATTTCTGGCCGTTGCACAAAGATGAGAACGCGCGTGGCGCAAGGGTGGGCAGGCCATGCGAGGCCCCGCATCCAGCACCCCGAATCGCGGGGCATAGGGAATAAGAACGATCGCGATGTCAGCAGCTGGTTTGGCAGGCGGGCATTACCTGCACGCAGTCCCGCCTCGCCGGCTGACATTTGCCGGCCGAGTGAGCGCGCGCGCAAACGCGCGGCGGAAGGAAATGCGCGTCAGAGACGCAGCGGGTCTCGCCACGTCCTCATATCCCGTAGGCGGATCGGGATGTCAGTTCCGCGGAACGCGTGCCCGGCGCCGTACCGACCCCGACTCTTCCGGCACGAAAATCTTCAGAAGCGCATCCTTGAGAACACTGCGCGCCTCGGCGAAAGTCAGCGAAATATGTGCGCGCAGAATCTCGATGCCCTTTGCGGCGTCGCGCTCAGCAAGCGCCTGGACGATCCGCGAATGATCCCCGACGAGACTCGAGTGTTGCGGGCCGTTTTCGATCTGGACTCGTCGGATAAACCGGATTCGGGCGTTGACGCCGATAAGCTGGCGCACGACCTCGGGATTGCCGGCAAGCTCGGCGACATGGACATGAAAGGCTTCGTCCAGTTCGAGGATCTCGTCGGGATCGTTGTTGGCGTAGCGCCGACGCGCATCCTCCCAGAACGCCTGAAGGCGCTCGATCCCAGCCTGATCGACGCGCTCGCACGCAAGAGCGAACGCGCCGGTTTCAATGATGGAGCGCATCTCGAACAGATCGACGAGATCGTCGATATCGAGGCCGCGGAAGTAAAAGCCCCTGTTGGGCGTGAAGACGACAAACCCCTCGCTGGCCAGCCTGTTCAGCGCTTCTCGGACCGGCGTGCGCGACAGCTCCAGCATCTGCGCCAGATGCACCTCGTTGATGCGCTCCTCCGGCCGCATCTTGAATTCGACGAGCTGCTGCCGAATCGCGCGATAGGCGCGTTCTGCGCTGTCCGCCGCCCGACGCGGTGGGGCTGCCTTGACGGTCGGGGCCTTCGCGGTCTTCGGCATTCCGTCTCTCATTGTCGACGACGTTTCCCCGCTCTCGCATCACCAAGAAGCGGTCAGTGCAAGCTTCAAATCGCGCAACCGGAAAAAATCAACCAGCGCCCTCCGAATCCGGCCGGCAGCTTCTTCTTGGGATCATCATGACACGGATCGCATTTCTCGGAGTCGGCCATCTGGCCGAGGCGATGATTGAAGGCCTCTTGCGCGACCAGCAGACGGTTCCCCACCTTGCCCTGTCGCCGCGCGGTCAGGGACCGAAGTTGGCCGAACGCCATGAGCTTGAGCTGGCCGAGTGCAATTCCACGCTCATATCCGGTGCGGACATCGTCTTTCTCGCGACGCGGCCGGCCGATGCCATTGCAGCTATCTGCCATCTGCCATGGCGCCCGGAGCACATCCTGGTTTCGGCCTGCGCGGGCGTGCCCATTGCGCATTTGGAAAAGGCCGCCGCCCCTGCCCGCGTCATGCGGATCATGCCGCTCACAGCCGCATCTCTCGGCGCGAGCCCGACAACGGCGTTCCCGAGTTTTCCCGAAGTTCAGGCGCTGCTCGCACGGCTCGGCCCCGTCATCGTCCTTGAGAATGAAGCCCAGTTCGAGACCGCAACGGTCAGCGCCGCCATCTATGGCTGGGCTCAGAGCCTTATCGGCCTCGGTCGCGACTGGTCCGTCGCTCATGGCATGAGCCCTGAGGCAGCCCGCGAACTTGCCGCGACGACCTTCGTGGCGGCTGGCCGGATGATTGCCGAAAGGCCGGAGCCGGTCGAAACGCTGATTGCGAATCTCGCGACGCCAGGCGGGATCACGGAGCGCGGCCTCGCGGTGCTGTCCGAGCACGGCGCCAAAGAAGGCTGGACCGCGGCCTGCGACGCCGTTCTTGCCAAGCTCACTGACGGGAGGGCGGGCAGGCGCCCCTGAGCCCCACCCTCCTTCAGGCCGGCTGCGACTTGTAGACATGACCGCCCACAGCCTGATCGGTTGGCGACACCTCGATTTCGGTGACGTCGACATGCTCAGGAAGGGCAAGCACGGCCGCGATCGTTTCAGCGATGTCCTGCGGTTTCAGGGCCCGAACGGCGCCATACATCGAATCATGCAGGCGGGCGCGATCGCCCGCGAAGGCCTGCAGATAAATGTCAGTCTCGACGCGGCCTGGAGCGAGATCGGTGACGCGGACATTGCTGCCGGCGAGATCGTAACGCAGAGAACGACCGGCATGGGCGAGCCCCGCCTTGGCCCCACCATAGGCCGACGTTCCCGCAAACACGCCGCGTGCGGCAGTCGTCGTGATATTGATGACATGACCGCGACGACGCTCAACCATGCCGCCCAGTAACGACTGCATCAGCAGCATGGGCGCAGTGAAGTTCACCGCGATCGTCTCGGAGATTTCCTCCGCGGTCTGCTCGTAGAGCGGTTTCACCGAGGCGACCATACCGGCATTGTTGACCAGGATGTCGATCTTGGCCCCGTCGAGCGCGGCGACGATCGCCGCAACATCGCGAACATCGGCAACCACCGGGATGACCCCGGCCTCGGCGACGACGGTCGCGAGTGCATCCTCGCTACGTGCAACGCCGTAGACCGTAAGCCCAAGGGTCGCGAGCTTGCGGCAAATCGCGGCGCCGATTCCGCGCGATGCGCCCGTGACGAGGGCGGTTTGATAGGGGAAGGCGCTCTGCATCATCCGGTCCTCTTCATTGCCTGCGTTCAGAGTGCCGCACGCTGCGACATCACCCGCAGCAGGTCGACCAGCCCGGCATCGCGCTGGCTGCGCAGGTCGTCATCGCTGCGTTCGCCAATCGCCTCACGCACCGCTTTCGCCACGCGTGACACGGTCGGGGTATCAAGCCGGGCATCGCCGAGATCGTCCCAGATGTCCTGATAGGTTTTGCCGTATTTGGTCAGGAAGGATTCGATACCCTCGGCGTTGAGGTGGTTCGAGATGAACGAGCCCTGCAAGGTCCATTTCGGGCCAGGGCCGTAGCAGAAGGCTCGGTCGACATCTTCCGCCGACGCGACGCCGCTTTCGACGAGTGCGATGGCCTCGCGCCACATCGCTCCCATCAGCCGCAGGGCCAGATGGCCTGTGACCTCGCGCCGGAGCACGGCTGGCTTCTTGCCGAGATCCTCATAGAAGGCACGCGTCTGCTCGACGACCTCCGGCGAGGTCGCCTTCCCGCCGACGATCTCGACGAGCGGCATCAGGTGGACGGGATTGAACGGGTGGGCGAGGACCACCCGCTCGGGATGCGCACAGGCCGACTGCATGTCCGAGACGAGCAGGGCCGAAGAGGAGGACGCGATCACCACATCCGCAGCGATATGCTGTTCGATCTCCGCCAGCAGTGCCTGCTTCAATGGGAGTTGCTCCGGCCCCGATTCCTGGACGAAGCGAACACCGGCCATCGCGGTTGCGAGATCGCTCGCGAAGCGAATGTCTCCCGTTTCGGCCTTGGCCGGCGAAAGACGCTGCAGGTCGTCGGCAAGCGTTGCGCGCAGGGATTGAAAGGCCTCCCAGCGGGCGGGATCGGGATCATAGCAGGATACGTCATAACCGGCATGGGCAAAGGTCGCCGCCCAGCGCTGGCCGATCGTGCCCAGGCCGACGACGCCGATCGGTCCACGTCCCAGAATGTCTTGCATCGGTTCAGATCCTTGTCATGCGGGCCGGTCAGCCGCGCAGAAAATCGAGTACTGCGTCCCGGTAGAGCGCCGGCTCAGCCCGCATGGCGTAGTGACCGCCACGAGGGAGCACGGCGAGTTCGGCGCCGGGGATGGCATGCGCGAGGCGCTCGGAGTGATAGGGCGGGGTCACGATGTCGTCGGCCGCGACCACGATCCTGGCCGGACAGGCGATCGTATCGAGGGACTCGTCGACACCATGTCCCAGCACAGCCTTGATACGCGCGCGGATGGTCGCGGCGTCCCGTTCGGTCGCAGGCGCACCGCCGGTCAGCTCCGCAGTGACGCGGGCGTCGTTCTCGGCGAGCCAGTACGGCGCGTTCAGCAGGGTGACGGCATGACGTCGATAGGCATCGACGCCGAGCCGGTCGAGGATCTCGATACGGCCGGCGAACAGTCGCTCCATATAGGCGCACGGTCGCGCGAAGGTCGCCGAGAGGACGAGGCGCGAAAGACGTTGCGGATTGTCTATCGCCAATCGCTGCGCGATCGCGCCGCCGGTGGAGTGGCCGAGGATCATCGCTTGCTCAATGCCCAGATGATCGAGCAGGCCAATGAGATCGTCGCACATCGCGGCGATGCTGGTCGATCCGTCCAGTGGGCTCGAACGCCCGACGCCGCGATGATCGTAAGTGATCACGCGGAAATGGCCGGCACAGACGCTGGCGAAATCCTTCCAGAACGACGCGAGCCCGCCCAGCCCTGAGATCAGGACAAGCGGCGCGCCGGCGCCGGTCTCGGTGAAGGCGAGCGTGCCGCCATCTTGCAGGGGGGCGAGCGCGCTGGTCATGCCGCTTCGGCCCTCGCGTCCAGTGCCGTGCGGACGGCACCGTTGACGGCCGACCACGGGATCCGCAGGTCGAGCCAGGCTGCGAGACGACCTGCACACAGGATCGCCTCGTCGGTCAGTTCCGCCAGCGCAATCTCCGGGCGCCGGAACGCGGCCTCGAGCGCAAACAGGATTTCGGCGCTCTCACCGAGATGGCAGAAGTCGCGCAGGCGGGTACCGGCCTTGTTGCAGGCCAGCGCGGCGACGCTCCGCGAAACCTGCGGCTCCTCGCTCGCGAGACCGCTGCGGACCCACCACAGCAGCTCCTGCAGGATGCGCGCCTCGGATTCGGCCAGGAAGAGCGGGCCGGAGGGGTGCATGATCGCGCGCGAGGCGAGCATGCCGTCGATATCCGGCGGACTGGCCCGCCACAGCGTCTCGCGCCGCGCGACGAGCGCCTCGGGCAAGCTCGAAGCCGGGGACGCCGTCATCTGTGGCTGCGCGCCCTCGGCGAGCACCAGCCGCCCGTCGAACGCCTTCACTCCATGTCCTTCGCGCAGGCTTAGGCCAAGCGCCTGCAAGGCGGGCAGGCCACCTTCGATCTGGCCCAGCAGCGTGACCGTGGCGGTCTCGGCCTGCAGGGGTGCGAAGGTCAGCTCGAGGAACTGCCGCGCCGGCCAATACAGGAAGGCGCCGGGAGGCGCCTCCATGACATCAACCCCGCCCTCGGCGTCCTCGACGAACGGTGCATGCCAGTAGATGTGCTGGCCTGCGATCTTGGGCGTGTGGAGCTGCAGAGGCGCCGGCAGGGTGGAGGCCAGGGACCGAAGCGTGCGGGGCGCCCGCGCGGTATCGCAGGCGATCCGCCAACTCTCGTTGCCGGCAAAGAAATCGAGTTTCATGAAATCAGGATTCCGCGTGGACCGGCAAGCCGACCGGGTCAAGCCTTCGGGTTGAAGAACGACACCGGCTTCAGAATCTGGTTGCGCATGTCCATCAGCGGATGGGCCTCGACCACCTGGCGGCGATAGGCTTGCCACGCCGGATCGGCCTCCATCGCATCGCGGCGAGCTTCACGGTCGGCGAGGCTGTCGTATTTCCAGAGATGAACGACACGGCTGAGATCGCCGATATGGGTTTGGAAGAAGCCGAAGGGCTCACCCAGATAGTGGCGCTGCATCGGCAGGCCGACGTCCTCATAGAGCCGCAGGAAGTCCGGAAGACGGTTTGGTCGGGCCGTGTAGACGCGGTGGTCGAAGATCATCGTGCTTCTCCATGTTTGCGGAAGCGCTCTGCCCGCTCAACTCATGTGAGGCAGAGAAACGTCCAAGCCGATCGGGCACGAGGCCCTCTCGAGATCGAACGTTCGCCGCCATGCAAATAGTGCATTCCATTGTGCGTACACTTATAGCGCTCTGTCGGGAAATGCGCTAGAGCCGATCTCCGAAAACGCTTGGCTTTCTCCACGCATGCGCCGGTCACGCGCGGCGAACGTCTCGCATCAGGACGCTCGACTCGGCTGCGCGGAGAACACCGACGATGAGGAATTCGCCCACGATTGACGAACAGATCGAGATGTTGCGCCGCATGATTGCGGTGCGGCATCTTGAGGAACGGCTGGGTGAGCTTCACAAGGCCGGCAAGACCCGCGGCCCGATCCATCGCTGCGACGGACAGGAAGCGGTCGGCATTGGCGCGACTGCGATGCTCGATGCCTCCGATTTGCTGACCAGCACCCATCGCGGCCACGCCCATTACGTCGGCAAGGGCGTCGGACTTCATCCGATCGTGGCCGAGATTCTCGGCCGTTCAACCGGGACATGCGCTGGCCGCGCCGGTCATATGCTGATTGCCGATGTCGCGAACGGCCTTCTCGGGGGCAATGCCATCGTCGGCGGCGGAATCCCGGCAGCCACGGGCTTTGCGGTTTCGCTCCAGATGCGCAATCGCGCCGATGGCGGCGCTCGCGTCGCCATGTGCCTCTTCGGAGACGGCGCCGCACAGACCGGCATCTGCCACGAATCCATGAATATCGCAGCCTTGTGGAAGCTGCCGGTCGTCTTCGTGCTCGAGCACAACCAGTACGGCCTGACCGCGCATCACTCGACCCAGTCCTCGGTTCCGGATCTGGTGGTTCGCGCTGCCGGCTATGGCATGCCTGGCGACAGTGTCGACGGCAACGACATCACGGCCGTCTATCGGGCGGTGGCCGCAGCGGTCGACCGGGCGCGGCGCGGCGAAGGCCCCTCACTTGTCGAGGCCAAGACCTATCGGATGGTCGGGTTCTCGACCAGCGATGTCGGCGGCTATCAGAGCGCAGAAGACCGTGCAGCGTGGCGCGAGCGCGACCCGATCGTCTTCGCCCGCCGCTCGCTGGCCGCAAGCGTATCGCCGGCACACCTGGATGCTGTCGGCGCCGAAGCACGTGCTGCCGTCGATGCCGCCGTAGACCAAGCGCTGGCTGATCCGTTGCCGGGCTTCGTCGATCATGCCCCGAGTGCCCCCTACTACGCTGGAGCCGTGTGATGGCAATGATGCGTTATGCCGAAGCCCTGCGTGCCGCCCTGCGCGAGGAAATGCAGCGCGATCCCAATGTCTGGCTCTTCGGCGAGGACATCGCGGTCTATGGCGGCGTCTTCAAGGTGACGAAGGACCTGCTCGCGGAATTTGGCCCCGAGCGTGTTCGCGACACACCGATCTCCGAGCAGACGCTGACCGCCATGGCCGTCACTGCCGCGATGGCCGGCACGAGACCCGTGCTCGAAATCATGTATGCGGATTTCTTGCCTCTGAGCATCGACGCGCTCATGAACCAGGCATCGATCTACAACTATATCTGGAACGGTCAGGTCACCATGCCGTTCGTGCTCCGCACCCAGGGCGGCGGCGGGGCTGGTGCCGGGGCACAGCATTCCAAGAGCCTGGACGCGCTCGTCGCCCATATTCCCGGCCTGAAAGTGGTCGCACCGGCGACTGCCGCCGACGCCAAGGGCCTCCTGAAGGCTGCGATCCGTGACGATCACCCGGTGATCTTCCTTGAACATAAGCTCCTCTACAACAGCCGCGACGAAGTGCCGGACGGCGATCATCTGGTCGAGATCGGCAAGGCCCGCATCGCGCGGGAAGGCAGCAATGTCTCGATCATCGCCTCCTCGCGCATGGTGATCGAATCGCTGAAGGCGGCCGAACTCCTCGCGGGCGAAGGAATTTCCGCCGAGGTGATCGACCTGCGCAGCCTGCGCCCGCTCGACCGCGACACCATCCGGGCCTCGATCGCCAAAACCCATCACGCCGTAGTGGTCAATGAAGGCTGGCGCTTCTGCGGCTATGGCGCGGAGCTGAGCGCCACCATCATGGAAACGGCATTCGACGAACTCGACGCTCCCGTTGAACGCGTTGCGACCCACGATATTCCGATCCCCTACAGCGAGCCGCTCGAAAACGCCGTGCTGCCGGATGCGGCCAAGATCGCGGCAGCAGCGCGGCGGGCAGTGGCATGAGCGGAGGCCAGTCATGACGAGCGAGATCAGGCTCACCGGCGGCGCCGGCGAATACATGGAAAGCGCAACCGTGGTGTCCTGGGCGGTTGCCGTGGGCGACAGGGTGAAGCAAGGCGATGTCGTCGTCGTCGTCGAGACTGCGAAAGCAGCGACTGAAATCGAGGCGGAGCGCGACGGCATGCTCGTCGCAATCGTCGCTGCGGCAGGGGCCGAGGTCGGCGTCGGCAGCGTGCTGGGCCATATCGGCAATGACGGGGATGCGATCGGCGAAGCCGACATGCCCGAGCCAACCGTTGCGATTGCCACCCCGGAGCCTACCCGGTCCGCATCAATCAGCCTGTCCAGGGATCGAACCCCGATTTCCCCACTGGCTCGCCGCCTTGCCAGGCAGGCGGGGCTGGACACGACGGCGATGGTTGGCACGGGTCCGGGAGGTCGAATCAAGAGCCGCGATATCGAGCGGATCTTGGCCGAGCAACGGCCCGAGCCAGTACAAGTCGGTTCCGCGCCTCGGCAGGGGAGCCCTGTTGCCCGACACAAGGGCGGGCTCCCTCCGATAGTCTTCATTCATGGCTTTGGGGCCAATTCGGGCGCCTGGAACAACGTCCGCGCATATCTCGACCCCACCATCGCGTCATTCGCTCCCGATCTGCCCGGCCACGGCCGCACTGCGGCGGCGGGCAGCCCGAGCCTGAACGCGTTGGTGGATGCAACGCTCGCCTATCTCGAGGACACCGGGCTGACGGAATGCCACATCGTCGGGCATTCCCTGGGTGGCGCTGTCGCAGCCGCCATCGCCGCGAATTCGGCGATTCGTGCACGATCCTTGACCCTGATTGCGCCAGCCGGCCTCGGTCCGGACATTGATGGTGAATTTCTGGAGGGTTTCTTAACGGCCCGCTCGGCAGCCAGCCTGCTGCCTTGGCTGGAACAACTGGTCGCCGATCCCGCCTTGCTTCCCCAAGGCTATGCCGAAGCGGTTTTGCGGGAAAGGTTGCGGCGCGGCGTGGACGCGCCGCAACGGGAACTCGCAGCCCGCCTGTTTCCAGACGCGACCCAGACGATTCAGATCGGGAATGCAATCGCGTCGCTTCACATCCCGACCCGCGTGATATGGGGCAAAGCCGACCGCATCATTCCGGTCTCCCATAGCAGAGGTCTTCCGGGCTTCGTCGCTCTTCACGTGCTCGCCGACATCGGACACATGCCGCATGTCGAAGCCCCCGAGCTCATCTCGCGTCTCATCGTGCAAACGGCCAGGAGCGCGAATCTGCAGGCGGGGCAATAAGCCTGCCGGGCGCCCGACGGCCGGAAGCGAACCATCGCCGGCCGCGTTTCGCGGTCGACCAGGCTGATCGGGACGACGGCACAACCAGCGCGGAACGTAAGGAACCGATCCGTCCGCGGCGCGAGGACCACCGGCTGCGTCGGGCGGCGATATCCTGTCGAAGGCGGTGGCCTGGTTTGCGCACGAGAGCACGGCATGCCGGAACCGGCTCTCCGGCTCCCAAGGGCCCATCGGCGCGCGTTTCCGATGAGGATAATGATCAGCGTCGTCAGGAATTCCGCGCGGGACGCTGGCCTCGACACCGGCACCGAGTGCGAGGGGCCCAGCGTGAACGCCCAAACCGCGAATCGTCTGCGCAAGCGGGTGAGCTCCGGCACCACGGACGTCTGAGCGCCTGTGGCCCCCCTTCAAGCGATCGCCTCGACCTCAAAACGCAAAAAGCGCCGGGAAACCCGGCGCCTGCGACAGTCTTGGTTGGGAAGAATGTCTGGAGCGGGCGAAGGGATTCGAACCCTCGACCCCAACCTTGGCAAGGTTGTGCTCTACCCCTGAGCTACACCCGCATCCGGACATTGGCGCGCCAAGCGGCGCGTGGCGGGCTTATTGCCCAAAGCGCTGCGAAGCGCAAGCGCCTTGTTGCAAAGTTTTTCGCCGATGCCCTGATTGGCGCCCCGCCGGCGCCGGAACGGCGCCCTTGCGGTGATGCCGTCCGGCGGGCTAGGCAACGCCAAGAACTCTTTGTTTCCGACGAGTTACGATGACCTCGCCACTGACACCCGACGAGCTCTGCTCCCATCTGGCCACGCAGGGTATTCCTTTCCACAGGCTCGATCATGAGGCGGTCTTCACCGTCGCCGAATCGAAGTCTCTGCGCGGCACGATCGATGGGCACCACACCAAGAACTTGTTTCTCAAGGACAAGAAGGGCCGGCTTTTCCTGGTCTCGGCCCTGGAGAGCACACGAATCGATCTGAAGCGGCTGCATCAGACGCTGGGAGCCAGCGGTCGGCTTTCCTTCGGCTCGGCCGAACTGTTGGAGGAGAAGCTCGGCGTGACGCCCGGTTCGGTCACCGCCTTTGCCGTGATCAATGATCGCGCCGGTGATGTGACGATGGTGCTCGACGCCAATCTGATGAGCGGCGAGGCGATGAATTTCCATCCGTTGATCAACACCGCGACGCTGCGCATCGCACGCGACGACATGCTGGGCTTCCTCCGCAGCACCGGACATGAGCCGCTGATCGTCGATTTGCCAGCACCGGTCGATGGACAGAACGACTGAACCTCCCCATCTATGTGGCGCGCGGCCTATGGTCATGCGCCCGTTTTCGTATGCCCGACCGTGATCGGCCCAGCGTGGCCGCGGTCGATCTTGTTGACGAGATGAAGGAAGACCCATGCTGCTCAACAGCGATGCGGCCGAGCAACCCGGCCTGATCAAGGATACGACGACACAGGGCTTCCGGCAGGATGTCGTCGCCGAATCGATGAACCAGCCGGTTCTGGTCGATTTCTGGGCCCCGTGGTGCGGCCCCTGCAAACAGCTGACCCCGGTCATCGAGAAGGTGATCAAGGCTGCCGGTGGCAAGGTCAAGCTCGTCAAGATGAACATCGACGAGCACCCGCAGATCCCGGGCCAGCTCGGCATCCAGTCGATCCCGGCCGTCATCGCCTTCCAGCGCGGCCAGCCGATCGACGGTTTCATGGGCGCCCAGCCGGAAAGCCAGATCAAGGCTTTCATCGAGAAGCTCGTTGGACCGATGGGCCCGGGCGCGACCGAAGAGCTGGTCGCCGCCGCGCAGGAGGCGCTCGAGGCCGGCGATGCGGCCGGCGCGGGCGAACTCTATGCCAATGTGCTGGCGCTCGAGCCCGACAATGTCCCAGCGCTCGCCGGACTGGCGCGCCTGCATCTCGACATGGGTGATCTCGACGGCGCCAAGGGCATCCTGGCCACCGCTCCCGAAGCCAAGGCGTCCGATCCGGCGCTGGCTGCCGTGCGTGCCGCGATCGAACTCGCCGAGCAGGCCGCTTCGCTCGGCGATACGGCCGAACTCGAAGCGAAGGTTGCGGCCAACCCCGGGGATCATCAGGCCCGCTTCGATCTGGCGCTGGCGCTGAATGCCCATGACAAGCGCGAAGAAGCCGTCGACCAGCTGGTTGCCATCATCAAGGCTGACCGGACCTGGAACGACGACGGCGCCCGCAAGCAGCTGCTGCAGTTCTTCGAGGCCTGGGGTCACATGGACGACGCCAGCGTTGCAGGTCGGCGCAAGCTTTCGACGCTGCTGTTTTCATAAGGTGCCGCGATGGAAGGGAGCGACACGCCCATGGGCATGAATGCCGTCTATAACGGAGCCCAGGACTGCCCGCTGGTGATCCCGGTCTTCCCGCTGGCCGGTGCGCTCCTCCTGCCGCGCGGGCAGATGCCCCTCAACATCTTCGAGCCGCGCTATATCGCCATGATCGACGATGCGCTGCGGGACCACCGCACCATCGGCATGATCCAGCCCGAGCCGGAAAGCGGCCGCCAGACCGACACGCCCAGCCTGTTGCAGGTCGGCTGCCTCGGCCGGATCACGCAGTTCGCAGAGACCGGCGATGATCGCTATATCCTGACGCTCACCGGCATCGCGCGCTTCCGCATTGTCGAGGAACTCGCGGTGACGACAGCCTACCGCCAGTGCCGTGTCAGCTATGACGACTTCGCCATCGATTTCACCGCGCGTGCGGGGGAGGACGAGGTCGACCGCAACAGCCTGCTCAAGGCGCTTCGGTCCTTCGCCAAGGCCAATGACCTCAAGATCGATTGGAAGGGCATCAACGAAGCACCCAACGAGGCGCTGGTCAACGCGCTGTCGATGATGTGCCCCTTCGGTCCGCGCGAGAAACAGGCGCTGCTCGAGGCCTCCAGCCTGAAGAACCGCGCCGACGTCCTGGTCGCGATCACCGAGATCGAGCTGGCGCGCGGTGGCGGCGACCCAGAGACGACCCTGCAGTGAACCTTTCCCACGCGCCTGCGGCGGCAATCGCGCCCGTCACGTATCCGCCACGCCGGGCCGTCACGGCCTGGCTGTTCTTCGACTGGGCGGCACAGCCATTCTTCACTCTCGTCACCACCTTCGTCTTCGCGCCCTTCTTCGCCTCCGCCCTTGCGGCGGACGCAGCAGAGGGACAGGCGCTCTGGGGCTATGCCACGGGTTTCGCGGGTCTCTGCATCGCCCTGCTCTCTCCCCTGCTCGGCGGCATCGCTGACCGCACGGGCCCGCGCAAGCCCTGGATAGCGGCCTTCGGCGCGCTGCTCGTCATCGGCTCGGCCCTGCTCTGGTTTGCAAGGCCCGGCTCGCCCGCCGCGGTTCCGATCGCGCTCGCGGGCTTCATCATCGCCACGATCGGTGCCGAATTCGCCACCATCTTCAACAATGCGATGATGACGCGGCTCGTGCCGCCGGAACGGCTCGGATGGCTCTCCGGCACGGGCTGGGCCATCGGCTATCTCGGCGGTCTGATCTCGCTTGCAATCACGCTGGCGCTGCTCGCCGCAGATCCGCTCACCGGCAAGACGCTGGCAGGCCTCGTGCCGATTCTCGGCCTCGACGCAGCAGCGCGCGAGGGTGACCGCGCCTCGGGGCCGCTCACTGCGCTCTGGTTCGTCATCTTCGTCACACCGATGTTCCTGCTGACACCGGACTCACCGGGAACCGGCATGCGCCTCAGGGAAGCGGCGCAGGGCGGTCTCTCGCGGCTGAAGGCGACCATCGCCGAACTGCCGCGCCTGCCTGCACTTGGGCGCTTTCTGCTCGCCAACATGATCTATCAGGACGGGCTTGTGGCGCTCTTCGCCTTCGGAGGCATCTACGCGGCCGGCGTCTTCGGCTGGCAGACCATCGAACTCGGCATCTTCGGGATCATGCTCACCATCACCGGCACGCTCGGCGCCTGGTTCGGCGGCAAGCTCGATGACCGCATCGGCGGCAAGCCCGTGGTCTTGGGCGCCATCGCCTGCCTGCTCTTCGCCTGCCTCGGCATCCTCTCGCTCGGGCCCGACCGCATCTTCTTCGTGCTGCCGGCTACGCCTCCGGCACCAGGCGACGGGCTGTTCGCCTCGGTGCCCGAGCGGATCTATCTCGCTCTTGGCCTGCTGATCGGCCTGGTCGCCGGTCCGCTCCAGGCCTCTTCGCGCAGCCTGATGGCCCGTCTCGCACCGACGGGCCGGCATGGCGAGTTCTTCGGCCTCTTCGCGCTATCGGGCAAGGTGACCTCGTTCATGGGGCCGACCTTCGTGGCGCTAGCGACCACCGTCTTTGCCAGCCAGCAGGCCGGGCTGGCGGTGCTGATCGCGTTCTTCCTTGTGGGCGGCGCGCTGCTCGCAGGCGTCAACGTGAAACAGGGGCTGGCGAAGTAGAGCGCGGGGGCCTTTCGCCACCGCGCCTTGCCTTGCAAGGACTGATACCCCCCGCCTACGGCAGCGCCTTCAGATAGCGCACCGGCCGGCCTGGCGCCGCGGCCTGCGCCGCATGCACGATCGCGTTCGCGTCGATCCCGAAATGCCGATAGAGGTCGGCGACGCTGCCGGTCTGGCCGAAATGCTCGACGCCAAGGGCTTTCTGCTTGTGGCCGTGCACGCTGCCGAGCCAAGCCAGTGTCGCAGGATGTCCGTCGAGCACCGACACGATACCGCAATCGCGTGACAGTTCGCCGAGCAGCCGCTCGATATGACTGGTCGCGCCATGATTGCCGCGCTGTCGCGCCCGCTCGGCCGCCTGCCAGCCGGCATTGAGCCGATCGGCCGAGGTGATGGCGAGCAGGCCGACATCGCGCCGGTCTTCGCCGAGCAGCCCCACAGCCTCGATCGCCTCAGGCGCAACCGCACCGGTATAGGCGATGACGACGGAGGCGTTCGGGCCGGGCTTCCTGAGCCAATAGGCACCATCGATGATGTCGCGCTCGAGATCGGCCGTCATTGCCCGTTTCGGCTGCTCGACCTGCCGCGTCGAGAGCCTGAGATAGACGGAGCCGCCGGTCTCATCGCGCAGCCAGGTACGCTCGTCGGGATCGCCCTCGCCATCCTTCTGCAGGTATTCGAAGGACCAGCGCATCATCACGGCGAGTTCGTCGACGAAGGCCGGCTCGAAGGCGCAGAGCCCGTCCTGGCTCATGCCGATCAGAGGTGTCGCGATCGACTGATGTGCGCCACCCTCCGGCGCCAGCGTCACACCAGACGGCGTTGCGACCACCATGAAGCGCGCATCCTGGTAGCAGGCATAGTTCAGCGCATCGAGCCCGCGCGAGATGAAGGGGTCGTAGAGCGTGCCGATCGGGATCAGCCGCTCGCCGAAGATCGAATGCGAGAGGCCAAGCGCCGAAAGATTGATGAAGAGGTTCATCTCGGCGATGCCGAGCTCGATATGCTGGCCCTTCGGCGAGAATTCCCATTTCTGCATCGAGGGAATGCGCTCGTCCTTGAAGGTATCGGCCATCGAGGCCCGGGCGAACAGGCCGCGCCGGTTCACCCATGGCCCGAGATTGGTCGAGACGGTGACGTCCGGCGCGGTGGTGACGATGCGGTCGGCCAGGGGGCCGCCGAGCTTCGCCAGCTCGTCCAGCACCTTGCCGAAGCCCATTTGCGTCGACATCGTCGCCTGGATGCCGGCCTCGAGTTTCGCGGGCACAGGCAGCGACGGTGCCGAGAAGCGACGGCGCCCCTCGGAGAAGAAGGGCACCTTGTCGAGATAGCTGCGGAGCGCGGCTTCGGGCAGCGACAGCCCTTCAAACAGGTCCCACTCATGGCCGGGGCGGATCGTGTTGGCTTTCTTGAAGCCTTCCATCTGCTCCTTGGTCATCAGCCCGGCGTGATTGTCCTTGTGCCCAGCAAGCGGCAGGCCAAAGCCCTTCACGGTATAGGCGAGGAAACAGACCGGCCGGTCGTGATCGATGCCCTCGAAAGCTTCGAGCAGCGAGGGCAGATCGTGGCCACCGAGATTGCACATCAGCTTCGACAGCTCGGCGTCGGAGCGGCTCTCGATCAGCGTCGTCACAGGCCCTTGATCGCCGAGATCATCCATAAGGCGCTTGCGCCAGGCAGCGCCGCCCTGGAAGGTCAGGGCCGAGTAGAGCTGGTTCGGGCAGGAATCGATCCAGGCCTTCAGCCGCTCGCCACCCTTCTCCTTGAAGGCGGCCTGCTGCAGCGAGCCATATTTCAGCGTCACGACATCCCAGCCGAAATTGCGGAACATCGTCTCGAAGCGGTCGTAGAGCCCCTCGCGGATCACCGCGTCCAGGGACTGGCGGTTATAGTCGATCACCCACCAGGTGTTGCGGACGCCGTGCTTCCAGCCCTCCATCAGGGCTTCGAAAATATTGCCCTCGTCGAGCTCGGCATCGCCGATCAGCGACACCATGCGCCCATCCGGCCGGCTTGCGCCCCAGCCATGGGCCTTCACATAATCCTGGGTCAGCGAGGAGAAGAGCGTCTGCGCGACGCCGAGGCCGACCGAGCCGGTCGAGAAATCGACATCGTCGATATCCTTGGTGCGCGAGGGATAGCTCTGGGCGCCCTTGTATCCGCGAAAATTCTCCAGCTTCTCGCGGGTCTGCAGGCCCATCAGATAGTTGATGGCATGGAAGACCGGCGAGGCATGCGGCTTCACCGCGACCCGGTCCTGCGGCTTCAGGGCCGCCATGTAGAGCGCCGTCATGATCGTCGCCAGCGACGCGGACGAAGCCTGATGCCCGCCCACCTTCATCCCATCGCCGTTATCGCGAAGGTGGTTGGCGTTATGGATCGTCCAGGAGGCGAGCCAGAGAATCTTCTTCTCGAGTTCGGCGAGAATCGGCAGACGGGGATCGGTCATTTGGCTTCTCTCGATACGGCAAAGCCATCATGCACGCTTCCGGCAGCGATTTTTGCCAAAGATCGCCGACGATGCTTTCCATCTTAGCGCTTTCCGCTAATCCTGCGAACGAAAGCGAGACAAGATGCCAGACTATAAACTCGACGATATCGACCGGCGTATCGTCCAGGCTCTCCAGGCCGATGGACGCATGAGCAATCAGGACCTGGCCGAAAAAGTCGGGCTTTCGCCCTCACCCTGCGCAAGGCGGGTTCGCCTGCTGGAGGAGGCGGGCATCATCGAGGGTTATGTCGCGGTCGTGAACCAGGACAAGCTCGGCCTCCCGGTCTCGGTCTTCGCCTCGATCAAGCTGGAGCGCCAGCGCGAGGAGGAACTCGACCGCTTCGCTGCGGCGGTGACACGCTGGCCGGAAGTGGCCGACTGCTACCTGATGACCGGCCCGCGCGACTATCTGCTCCGCATCATCGTCAGCGACCTCGCCGCCTACGAACGGTTCCTGAAGGACAAGCTGACCCGGCTCGACAATGTCGCCTCGATCGAATCGAGCTTCGCGCTCGGGCAGGTCAAGCGCTCCTTCTCGGTGCCGGTTGAGCTGGGGCGGGGATAGCCAGGCCAGCGACCGGCCACGCCGACGCTCGATCATATCCTTCTGGATGCCTTCTGGCGGCCCCCGAGGCCACGCTCGGACAGCTCTATTCGCCCGGCAGGAACGCGACGCGGCCCGCGTCGTCCCGCACCGTCTCGATCCCGACGCCGTAGAGCTCCATCAGGCGCACCGGCGTCAGCAAGTCCTGCGCGATCCCGCTCGCCAGCATCCGCCCCTCGCGAATCATCATGACGCGGTCGGCATGCCGCAGCGCCTGATTGGGGTCGTGCGTGGTGAAGAGCACGCCCAGTCCTTCGGCCGCGAGGCGCCTGATCTGCGCCATCACCTTGCCCTGGTTGCCGAAATCGAGGCTTGCGGTCGGCTCGTCGAGGATGACGTAGCGTGGTTCCTGCGCCAGCGCGCGGGCGACCAGCACGAGCTGGCGCTCGCCGCCCGAGATCTGCGTGTAAGGGCGCTCGGCCAACCCCGCGATACCGAGGCGCTCCAGCATCGCCATCGCCACCTCGCGATCATGCCGCGAGGGGGCGGCGAACAGCGCGCCATGAGCGGTACGCCCCATCAGGACGACAGCGAAGACCGAGAAGGCGAAGGTTCCGGCATGTGCTTGCGGCACGTATCCCAGCGCTCGCGCCCGCTCTGAGACCGTCAGGCCAGCAAGCGGCTGCTCGTCAAGGGTGAGCCCGCCGGCATGTGGCGGCAGAAGGCCGAGCAGGGTTTTCAGCAGGGTCGTCTTGCCGCTGCCATTCGGCCCGAGCAGGGCAAGCACCTCACCCGCCCGCAGGGCCAGCGTGATCGCCCGGCCGATCTGGCGCTCTGGATAGCCATAGGCGAGATCGACGGCACTGAGGCTCACGACCAGCCTCCACGCGCCGACGCAAGCAGCCAGATGAAGAAGGGCGTGCCGATCACCGCGGTGAGGATGCCGAGCGGCGTCTCGACCGGGCCGATCGTTCGCGCCAGCGTGTCGATGATCAAGAGGTAGCCGCCGCCGAGGATCGCGGCGGTCGGCACGAGCTTGCCGAAGTCGGGCCCGACGAGAAACCGCGCGAGATGCGGCACGACGAGGCCGACCCAGCCGATGATCCCCGCCGCCGCAACGCTCGCCGCCGTGACCAGCGTCGCGGCCGCGACGATGGCAAGGCGCAACGGGCCGGTGTTCAATCCGAGCGCCCGCGCCTCCTCCTCCGGCAGCGACATCACGTTCATGCGCCAGCGCAGGGCGATCAGAACCACCGAGCCGAGGGCGACCGGGCCGAGCAGCGGCAGGAGATCGGGCTTGGCGGTCCCGGCAAGGCTGCCCAGCAGCCAGAAGGTCATGGCCGGGAGCTGATTATAAGGATCGGCCCAGTATTTCACGAGGCCGATTCCGGCGCCAAGCAGCGAGCCGATGACCACGCCGGTCAGGACGAGCGCCAGCACCGGGTCGCCGCGCCGGATGGTCGAGCCGACGACATAGACGGCGCCGACCGCGATCAATCCGCCGATGAAGGCTCCGAGCTGGATGCCGACGATGCCGAGCGAGAAATAGATGCCGACCACCGCGCCGAGCGCCGCGCCAGACGAAGCGCCGAGGATATCGGGCGAGACCAGCGGGTTGCGGAACAGCCCCTGGAAGGCCGTGCCGGCGATCGCGAGCGCCGCCCCGCAGAGCATGGCCGCAATCACGCGCGGGCCGCGGATATTCCAGATCACCGTTTCCAGCTGCGGCGGCAGGCCCGACGGCTGACCGCTCACCTCCGCCCAGAGGATGCGCAGCAGATCACCGGGCCCGACCGGGAAGCGTCCCAGCGCGAAGGCAAGCACGACGCCGAGCGCGAGCAAACCGAAGGCGAACAGGGTTCCGCGCGCGAAGGATGGCGACAAGGGGCTAGCCTCGCCCAGCCAGGACACGGTCGAGTTGCGCGTCGGTCGGCGTCACCTGATAGAATAGCGTGTGGAATTCGCGGGCGAGCGGGCGGATATCCTCGGGGAACTGGGCGGGATAGAGCAGCTTCGCCAGCCACCACAGCCCGATCATCCGGTTGACCGAAGGCGGGAAATCGACCCAGCCGAAAGGCAGCTTAGGGGAGAGATGCACGCGGCGATCGCGCACCGCCCGCACATTCGCCCAGGCAGGATCGCTGGCGACGCCATCGGCGAAGGCCGGATCGATGGTGACGATCACCTCCGGATCCCAGGACAGGATCTGTTCGAGCGAGACATTCGCAAGCCCGCTGCCCGGGGTCTCTGCCGCGACATTGCGCGCGCCGAGGAAGGAGAGCGTCTCGACATTGATCGAGCCGCCGAGCCCCGTCTCGAGCCCGCGTGGGCCGCGCGCGTAATAGACCGAGGGACGCTTCTCCCCGGGAATCGTGGCGATACGCCCCTTGATCGTCGCCATTGCGGTCTCGCACCAGCGCGCCAGCGTCTCGGCGCGTTCGCCGCGCCCGGCCAATTGGCCGAGGATGCGATAGCTCGCCGGAATCTGCTCGAAGCGACCATCCAGCAGCGCATAGGGAATGCCGGTCTGTTCCTGCACCCGCATTGCCAGCTCGACATAGGTTCTGCCCGTCGAACCGGCATCGACGATCAGGTCCGGCTTGAGGCCGAGCACCGCTTCGAGATCGGCGCTGTTGCCGCGCCCGGTGATGCGACCGACTTCCGGCCTGTCGCCAATTCCAGGCAGCAGGAATTCGCGCTCCTCCGCGCGATTGGCGCGCGGCCAGCCGAGCAGCAGATCGGGCGCAAGCGTATAGAGCGTGATCGCAGCAGGTGGCCCCGCCGGAAAGACGCGTTCGACCCGGACCGGAATGGCGATTTCACGCCCGGCGCCATCGCGCACGGTTGCAGCACGCGCAATGCGCGGCGCGGCGAGCGTCGCGGCAAGGCCGCCCAGAACGGTTCGACGGTCAGGTCCGCCCATGATCATGCTCCGTGCCGGCGCCCGCTTGCGGGCAGCGGTTCGGTTTGATGTCGAGAAGCGGAGTGCCGTCGACGCAGTCGAGCCCGCGCACCCGCAGCGCGCCCTCCTCCACCCCAATGAGCCTGACCCGCGACAGGGCGATCGGATTGGGCCGGACCGGCGAGCGCAGTGCAAAAGTGCCGAGGATCTGGCCGCTGGATTTCGGGCTCTGGGTCAGCAGATCCCTTCGGGCCAGGTTCATCCAGTACAGCAGGTCGAGATATGCGCAGGCTTCGACGCCGGCCAGCGCCGGCCACCAGGTCGCATCGACCTCGACATGGCAGATGGGCCCTGATTCCGGGTCTCCACGACGCGGGCATTGATCGCGTGAGGCGAAGGGCGTGCGCAGGCGGCCGATGAAGACGAGATGCGCATCCTGCCGATCGGGCAAGGCAGCGATGGTCTCGCCCCGCCGCGTCGCCTGCCAATCCATTGCCAACTCCGTCACTTCGACCCGCTATGTGGGAGCGCCGGCGCGGCAAAGCCGTGTTTTGCCAGAATCTCCTGCCCCGCCCGCGACAGGATGAACATGGCAAGCCGGTAGCCGTTTGGCGAGGCCTTGCTCATCACGGTCAACCCGTAATCGGCCCCCACCGCGAGCGCAGCCGGCAGCCGGACCAGCGTCACGCCGGGCTGCTCCCGGGCGAGTGGCTGGGTATTGGTGCAATAGGCCAGGAAGATGTCGGCCTCGCCACTGGCAAGCTTGTAGCCATAGGCATTGACGTCGTCAGGGGCGGCAACGCTGCTCGGACCGCCCGTCAGCTGCAGTGCCTTGGCCTCGAGCGCCGTCCTTGCGCCCGGCTTCAAGGCCTCGGCCCGCGCGAAGACCTCGAAAGCGTAATCGCCCGAAGGATCCGCTTTCGGCGTCGAGGTGCCGAGCCTGATGGATGGATCGAGCATGCGTTCCAGCAACGTCTCGGCGGTGACCATCAGGCCCGGCCGAACGAAGGCGCAGAGCTCGTTGCGCGCGAAGAGCACGACCGGCCCGGCCAGGCCCGCGTCCGCCAGTGCAGCCGGGTGGCCCATGTTGGCGGAAGCGAACACCTCCGCGGCTTCGTCCTTGGCCAACCGCTCGCGCAGCAATCCCGAAGGGCCATAGGCAGGTTTGACCTGAACCCCGGTCGCGGTCTCGAATGCCTGCGCCATCTCGGTCAAGGCTGCTCGCAAGCTCCCGGCGGCGTGCAGCAGGGCCGGCTGCTGCGGCTCACCGGTAGAAACCGTGTCCTGCGCCATCAGACGCTCGGCGACGACGAGAGTGCGCATAGGCTGATGCATCGGCCTGCATCGCTTTGCATGAGAAGGGCTGCGGCCGGTCGCCCCTGCCATGCGGCGATCACCTTCTGCCCTTCGGGGCTGATGAACCGATTCACGCCAACCTATCCGTCATTGATCGGGTCTCATGCGGGACTTGGCCAAGCCCCGCGCTCTGACAGGGTACTCGTTGACCTGTGGCTTGTCGCCATTAGCGACGCTGCATGCTCCGTCACGGTGCGGGTGCGGCCGGTCCTATCGCCATCGATGGTCGGCACTGCGCCGCCCTCGGTGCTCGCCCGGCCCAGGCTGACACGAACGGTCAGAGTTCGTGCGTCCGGAAATTCCTCCAGGCGCAGACGCGATGAACATATTCGCGGTCGCTTTCAGCCTCGCCAAAGGGCGCGACGAGCCAGTCCCAGCGTTCATCCGGCGGCGGTAGCGGGACACGGCGCGCCAGATCCAGCCGGTCCGTCACTGTGCCATCGCGGTCGTGCTCGAGCATCTCGACATCGCTGATCAGACAGACACGTCCCGCGAAGCGCGCAAGGTCCTGGAGATGCCAGGCGATGCAACGCGCCGGCAGATCATCCGGAAGGGCGGTTGCGCGGTCCCCGTTCTCCTCGAGCCAGTCCTCGATCGGCCAGGCGAGCTGCGACATCAGGTTAGCCGAGATTACCAGATCGACCTCCTTGTCCGCACTGAGATCGGCCAGCGGGTCGCTACGCCCCTGGCTCTCCCCCGCAAGCCAGTTCATGACGCCTGTCAGATCACGCGTCACCAGCTCGACATTGCGGCGCAGCGCCATGCGCAGCCTGACCTGGGGCAAATGGACCACGTCGATCAACACGACGCGCTGAAAGCGTGCGCAGAGCAGGTCGAGAGGCACATCGCGCACCAATCCCGAGCCGAGCACGATGGCCGTGCGGTGGCGTCCGAGCTCGCGGACGATCTGCGCGACGACCGCCTGACAGCGCTGGTGGTGCGGTGTCCAGCCTTTGCGCTGGCGTCGCCCTCGCGCCCAGAGCGCAGTGCTCTCCCGCAACAGGCCAAGCTGCCGCGTCATCCGTCCGACCGGGGTCGCAAGGGTCAGCAGGAACTCAGCCAGCATCGGGGCCTGCGTCCGAAACATGGGAAGCGAATTTCGGACGCAGCCATACGCAGTCCCTGTGTCCTCAGGTCAGCGCGCCACGCCCCGCAACTGGCCAAAGCGTCTCGACATGCGCATCGGGACCGTGCAGCCCGCGCACGCCGACATACCAGTCGTGCAGGTTCACCGTCGGGTCGCAATGGCCCGGAATGAGCAGGATGCGGTCGCCGCGATGCGGCAGCGCGATCGGATCACCGGTGAGCACGCCATGCTCGTCAGAGGGTTTGGTGTAGATGACGCCGTCGCGCTGGAACGGCATCGGCATGCCGGAATCGACCGCCGCCGCCTTGTGCCCGGCATCGACGATGGCACGGTCCGGCACGGGCTTGCTCATCACCCCGGCGAGGACGAAGAGCGCGTGTTCGAAGGCCCTGAAGGGGGTGCCGTCCGCCTGCCGATTGCGCGCGTAATCTGCATCCATGAAGATGTAGGAGCCGGCCTGAATCTCGTTCCAGATGCCGGACTGGCTTTCGAGCTCATAGGTACCGGTGCCGGCGCCGCTGACATATTCGCAGGTGAGGCCTGCCTGCCCGAGGCGCTCCACCGCGTTGCGGGCGAGCAGCCCGGCGCGCTCGATCGCCTCGCGCCGCTCGTCGATCGAGCGCATGTGCTGGGCAGCACCGTGATAGGCTTGGATGCCCGTGAAGCGCAGCGAGTTGCTGCGCGCGACCGCCTCGGCGATGCGGACGGCTTCGCCGACTGCGACGCCACAGCGGCGCCCGCCAATATCGAGCTCGACCATAACGTCGAGCATCACGTCGTGCCGCGCAGCCGCCTCCGCCGCCTCGCGCACGCCCTCGGGATGATCGACGCAAAGGCCGATCCGTGCGTTGCGCGCCAGCTTGGCGAGCCGATCGAGCTTGGCTGGACCGACGATCTCGTTGGTGACCAGAACATCGCCGACTCCGCCCGCGACGAGAATCTCGGCTTCGGAGACCTTCTGGCAGCACTGGCCGACGGCGCCATGCGCGATCTGAAGCAGGGCGATATCCGGGCTCTTATGGGTCTTGGCATGAGGACGAAGACGTACGCCATGGGCCTGCGTATAGGCGGCCATGGCGACGAGATTCCGCTCGAAGGCGTCGAGATCGAGAACGAGCGCTGGCGTGTCGATCTCGGCGAAGCTCTGGCCGATCTGGGCCGGCGGGGGCGCGGGCATGAGTATACGCTATCTCCGGAATCAGTTGCAGCACTGTGGCTATGGGACGCCAGCTTCGTGTCTGGAACAAGACCGGAGCGCGAGGAACGCCCCCGCCGCCAAGCCAGTGGCATATCGCGGTCGACCATGTTAGGCCCCGCGCCATGAAGATCGGCCGCGTTACCGACGACACCTTTGCGCTCTTCGCCCGCGTCTGGCGCGAGCGAGTCAACGCCTACCTGCCCCAGATGGCGATGATCCTGGCACTAGTGGTGGTGATCGCCGCGACAACCAGCTTCTACCCGCTTCTGATCAAGGCAGCCTTCGACGCCTTCGCCGACCCCCTATCGGCGGAAGCGACGGGCTTCGTGCGCCGGATGGAGCGTCTCGTTTCGAAGTCGATCGGGATCGAGATCGGCGTGGTCAACGCCGTTGCGGTCGTCGTCGTCATCGTCACTGCGATCAAGGGCTTCTCGCTGCTTACGCAAACGGTGATGACCAACAGCGTGGTCAGCCGAATCGAAGCGGATATGCAGTCCGCGCTCTACGCGCATCTGATCGACGCCGACCTTGCTCAGCTCCAGCGCGAGAACCCCGCGTCGCTGACCCAGCGCTTCACCACCGACTTCACCTATGTGAAGGAGGCACTGACCCGGATCATCAACATCGCCGTGCGCGATGTGATGACCTCCATCGCACTGGTCGGGGCCCTGCTCTGGATCGATTGGCAGATGACCCTTGTCGTTCTGCTGATCGCGCCGATCGTCGCGCGCCCGATCGGCCGGATCGGCAAGAAGTTGCGCCGCATGGCGATGTCGCAGCAGGAGCAGACAGGCATCATGGCAAGCCTCGTCACCGAGAGCCTGCAGGGTGCCCGCGTCGCCAAGACGGACTCGCTCGAGCCCTATCTCAAGGCGCGCGCCGCGCATGCCTTCGAGACGATCCGCTCGCTCAAGATGAAGGCTGCCAATGCCCGCGGCCGGCTCGATCCTCTGCTCGAGGTCGCCGGCGGCATGGCGGTCGCCGGCGTCCTTGCCGCCATCGGGGTCAGGATCACGGCGGGCACCAGCACGATCGGCGATTTCACCGGTTATGTCTCGGCGCTGCTGCTCGCGGCGCAGCCGATGCGTTCGCTCGGCAACCTCAACGCCATCCTGCAGGAGGCCGGGGCCTCGCTGAAACGCTACTATGCCCTGATCGACGAGAAGCCGTTGGTCACCGAGCGCTCTGGAGCGCAGCCCCTCAAGGTCGGTGCCGGCGAGATCGCCTTCCGGCACGTTCGCTTTCGCTATCGCGATGATGCCCGCGCCCTGGAAGGCATCGATCTCGTCGCACAGGGTGGCAGGATGACAGCTCTGGTCGGTCGCTCCGGCTCCGGCAAGTCGACGCTGCTCACCCTGGCGCCGCGCCTTTACGACCCGAACGAGGGCCGCATCGAGATCGACGGACAGGATCTGCGCGACGTCACTCTCGCCAGCCTGCGCGGCCAGATCGGTGTCGTCAGCCAGGATGTCATGCTCTTCGACGATACCGTGCGGGCCAACATCGCCTTTGGCCGGCCGGGAGCGACCGAGGCCGAGATCATGGCCGCCGCCAGGGACGCAGCGGCGCATGATTTCATCATGGCCATGCCCGATGGCTACGATACGCAGGTCGGCGAGCGCGGTTCGAAGCTGTCCGGCGGTGAACGCCAGCGTGTCGCCATCGCGCGGGCCATCCTGAAGGATGCGCCAATCCTGCTGCTCGACGAGGCGACGAGCGCACTCGACACCGAGTCAGAGCGGCTCGTCCAGCAGGCGCTCGCCCGGCTGATGAAGAACCGCACGACACTGGTGATCGCCCATCGCCTCTCGACCGTGCGCGAGGCCGATCTCATCGTCGTGCTGGAAGAGGGCCGGATCGTCGAGACCGGTAGCCATGATGCTCTGATCGAGCATGACGGCACCTATGCCCGGCTGCACCGGCTGCAATTCACCGAGAACTGAAACGCGCCGATCTCAGGGCTCGCGGGCAAGCGCGTCCACTGCGGACTGAAAGCCCTTGAACGAGAAGGGCAGCACGACGGCGCGGTTAGCACCATCCTGATAGCGAAGCTGGCCAGCCTCGCCAAAGCCGCGCCAACGCTTCAGCAGGTCGTCGCTCACGTTCACCTCGGCGAAGCAGCCGCCGGGAAGGCAGCGCTGGAAGTCGGCAAGCGTCCCCTCGTCCTTCTCTCCGAGCGCAAGGCGGATACCGGCCTTGGCGCCGAGGCTCACATTCGGCGGCACCTGCACCACGAGCTTGTAGGGTTCATTGCGCACCGGCCGCCCGAGCGCGATCAACGCCACCGGGCCGCGCTGCCCCTGCACCTCGAGCGTCTGCACGATCTCGCAGATCCGGGTCCCGACGCCCTGCTGGCAGCGATGGGTCCAGTCGCCATAGGTCGCCGTCGTATTGTCCGGCTGCGAAACGCCGCCAGGAGCGGCCGGAGCCTGTGCACTCGCGGAAGGACGCTGCGCCTGGGCAAGGGCTGCGCCACTGAAGATCACGACGGAAACGAACGCGAGAGGCCTAAGCTTCGAAATCACCTGACAAGTCCCCCTTTGACGGTAGCCATGACTTAGATGGTGGCGCGCGTTTCCACGCAAGCCGTTTGGAGCTCGCTGGGAACGGTCGTCAACATCCCGTGGCGAATGACCGGTTATGGGCGCCAGCCGGTTTCCAGCGCCGGAGCATCGGCCTGGGCCTCTTCCTTCCGAGCCTCTTCGACCACCGCGAAGAGGGCGCGCAAGGCATCGTCGACGCCCTGGCCAGACGCTGATGACAGCACGATCGGCGCGCGCTTGGCGGCCCGCTTCAGCCGCGCGACCTGCTCCTTGAGCAGCTCCGGGCTCAGGGCGTCCACTTTAGACAGCGCCACGATCTCGGGCTTCTCGGCCAGGCCCTCGCCATAGGCCTCGAGTTCCTCCCGAACGGTCTTGTAAGCCTTGCCGGCGTGCTCGCTGGTGCCTTCGACCAGATGCAGCAACACGCGGCAGCGCTCGATATGGCCGAGAAAGCGATCGCCGAGCCCATGTCCCTCATGCGCTCCCTCGATCAGGCCAGGAATATCGGCCAACACCATCTCGCGCCCATCGACCCGCACGACACCAAGGCCGGGATGCAGGGTGGTGAAGGGGTAATCGGCGATCTTCGGCTTTGCAGCGGTAACCGTGGCAAGAAAAGTCGACTTGCCGGCATTGGGGAGGCCGACAAGCCCGGCATCGGCGATCAGTTTCAGGCGAAGCCAGACCCAGCGCTCCTCGCCCGGCAGGCCCGGATTGGCATGGCGCGGCGCCTGGTTGGTCGAGGTCTTGAAATAGGCGTTGCCGAAGCCGCCATTGCCGCCCTTGCACAGAACGAAACGCTGGCCGGATTCGGTCAGGTCGGCAATCAAGGTCTCACCGTCTTCGTCGAAGACCTGCGTACCCGGCGGCACCTTGAGCACGATCGGCGGGCCATTGGCGCCGTGCCGGTCCTTGCCCATGCCGTGTTCGCCGATCCTGGCTTTGAAATGCTGCTGGAAGCGGAAGTCGATCAGCGTGTTGAGCCCCTGCACGCATTCGATCACGACATCGCCACCGCGTCCGCCGTCGCCGCCATTGGGGCCGCCGAATTCGATGAATTTTTCACGCCGGAAGGAGACGCAGCCCGCGCCGCCGTCACCGGCCTTCACATAGATCTTGGCTTGGTCGAGGAATTTCATTGCTTCTCAGTAGTGGGCCGCGGGCCGAAGGGCAATGCGGGCGCTCACGCGGCAAGCCGTGGCGCGGCCATTTCTTCGCGAAGCGCCTGTGCAAAGCGCCGGGCCGCGAGACTAGGGCTAGGCGCGACGATGAGACCGACCGAAAGCTCGAACAGCGGTGGCAGGCCCTCGGCGGCGCCAAGCCGGCGCAGGCTCGGCGGCACCGCACTCTCGGTGATCGCCGTGACGCAGAATCCGGCCTCGACCGCGGAGATCACTCCCGCCGTATGCGAGGAGGAAAAGACCAGCCGATGCGCCCGCCCTGCCCCGGTGAGCGCCGCCAGGACACGAGGGCGCGCCCGGCAGCCTTCGGAAAATAAAGCGAGCGGCAGAACCTCCTGCAATTCCGGGCGATGACCGCGCGCCGCAACCCAGACCAGCGGCTCGCGGCGCAGCGTTTCTCCCTTTGGCCGGACCGGATCCTGCGTGATCACGGCAATATCGAACTCGCCGGCCGCAAGCGCAGGCTCGATCCGTTTCGAGAGATCGCAACGCAGTTCCAGCTCGACACGCGGATGCTCGGCCGCAAATCGTGCGATCAGCGGACGCAAGTAGGCGTCGACATAATCGTCGGGCACGCCGACGCGCAGTCGCCCCGTGGCTGCCTCGCCGCCCAGATCAGCCAGCGCTTCGCGCTCCACCGCGAGCAGGCGGCGGGCATGACCGATCAGCCTTTCGCCGGCGTCGGTCGGTGTCACCCCACGCCGCGAGCGCTCGAGCAGCTTCTGGCCCAATTGCGCTTCGAGATCCTGGATGCGGACCGAAACCGCCGATTGCGTGCGGCCGAGCCTGACGCTCGCTGCCGTGAAACCGCCGGTCTCGGCGACCGTCACCAGCATATCGAGCGCCGCCAGATCGAAATGAGTTGCCATCGCCTCGCTCCATCGGAATTTCGAATGGAACGATGAGAATAATCCGTTTTTCCGATTGAAGGAAGCACCCTATATCGCCGGCACTGCCCGTCGCGGATGACCCTGATGACCACCCCGAGCCTCGCCCTGTCACGTCCGGCTGCACCCGGCCTTGCCATGTTCGTCGCGCTGATGACAGGCGCGACCTGCATCGGCTTTTCCGGCATCTTCGTGCGCTATGCCGATGTCGGACCGGCCGCCGCCGGCTTCTGGCGCATGCTCTTTGCCCTGCCCGTCCTCGCAGCCTGGACCGCGTTCGAACAGCGCAAGCCCAGATCGGGGGCCGCGCGCTCGGGGAGCTGGTGGCCGATCGCGCTGGCCGGGTTCGCCTTCGCCGTCGACGTGACGCTCTACAATGCCTCGCTCGGCTTCACGACGATCGCCAACGCCTCGCTGCTCGGCAATCTCTCGCCGGTCGTCGTCGTCCTGGCGGCCTGGCTCCTGCTCGGTGAGAAGCCGACCGGGCGCATCCTCGGCGCGCTTTTGCTGGCGATCGGCGGTGCGTTGATGCTGGTGCTGCCGAAATTCGCGTCTTCTACGGCCGCGGCCAGTCCGGGCAGCATTTTCGGCGACAGCCTGGCGGTCGGAGCAGCCTTCTCCTACGCCATCTACATCATCGCCATTCGCCGGGCCCGGGATTTTGCCGATGCCGGGCGCATCGGCCTGATCTCCAGCGCGCTCTGCGCCGTCTTCTGCATCGCGGTCGCGATCCTGCTTGGCGAAACCATCCTGCCGCAGAGTCTGCAGGGCTGGCTTGCGGTCATCGCGCTCGGACTCGTCTCGCATGCGCTGGGCCAGGGTTTGATCACGCTGGCGCTCGGCCAATACGGCGCCAGCGCCGCCTCGCTGGTGATGGTCTGGCCGGCACTGGTCAGCGTTCTCGCTGCCTGGGCGATCTTTGCCGAGCAGCCCTCGCCCGCGCAGGCCTTTGGCGGCGTGGCGATTCTGGCAGCCGTTCTGCTGGTGCGGAAGGGCTGAGATTTGCTGCCGGACCTGGCCCCGCCCCTCTGAAGCGGCCTGAGATTGCTCCCCCAGCCGCGGAGCACAGCAGGGTTCTGCGGCCCGATCTCGAAACTATAGACGCAAAGCCGCTTCCGCTCGGCTCCGTCCTGCCCTGCCCGTCGACCCTACTCCGCCGCAAGCCGCGGCGGCGGCAGCTTTCCACTCATCGCCTTGGCGCTGGCTTCGCCGGGCGATTCCTCATCCCCCATGGGCTCCCAGGCCGATTCATCCTCCGGCTTGCTGAAGAAGCGGCCGAAGAGCCAGCTGAAACCACGGCCGATATCGTCCATCACCGTGTAGAAGGACGGCACGAAGACGAGGCTGAGCACGGTCGAGACGATCAGACCGCCGATCACCGCGATCGCCATCGGCGCGCGGAACTCGCCGCCATCGCCGACGCCATAGGCGGAGGGCAACATGCCCGCCGCCATCGCGATCGTCGTCATCACGATCGGCCGGGCCCGCTTGCGCCCGGCTTCGAGCAGTGAGGTGATCCGGTCCTTGCCGCGGGCGACCTCCTCCACCGCGAAATCGACCAGCATGATCGCGTTCTTGGTGACGATGCCCATCAGCATCAGCAGGCCGATATAGACCGGCATCGAGACCGGGTTATTGGTCGCGAGCAGCGCAATCACCACGCCGCCGAAGGAGAGCGGCAGCGAGAGCAGGATGGTCACCGGCTGGGCGACCGAGCCGAACAGCAGGATCAGCAGCGCGAAGACCAGCATCAGGCCAGTCGTCATCGCCGTGATGAAGCCCTGCACGACCTCGCCCTGGATCTCGGCGTCACCGGTGGCGGCAATCCTGACGCCCGCCGGCAGTCCGACCTCTTTGACTATCTCGTTGAAGGTATCCTGCGCGGTGCCGAGTTCGAAACCACGTTTCAGGTCGGCGCCGATCGCAGCCCGTCGGACGCGGTCATAGCGGTCGATCGAGCTCGGCCCCTCGCCGAAGCCGATATCGGCCACCGCCGTCAGCGGAATCGAGACGCCGCTCGTATTGGTGACACGCAGGGCGGCAATATTACGGATGTCGGCACGCGCTGCCTCATCGAGCTGGACACGGATCGGCACCAGCCGGTCGCCGGCATTGAACTTGGCAAGATTGGCACCCGCATCGCCGATCGTCGCGATGCGCACCGCTTCCGAGATTGCCTCCGGCGTGACGCCGAGCGTTGCTGCCTGCTCGAGTTTCGGGGTGACGCGCAGCTCCGGCCGGCTGAGTGAGCCAGCGGTCGCGACATTGAGGTAGCCGTCGACCTGGCGCATGCGCGCCTCGATCCGGGCAACCGCCTCGTCGAGCGCATCGCCGTCCTTGGAGAGAATCGAGAACGCCATCTCGCGCTCGCCGCGCTCGTTGACATACCAGGCCCGGGCATCGGGGACGGTGGCGAGCTTCTCGGCGATGACGACCTTCAGGTCCTTTTGCTTGACCGCACGATCGCTCTTTGGCGTCAGCATGATCGTGACCGAGGCGCGCCGGACCTCGCGCTGTCCGGTCGGCGAGGCGCCACCGAGCACGAAGACATGCCTGACCTCGGGAATCGTCTTCAGCGCGTCGACGATCTGGTCGGTCGTGACGCGGGTTTCTTCCAGCGTTGCGCCCGGCGGCAACTCGACGCTGGCGACGACACGCGCAGTGTCCTCCTCCGGGAAGAAGCCCGTCGGCAGCAAGGCCGTCGCCTGGATCGAGGCGAACAGGAAGATGAAGCCGACCACCAGGGTCACATAGGCCATGTTGAATGGCAGCTTGCGCCAGCGCCCCGTCCCATCGAAACGCGGCAGCAACGGCAGGCGGATCCGCGCGAGAGTGAGCCGCAGCAAGCCGACATAGCCGCGCATGAACGGACCAGGCCTGTCATCCTCGTGCTTCACGGGTCGCATCAGATAGGCCGCCATCATCGGCGTGATCAGTCGCGCCACCAGCAGCGAGAACAGCACCGCGATGGCAACCGTCAGGCCGAACTGGCGGAAATACTGCCCGGCGATACCGCCCATGAAGGAGACCGGCGCGAAGATCGCGACGATGGTCAGGGTGATCGCGATGACCGCGAGCCCGATTTCATCGGCCGCCTCCATCGCCGCGCGATAGGGCGATTTGCCCATCTTCATATGGCGCACGATGTTCTCGATCTCGACGATCGCGTCGTCGACCAGGATGCCGGTGACGAGCGTGATTCCGAGCAGACTGACCAGATTGAGCGAGAAGCCCAGCATCTGCATCGCCCAGAAGGTGGGGATGGCCGAAAGCGGTAGTGCGATGGCGGTGATCAGCGTCGCGCGCCAGTTGCGCAGGAAGAGGAAGACGACGAGCACGGCCAGCGCCGCCCCCTCGAACAGCGTCTCCATCGCCGCCTGGTAGTTGCCATGGGTATAGGCGACGGCATCGTCGATCAGCTTCAGCTCGATCGACGGGTAGCGCTTGTTCAGCTCGTCGATGCGCGCTGCAACCACCTGCTTGACCGAGAGCTCGCTCGAACCCTTGGAGCGGAACACCGCGAAGGTGACGACGGGCTGCTTGTCCAGGCGACTGAAGGAACGCGGCTCGGAATTGGAATCCTCGACGCGGCCAAGCTCCTTCAGCCTCACCTCGCGGCCACCGGTGAGCGAGATCTTGGTCTCGGCAAGCTCTGCTACCGTACGTGCACCGGCGAGCGTGCGAATCGCCTGTTCCTGGCCGCCAACCTCGCCGCGCCCACCGGCGAGGTCGACATTGGTCGCCCGAATCTGCCGGTTGACTTCGCCAGCCGTTGTCCCGAGCGCCAGCAACCGGTCGGGATCGAGCGAAATCCTGATCTCGCGATCGACGCCACCGTAGCGATCGACACGGCCAACGCCCTTCAGCCCCTGCAATTCGCGCGCAACGACATCGTCGACATGCCAGGAGAGTTGCTCCAGCGTCATGCCGGGCGACGATGCGCCATAGCTCAGGACCGACTGGCCCTCGACATCGATGCGCTGGATCACCGGCTCGTCGATGGTGCGTGGCAAATCCGCCCTGACCTTGGCGATGGCGTCCTTGACGTCGTTGACCGCCCGGTCGGTGTTCACCTCCAGCCGGAACTCGATCAGGGTGAGCGACTGGCCGTCGGTCAGCGTCGACATCACATGCTTGACGCCCGTGATGTTGGCGACCGCATCCTCGATGCGCTTGCTGACCTGGCTTTCAAGCTCCGCCGGCGCTGCGCCGGCCTGGGTCACTGAGACCGAGACGAAAGGCACGTCGATATTCGGCATCCGCGTGACCGGCAGTGTCGAAAACGACATCACCCCAAGCACGCAGAGCACCACGAAGAGCAGGATGGCCGGGACCGGTTTGCGGATCGACCAGGCAGAGAAATTGATGTTCATTCCGCCGGCCCCGTCAATTCGTCGCGATCGGGGTAACCGCGTCGCCGTCGCGCACGAAAGTGCCCGCGCGCGCGACCACGGTCTCGCCTTCGGCGAGACCGGAGGTGATCTCGATCCGGCCGTTTCCGGTCAGTCCCAGCGTCACCTTCTTGGTGCTGACCTTGCCGTCCTTGACGCTCTGCACCAGCGCTCCATTGCGCGAATAGGTGATGGCGGAGAGCGGCAGGGTGATGCTCGTCTTGCGCCCGGTTTCGATCACCCCGCGAGCAAAGGAGCCAAGCGCGACCGGCGGATTATCCTTAAGGGCGATTCGCACGCGCCCGAGCCGAGACGCCTTGTCGACCTGCGGTGCAATCAACCTGATCTCACCGACGAGCGGCTTCTGGGCTCCCGCCGGCGTGACTGCGACCCTCTGGCCGAGCTTAAGCGAGCTAAGTTCGACCTCCGCGACATCCGCCTCGAGTTCGATCGCACCATCGGCGATGATGCGGAAGAGGGGTTCGGTAGCGGCCAGGGGCGCCATGGCGCCAAGCTTGGCGCGGCGCTGGCTGACGATTCCGGCTGCGGGAGCCTTGATCTCGGTACGCGCGAGCTTCACGGCGATATCGCGCTCCTGCGCCTTGGCCAGCGCAAGATCTGCTGTCGCGATGGCAAGCGCATGCTGCGCCGAGTTGACGCGGGCGACCGTCGTCCTCGCCGCCGCAGACCGGAGATCGAAGGTCTCGATGCTGGCATTGCCCGAATCGCGCAGGGCCTTGGTCCGCTCGAAAGCATTCTCGGCCTGAACACGATTGGCTTCCGCTTCGCTGACCTGGGCCCTGGCCTGGGCGATCGCTGCTTCGGCACGCGCGATCTGTGCCTCGTTTTGGGTGTGAAGGACGTCAAGCGTCGTCCGAGAGAGGCGTGCCAGCACCTGGCCCGCCGTCACGCGGTCCCCCTCTTCCGCAAGGATCTCGACGAGCGCGAAGCCATCGATCTCTGGCGAAACCAGAACCTCGTCGCGCGCGATCATCGAGCCGGAGACCACGACGCTCTGCACGATTTCCGCGGTCGTGGCCGGGGTAACCGTCACGGCCGGGCCATGGGCGGGAGCCGTTGCCTGCGCGGCCGCGCTGGCTGGCGTCTGGGCCGAGGCCGAGACAGACGGCAGCAGCGCCAGGGTCAGCAGGGACAGGGCAGCCAGGCGCGTCAGCGCGAGGGGAAGCGGCAACATGGTGATAACCTTCGAATCAGTCATGGCTGATTTGTGTGTGGGGATTGCAGGCGCATTGCCTGAGCCAATCCGCGCATCGCGGTGAACATCGTCTCGGCAGCAGCTTCGGTGTCGAAATTCGGATCCAAGGCGCGCCGGCAGAAGAAGCCGTCGGCAAGCATCGACATCGCCTGCAGGAAGCGGACCTCGTCGAGATCGGCCGGCAGCTCGCCGCCGTCCTTGGCCGCGGAGACCGCGACCGTCAGGCCTGTCATGACCATGCCGTCGATATCGGCGCACATCGCCGCCATTTCCGGATTGCGTGCGGCTTCCGCCCAGATCTGCAACGCGATGATGGCCTTTTCGCGCGGCTCATCGACGAGATGCCGCCGCGCAAGTGCCTCGAGCTGGTCAAGGAGGTTGCCGGCGCGCGGATCAAGCGCCGCGAAATCTGCGACGATCGAAGCCCGGTCCCGCTCGGCCATCCCAGCGATGATCACGTCCTTGGAGGCGAAGTAGCGGTAAAGATTGCCCGGGCTCATGCCGGCCTCGGCCGCAACGTCATTCATCGTTGCGGCATGGAAACCGGCGCGCGCGAAGACGCGCTCCGCCGCATCGAGGATGCGCGAATGGCGCTCCGTCAGAGCGCGCTCGGAAGAGGCGAAGGCAAAGGGTGGTGGCAAACGAGGAATCCGAAATGAGAATGAACGTTCATTCTCATGACCTATCGTGAACTTGAAGTCAAGAAGCGTGCGCTCCCGGCGGAATCAGGGCGCCGCCATGCAAAAAACACCTGCGCGCCATGCAACCCTGGCGCATGAATTGCTTGCTCGGTCCCGCATGGAACCGCATTGTCAGTTCATGGATGGATGGTGCGCCACTGGGCGCGACCTTGGCGCGTGAGCGATCCGAAGCCCGTGATGAACGATCAGCCCTTTCGTCTCAGCGCTGCCCGCAAGCTCCGCTCCCCCCTTCGCCCCAGCAGGAACAGGCCGGCACCGAAGCCTGTCCTGATCGTCCTGCACCAGGAACATTCGACCTCCGGCCGGGTCGGCCGCCTTCTGGCGGCGCGGGGGCACGCGCTCGATATCCGCAAGCCGCGCTTCGGCGATCCGCTCCCGGTGACCATGCGCGATCATGCCGGCGCCGTGATCTTCGGCGGCCCGATGAGCGCCAACGACCCCGATGATTTCGTCAAGGCCGAGATCGACTGGATCGGCACCTGCCTGAAGGAAGAGGCCCCCTTTCTCGGCATCTGCCTGGGCGCCCAGATGCTCACGCGACATCTGGGCGGCACCGTCTACACGCACCCGCAGGGCCGGGCCGAGATCGGCTATTACGATCTTGCGCTGACGGAAGCCGGGCATTCGCATGCGAGCGAGGCCGGCTTCGCCTGGCCCTCGACCGTGTACCAATGGCATCGCGAGGGCTTCGATTGCCCTAGCGGCGCCGAATGCCTCGCAACCGGGGGCGATTTCCCGGTCCAGGCCATTCGCTCGGGCCCCAAGGCCTATGGCATCCAGTTTCATCCCGAGGTGACCCCGGCGATGATGTGCCGCTGGTCGGTGCGCGCGCATGAGCGCACCCTGATGCCCGGGGCCCAGCTGCGCCATCAGCATCTCGAAGGCTGGTATCGCTATGATCCCGCCGTCAGGGCCTGGCTCGACGGCTTCCTCGACCACTGGCTGCACGTGCCGGTGGATGGAGAGACCTCCCTCGCATGACCCGTACCTCGCTTGTCCTCGGCGCCGGCATTGTCGGCGTCTCCTGTGCGCTCGCGCTGCAGAAACGCGGCTTCATGGTCACCCTGATCGACCGGCGCGAGCCCGGCAGCGAAACCTCCTACGGCAATGCCGGCGTGGTCAGCCCGACCTCCGTCGTCCCGCTCAACAATCCCTCGCTCTGGAAGAGCCTGCCGAACTATCTCGGCAACCAGCACGCTGCCGTGCGCTATCGCTGGGGCCACCTGCTGCGGAATCCCGGCTGGGTCCTGCGCTTCCTCGCCGAGACGCGCCCATCCCGTCTCGCGCCGCGCGTTGCCGCACTCCAGGGTCTGACGGCTCAGGCCCTGACCTTGCACAAGGCGTGGATGGCAGAGGCTGGAATCAGCCATCGCCTGCGTGAAACCGGTACGCTGAAGCTCTGGCGCAGCGAGGCCGGTCAACAGGCTGCCCGCACCGAGCAGCAGTGGCTCGAGGATCATGGCTTTCGTGCCGACTATCTCGATCGGCAGGCCCTTTCGGCGGTCGAGCCCGATCTCAACCCGATCTTTTCGGCCGGCCTGTGGTTGCGGGACAACGGCTCGGTCGACTGGCCGCAGGCCGTGGTCGCAGCCTATGCGGCGCTCTTCGCCGCGCGCGGCGGCAAGATCGTCCGCGCCGCCGCCTCAGGGCTCTCCAGGACACCCCAGGGCTGGCGCGCTACGACCGATTCCGGCAGCTTCGATGCCGGAATCGCCGTGGTCGCGCTCGGCCCATGGAGCACCGACCTGCTGCACCCGCTCGGGCTGAGCGTCCCGCTCAATGTCGAGCGCGGTTATCACCGCCATTACAAGGCAGGCGACGGGCGCAGCCTTTCGCGCCCGTTCTACGACGTCGAATCCGCCTACTTCCTCGCGCCGATGGAAAAGGGCTATCGCCTGACCAGCGGTGTCGAGCTCGCAAACCGGGATGCGCCTTCGAATTTCGCGCAGATCGACGCCGTCCTGCCACGGGCGAAGGAAGCATTTGACCTGACCGAGGCGACCGAAGCCACGACCTGGCGCGGAGCCAGGCCGACCCTGCCCGATTCATTGCCGATGATCGGGGAAGCGCCGCGGAATCCCGGTCTCTGGCTCGCCTTCGGCAGCCAGCATATCGGCTTTGCGACGGGGCCCGTCACCGGCGAAATCCTGGCTGCGCTGATCTGCGGCGAGAAGCCGATCGCCGATCCGGCCCCATTCGCGCCGACGCGATATCTCTGATCCCGAGGATCCGGTCGCGCGCCCAGGCGAGCCCGATATCGCCAATCAGTCTCCGGCGCATCGGGCGAGAGCCGAAGCCTCTCCCCGAAATGCGCCCAGGACGCCTAAGCCGGCGCAGGCCGTCGCGTCAGACGACCGCACCGTCGAATGAGTGGCGCCTCAGACCTGCCGCGCCACCATCATCTTCTTGATCTCTGCGATCGCCTTGGCCGGGTTCAGGCCCTTCGGGCAGGCATTGGCGCAGTTCATGATCGTGTGGCAGCGATAGAGCCGGAAGGGGTCTTCCAGGTCGTCGAGGCGCTCGCCGGTGGCCTCATCGCGGGAGTCGATCAGCCAGCGATAGGCCTGAAGCAGCACGGCAGGACCGAGATAGCGGTCGCCATTCCACCAGTAGCTCGGGCAGGACGTCGAGCAGCAGGCGCAGAGGATACACTCATAAAGGCCGTCGAGCTTCTCGCGGTCCTCCTTGCCCTGCGCCCACTCCTTCTCCGGCGCCGGCGTCGTGGTCTTGAGCCAGGGCTCGACCGAAGCGTGCTGCGCATAGAAGCGTGTGAGGTCCGGCACCAGATCCTTGATCACCGGCATATGCGGCAGCGGATAGATCGCGACCTTGCCCTTCGAGCCGCACTCATCGATGCCGGTGGTGCAGGCCAGCCCGTTCTTGCCGTCCATATTCATGGCGCAGGAGCCGCAGATGCCCTCGCGGCAGGAGCGCCGGAAGGTCAGCGTCGGGTCGATCTTGTTCTTGATCCAGATCAGCGCGTCGAGGACCATCGGTCCGCAATCCTCGCGGTCGACATAATAGGTGTCGGTGCGCGGATTCTCGCCGGTATCCGGGTTCCAGCGATAAACCTTGAACTCGGTCAGCTTCTTGGCGCCGGCCGGCTTCGGCCAGGCCTTGCCTTCGGTCAGTCGTGAGTTCGCGGGGAGATTGAATTCGGCCATCGGTCAGATCGTCCTCAATACACCCGCGCCTTGGGCTTGATGTACTCGATATCGTTCGAGAGCGTGTAGGTATGGACCGGGCGGTCGTCGAGCGTGACGGTCCGCTTCTCGTCGTCGATCCAGGACAGGGTGTGCTTCATCCAGTCCTTGTCGTCGCGTTCCGGATAGTCCTCGCGGGCATGGGCGCCGCGGCTTTCCGGTCGGTTCAGCGCCGAATCCATGGTGACGACGGCCTGCGTGATCAGGTTGTCGAACTCGAGCGTCTCGACTAGATCCGAGTTCCAGATCAGCGAACGGTCGGTGGTCGCGATGTCGGAGGCACCGGCCCAGACCTCGTGGATCAGCTTGTGGCCTTCCTGCAGCGTTTCGCCGGTGCGGTAGACGGCGCAGTTGTCCTGCATCGTCTTCTGCATACGGTTGCGCAGCTCCGCCGTCGGGGTGCCGCCCGAGGCATTGCGGAACTTGTCGAGGCGGGTCAGCGCGAGATCGGCGGAGGACTTCGGCAGCTCGGGCTGCTTTTCGCCCGGCGTCACGATTTCGGCGCAGCGCAAGCCGGCGGCACGTCCGAAGACGACCAGATCGATCAGCGAGTTCGAGCCGAGGCGGTTGGCGCCATGCACCGAGACGCAGGCCGCTTCGCCGATCGCCATCAGGCCAGGCACCACGGTATCGGGATTGCCGTCGACCTTGGTCAGCACCTCGCCATGATAGTTCGTCGGGATGCCGCCCATGTTGTAGTGCACCGTCGGCAGGACCGGGATCGGCTCGCGGGTGACATCGACGCCGGCGAAGATCTTGGCGCTCTCCGAGATGCCCGGCAGGCGCTCGTGCAGGATCTTCGGGTCGAGATGGTCGAGATGCAGGTAGATGTGGTCGCCGTTCTTGCCGACGCCGCGTCCGCCACGAATCTCCATGGTCATCGAACGCGAGACGACGTCGCGAGAAGCCAGATCCTTGGCGGAGGGAGCGTAACGCTCCATGAAGCGCTCGCCCTCGGAATTGGTGAGATAACCGCCCTCGCCGCGAGCCCCTTCGGTGATCAGGCAGCCGGCGCCATAGATGCCGGTCGGGTGAAACTGCACGAACTCCATGTCCTGCAGCGGCAGGCCGGCACGCAGTACCATGCCGCCGCCGTCGCCGGTGCAGGTATGGGCCGAGGTCGCCGAGAAATAGGCGCGGCCATAGCCGCCGGTCGCCATGATCGCCATCTTCGAGCGGAAGCGATGCAGCGTGCCGTCGTCGAGCTTGAGCGCGATCACGCCCCGGCAGACGCCATCCTCGTCCATGATCAGGTCGATGGCGAAGTACTCGATGAAGAACTCGGTATTGTAGCGCAGCGCCTGGCCATAGAGCGTGTGCAGCATGGCGTGGCCGGTGCGGTCGGCGGCAGCGCAGGTGCGCTGGGCCGGAGGACCGTTGCCGAAATCGGTGGTCATGCCGCCGAAGGGCCGCTGATAGATCTTGCCGTCCTCGGTGCGCGAGAAGGGCACGCCCCAATGCTCGAGCTCATAGACGGCCGCCGGCGCATTGCGCACCAGATACTCGATCGCATCCTGGTCGCCGAGCCAGTCCGACCCCTTGACGGTGTCGTACATGTGCCACTGCCAGGTGTCCTTGCCCATGTTGCCAAGCGAAGCGGCAACGCCGCCCTGCGCGGCGACGGTGTGCGAACGGGTCGGGAACACCTTGGAGATGCAGGCAGTCCTCAGGCCCGCTTGCGAGCAGCCGACCGTCGCGCGCAGTCCCGCGCCGCCGGCGCCGACAACCACGACGTCGAAGGTGTGATCGGTGATCGGATAGGCCTGGCCTGTATAGGCCGGGACCGATTGGGCTCTGGTGATCGCCATCGGGTTCAGCCTCCGAAAGAGAGTTTCAGGATCGCGAAGACGCAAGCTGCGCCGATCGCGATCGCAAAGAAGGTGTTGGCCATCACGGCGAGGATCTTCAGCCCTTCGTGGTGGACATAGTCCTCGATCACGACCTGCATGCCGAGACGCATATGGACGGCGCCCGACAGGGTGAAGAGCAGCATCAGGATCGCGACCAGCGGGTGCGACAGCGTCGCGACAGCAGCCGCATAGGGCTTGCCGAAGAGCGAGATCACAACGCCGAGGAAGATGATCGTCAGAAAGACGTTCGCCACGGCGGTGACGCGCTGCAGCCAGAAATGGCCGGTGCCGGACTTGGCCGAGCCGAGACCGCGAACGCGGCCGAGCGGGGTACGCATGGAAGAATTTGACGACATGACGAAACTCCTCAGCGCATCGCGTAGGCGACGATCCAGAGCAGGATCGTCAGGCCCGCCGAGACGAAGACGCTGTACTTCGCCATATTCATGCGCGTCTCGGGGTCGTAGCCGTACCCCATGTCCCAGACGAAATGGCGCAGGCCGCCGACCATGTGGTGCAGTAGCGCAAAGGAATAGCCGAACAGCACGAGGCGCCCCAGGAAGGAGCCTGCAATCGCCTGAGCCGTTTCATAGGCCCCCGGCCCCGAGGCGGCGGCCACGAGCCAGGCGGCGATGAGGACCGTGCCGGCATAGAGCGCCGAGCCGGTGACGCGATGCGCGATCGACATCGCCATGGTCCAGGACCAGCGGTAGATTTGCAGATGCGGCGAAAGCGGGCGCGCGATCGGTTTGGTTTCGGCCAAGATGAACTCTCCGACTCTGCGGCCCGCCGGGGGCCCGATCCATTTGGGAATGGTTCTAGAGTGATTGGCTCTCTATAGAAACCGTTCCCGCGCTGCAATGCGAGGCAGCGAATCGGTGGTTACATAAATCTCAATCTGTAACTTTATGCTTACCCGTCAGCGCGGCAACAGCACCCAATAATCGAGATCGAGGATGACACCACCGGCATATTGATCGCCCAGCTTCAAGGGGTACTCCCCGCAAGGCAGGTTCTTGGTCGCGACGAGACGCAGGCGCAGGGCGCCGACATCGCTGCGGCCCGGCAACTCAGCCTTCTCCAGCACCTCGCTCCAGGCATAGACCGTATCGCCCGCGAAAAGTGGCGCGACATGCCTGCCACCATTGATCGCCGCGATGTGAAGGCCGTTTCCGAGTCCGTTGTACGATAGGGCACGGGCCAGGCTGATGACATGGCCGCCATAGATCAATCTCTTGCCGAAACGCGTCTCGCGCGCGCCATAGGCGTCGAAATGCACCTTTGCGGTGTTTTGGTAGAGACGGGTCGCAAGCTGATGCTCGGCCTCCTCCACCGTCATGCCGTCGACATGGTCGATGCGTTCGCYGACCGCATAATGGCCCCAGCGAAACGCCGAGCCCGCGAGCGCATCGTCATAGGCGGTGAGATCGAGTGTCGGGCAGCCCTCGCCAAGCTCTTCGGGAGCGACGACCTTCGGAAGTTCGGGCACCTGCTCGGCATGCGCCGGGGCTCCCGGTTCGCGTTTGCGCACCAGCACCCAGCGCGCATAGCTCAGCACGATTTCGCCCAGTTGGTTCCGGCCGATCGAGCGGACATAGACGATGCCGGCATCGCCCGCCGAGGTCTGCTTCAGGCCGATCACCTCCGAGGTGGTCGACAAGGTGTCGCCCGGATAGACCGGCCTGAGGAAGCGCCCATCCGCATAGCCGAGATTGGCGACGGCATTCAGCGAGACGTCCGGCACCGTCTTGCCGAAGACGATGTGGAAGACCAGCAGATCGTCGACCGGCGCCGCGGGATATCCGACCGCGCGTGCAAAACTGTCCGAAGACTGGACCGCGAAGCGCGGCCCATAGAGCGCCGTATAGAGCGAGACGTCGCCGCTGGTCACGGTCCGTGGCGTGGCATGGACGATCGTCTCGCCCAGCCGGAAATCCTCGAAAAAGCGGCCAGGGCTGGTTTTGGAAGCGGGCAGCGTCGCAGTCTGGGACATCGGCGTCTCGCGTCTGGTCGGGCAGGCGGATTGTGCGCCGCCGTGAGAGCCTGCGTCCAGCCCCGTGCCGCTGCGACGATGGGGTAATGCGCACGCCCGGAATGGTCGGCCGAGCGACGACCATTCATCGAACGAGCCTCGCGGCCCTCCGTCGCGCCGCGACAGGAAGAGGCGCGCAGCCTAGGCTACAATCGCCTGCAGCTTGGCGAGATCGACATTCGCGCCGCAGACCAAAACGCCCAGGCGCTCGCCCGGAGCCGGCTTGTAGGCTCCCGAGATCAGCGCGCCGAAGGCGGCCGCGCCACCGGGCTCGACGGCCAGCCGGAAATCGCGCCAGAGCCGCGCCTGCGCCTCGGTGATGGCGGCATCCGGCACGAGCGCAACGTGATCGACCGTGTCCTTGCAGGCGTCATAGACCAGCTGGCCGACATTGCGGGCGCCGAGCGAATCCGCGGCCACCGAGGCGACATCGACCGCGACCGGTCCCTTGGCTTCGAGCGCCGCCTGCAAGGCACGCGAGCCCGCGGGTTCGACGCCGACCACCTTGACCTTCGATCCCGCGAACCAGGAGGCGATTCCCGAGATCAACCCGCCGCCACCGACTGCGACAAGCACCGTATCGAGATCGGGCTCCTGCAAATCCCACTCGCGCCCGAGCGTGCCCTGACCGGCGATGGTCTCGACCGCGGCGAAGGGATGGATCTTGAGCGCGCCGGTTTCCGCGACGAAGCGATCGCAGGCAGCCTGCGCATCGTCATATTGCGCGCCGCCGACCACGGCCTCCGCGCCGAAGCGCCGGATCGCCTCGATCTTGGCCGCGGGCGAAATCTCCGGCACGAAGATCGTCGCCTTCACGCCGCGTTCGCGCGCCGCATAGGCCACCGCCGCACCGTGGTTGCCCCCGGATGCAGCAGAAACCCCTGCAGCAGGCACCGGCAGGGACAGCAGGTTGTTGAAGGCGCCGCGCGTCTTGAAGGACCCCGCATGCTGCAGGCATTCGAGCTTGAGCGAGATGTCCCCCACGGATCCGAGCGCCCCCTTGTCCAAGCGCATGATCGGCGTCACGCGAGCATGGCCGGCGATGCGCGCGGCAGCCGCCTCGATCATGGAATGGGACACCGGACGGTCGGACATGGCGCGATCCTGATAGGCTGGGCGATCCGGCGCGAAGGTCCAGATCGCGATGGGAAGCCCGTGGCTATCGCGTCCCGGCGGATCGGGGAAGGGCTTTCCACGCCCGCCCCGGATGTGCCTGGCGACGATCAGCGCCGCGAACGCATCCAGCATATCGTCTGCAGCAGCTCCCCGCGGCGGCCGTGCGTGAACGCTCTCGACCGGCAAGCCTGCCGCGATCAGAAGTGCCCGTCGTTCGGCCATGCCCTCGGGGTTGATCGCCCCTCGGACCTTCTTCGGGCTCAGAAGAGGAGCGCCGCGCATCGTCCGAAAGGCAAGTTCGGGATGGGTTTCATAGACGTGCTCGCGCCACACCGGCTCCTGCCTCAACAAGCCGTCGATCTCCCGGATCTTTGGGAACAGAAAGAAGCCCTGCTTGGAGACCTTGCGCGGTGGCTCGGAGGTCGCGACGGCCACGCCGCAAGCCTCCAGATACTCTGCAGCCTGGACTGCCGAGCGCGAGGGAATGGAGAACACCGAGGATTGCCGCTCGCCGAGCAGGCTGCGCACCGGCTGCTCGGGGCCACGTCCGGAGCCGACAATCCGGTCCGGCAGGCCGATCGGCATATCGACCGCCACGAGATCGGGCGGCGCCGATCCCGCAAAGAGCTCGGAGAAATGCGAGATCACGCGCAACTGCGGACGCAGGGGCGTAGCGTCGCCCAGGATCGCAACGATCCAGCCCGCCTTGCAGCCGTCGACGCCGGCGATCCAGCCCATTCGCCCCCCTCTTCACCTTTCGATGAACTGTCGTTGCATTGCAGTCACGTCTAGTGTGCACTGCAGCGAAATTCGATCAGCCGTCGTTAAGGAGTATCCCATGACAGCGATCCGCCCACGCCGCAGCGTCCTGTATATGCCTGGTTCGAATGCCCGTGCGCTTGAAAAGGCTCGCGAGATTGCCGCCGATGCGCTGATCCTCGATCTGGAGGATGCCGTCGCCCCGGATTCCAAGGACATGGCGCGCGAGCAGGTCTGCGCCGCGGTGAAGGCCGGAGGCTATGGTCGGCGCGAACTGGTCATTCGGGTGAACGGCGTCGACACGCCCTGGTTCGAAGCGGATCTTGCCGCAGCGACCGAGGCCAGGCCCGACGCGATCCTGATCCCGAAAGTGTCGGCCCCCGAAACCTTGATCGAGATCGGCCACAAGCTGACCGGCCTTTGGGCCGATTCGGCCATCCGGATCTGGGCGATGATCGAAACGCCGCTCGCCGTCCTCGACGCGGCGCGGATTGCCTCGGCGGCGAAGGATCCCTCGACGCGGCTCGCCTGCTTCGTGATGGGCACGAACGATCTCGCCAAGGAAACCCGCGCTCGCTTCGTGCCCGGCCGTGCGCCGATGCTGCCTTGGCTGGTGACGGCCGTCCTCGCCGCCCGTGCCCATGGCATCGACATCGTCGACGGCGTCTACAACGATCTCAAGAACGAGGATGGCTTTGCGGCCGAATGCGCGCAGGGCCGCGATCTCGGCTTCGATGGCAAGACGCTGATCCATCCCTCACAGGTCGCTGCGGCCAACGCCGCCTTCGCGCCGGATGATCATGAGCTTGCCCGCGCCAAGGCGATCATCACCGCCTTCGAACAGCCGGAGAATGCCGACAAGGGCGCGATCCAGCTCGACGGCCGCATGGTCGAGCGGCTTCATGCCGAGATGGCCAGGCGCGTCGTGGCGCTGAGCGAGGCGATCGCGGCGTAACCTGCGCGATGCCCGGCCTTGCGCCGGAGGCCCGTCTCGATCTGGGTGATGGCATGAGATCATGGCCGGGACAGGCCCGGCCATGATGGCGAATACCGAGGTCTGGCCTCAGCCCTTGGCCTTCTTTGCCCGCTCCATCGCCTCGACGATGAGCTGCTTTGCCTTGGTGGCGTCACCCCAGCCGGTGAGCTTCACCCATTTGCCGGGCTCGAGATCCTTGTAGTGCTCGAAAAAATGCTGGATCTGGTCGAGCGTGATCTGCGGCAGGTCGGTGTAGTTGTGCACGTTCTCGTAGCGCTTGGTGAGCTTGGGCACCGGCACGGCGATGATCTTCTCGTCACCGCCGCCCTCGTCCTCCATCATCATCACGCCGATCGGGCGGACCGCGATGTAGGAGCCGGGAATCAGGGGGCGTGTATTGGCGACCAGGACATCGCAGGGGTCGCCATCCTCGGACAGCGTATGCGGGATGAAACCGTAGTTCCCGGGATAACGCATCGGGGTGTAGAGGAAGCGATCGACGAAGAGCGTGCCGGCTTCCTTGTCCATCTCGTACTTGATCGGCTCGCCACCAATGGCCACCTCGATGACCACATTGACTTCGTCGGGCGGATTCTTGCCGATGGAGATGGCATCTAGGCGCATGGGTCATACCTGTTGAGACAAAAAACTGGCGCGCCTTATGCGCGCTGTAGCGCAAAAGTCCAAGCCCGACCTTTAGGCGGACGGGGCATCAGGGTTTGCGCATGGCACTTCCCACTGATATCGGGCTGCAGATGATCAAGGATGGAACTTTGTGGTGTTGAACCTGCTGCGCCGCAACGATCAGCGTTATGCGCGGCGAATGGCCCGCATCGCGCGCTGGGACCGGCCGCTTACCGGCCGGGTCGACCGGCTGCGCGCCTGGGCCAACATGCTGCTGGTCGATCATGGCATCTTCCGCCTGGCCTATCTCAATGCCCACCGGGTCACGCCGCGCCTTTGGCGCGCCGCCCAGCCCGCGCCCACCGACGTCGCCTGGTTCGCCCGCCAGGGCGTCAAGACGATCGTCAACCTGCGCGGCGGTCGCGAGCACGGCGCCTGGCCGCTGCAGCGCGAAGCCTGCGAACGTCACGACATCGCACTGGTCGAATTCGTGCTGCGTTCGCGTGGTGCACCTGACCGCGAGACGATCCTCGGCTCCAAGGCCTTCTTCGAGGGCCTGAAGGAACCTGCGCTGGTGCATTGCAAATCGGGCGCGGACCGGGCTGGCTTTTTCTCGGCGCTCTATCTGCTGGTCCACGAGAACCGCCCGCTCGACGAAGCCATGAAACAGCTCTCGTTGCGCTACGGCCATTTCCGCTTCGCCAAGACCGGGATCCTCGACGCGTTCTTCGAAGCCTATGCCCGCGAGGGCGAGGCCAAGGGCATCGCCTTCCTCGACTGGGTCGAGCGCAGCTACGATCCCGAGGTGCTCGAGAGAGACTTCAAGACGGGCTTTCTGTCTTCGCTGATCGCCGACCGCCTGATCCGGCGCGAGTAGACCTGCTCAACGCGCCGCACGCGGCAGGGCAGGAGCGCCCCCCATCCGCGTCCAGGTAAACTGGATATGCGCCATCATGCGCGCGAACGAAACGCATCCGATCGCGGTGAGCAGCGCCACCGACAAAGTCCCGAACCACCACATAACCAACGCGGCACCGGCCAGCGAAACCGCATTCGTCATCATCTGCCGTCGCGGATACAGCGACAGTGAACCGATCTCGTGCAGCGGTCCGACCAGGGTACTGCAGCCATAGAACAGCGAGAGCAGCGCCATGGTCTCGCCGACCCCTTCCCATTGCGTGCCCTCGAGCACGTAGTCGGCTCCGAGTGCGGCGATGGCGACGCCGGCGAAGAGCACGACGACAATGGCAACCATGCCCATGGTGATCCGACGGGCCCAATGTTGCCGATCCGCTCCCTCGCGCTTGCGCAGATCATTCATCGCCAGCGGCGTGACCGCCGCGTTGAACAATTGCATCGGCATTTCCAGCAGGCGCATGGCAAGGGCGACATGCGCCGCCAGAAGGGCGTTGCCGGCGAAGGGCAGCGCCAGCAGCGGCGCCACCATGAAACCGAAGGACAGCAGCGCCGAGGGCAGCAGATAGGTCGGCGCCGTGCGCCAGCGTATCGCCGACTCCATCAGTTCCCGGTGCGACCAGCAGCGCAGCCTCACGAAGCCGATCAGCGCCTTGTGACGGCGCCAGACCAGGTAGATCGCAGCCATCGCGTGGCCGAAGGCATCGGCGGCGAACAGCGCAAGCGCCGTCGGGCCGAGCGGCCAGATCAGCAGGATCATCATGGCCGGCTGGACGATCGCCTGCACGACATTGCTGTTGCCGATCGTCGTGAAATCACCCTCGGCGGTCGCCTCGGCGGTCATCAGCCTGATGGCCGCACGGCTGGCCAACGAAATCAGGAAGAGCGCACCAAAGCCGCGCAGGACCCAGCCCGCGGACGCCGCGAACAGGATTGCCGCAGTCATCCCGGCAAGGAAAACCATTCCCGCAGCGAAGGCCAGTCGAAACGCCCTGCCGAGACGCACCCTGTCATTGCTCTGAAAGAACACGGCCTCGAAGCGCAGCAGAACTGCGATCGCGACGAAATTGGCCAGCGCCGAAAAGATCGCGAAATCCGCGAAAACCTTGGGTGGGCACAGGGCCGCTGCGAAGAGCAGGCCCCATACCGAAAGAATCCGCGCCTGGACGAAGCGCAGCGCCAGCATCAAGCCGTTGCGGAGACCGGTGCGCCTGACGGGAGAGCCATCGGCCGCGATCGGCTCGGCCGGAACGGGCGCCGACGCGGCCGCTGCAAAGCCGCCCCTGTCCAGTGCGAGTTGCGCAGCCATATCCACGTCCCCGGTCGGGATGTCGGGCAGGTCGTCTTCGCTCGACCGGGGGCCGTGGCGCTCGCCTGCCGGAGTTCGCTCGCGATCAACCCCTTCGATCACGTCGCTTCACTCCGCAGGCTGCACGCTGCGCCGGTATGGTTAACGCACGGTAAATTTGCAGGCACTTTCGCTGGTCGCGCCGGGGAGGGTTCTCGCTACCATGCGAGCTGTGGCGGAAAAGTGGCAAAACCCGTCATTTATCAGCGTTCTAACTGAGCTCCATTGTCATCTGAGGACGTCCCGGTCAGTGTTTCCCTCGCAGCTTGAGAGGCTTGATCCCATGACGCGCGCCCCCATCCATCTCGATTTCCTGAATGCGCTGGACGTCGAGGCACTAGGGTTGACCGACCCGGAGATCATCTCCGCAGTGGAGGCTGGGCTTGCGGCGCAAGGACGCGGCGAAACCGTGATCGAACCGCGCATGCACCTGATTCCAGGCGGCAGCAGTGGTCATTTCAACGTGCTGAGGGGCGCGTTTCGAGCGCCGATCAACCTGGCGGGCGTCAAGGTGATCGGGGACTTCGTCGACAACTACAAGGAGAACTTGCCCTCGGAGCTTGGCCTGCTCCTGTTGATGGACCCGTCCAATGGCGTGCCCAGGGCCATCATCGACGGGAGCCATCTCACCGATATGCGCACCGGCGCAGTCACAGCCATCGGCGCGAAATACCTTGCGCGCAAGGGTGCCAAGGTGCTGGGGCATATCGGAGCACGCGGCACGGCCTACTGGAACGTACGCCTGCTCGACTCGCTGTTCGACTTCGACGAGATCCGGGTGCATTCCCGCCGACAGGAAAGCCGCGAGGCTTTCGGAGCACGGCTCACTGCTGATCTCGGCAAGCCCGTCATCGTGACCGAAGACTGGCGCTCCTGCGTCGACGGCGCCGATATCGTTGTCGAAGCCTCGCGCCTCGATGCTCCCGAGCCGCTGCTGAGGACGGACTGGATCAAGCCGGGCGCTTTCGTCGTGCCCTACGGCACGATGAGTGCCGTCGAGCTTTCGCTGACCGATATCATGAGCAAGCTCGTCGTCGACGATTGGGGCCAGTGCCGATCGGGCCAGTTCGGCGCGCTACGTGCCCATGTCGAGGCCGGCAAGCTCTCGGAGGCGACCCTTCATGCCGAGATGGGCGAAATCGTCGCCGGGCTGAAGCCCGGCCGCGAGAGCGACGACGAAACCATCCTGTTCTGGCATCGCGGGCTCTCGCTCTCCGACATCGCGCTTGGCCATTTCATGCTGGAGAAGGCCGGGCGCATGGGGATTGGCCAGAGGCTGCGTTACGCCTGATGAACCCTGCCACACCGCACCTTGTCGCCAATGCGCGGATGTATGCCGTCAACCCGGCGGTTCATGCTGCCTGGACCGATCTCTTCGCCTGGATCTCAAGCCGGTCGGGGGTGCCGCTGACTGTCGTCGACCATGCCGCACCGGCTCCATTGGAGGACCTCTGGCGACGCGGCGATCTCGGCCTCGCCTTCATCTGCGGCTACCCCTTCGCAAGCGGTCGCTTTCCCGTGCAGCCGATCGCGGCTCCGATCCCGGCCGCAGCGCTTGCGGGCGGGCGGCCCTTCTATGCAACTCATCTCGTCACCCGCGCCGAAGGCCCGATCGCCACGCTCGCCGGGAGCTTCGGTCAGCGCCTTGGCTGGACGGTCGAGCACTCCCAGTCCGGGTTCAACGCCTTGCGCAGCCACCTGCTCCCCCATTGGAAGGCCGGGCCGTTGTATCGGCAAAGCATCGGCCCGCTTCTGACGCCGCGCCGGGTGATTGCCGCGTTGCTCAACGACGAAATCGATATTGGTCCGCTCGACTCGTATTTTCACGACCTGTTACTCGCGCATGAGCCTGAAACCGCTGCACGGCTGCGGACCATCGAGACGACGCTCCCAAGGCCGATGCCGCTCCTGGTCGCCTCGGACACGCTGGACGCGGCCCCGCTTGCAAACCTTCGCGATGCGCTGCTCGACGCAGCAGCCCAGCCTCAGGCGCAGGCTTTGCTGGCTCGCCTTAAGCTCTCCGGTTTCGCAGCCATAGAACGCAGCAGCTATGACGTGCTGCTCGAGGATGCACGCAGCGCGGAAGCCGCCGGATATGGTCGGCCGGGCTAGGGTTCGGCCGGGCGCCCGGCACTGCGCGCCCGGATCGCCGCAAGCGTGATACGCCCGAGCGGCCGGCTGTCGCCATCGACGATGGTCGCCCCGTCTCGCCCCTCGGTCAGAAGCGCGGAGAGCACGTTGCGCAGATTGGCCGATGCCGGAAGCCGCAGGTCGGAAACCTCTGGCGCTCCCTCTTCGACCGCATCTGCGGCGCTGACCAGAGAGAGGCGCCGTAGCGCGGCGTCAGCACCGACGAAATCGGCGACGAATGCGTCAGCCGGAGCCGCCAGCAGGCGGTCGGGTGTGTCATACTGCACTAGGCCGCCATCCTTCATGATGGCGACGACATCGCCCATGCGGATCGCTTCGTCGATGTCATGGGTGACGAAGATCACCGTCTTCTTCAGCCGGCGCAGGATCGCAACGAACTCCTCCTGGAGGCGTCCCCGCACCACGGGATCGACCGCACCGAACGGCTCGTCCATCAGCATGACCGGCGGGTCGGCAGCCAAGGCGCGCGCAACCCCGACACGCTGGCGCTGTCCGCCGGAGAGATGGCGCGGGTAGCGCGCCAGGAACTGCTCGGGCTCCAGCCCGACGAGTGCCAGCATCTCCTCCGAGCGCGACCTGATCTTCTCCGCCGGCCAGCCCAGCAGTTTGGGCACGGTCGCGACATTCTCGGCGATGGTCATGTGTGGGAACAGGCCGACCTGCTGAATGACATAGCCGATGCGGCGGCGAAGCAGCACCGGATCGGCCTGGGTGACATCCTCACCCCCAACGATGATCCGGCCGGAACTCGGTTCGATCAGCCGGTTCACCATCCGCATTGTCGTGGTCTTGCCGCAGCCGGATGGGCCGATCAGCACGCAGGTCCGGCCTTCGGGCACAGAAAGATCGAGGCTGTCGACCGCGGGACGCGCGATGCCTGGGAAGAGCTTGCTGACATTCTCGAGACGGATCATCAGGCCCCCATTCGCGCGGAACGCGTCATGGCGCGCTCGACGCTCGCAAAACCGATCTCGACCAGCAGCGCGAGCAAGGCGACCGCGACCGCTCCGGCAATCAGCTGCGGAAAATTGAAATTCGCCATGCCGGCAGTGATCAGTTCGCCGAGACCGCCGCCGCCGATGAAGGCCGCGAGCGTCGCCGCCGAGACGACCTGCACGGCGGCCGTGCGGATGCCCGCAAATATCACCGGCAGCGCCAGCGGGATCTCGATCCGCGTCATCACCTGCGCATCCGAAAGTCCCTGCCCGCGCGCCGCCTCGACGATGTCGCGGTCGACTTCGCTCAGGCCCGTATAGGTGTTGAGCAGCAGGGCCGGCAGGCCGTACAGCGTCAGCGCCACCACAGACGGCAGGAAGCCGGTGCCGAGCAGGGGCAGCATGATGACGAGCAAGGCCAGGCTCGGCACGGTGCGCAGGATGTTGACGATCGCGATCGCCGAATTGGCGAAGCTGCGATGACGCGTCAGCGCAAGTCCGAGCGGCAGTGCGATCAGCACCACGGCGAGAAGCGCCACGCCCGAAAGCCAGAGATGATTCTCGACCGCTGTCCAGAAGATGCGGGGATTGGCGGAGATCCAGCCAAGCATCAGGCGCCCTCCGCCTGGGCCGCCCGCAGGCCGAGCTCGAGCCGACGCAAGATCTCGTCGCAGGCGATGGCAAGCAGCGAGGTCATGATCGCGCCGACGACGACCTTCTCGCCGAAATCCTGGGTGATGCCCTGGAAGATGATGTCGCCAAGGCCGCCGGCATTGATGAAGGCGGCCACGGTCGCGACCGAGACCATGGTGACGACCGTGATGCGGATGCCGGCGATGATCACCGGCAACGCCAGCGGGAGCTCGATGGCGAAAAGCCGACGCCAGCGGCCATAGCCCATGCCGTCGGCGGCATCCAGAATCTCGGGCGCGATCTCGCGCAGGCCGGTTGCCGTGTTCCGGATGATGATCAGCAGGGCATACATCACGAGCGCAACGATCGCCGGGCCAAAGCCCAGCCCGAGGATGGGAATCAACAGCGCAAAGATCGCCAGTGCCGGCACCGTGTAGAGGGCGCCCGAAATCAACAGCACGACGAGGTAAAACGTCGGCCGCCGCGCCGAGATGATCCCGAGCGGCAGGCCGATGACGAGCGAGATCGCGAGCCCGATGCCAACGAGCTGGATATGCTCCCAGAGCGCGATCAGCAGGCGGTCGTAATTCTCAATGATCCAGGTCATGCCGGCAGGTCCGAAAACGCTGCGGCAAGCTCTCCCGCCGCCAGGCGTTCGGCCAGCGCCTCGAACTCGCGCCCCATCGGCCGGTCATCGTCGAGCCGGGCGACATGGGCGCGGACGAAGCCAAGTGCGAGAGTGGTGCCGACGCCGAGCCTGATGCCCTCGCGCTGCTCGGCGGCCTCGGCGGCCACGACGAGTTCGATCGCAGCAAGCCGCGCCAGGTGCTCGGCGATCATCGCCGTCTTTGCGACGATGCGCGGCGTCATCGGCGCGTAATCCTCGACACCATCGGCAACCGGCATGGTCATCGGGCCGAGCGGCAGGGCGAGATGGCGGATCTCCGCTTCCAGGGCTGCGGTCGTCTTCTGCGTGGTCGCAAACCCCGCATGCGTGCCGCCATGGCGTGTCAGGAAGCGCGGCAACCCGCTGGACGCAGGCGACATCAGCTTGGTGATACGGAACGCCGAGATCGTCGCGGCGTGGGCGACTGCCAGTCCGAGCCCCTCGAGCGCGAGTGCAAGAGCCGTCGTGTCGAAATTGACGGTCGAACGCAGGACATCCTCGGTGATCAGCACCGCCGGGCTGTCGCCGGCCCCGTTGAGCTCGACTTCGACGAGCGCCCGCGCCGTATCGAGCGCGGCGGATGCGGCTCCGTTCACGGGCGCCAGGCAGCGAAAGGACAGCGGGTCCTGCACGCGCCTGGCAGCGCCTTCATCAAGGAGATCGCTGCCGGCCAGGAGTTCGCGCAACTTCGCCGCGCCAGTGACATGGCTCGGCACCGGCCGAAGCGCGACCAGATTGCTGCCGATGGGCGAGAGATTGGCGCGGTAAGCCTCCAGCGAGAGTGCGCCTGCTGCCGTCAGCGCCTGCAGCGCCATGGTCATGGCGCGAAGCGCGAGCGCAGCCAGGCCCGCGCTCTCGGCATTGGCATTGAGCAGCGCGAGCCCGTCCTTCGGCCCCAGGGCCGGAAGCGCTATGCCGGCCAGGCGCATGGCCTCGGGGCCGGGGCGAATCCGCCCGTCGAACTCGGCCTCGCCTTCCCCTGTCAGCGGCAGAAAGAGCTGGGCCAGCGAGCTGAGGTCGGCCTCACCCAGCGAGCCGATGCGCCGGACGACAGGATGAACCCCGGAATTCAGCATCGCAGCGAGCGTCCCGACAAGGCCCGGCGAGATGCCCGACGCGCCCTGCGCAAGACCGGCAAGCCGCGCCAGCAGCACGGCCCGCACCTCGCCCCGTGACAGGCAATGCCCGACCCCGACGGCCCGCGCCCGAACGGCCCGCTGCTGGAAGGCAGCAATCTGATCCGCCGCCAGCCGCGTATCGACCGCAGCCCCGAGGCCCGTCGTCAAGCCGTAGACGGCCTCGCCGCGTTCGAGGCTGCGCTCGACCACCGCGCGAGCCCCGCTCAGCCGCTCATGCAACGCGGGAGCCAGCATGATCTGCGCAGCATCATGCGCGACGGCATGGACCTGTTCGATCGAAAGCGGCCCGGCACCGATGACGACGGCGGGGGCCGCTTGCACCAGCTCCATCCGCAGACCGCCCGCCTTAGCGGACAAGACCCTTGGCTTTCAGGAAGGCGGCGGCGACGACGCGCGGCTCCTTCTTGTCGACCTCGACCTGTCGGTTCAGCTCCTGCATCGTCGCATTGTCGAGCGCCGCCCCGACCTTCTCGAGGATCTCGACGACCTTGGCATTGCCGGCAATCTCCTGACGCACGACCGGGGCGAGGAAATAGGGCGGGAACAGCGACTTGTCGTCGTCCAGGGCTACGAACTTCTCCGCCGCGATCTGCCAGTCAGTGGAGAAGCCGTTGGCGATGTCGACCTGCTTCTGGTTCAGCGCCTCGTAGCGCAGCCGGAGCGCAGCGAACTGCTTGAACTCGGCAAACTCGGCGCCATAAACCTCCTTGAGACCCGCGATGCCATCACGGCGGTCGACGAATTCGGTACCGGCACCGAGCCGGAGCTTGGACGAGACCTTGCCGAGATCTGTCAGGGTCTTGAGGTTGTATTCCTTCGCCGTCTCCGGCCGCACCACGATGGCATAGCCGTTATTGATGCCGGAAGGCTTCAGCCAGGTCAGGTTGAACTCCTTCTCGTAGAAGGCCTTGACCATGCCGCGCACCTTCTCCGGGTCGGTTTCGGTCACGCCCTGGGCCTTCATCACGGCGTTGAGGCCGGTCCCGGTATATTCCGGATAGAGATCGATCGCGCCGCTCTTCAGGGCCTCATGCGCCACCAGCGTGCCGCCGAGATTGATCTTGCGCTCGACCTTGAAACCGGCGCCCTCGAGGGCCGCGGCATAGAGCTCGGCAACGATGAACTGCTCGGTGAAATTCTTGGAACCGATCTTGATCGTCTGGGCCGCTGCCGCCGACAGCCCGACCAGGATCATGGCGGCAACAGTACAGACCGTCTTCGCGAAGCGCATGCTGACAAGTTTCATGGCTGCCTCCTGTGATGGCTCAAGGGGTTAGCTAACGAGGGATCGAACAGCGATGCAAGTTTTGGGCTCGCGAAGGAGAAAAGCGCCTTCGCGATTCCGGTCCCGGAGAACGAACGCCCCGGGCAAGCGCTCAACTGAGGGGATTTCGTTCGCCCGCGCGGATGGCGGCGGGCAGGCGATTCTCGATGGGCGACAAAGGGCAGACCCAGGCCTCGGAATAGGCGCAGGACGGGTAATAGGCGAAATTGAAGTCGAGGATCGTACGCCCCTGCGAAGTCGCGCCGAGATCAGCGCTCTTGATCGTGTCGAGCAGGTAGCGGCCGCCGGCAAAGGTCTCCTCGCCATTGCTCGCATCGCCGAAGGGCAGGAAGGTCCCGCCGCCATAACCCTCGATCCAGTAAAGCGTCAGCTCCCGACCGAGCGCGCCCTCCAATCCGTCGGTCAGCGCGTAGGGCCGGAGCACCATGGCGCCGTCCTTTCCGGCTTCGACCCGAATGGTTTCACGCCCGATCGCGGGCCGGAGGCCGACCTCGAAGCGCAGCGCCGGATCGTAGGAGAAATAGCGGATGCCCCTGAAGCGCTGCCGCCGAGCGGCCGCAAGCGGCGACTGCCGATGCTCGCGAAACAACCGGTCGCGTACGCTTCGCCACTGCGCCCAGCCCGCTTCAGACGGCATCGCCCGGACCGCTGCGTAGAGATCGGCCACCTGCCGACGCCAATCCTGGAGCGAGGCCATGTTCTCGAGTACCGCGCTCGCAGACAGGCGAGCCCCTGATCTGGTGGATTCCGCTCCGGCAATGATCTGGTTTTTCATGGAGTGCAGCCTTCGGTTCGACTGAACGGGATCGCTTAGGCACGAGAACCGCCGCCGCCGGTCAACGCGTCAGTGACGCAGGCGTTCCCACATCGTCCATTGTGCCGATCATCCTGTCAGGCCGTGTCAGCGTTCCGGGCGGTGCCAGCAAAAATCGTCGCGTCGAGGCACAAAGCCAAGGCCAATGAAGAACGCCGCCGTCACGAGATCGCGACGACGGCGTTGAACTGGCGGATCGGAAGCCCGAGCTGTCAGGAAAATTGCGTCTTCAGGCCTTCGAAGAGCGCAACCTGCTCGGCAATCAGCGCACGCTTCTCGTCGCGCCGCACGAAGACCTTGAACATCGCTTCGCCGGCAGCATTGAAGAACTGGACCGAGCAGGAGCGGCGGCCATGGAACTGTCGATCGACCAGATAGATCGCCGTGCAGTTGCCTGCCTTGATATGTCCGCCGATCGGGCTGTCGCCATGAATGTTGTAGTAGCCATGGCCGAAGGAGCCGACGGGCAGCGAGCCTTCACATTCCAGCACGATATCGGCGGTGTGGACGATGAAGAGCACCTCGCCCCAGGTCGAGAGCGCCTGCCACAGAGCCTCGAAGCGCTCGGCATCGATGAAATGGCGCTGGTCGGCCGGCGCTGCCTCGAGCACCGCGAGCGTCGGCACGCCGACCTCGCGGGCGATGGCCTCGATCACGCCATCCGGCTTGGCTGCCAGCGCCTGCCTGACGCGCTCCATCGGGTCTGTCTGTGACGGGTCCTGGACCGCCGCTGCACTCGCCTGCGAGATCGACATGCCGTCCTCCCTCACTCTGCCGCCTGGCGGGGCAAATGCGGATTGGCCTCGCTGAGCACCGTCTCGAAACCTTCGAATTCGGGATGCCCGAGATACATCGGCGTAGCCCTGGGCTGGCCGGCATTGCGGTGTGATTCACGGAACTGGTCGGACTTCGTCCAGGCCGTGAAATCCTCCTTCGAGGCCCAGGTCGTGTGCGAGGAATAGAGGGTATGGTCTTCCTTCTCCGGCCCCTTGAGCAAATGGAAGGCGATGAAGCCGCTCATCTCGTCGAGGCGGGTCTTGCGTGAGGACCAGACCGTCTCAAAAGCGGCCTCCTCTCCCTTGACGACCTTGAAGCGATTCATGGCGATGAACATGGGTGTTTTCCTCAGTTGGCTGGCTGTTGGCTGGCTTGGTTGAACGGGAAGCGGGCAGTGCCTGGCGGCATTGCAGTCCTCATGTGCCGAAGCGCGTCGAGAAGCCGATCTTGCCGACGAAGCCCGGGCTGTTGTCACCGTCGCGGTAGCGGCGATAGCGAACGTCGCCGACATTCTCGAGCGAGAGATAGGCGCGGGCATCCGGCGTGATCTTGTAGTCGGCGTAGAGATCGACCAGCGCATAGGCCTTGCTCGCGAGCACCTGCGATCCAGGCGGCAGGCGCTTTTGATCGTCGACCAGCGTCAGCCGGGCGCCCACCGTCAGCTTCTCCTCGAAGAAGCGCAAACCGCCATTGAGGACCAGCTTGTCGGGATAGATCGACTCCAGAGGCTGGTTCAGCGTCCTGTTGTCGCCGCGGATGGTCGAGCCGGCAAGGGTCATGAACCAGCGCTTCGCGTCGTAGCCGAGTTCGGCCTCGAAGCCGGTGATGCGCGCCTTGGCAACGTTCTGGTACGAGAAGAAGGCATCGTTGCAGGCGCCCGGGATCGGCGCGCCGCAGGGAGCACCGGGATCGACGAAGATACCGTCGATATAGTTCTTCACGTCGTTCCTGTAGACGGCGAGCTTGCCGCGGAAGCGGTCGCCCTCGCTCAGGATGTCGTCATATTTCAGATTGACGCCGGCCTCGAGCGTCTTGCCCACTTCCGGCTTCAGGTTCGGATTCGGCCGGAAGATGAAGCTGGCGGGAGCCGGATGCGGCCCGTCTACCAGCGTCTCGGTCACCGACGGCGCCCGATAGCCCTCCGCATAGGTGCCATAGACCTGCAGGCCCTGCAGCGGCGTGACGCCGAGCGTCAGCTTGGGCGAGATGCGGTTGCCATCCGAAGAGGTGCGACCGCCGCTGAGCTCATAGGCGTCGTAGCGCAGCGCGCCGATCAGGTCGAAGATCGAATACTTGACGTGGCTCTGCACGAAGCCGCCATAGACGCTGCGCTTGCCGGACGGCGTCGTCTCGTCGCCATTGCTGACCGGATCGCTGGTCCTGACGCGATCCTCGAACCAGTCCGCGCCGTAAGTCAGATTCAGCGCTACCGCGCCGAGATCGAATTTCGAGGTGTTGTAGATGTCGAACCCCGTGGTCTGGACCTTGAAATAGCGCTTCGCGCCCAGGGCCGCGCCCGTACCCGAGATCTGGGTCTGGTCTGTATCCGTCGAGGTCGAATACGCACCGATGTTCAGGTTCAGCCACGGGATGTCGGGCCGCGAGAAGCTGTAGCGCGCCGTGTAGTTCTGCGTCGTGACCTCGTTGTCGCGACGCGGGGCCGTGGGGGTTCCGACACCGTTGGAGAAATCGTAACGCTGGTACTGGCCGCCGAGCTTGAGCTCCTGGCCTTCGCCGGGCGTGATCACGATCTTGCCGAGACCTGAAACCAGGTCCTGCCCGCTATCGGCGATCTTGGTGCCGTTGCCGTCGCGATAGGGATTGAGTGAGCGGAAGGAAAGCCCGACCAGGCCCGCGACGACGTCATTTGGCCGGAAGGCGCCGATGGCATTGCCGAAGACGCCGGTCTGGCGAGCGAACACGCCGGTACCGCCGATCTCGGCCGCGGCGCGCTCGCCGGGCCTCAGAATGTCCTTGGGATCGACCGTCTCGAAGGACACGACACCACCGATCGCGCCTGATCCATAGATGTTGGCAACCGGGCCGCGCGTCACGTCGATGACACGCACGAAGGAGGGATCGAGGAAGAAGGCGCCATTGGCGTTATGGCCCGAACGCTGGAAATTCTGGCGCGCGCCGTCGACCGTCACCGCGACGCGGCCGAAATCCTGCAGGCCACGAATATTGATCGCGGTCGCGGGGTCGTTCGGGTTTTCCTGCGTCGAGACGCTGGGCATCTGGTTGAGGAGGGTCCCGAGCCTTTGCGGCTGCTGCGAACGGATCTCGTTGCGCGTCATCACAGAGACCGAGGCCAGCGCGTCGATCGCGCGCTCTTCCTGCTTGCTCGCCGTCACGGTGATCTCGTCCAGCGCAATCGGCGTAGCAGCGGAGGCTGGCGCCGGTTGGGATTGAGCATGAGCGCCGAGCGACCATAGCGCGATGGCAGCCACGGAAACGGAAGCGCGCAACAGCGCGGCGTGAGAATTCATACGTCCAGCCCCGAACCTGACCTGAAGATTTTGCAGCGACTGGCTGGCTGGACGCGGGCTGCGTGTGGCTGGCTGGCGCGGGCGGTCGCACCGTCCCGGCGCGCCGCTCTTGACCCTTTGTAGTAAAGCTGAATATCACCGTCAACAACGCTTAAGCTTTATCCTTCCTTAGAATAATTAAAAACTGACAACTGCTTTAGATCACCTTTAGACGACGAGATGTCGCGCACTCTTGGCTAGACGAGATCGATTCCGATCCCATCTTCCATTGACGCGCAACCCGTGAAGCGGAGAGACCATCATGCCAAGCCCCCTGGCGCCTTCAAGGCCGCTCGGCGCACGGCCCCATCGACGCGAACTGAGCGCCGCGATCGGACTGACCTTTCTGGCCGCCGCCGGCCTCTTTGCCCCGTCCATGCTCCCCAGCCCGGCCCAGGCACAAACTCCGGATCGCATCGTCGCGGTCGGCGGCGTGATCACCGAGGTGCTCTATGCACTCGGCCTGCAGGACCGGATCATCGGTGTCGACACCACCAGCCAGTTCCCCCCCGAGGCCCTGCGCGACAAGGCCAGCGTCGGCTATGTCCGCGCACTTTCGGCCGAAGGTGTGCTCTCCCTCAAGCCTTCGCTGGTTATTGCCCTCGAGGGCGCCGGACCTCCCGGAGCGGTATCGCTGCTCAACGAGGCCGGGCTGCGCCTCGCCAGCATCCCGGAAGACAACTCGCCTGATGGCGTCGTCACCAAGATCCAGGCGATTGGCGCCGTCGCAGGTGCGGCCGAACCCGCGGCGCGCCTCGCGCAGCAGACGAAGCTGCGTTTCGACGAACTTCAGACGCTGCGCTCCGGCCTGCCGGCCAAGAAGCGCGTGCTCTTCGTCCTGTCGCTCCAGAACGGCCGCGTGCTGGTCGGCGGCCGCAACAGTTCGGCCGATGCGATCATCCAGATGGCCGGCGGCGTCAACGCCGCGACTGCGGTCGAGGGCTTCAAACCCCTGAACGACGAGGCCATCATCGCGGCCGCCCCCGACGTGATCCTGATGATGCGCAACAGCAGCAGCCATAATGCATCGCCGGAGGAGGTATTCGCCATGCCGACCTTCTCGCAGACCCCGGCCGCGGCGAAGATGGCGCTGGTCAGGATGGATGGCCTCTACCTGCTCGGCTTCGGGCCGCGCACACCGGCGGCAGCCCGCGACCTGATGGCAGCGCTCTACCCCGAGGCCGCGATCCCGCCGCTCAAGACCGCCGCTGCACCATGAGCCTCGCCGTCCGTCCAGCCGACACGATGGCCACGGCCGCGCTCGCCAGCTTCGCAGCCGGACAACGGCGGCAGGCCGTTCTGGTCATCGTCGGCCTTGTTCTGCTCTGCGGCCTGTTGATGATCGTGGCCGTCGGGCAAGGTGCGTTCTCGATTCCGCCTGGCCGGGTCGCCGAGATCCTCTGGGCCAGGCTGACAGGCGAGACCGCCCTGCTGGAAGGGCGCGACGCGCTCGTCGTCCTCAATATCCGCCTCCCGCGCGTGCTGCTCGGCGCCCTCGTTGGCGCCGCACTCGCGATTTCCGGAGCCCTGATGCAAGGGCTCTTCCGCAATCCGCTCGCGGATCCCGGCCTCGTCGGGGTCTCCGCCGGCTCCGGCCTGGCAGCGGCTGCGACCATCGTGCTCGGTGACCGCCTTCTCGCCGGCCTGACGATGAAGCTGCCCTTTGCAGCCCTCCCGTTCGGCGCTTTCTGCGGCGGCCTGATTTCGACGCTGACCCTCTATCTCATTGCGACCCGCCAGGGTCGGACCTCGGTCGCGACCATGCTGCTCGCCGGTGTCGCGCTCGGCGCGCTTGCCGGCGCGCTGACCGGCGTCCTCGCCTTCATTTCCGACGACCGACAGCTGCGCGACCTGACCTTCTGGTCGCTCGGCAGCCTTGGCGGCGCGAGTTGGACCAAGCTCGTGGTCATCGCGCCCATCGTCCTGCCGCTGCTGCTGGCGGTGCCCCTCCTGGCCCGCGGGCTGAACGCTTTGATGCTCGGAGAGGCCGAAGCCTACCATCTCGGCATCCCGATCCAGCGCATCAAGGCGCTGGCGATCCTGCTCGTGGCCCTGGCCGTCGGCGCCAGCGTCGCCTCGGCCGGCGTGATCGGCTTCGTCGGCATCGTCGTGCCGCATCTGATCCGCCTCGCCATCGGCCCCGATCACCGGCTGTTGCTGCCGCTCTCGGCGCTCGGCGGAGCAACGCTTCTCGTCGCCGCAGATATCGTCGCGCGCCTGATCGTCGCCCCGGCCGAATTGCCGATCGGCATCGTCACTGCAGCACTCGGCGCGCCCTTCTTCCTGTGGCTCCTGCTGCGTCGCGCGGATGGTCTCGATGTCTGAGCCGATCAACAACGAGCCGATCCTGTCAGGCCGGTCCCTGAGCTTCATGGCCAGCGGGCGCGCGCTGGTCAGCGAGGCTTCGCTCGATCTCAAACCGGGCAAGACCACGATCCTGATCGGCCCCAACGGCGCCGGCAAATCGACCCTGCTCAAGCTGGTCACCGGCGAACTGAAGCCTGCCAATGGCGAGGTCCTGCTCGACGGCGAGCGCCTCTCCGCGATCCCGTCCTGGCGCCTGGCCTGCCAGCGGGCCGTGATGGCGCAGCACACGCGGCTCGCCTTTCCCTTCAGCGTCTATGAGGTCGCACGCCTCGGCGTGGACGGTGTCGGGCGCGCCTTGTCGCGTCAGCGCCGCGAAGCCCTCGTCGGCGAATGCCTAGCCTCGGCCGGCGTCGCCGAGCTCGCCGCGCGGCGTTATCAGACCTTGTCGGGTGGCGAGCAGCAGCGCGTGCAGTTCGCCCGCGTGCTCTGCCAACTCGAGGCCGGTCGCAGCGTCGCTGCGCGGCAGACCCTCTTCCTCGACGAGCCGATCGCCAGCCTCGACCTCTGCCATCAGCTCGCCCTGCTCGATATGGCACGCGCGATTGCGGCCCGCGGCGTGGCGGTGCTGATCGTGCTCCACGATATCAATCTCGCCGTGACCTATGCCGACCACCTCGTCGTGATGGACCGCGGCCGCATCGTCGCCCAGGGGGCGCCGGCAGCAACGCTGGATGACGCCTTGCTGCGCAATGTCTTCAAGGTCGACCTCAGCTTCAGCCGCGCGCCCGCCGCCGGCCTGCCCTTCCTCCTGCCCCAGCAGCACCGCCCCAACGCAGCCGCTTGATCCCCCGGAGCGGTTATTTTAAGCTTGAAATAATTGCTCCGAACCGGGGTCCGCGATCATGTCCGCTTCACCGCGCAGATTGTCCTACGGACGTTATCTTCAGGTCGACGATCTGCTGGCCTGCCAGACCCTGGAGAGCGTGAAGGCCGGCACGCCGGCCCATGACGAGATGCTCTTCATCATCGTCCATCAGGCCTATGAGCTCTGGTTCAAGCAAATCCTGCATGAGCTCGACCGCATCCAGCTCGACTTCTCGGCGAGCCCGGTCGCCGACGAGAATCTTGGCCGCATCGTCGCGGGCCTCGGCCGCATTCATGAGATCCTGAAGCTTCTGGTGGGCCAGCTCGACGTCCTGGAGACGATGACGCCCGCCGGCTTCCTCGAATTCCGCGACCTGTTGACCCCGGCCTCGGGTTTCCAGTCCGTGCAGTTCCGGCTGATCGAGAGCCGTCTCGGTCTCGCCGATACGCTCCGTCTCCGGATCGACGATCAGAGCATGCGCGAACGCCTCGCGCCCGAGGATCGTGCCAAACTCGACGCCGAGCATAGACCGTCCCTGCTATCTCAGCTTGACGCCTGGCTCGCGCGCACGCCCTTCGTCGCACTTGGCGACTACAGTTTCCGTGAAAGCTATCGTGCCGCCGTGACCGCGGCGCTGCAGCGCGATGCGCGCAGCGTCGGCACCGATCCGTCCCTGCCGGAAGCGCAGCGCCAGGCCGATGCCGCCGCGATCGAAACGGCGCTCGCCCGCTTCCAGGCCCTGTTCGAGCCGGACGCCGCCGGCACGACCTGGCACATGTCGGCGCGCGCGATCGAAGCAGCCCTGTTCATCGCGCTCTATCGCGACATGCCCGTGCTGCAGCTGCCCTTCCGGCTCCTGCAAAACCTGATGGACATCGACGAAAGCCTGACGCTCTGGCGCCTGCGCCATGCGCTCATGGTCGAGCGCATGATCGGCGTCCGGCCCGGCACCGGCGGCTCCTCGGGCTCGGGTTATTTACGCGCCACGGCCGAGAAGCACCGCATCTTCATCGACCTCTTCCATCTCTCCAGTTATCTGCTCGCCGCCCGGGACCTGCCGGCCCTGCCCGAGGGGGTACGCCGGCGCATGGGCTTCAGCTACGGGGCCGCCTGATGCACGGCGACTGGACAGCTCATTTCAGCCGTTTCCGCAACGCGGCACCGGAGCGGATCAACCTCGCGGCGCATAGCCATCACGACTGGCCCGATGTCAGTTTCGCGGCGCAGGAACAGGCCTGGACCGACGCCGCCCGCCTCGCAGGCCATAAATGGAGCCTCGTCTTCGGCGAGCTGATTCCGGCGGTTCAGGCCGGCATCGCCCGCGAGCTCCGGCTTCCCGATCCGTTGAGCATCGCCTTTGCGCCGAACACCCACGAATTCCTGCGTCGCCTCCTCTCCTGCCTGCCAGCCGACCGCACCCCTCGCATACTGACCACGAGCGCCGAATTCCACACGGCTCGGCGGCAGCTCGCCCGACTGGCCGAAGAGCGACTGATCCAGCTCGACGAGATCGCCGCAGAGCCCTTCGCGACATTTCACGAGCGCCTCCGGACGGCGATCATCGCCGGTGGCCACGACCTGATCTATGTCAGCCAGGTCCTGTTCAATTCGGGAGCGACCTCAGGTGATCTCGCAGCGCTTGCCGGCGCAGTACCGTCCGAGGAAACCCTGGTCGCGATCGACGGCTATCACGGCTACCTCGCCCTGCCGACCGACCTTTCGGCGATTGCGGACCGCGTCTTCTACATCGCCGGAGGCTATAAATACGCGATGGCCGGCGAGGGCTGCTGCTTCATGCACTGCCCGCCAGGTTATGGCCCGCGCCCGCGCGACACCAGCTGGTTTGCAGCCTTCGGCGCGCTCGCGGCTCCGCCCGGCAGCAGTGTCGGCTACTCCGCCGATGGCGGTCGCTTCCTCGGCGCCACCTTCGATCCCAGCGGGCTCTATCGCATGCGAGCCGTGCTGGCATGGCTGCAGGCCAACAGTCTCGCTGCGCATCACGTCCACGAGCACGCCATCTCCCTGATGCGGCAGTTCCTCTCCGGCCTCGATATGCTGACAATTCCCTGGCTATCCCCGGCGCAGCTGATCACGCCCGTTGGCAATCCTGCGGCACATGGCAATTTCCTCGCCTTCCGCACCACGGGAGCCGGAGCGCTGGAGGCGGCACTGGCGAGGCACGGCATGGCCACGGACCATCGCGGCGACGTGCTTCGGTTCGGCTTTGGACTGGCGCTGTCGGACGGAGATGTGGCCGAGGCTCTCGATCGGATGAAGGCCCTGAACGCCTGATCGAAATCATCGGAATGATCGATTTTACGCCGGATTCATCGTGAATCCAGGCTTCACCATATCGCTCAACCGCCGGTTCACGGTCGCAGCGCCACATCTCCCGCAGAACCCGAAGCGGGAGATGAACCGTGACCAGACGCCTCGCCCCCATCGACCTGCTACTTGCAGGCGCGATGTCCCTGCTGGCCCTTGCCTTCGCCGGCCGCCCCGCGCTCGCCCGCGAACTCGTCCAGTTCCAGGACCAGCGCTACTACCCAGGCACGATCGTGATCCGCACCGGCCAGCGCAGCCTCTATTTCGTCACGGCGCCTGGTGAGGCGATCCGCTACCAGATCGCCGTCGGCAAAGCCGGCAAGCAATGGCGCGGCGTCAAATATGTCGAGGAACTCGCAGTCGAGCCAGCCTGGAGTCCTCCGGCCGAGGTCAAGCGCGCCCAGCCGAACCTGCCCAACGTCATCGCCGGCGGCTCGCCCCGCAATCCGATGGGGGCCCGCGTCATCGGTCTCGGGCCGGGTGGTGAATACGCCATCCACGGCACCAACGCGCCGGGCACGATCGGAACGGCGGCCTCCTTTGGCTGCTTCCGGATGCACAACCCCGACGTGATCGATCTCTATGCCCGCGTCCGCATGGGCACGCCTGTGGTGGTCCTGCCTTAGATTATCTCGGGTGATTGCATCGGCTGCCCCGAAAACCGCAATCCACTTTTCGGACTAAAGCTTCAGAGGGCAACCGGCGACAATAATGGCTTTCCGGAAAAGAAGGCCGCGAGGTTGCCGATGAGCAAATCCTGCTGGGCATGCTGCGCCGATTCCGCGTTGGCGCCGATATGGGGCGTCAGCACCGCATTCTCGCAGGCCCGCAACCGCTCGGAGACATGCGGCTCGTTCTCGTAGACATCGAGCGCCGCACCCGCGATCACGCCCGCCTCGAGCGCGTCGCATAGCGCAGACTCGTCCACGGCGATGCCGCGCGAGATATTGACGAGATGCGCTTGCGGACCGAGCGCCTTCAGTACCTCCGCGTTGATCGCGTAGCGGTTCTCGGCACTGGCACGCACCGAAACGACCAGCAGGTCCGCCCAGTGAGCCAGCCCGAGCAGGCTGTCGTGATAGAGATAGGGCAGGTCTGCGCGCGGCGACCGATTATGGTAGCCAATCGTCATGTCGAAGGCCGCAGCGCGACTGGCAATGCGAGCACCAATGGCGCCAAGTCCGTAAATGCCCAGCTTGCGACCAGCCAGTCCAGGCACATGCGCCATCCGCGCGACCGCATTGCCTTGCCATCGTCCGGCGCGCAGGAACCGGTCTCCGCTATTGATCTGCCGCGCGCTGGCCAGGAGCAGGCCCATGGCAAATTCCGCGACGCTTGTCGCGTTGCTGTCGGCGGCATTGCTCAGCAGGATGCCGCGCTCCTTGGCGCGCACCCGGTCGACCCCCTCGAAACCCGTGCCGTAGCACGCGATCAACCGCAGCTTCGGCAGGGCATCGATCAACGCCGCATCCGTCTTGTGGCTGCCGATGGTCAGGAGAGCCTGAACCTCCTCGGCCCCTGCTGGCAACGCATCCGGAGCTGAGCGCGCCATCGGGCCAAGCAATGTGTAGCTTTCGTTCAGACGCGCGACGAGCCGATCAGGCAGGCGCGGCGCCATGAGGATGGTCGGCTTCATCAGGAATCAAGCTCCATGGCGGTGTTGCATCGCAACATCGAACGGCAGCTTGCTCAACCCGTTTCGGAGCGGGGACCGCCATCTCGCCGACGCAATGCAACCGCTCTGAACGCCTCGCCGAAAAAGGCCAACATCGCCTAGCGTAACCTCTCGCCTGCGACAAAGAAGCGCGTTAACGTTTGCTTGCACGACTTCAATCGCGCTCGGGCCTGAAGCACCGAGCCCAACAGGGGCTATCGATGGATCATCTCGCCGACGTCAAGAAATACGCCAGGAAGGCCGTCAACGAAGCTGCCTTTGCCGGTATGTCCAAATCCTACGCGCTCGTCATGGGCAAGCCCGACACCCGCTTCGTCGCCTGCACGGATCCGGCCGAATTGGAGCGTGTCCGCGAGAACTTCCTGAAGAAGAAACTCGGTCTCAAGAGCGCCGATCTCGATGCATCCATCAAGGCAACCTGCGAGCATATGAAGGACGACAAGACCAAGTCGCGCCTGACCTTCTACTACCTGCTGGCCGAGCACTACGGGAAGCTGGATCTCTTCGTGAAGAAGTAAGACGCGCCCTGCGCGCATGCCCGGGCTGGCCCCGGGCATCCTGGATCACAAATCTATTCCAGGACGAGATGGTCGGCTCCAGGCCGACCATATTGCCTATCCGCTTCTCGCCACGCTCAGCGATAGAGGTCCGCGCGCGTCAGCGGCAGACCCGATGGTCCCTTGCGCCGCTTCGAGACCAGCGTCTGGTTGATCAGCGCGCCACCGCGCTCGAAGGCGAGCGAACAGCCCGCGAGATAGAGCAGCCACATCCGCGTCCGCTCGGGACCGATCTCCGCCTCGGCCTCGGCCTTGCGTGCATTCAGCCGCTCGAACCATAGCCGCGTCGTGCGCTGGTAATGCTCGCGCCACCCCTCGACATCATGCACCTCGAAGCCATGGCGCTCGAGATTGGCGATCGACATGCCGAGATGGTCGAGTTCACCGCCCGGGAAGATATAGCGCACCAACGCCCGGTACTCGGCCGGCATCTTGTTGAAGGCGCGCTCGGTCTTCTTGGCTCGCCGCGAGATCGTATGGTGCAAATAGAGACCGCGCGGCTTGAGCAGCCGGTTCACCGCCTGGAAATAGGCCGGGTGATTGCGGATGCCGACATGCTCGAACATGCCAATCGAGGAGATCTTGTCGAAGACCCCCTCCATCTCCGTGAAATCCTTGAGATGCAGCGTGACCTTGTCCTGAAGACCGAGTCGCTCGACCTTCTCGCGAGCCAGCGCGAGCTGCTCCTCGGCAAGCGTCACGCCATGTGCCTCGACACCATAATGCTGCGCGGCATGGCAGATCAGCGCGCCCCAGCCGCAGCCGATATCGAGCAGCTTCTCGCCGGGCTGCAGGCGTAGCTTGCGGCAGATCATGTCGAGCTTGTCGCGCTGCGCCCGCTCGAGATCGGTATGATCCTCGGTAAAATAGGCGCAGGTGTAGACCATCTCCTCATCGAGGAAGAGCCGGTAGAACGCGTTCGAAACGTCGTAATGATAGGCGATATTGGCCTTGTTGGTGGCGGGAGCGCCATCGCGGGTGGCCTTGTCGCCCTGCAGGTGCTCGACGGCCTGCGGCGCGGCGCCGGGCGCGAGCAGGAAGCGCCTCACGACATCGAACACCGCCGATTTCGGGATACCGAGCGCCAGCCGCGCGACCTTTCCCTCCGGGCGCGCCGCCGCGAGATCGAAGATCGTTCCGTTCACGATCGCGATCCGGTCGGTGACATGCAGATGCAGCAGCGTGTCGAGCTTCGGCTTGCGGAGCAGCGCTGCAACGGCGCCGGAGTCGCGGATCGCGATCGCAAGGCCGTCCTCAGGCCACTCGGAGGGGATGCGGCTCCCGTCCCATAATGCGAAGCCGAGCTTCAATCCAAGTTTCTGGTGTGCCTCGGTCAGAAGTCGCCGCAAGGCGGCGAGGCGTTTGGTGTCGCGATCCATGCGTGGCCGATCCATCCCCGTCCCGACCTGTTTGACGGCAGGCGTGGGGCTTGGCAACCACCCGTCAGAAATCGCTCGCGATTCCCTTCACTTCCCAGTCGTCGTAGCGCACCGGATCGAGACCACCGCGGCCGTTGAGCTCCTTGTCACGCTTTGCCGCCGCCGCCTTGGCGTCGATCTCGGCGCGTCGCGCCTGTGCTTCGGCCAATGCGCGCTGCGCCGCCGGCGAAAGGCTCCTGGCCCGATCGGTCTCGCTCGTCAGGACCGCGGCTTGATCCTTGGCCGAGGCTTGATCCTTGGCCGAAGTTTGATCCTTGGCAATGTCGTTCGGCATTGGCACAGCGCTCTCTTGCGGGATCGGCATGGTCTTCACCACATAAGGCGCAAATCCGCATTCGGGGAGAGCGAATTCATCATCCCGGACTGCGACCGACAAAGGGGACCAAGATGAACTACGTCCGCACCGGCATCCTGATGGCCGGCCTCACCGCGCTCTTCGCCGTGGTCGGCTATCTGCTCGGCGGCGCGGGCGGCATGCTGATCGCGCTCGGGATCGCCGCCGCGACCAATCTCTACAGCTACTGGAATTCGGATCGGCTCGCGCTCGCCTCCCACAATGCCCATGAGGTCGACGAGCGCAGCGCGCCCGAACTCTATGGCATGGTGCGCGACCTTGCCGCGCGCGCCAACATGCCGATGCCGAGGGTCTACCTGATCGACGAGGAGCAGCCCAACGCCTTCGCCACCGGGCGGAACCCGCAGAACGCAGCCGTCGCCGCGACCACGGGCATCCTGCGCACGCTGAGCTACGATGAGCTCGCCGGCGTGATGGCACACGAGCTTGCCCACATCAAAAATCACGACACCCTGACGATGACCATCACCGCGACCATGGCGGGCGCAATCTCCTCGCTCACCACCTTTGGCATGTTCTTCGGCTCGCGCGAGAACCGGCCGGGATTGCTGGTGCAGATCCTGATTTCGGTGCTCGCGCCGATGGCCGCGATGGTGATCCAGATGGCGATCTCGCGTTCCCGCGAGTACGAGGCGGACCGGCTCGGCGGCGAAATCTGCGGCAATCCGGTCGCGCTCGCGGACGCGCTTGCCAAGATCGCCGGGGGCGTCGCGCATATTCCGAACGAGACGGCGGAGGCCAAGCCTGCTACGGCCCACATGTTCATCATCAATCCCCTGAGCGGACGCGGCATGGATTCTCTGTTTTCGACCCACCCCGACACCGGCAATCGAATCGCCGCCTTGATGGAACAGGCGCGCGCCATGGGTATCGGCCGGGGTCGCAATGCCGGCGGCTTCACCAGCCAGGCCGCACAGAGCCCGTGGAACGGCTCCCACAAGCCCGGCCCGTGGGGCTGAGATGACTGAACAGGACAATTCGCGCGGCAAACCGGCACCGGCTCCCGCCCGGCCAGCCGATGATGCCCCGGGTCTGCCGGCGCGCCGCCTTGCAGCGAACCTGATCGACGAGGTGCTCCGGGCCGGCACCGCGCTCGACGAAACCTATGAACGCATGAGCCCGGCCTTCGGGCTCGACGCCGCCGACGCAGCACTGGCGCGCGCCATCGCCATCACCGCCTTCCGCCGGCTCGGCACGATCCAGCACGCCATCAATGCGCGGCTCGAACGCGGCAGCCCGAAGAATTCGGGCCCGTTCGAGCCGATTCTGGTCGCCGGCGCGGCCCAGATCCTGTTCCTCGACGTGCCGGATCATGCCGCCGTCGATCTCGCGATCCGCCATCTCCACGAGGATGCGCGTTCGGCCCGCTATGTCGCGCTGGGCAATGCGTTGCTGCGCCGGCTTGCCCGCGAGCGCGACGCGATCCTGAACGGAAGCGCCGCCCCCTTTGCCGACACCCCGCCCTGGCTCGCCGAAAGCTGGCGCAGCGCCTATGGCGATGAAACGGCCGCCGCCATCGCAGCAAGCCACGCCGACGAGCCGCCGCTCGATCTGAGCGTGAAGGGTGACGCCGAAGGCTGGGCCGAGAAACTCGGCGGCATCGTGCTGCCGACCGGATCGGTGCGTCTGCGCGAACGCTCGCCGGTGCCGAGCCTGCCTGGCTTCGCGGAAGGCGAATGGTGGGTGCAGGACGCGGCCGCCGCACTGCCGGCGCTGCTGCTGGCGCCCAAGCCGGGCGAACGCATCGCCGATCTCTGCGCCGCCCCGGGCGGAAAGACGGCACAGCTCGCGGCAGCCGGCGCCGCCGTCACCGCAGTCGATCGTTCGGCGCCGCGCTTGCGCCGCCTGCGCGCCAATCTGGAACGGCTCGGGCTCACGGCCGAGATCCTGGCGACCGACGCCGCAAACTGGCAGGCCGAGCCGTTCGACGCGGTTCTGCTCGACGCCCCCTGCAGCGCCACGGGCACGATCCGCCGCCATCCCGATGTCGCCTGGACGAAGACACCCGAGGATCGCGACAAGCTCGCCGCACTCCAGGCCCGGCTGCTCGACGCGGCGGCGCGCCTGACGCGGCCCGGCGGCCGCCTGGTCTACTGCACCTGTTCGCTTGAACCGGAAGAGGGCGAGAACCAGATCGACGCCTTCCTCGCCGCGAACCCGGATTTTGCGCGCGTGCCGATCAAGCCCGAGGAAATCGGCGGCCTCCCTGAGGCGATCAACGCCGCCGGCGACCTTCGTACCTTGCCGCATCAGCTTCGCGGCGAAAGCCCGCGGCTCTCAGGATGGACAGGATTTTACGCAAGCCGTCTGATCAGGCTATGACGAAACCGGGATTCGCAGGGCGCGACCACGTCCTCCGGGACGATTCGCATCGGGACGGGGTGAGCGGGGGCATTGAACGGCTGGACTGAGCGTAGGGGGCTTGCCCAGGCGGCGATCGGTCGGGCTGCGCGGCGTACGCGTGGCCAGTTCGTCGGCGCCGCGCGGAAGCTCTGGCCTTTCGGCCATGTCCAGGCCACCCGTCTGCTCTTTGCTCCGCATGATTTGCGCACCGCCGATCCGACTACGGCCGGCGATATCTATTCCGGGTATTATGCTTTCGCCGGACGCACGCTGAGAACCCATGGCGAATCGCCCTTCGACTGCCAGCCGCCGAGCGAGGGCTGGTCCGAGGCCCTGTACGGCTTCTCCTGGCTTCGGCACATGCGCGCCGCCGATACCGCGATCGCCCGCGCCAATGCGCGCGCGCTGGTCGACGAGTTCATCGACAGGCGGCACGACCGCAGCGAGATCGCAAGGCAGCCGGCTGTCGCCGCGCGTCGACTGATCTCCTTCCTGTCGCATTCGCCGCTCCTTCTCGAGGGCGCAGATCACGCTTTCTACGAGCGCTTCATCCGCCATGTCGGGCGGCTGACGGAGCGGCTGAGGCTGACGCTGTCCGGCGCGGTCGATGGCGCAGCGCGGCTGCAATGCCTGATCGCAGTGACCTTCGCCGCGATCAGCCTCGACGGCCAGGAGCGCCGGCTGAGGCGCGCCGAGGCCGCCCTGTCCGACGAGCTCGACGTCCAGATCCTGCCCGATGGCGGCCATCTCAGCCGCAATCCGCGGCTGATCATCGAGTTGCTGCTCGATCTCCTGCCCCTGCGCGAGACATTCGTCGCGCGCGGGCTCGAACCTCCGCGCAGTGTCCTCATGGCGATCGAGCGGATGATGCCGCATCTGCGGCTGTTCCGGCATGGCGACGGCTCGCTCGCCCTCTTCAACGGCATGGGCATTACCCCGCCCGATCTGATGGCTACGCTCGCGGCCTATGACGACGCCCGCGCGCGGCCGATCGAGCATGCCGCCTATTCCGGCTATGATCGGCTCGGCGCCGGCCGCAGCACCGTGGTGGTCGATGCCGGCGCGGCGCCGCGAGGGGCCAACTCGGTCGAGGCCCATGCAGGTTGCCTGTCCTTCGAGTTCTCAAGCGGCAGCCAGCGCATCATCGTCAATTGCGGCGCCAGCCGTTTCGGACCGCCCGAGCTCCGCTTGGCCGCGCGTAGCACCGCAGCCCATTCCACGGTGATCCTGGCGGAGCGCTCCAGCGCCTCCTTCGGCCTCGTACTCGGTGAACACCGCATCATCGCCGGCCCCTCCGACGTGCGCGTCGCGCGGCAGGACAGCGAGGCAGGCCATGAATGGGTCGCGAGCCATGATGGCTACCACCGCAATCTCGGCGCCCTGCACACCCGCCGCCTGCTGCTCAGCAATGACGGCACGACGCTGACAGGCGAAGACGAGATCGCCCTGCCCAAGGGAACCGAAACCCTGCCGGCCGTGGCACGCTTCCATCTGCACCCCGGTATCCGAACGAGCCTGATCCGCGAGGGCGAAGGCGCCCTGCTCGCGCTGCCATCCGGCGAAGTCTGGGAGTTCGAAGCCTCCGGCCTTGCCGTCACGATCGAGGAAAGCATCTTCCTCGCCGCAGCCGACGGCAAACGGAGAACCGAGCAGTTGACGATCAGCTTCGACGCTGCCGTGACGCCGCAAGTCACCTGGCGCTTGACCCGCGTCGGCACGGCACCGCGGGCAACGCGGTCGCATGAACGGGGCGGACCCGAGGCACAACTGCCGCTTTGACGGCGGGACGCCGCTCCGGACACCGCCCTTTGCATCCAGGGCCCGGCATGATACGGCCCCGCCAAGCCGCCTTCATTGCACTGCACACCGGATTGTCCCGATGCCGACTGAGCTTCGCCGCGTCGAACGCGCCCTTCTTTCCGTCTCCGACAAGACGGGGCTGATCGAATTCGCGCGCGCCCTTCACCGTCTTGGCATCGCGCTGGTTTCGACCGGCGGCACCGCCAAGGCGATCGCCGAGGCCGGCCTGCCCGTCACCGATGTCTCCGATCTCACCGGTTTCCCGGAAATGATGGACGGTCGCGTCAAGACGCTGCACCCCAAGGTGCATGGCGGCCTTCTCGCCATCCGCTCGCATCCCGAGCATCAGGCCTCGATGCTCGGCCACGGCATCGCGCCGATCGACCTGCTCGTCGTCAATCTCTATCCGTTCGAAGCAACCGTCGCCGCCGGCCGCGCCTATGACGACTGCATCGAGAACATCGATATCGGCGGCCCCGCGATGATCCGCGCCGCCGCCAAGAACCACAACGACGTTGCCGTCGTGGTGGACGCGTCGGACTATGCCGCCGTCCTTGGGGAACTCGAGAGCCAGAAGGGCGCGACCACGCTGACGCTGCGCCGCAAGCTCGCCCAGAAGGCCTATGCCCGCACCGCCGCCTATGACGCCGCGATCTCGAACTGGTTCGCCAACGAGCTGGCGGAGACATCCCCGGCCTACCGCGCCCTCGGTGGCGGCCTCGCCGAGACGCTGCGCTACGGCGAGAACCCGCATCAATGGGCCGCGTTCTACCGCACCCCCGAGCAGCGCCCCGGTGTCGCGACTGCCCGCCAGGTCCAGGGCAAGCAGCTCTCCTACAACAACATCAACGACACTGACGCCGCCTTCGAATGCGTCGCCGAGTTCGATCCTGCAGTCTCGGCCGCCTGCGTCATCGTCAAGCACGCCAATCCCTGCGGCGTCGCCAGCGGCAGCTCGCTGCTCGAGGCCTATGAGAAGGCGCTGGCTTGCGACCCGGTCTCGGCCTTCGGCGGCATCGTCGCGCTCAACCGCAGGCTTGATGCCGAGGCGGCACGGAAGATCGTCGAGGTCTTCACCGAAGTGATCATCGCGCCCGAGGCCGATGACGAGGCAATCGCAATGATCGCCGCCAAGAAGAACCTGCGGCTGCTGCTGACCGGCGGCCTGCCCGATCCGCGCGGCGGCGGGCTGTCGCTGCGCACCGTTTCCGGCGGCTTTCTCGCACAGGCTCGGGACAACGCCGTCGTCGACGACATGGAACTGCGGGTCGTGACCAAGCGCGCGCCGAGCGAGGCCGAGCTCGCCGATCTTCGCTTCGCCTTCCGCGTCGCCAAGCACGTCAAGTCGAACGCCATCGTCTACGTGAAGGGTCAGGCGACTGTCGGCATCGGCGCGGGCCAGATGAGCCGCGTCGATTCCTCGCGCATCGCGGCCTGGAAGGCGAGCGAGGCTGCGAAGGCTGCTGGCGTTGCCGAGAGCCTCGCCAAGGGCTCGGTCGTGGCCTCCGACGCCTTCTTCCCCTTCGCCGACGGCCTGCTTGCCGCGGCCGAGGCCGGTGCCACGGCGGTGATCCAGCCCGGCGGCTCGATGCGCGACGACGAAGTGATCAAGGCGGCCGACGAGGCCGGCCTCGCCATGGTCTTCACCGGCCATCGCCACTTCCGCCACTGAGGCGCGGACGCCGCAAGGGCCGCTCTCGACCACGGGCGCGGCCTGGTCCTATTCTGCCGGCGTCGCGAGCGAGGCCGGCATGACGCAGACCCATCAGCGGCGCACGCCCTTGCGGACGCGCGTTGCACACGAACACGCCAAGGTCAGCTTCGTCGAGCTGTTCTTCGATCTCGTCTTCGTCTTCGCGATCACGCAGATCTCGCACACATTGCTGGAGCATTTCACGCTGCTTGGGCTCGCCCAGGCCACGCTGCTGCTCGGCGCGGTCTGGTGGGCCTGGGTCTGCACGAGCTGGGTGACCAACTGGCTCGACCCCGACTCGACGCCGGTCCGTCTGATGCTGTTCGTGCTGATGTTCATCGGCCTGGCGCTCACGACCTCGCTGCCGGGCGCATTCGAGGATCGCGGCCTGATCTTCGCCTGCGCCTATGTCGCGATGCAGCTTGGACGCAGCGTCTTCACGCTGATCAGCCTACGGGGCCGCAGCCCCGCCAACTACCGGAACTTCCAACGCATATGCCTCTGGTTCGCGCTGTCCGGCGTGTTCTGGATCATCGGCGGATTAGCCGATGGCGGTCTCCGCTTCGGGTTCTGGGCGCTCGCACTTGCGCTTGAATATGGCGCGCCCTGGATCGGCTTCAGGGTGCCGGGTCTCGGCCGCTCCAGCACCGCCGAATGGGATATCGAAGGCGCGCATCTTGCCGAACGATGCGCGCTCTTCATCATCATCGCGCTCGGTGAATCCGTACTGGTGACGGGCGCCACCGCATCGAAGCTGGCAGCAACGCTGCCCAATTCGCTTGCCTTCGCCAATGCCTTTCTCAGCTCCGTCGCGATGTGGTGGTTGTATTTTCATGTCGGCGCCGAGCGCGGCAGCCAGCGCATCTCCATGGCGGAAGATCCGGGCTCGCTGGCTCGCAGCGCCTACACCTTCATCCCTCTGCTCCTCGTCGCCGGAATCATCCTGGTCGCCGTCGGCGACGAGTTCGTGCTCGCGCACCCGACCGGCCACACCGAGCTCAAGGTGGCGATCGCCGTCATCGCGGGGCCGATCTTCTACGTGATCGGAAATCTGCTCTTCAAGAAGGCCACGGCAGGATGGTATCCGCTGTCCCACCTCGTCGGGCTTGGACTGCTGGTCCTCTGGGCTCCGACGGGCGCGATCCTGCCGCCGCTCGCGCTGAGCTTCGGTGCAACGCTCATCCTGGTCCTGGTCGCGGCCTGGGAAACGCTCTCGCTTCGGCCGAAGGAGGCCTGACGCATGCATACGATGAAGATGCTCTCGGCCGGCTTTGCGCTGCTCGGCCTGCTGCTGTTCCTGGCGCCGCGGGTGAACCGCAGCAGCGCGCACCCCATCGCCTATGCGGTCAAACTGTTCATTCCGCTCTGGCTCGCGGTTTCGCTGATCAATCTCGTCGTTGGCGTGACCCGCGCCGGCTACACGGTTCTCGAGGAGGCTCCGATCCTGCTCATCGTCTTCGGCATCCCGATGGCGATCGCGCTGCTGCTACGCTGGTTCTTTGGAAAGGCCTCGGCATGAGTCTCGAATCGGTTCGCTCGTTCTTCGCGGAGCACGCGCCGGACATCGCCATAATCGAGACTGTAGAGAGCAGTGCGACGGTCTCGCTAGCCGCGGCGGCTCATGGCGTCGAGCCGGCGCAGATCGCCAAGACGCTCTCGCTCCGGATCGGCGAGCGGGTCGTGCTGGTCGTCGCGCGCGGCGATGCACGGCTGGACAACCGCAAGGCCAAGGCGGCCTTTGGCGGCAAGCCGCGCATGCTCGATCTCGGCGAGGTCACCGAGATCACCGGCCATCCGGTCGGAGGCGTCTGCCCCTTCGGGCTTGCCTCCCCGCTACCGGTCTATTGCGACATCACGCTGAAGGCTTTCGATGAAGTCGTGCCGGCTGCCGGATCCGCCCAGAGCGCGCTCCGCATCAGCCCACAACGCATGGTCGAGCTGACCAAGGCCGAATGGGTCGATGTCTGCCAGGAACCGGCCTGACGGGCCTCAGCCCTTGCCGCCGACGCGCTCGATCAAGGCCATTGCGGCAGCCGGGTTGCGGATCTTGTCGCCGCTGATGACATATAAAAAGACATCGCGGCCGCCCTGCACTCCTGCGGGCGTCGCGACTGTGTCGAGATCCTTCGGCACCTCGCCTTCCGCCCAGCGACGGGCGCGCTCGGCCCAGGCGTCTAGGTCTGTGGCCGAATAGCCGTTTGGTTCGGCCTCCTGCGTGCCCATGATGCGGCTATAGACGAAAGGCGCCGTCGGATCGGCAATCTGCGTGTATTTGGAATCCGCTGCAGTGACGACCGCTACGCCGTATTCGCGCAGCAGCGCGACGAAGTCCGGCGAGCGAAAACTGTCATGGCGAACCTCGACGGCGTGGCGGAGCGCGCGGCCTTCGACGGATTTCGGCAGCAGTTTCAGGAAAGCTTCGAAATCCACCGGGTCGAAGGCCTTGGTCGCCATGAACTGCCAGTTGATCGGGCCGAGCTTCTCCCTGAGCTCCAGCACGCCGCCCGTGATGAATTTCTCGATCGAGGGGCCAGCTTCCGCAAGCACGCGGCGGTTGGTGATATAGCGTGAACCCTTCAACGAGAAGACGAAGCCGTCCGGCGTCTCCTCGCGCCATTTGGCGAAGCTTTCGGGCTTCTGCGAGCCGTAATAGGTGCCGTTGATCTCGATCGAAGTCAGCTTGCTGCTGGCATATTCGAGCTCGCGCTTCTGGGAGAGACCGTCAGGGTAAAAGCTGCCGCGCCAAGGCTCGAAAACCCAGCCTCCGATGCCGATCCTGATGGCGCCCTTTGCTGCTGCGGACATGACGGCTCCTCGTTCAAGCTGGCTGGCGGCATTCTTGTCGCAAACGGGCATTGAGACCACCCGCTTTCGGAGAGCCGTCCCAACCCGTCTCGTCATATCGTGGCCAAACGGCTTGTCAGCGCCTGTCAGCAGACGTTCGACGACCCGGCCTCAGCCGTCGCGCAACCGCTTGTGCAGACCAGCGGCGTCCAGGCCGCCCAGATCCAGCAACGGCAGGAGATCGTTCTCCGCCCTGAAATCCCGCGCGCAGACCGCATTGAACAGCGCGATGCCGGCCTGATGCAACGGCACTGCCACGCCCGTGATGGCGCCGAGCAGTTCGAGCGGCACGAGCCCGAAGGGCACGTCCTCCGTGATGAAGCGGGTATCGAGCGTCTTCGGCCCCATCAGCTCCGGGCGCATGGCATAGACCGCGGTAGCCATCTCGCCGACAGGGCCAGGCGTGACGCCGAAGGACAGGGCATAGTGATCCTGCACACTGCGCACCGCGAGTCCGAAGGCCGCCGCAAGCGCGAGCCGCTCCGCGTCCATCGCATCGATGATGCGGCCGACGCCGCGCGTCGTGCTCCCGTAATTCGGCCAATCCTCGCCCTGTTCCGCGCGGGTCAGATTGCACAGCATGCTCGCCATATGCCCGGGCGGATTGAGGTTGCTCAGCATGATGGCGAGCAGGTCTTCACGGGGCTCGAACCGATCGCCGAACAATGCCTGGCAGATCGAGTGCCCCTCCGCTGCGAAGCGTCGCGGCCCGGTCGCGACGTCGAGCCGGGCACGGATGCCGGAGATGTTGACGCTGCGCGGCCCCGTCTTGCGCGCGGTCAGCGCGGTCGTCGCCCAGGCGGCAATCGGCAGCGTGATCCCGCGCTTCGCCAACAGGTCATGCAGATAGAGTGCGGCAAAGGAGCTATGCGCGCTGATGACCACGCTCTGGCCGTGATGCAGATGCTCCGAAAGCGTTTCCAGCACGGTTCGGAAGCCATTGGCCGGCACCGCCACGATGACGGTTTCGGCGCCCGCCACGGCGTCCGCACAGCTCTGCGCGACCGCGATGGGCAAGGATGCGACGATCTTCCCGGTTACCGTCAGTTCCGCGCGCCCGGCGAAATCCGAGAGGGCCACTCCGCTCGGCGACCACAGCACCGGCTGATGCCCATGTTGCGTCAGATAGGCGGCATAGCCTCGGCCGATACCGCCGGAGCCGATGATGGCGACACGCATGTTCGATGGACTCTTGCTGCGTGGACGGCTCAGTCGCGAACCGGTTCGCCGAGCGTATGCATCAGCCGGTTGGCCCAGCCGAAGATCGAGGCGGAAAGGATCAGGTCGAGGATTTCAAGCTTCGACAGTCCAAGATCGCGCAACGCGGCAATATCCGCCGGTGTCGCCTCGGACGGCGTCTTCGAGAGCCTGACCGCGAAATCGAAGATCGCCTGCTGGTGTTCCTCCAGCTCGGCATCGACGCCATCGGCGAAGATTGCTTCGATCACGTCTGTCCGCTTCGTCAACTGGTTGAAGCGCGAGGCATGCACTGCCGCGCAGTAGACGCAGCGATTGACGATCGAGGCGCCGACTGCCCCAAGCTCCCGTTCGGCCGAGGACAGTCCGCCCCTGCCATACATGATGGCGTTGAAGAGCGGCGAGCGCACCTTCAGGGATTCGGGATCATGCGCGAGCGTGAGGACATAGGCCGAAACCTTCTTGTTCGACGGCGTGATCTGCAGCGCATCGAGCTGCTCCGGCGTCGCGTCCTCGAGCGCGACCGGCGTGACATAGGGCGACCAGCGCGGCACCTCGGCCGTGAACTCATGGACCGGAGCGCTCACAGGACCTCCTCCAGCAGCCGCAGGCCGGCAATCACGCGGACCTGGTAATTGACGAAGGCAGCAAGCTCGGCGAGCCGGACGATGTCGGGCTCCGCGATGCCTGCCGCCTTGAGCGCCTCGATATCCGCCCGCGTCGCGTCCTTGACCGTCTTCGTCAGGATGTCGACATGACGCGTGACCGCGATGAGCCGCGCATCCGCGCCGAGTTGCTCAAGGGCCGCGCCCGAAGCGATCGCCGCCAGCGCGGAGGTCTCTCCGGCTTGGCCGAGCAGTTCCCGGTAGTGAGCGGCCAGCCCGGAATCCCCGTTCCATCGGGCCATCCTGACCGCCAGCGCCGCACGTTCGGCATGGCTCAGACCGCCCGGCTCGCGCGGCAGCAGGACCGCGTCATGGCTGGCCTGGCTCATCTCCATGATCCCGGAGCGCTCTGATACGGCGTCCGCAAGTTGGGAGCCCGCCTTCAGCCCCGCCAGGCTCTCGATCAGATTCGTCCCGCTCAATCCCATCTCCCCTCGCCGTGACGAGCGATGTTTAGGATCGGCGAAGGCGAAGGTCCACCCGTCGATCTATGCGGGTCCGGTTGCCGGCTATATGACAGATTCATGATCCGACGCGCGGCACGTCTCTGCCTTGCCCTTGCGGCTTTCGCCTGGCTTGCCGCCGGCCCGGCAGAAGCTCGCCGCGTCCAGATCATCACCTCGTTCCCGCCCGCCTTTTTCGAGCCCTTCCGGACGGCCTTTCGCAATCGGCACCCGGACATCGCGGTCGAGGTCGTGCAGCGCAAGACCACCGCAGCCGTTGCGGATATCCGGACGCAGCAGCGTCAGGAGGCCGATCTGTTCTGGGCCTCGGCCCCCGACGCCTTCGAGTTGCTGAAACGGAGCAGGCTGCTGGCACCGCTGCAGGCCCGGGCGACCGGCGCCCCCGAGACCATCGCGGGCTACCCCGTCAACGATCCGGATGGGCACTATCTCGGCTTTGCCGTCTCGGGCTACGGGCTGGTCTACAACCCGTCCTATCTTGCGGCGCGTGGGCTCCCGGTACCGCGCAACTGGGCCGACCTTGCCGCCCCCGCCTATGCCGGCCATATCGGCCTGACCTCGCCGGCCCGCTCCGGCACGACGCACCTGATGGTCGAAGCCCTGCTGCAATCGCTCGGCTGGGAACGTGGCTGGGCGCTCTGGTCCGAGATCGGGGGCAATCTCGCCACCATCACGGCGCGCAGTTTCGGGGTGACGGCCGGTGTGGCGCGCGGCCGCTTCGGCATCGGTATCTCGATCGATTTCCTGGCAGAAACCGCCGGCGCGGAGGGCGAGACCAGCCGCTTCCTGCTGCCGGAGGAGACGCTCTTCGCACCAGCCAGCATCGCACGGCTGGCAACGTCACCCAATCCGAAGGAAGCCGAGCTCTTCATCGACTTCGTGCTCTCGCCCGAGGGCCAGAAACTGCTGCGCGAGCCGCGGATCGGCCGGCTTGCTGTCTCACCGGCTGCCTATGGTGCCGACGAGGCGCCGCCGCATCTTTCGGATCTGTCGGGCCTCTTCAACCGGACACGCTTCGATGCCGGGCTGTCGGCCGGCCGCTACGAACTGGTCAACATCATCTTCGACGAGTGGATCACCTTCCGCCGCGCGGAGCATGCCCGGCTCTGGCGCAGCCTCCAGGGGCTGGAGGCCGCGCTTCTCGCCTATCCCGACGGGCAGGCCGCCCGCCTCCTGACCGAAGTGCGCGAAGCGCTGGTGCGGCCGCCCATCACCGCCTCGGAACTCGGCCAGCCCGAACGCTTTCGCGATCTTGTGCGTGTGCCTCGGGGCCTGGCCGTTCCAGAGGCACAGGCGCGTATCGAAGCCGAGATCCGCAGCGCAATCGCAGCCCAAGCCGCTGACGCCACAGTCAGGTTGCGACAGGCTGCCGAACGGCTCGCCGCCGCAGGGTGGACCAACTCGGATGATGGGCTGGCCGGAGGGCTGCCATGAGGCGCCTCTGGCGAGACCGACGTTTCGGCATCGGCGAACGCCTGATCGCCGCCTTTCTCGGCGTCGGTCTGTTCGCCGTCGGCGCCGGCATCGTCGGCGTCATCTCCTATGAGCGCCTGAGCACGGAACTGGCGGCCATCGCCCGCGATCATCTGCCGGGCCTGGCCTCGTCGGCGAGGCTCGCCGAAGCCAGCGCGCGCGTCATCGCCAGCATGCCCGAGCTTGCCAATGCCGAGCGGCGCGACGCCTATGAACGCAGCCGACGACTTGTCGGAGAACGGCTGGACGAGCTCGACCGGGTCCTGGCCGAGCGGGCCGAGGGAGGGTTCGCCTCGCCCGCCCTCGCCGCGGTCGCGACGGAAATCCGCAGCAATCTCAAAGCCATCGATGCGGTCTCGGAGCGGCGCTTCCCGCTTGGCGAGCGCAATCGCGCCATCGGTGAGGAACTGCGCTGGCTCCAGGCCGATCTCCTCGACGAAATCGAGCCGCTCACCGACGATGCCCGCTTCAATATCGAGACGGCGCTCGGCCAGGCCGGAACCGATGCACCAAGCGCGGCCAAGCCGAATGCCATTCGCGAGGAGACCCGCAAGAGCGCGGCGTTGATGACGCTGAATGCCCAGGCGAACCTGATCGTCGGACTTTACGGGCGGCTCGGCGTGGTCCGCACCCGCGAGGATATGGAGCAGACGGGCCACGTCATCGGCGAGGCGGTCGACCAGCTCGAAATCGAGGCCAGGGCGCTGAATGGCTGGCCCGATACCATTACCGTCAGGCAGATTGCCCAAAGGCTGATCGGACTTGCCGATGCCGGCACCGGACTACCCGCCATCAAGCGTGCCGAGCTGGCGGCCCAGGCCGACGCGCAACGCCTGATCACGGAAAGCCGGCGGCTGGTCAGCGAGCTCGGCACACTGGTCTCCCAGGAGGTCCAGAGAACGGAAGCAACCGCGAAGGCCGCTGCCGAGCGTTCGGCCACAGCGATCAGGCTCGGCCGCAACCTCCTCCTGGCGATCGCCGCCGCCTCGCTGATCGGAGCCCTTCTCATCGGCTGGTTCTATGTCCGCCGGCATCTCGTCGCGCGGCTGCGCGTGCTCACCGAAGCCGCGACCAGCATCGCCAGCGGGCAGTCCTCGGCTGTTCTGCCCCACGCGGGCAATGACGAGCTCGGCGACCTCGCCCGCGCGCTCGCGGTCTTCCGGCAGACCCGCGACGACCTGATCCAGGCGGCCAAGCTGGCCGCGCTCGGTCAAATGGCTGCCGGCCTCAGCCACGAACTCAACCAGCCGCTGGCGGCGATTCGCTCCCATGCCCATAACGGCGTGCTGCTGCTGGAGCGCGAGCGTCCAGACGAGGCCCGCCACGCCATCATGCGCATCCAGGCGCTGACAACGCGCGCCGCCGAGTTGATTGCTCACCTCAGGCGCTTCGCCCGCAAGCCGGGCGTGACGCTTTCTCCCGTCGAGGTCGGCGGTGTGGTCGAGACGGCGCTGTCGCTCTTCGGTCCGCGTCTCGATGCCGGGCAGGTGGCGCTGAAGCAGGACATGCCAGGCGAAAGGCTCTATGTCCGCGCCGAAGAAATCCGGCTGGAGCAGGTCCTGGTCAACCTCATCGCCAATGCCCTCGATGCCATCGCAGGCCGGCCGGACCCGACGCTCGCGATCGGCGCGGCCCAACGCGGCAAGGCCGTCGAGATCTGGGTCGAGGATAACGGGCCCGGCATCGACCGCGCGCATCTGGAGCGAATCTTCGACCCGTTCTTCACGACCAAGCCGGTCGGCTCTGGGCTCGGCCTCGGCCTCTCGCTCTCCTACAACATCATCAAGGACCTTGGCGGCACCCTCGCCGTCGCCAGTTCCGGTCCCGCCGGCACACGCTTTCTGATTATGCTCGAAGCCCTGCCGAGCCGCGCAATGGCTGCCATGGAAATTGACGCATGAATGCGCCAAGGATTGTTCTCGTCGACGACGATGCCGAGGTTCTCGAGGCCTGCCGGCTGACCTTGGAGCTCGAAGGCTTCGAGGTCGCGGCAAAGCGCTCGGCCGACGCAGCCCTTCCCCTGCTGACCCGCGACAGCCCCGTCGTTCTGGTCAGCGATGTCCGGATGCCCGGCCGCGACGGCTTTGGCCTGCTGGCGGCGGTCAGGGCGATCGACCCGGAAATTCCGGTCGTGCTCGTCACCGGCCATGCCGACGTCCCCATGGCGGTGAAGGCGATCCGCGACGGCGCCTGGGATTTCGTCGAGAAGCCGGCCGATCCCGTGCTCCTCACCGAGACCGTCCGCCGGGCGAGCGATTACCGCCGGCTGATCATCGAAAACCGACAGCTGCGTGCCGGAGCCACCACCGACGACCCGTGGGTCGCGCGGCTTGTCGGCGCCTCGCCGGCGATCGTCCGTTTGCGGCAGCGGCTGACCCTCATGGCCGATGCCGATGCCGATGTACTGCTCTTCGGCGAAACGGGGACCGGCAAGGAGGTCGCGGCGCGCGCGCTGCACGATCTCGGCAAGCGCCGCAGCGGCCGCTTCGTCGCGGTGAACTGCGGCGCCATTCCCGAAACCATGATCGAAAGCGAGCTTTTCGGCCATGAGGCCGGCGCCTTCACCGGCGCGCGCGAGCGGCGCATCGGCAAGATCGAGCATGCCAGCGGCGGCACGCTCTTTCTCGACGAGATCGAGTCGATGCCGATGGCCGCACAGGTCCAGCTGCTGCGCGCACTCCAGGAGCGGCGCATCGAACGCCTCGGCTCCAACCGCGAGATCGCGGTCGATATCCGCATCGTCGCGGCAACAAAGGCGGACCTCGCAGCATTGGCCAAGGCCGGCGGATTTAGAGAGGACCTAGTCTATCGCCTCAATGTCGTGACGCTTCGCCTGCCGCCCCTGCGCGATCGGCGCGAGGACATTCCATTGCTGTTCCAGCACTTCCTCGGGCTCGCCGCCGCTCGCGTCGGCCGCTCCGCCCCGCCGCTCGGCCGCGATCTGCTGCAGCGCCTGTCACGGCAGGACTGGCCCGGCAATGTCCGCGAATTGCGCAACGCCGCCGAACGCAGCCTGCTGGGGATGGACGAGGATTTCGATGATCACGAGACCGTCGCCGGACCATCGAGCGCCGAACTGACGCTGGAAGAACAGATCGCGCTCGCCGAAGCCGAGGTGATCGGCGCGGCGTTGAAACGCCATGGCGGCCGGATCGGCGTCACAGCAGCCGCCCTCGGCATCACCCGCAAGACCCTTTACCTCAAGATGCGCCGCTACGGATTGAGTGGCGCGGCAGCGCTTCCCGACTGACGTCGCGATGTTACCGTCCTGACCCATCCCCTCGACGCGACGGTTACCGCAACGACCCGCAGAGACCGCGAACTGCGCGCGCAAACCGGGATTTCCTCAACATAATCAACACGACGCCCGGTTGGCATCGTCGTTGCTGACAGATGTGCATCGGCCTCGACGCCGGGTGAGCAAAAACTGTCTTGGAGGAAATCATGGTCAATCGCAGGGTCGCACTCGCGGCCGCCCTCGGCCTGTCGCTCAGCACGTCATTCGCAACCATCGCCCTCGCCCAGGCTCCGGCCGGCAAGGTCACCGTCGTCACCTCCTTCTCCAAGGACGTGACCGACCCGATCAAGAAGGCCTTCGAGAAGGCGGTTCCGGGCGTCACGCTCGAGGTTCAGAACCGCAACACCAATGCCGGTGTGAAATATGTCGAGGAGACCAAGGCCAACAACCAGGTCGATCTCTTCTGGGCATCGGCTCCTGACGCCTTCGAAGTGCTCAAGGGCAAGAAGCTGCTGACGCCCTACAAGCCCAAGGCGGCCGGCATTCCCGAGAAGATCGGCTCCTATCCGATCAATGATCCGCAGGGCTTCTATTTCGGCTTCGCGGCATCGGGCTACGGCATCATGTGGAATGATCGCTACGCCAAGGCCAACAAGCTGCCGGAGCCGAAGGACTGGCAGGATCTCGCCAAGCCGGCCTTCTACGACCATGTCTCGATCGCCTCGCCGGCCCGCTCCGGCACGACGCACCTGACCGTCGAGACCATCCTTCAGGGCGAAGGCTGGGAGAAGGGCTGGCGCACGCTCAAGGAGATGTCGGGCAATTTCCGCTCGATCACGGAACGTTCGTTCGGGGTGCCGGAGGCGGTGAACTCCGGGCAGGTCGGTGTCGGCATCGTCATCGACTTCTTCGCCTTCTCGGCGCAGGCGTCCGGCTTCCCGGTCAAGTTCGTCTACCCGACCGTGACCACCGTCGTGCCTGCCAATGTCGGCATCATCGCGAACCCACCGAACAAGGCGGCGGCCGAGGCCTTCGTCGAGTTCCTGCTCTCGCCGGCCGGCCAGGAGGTCCTGCTCGACCCCGGCATCCGCCGCCTGCCGGTCAATCCGGCCGTCTATGCCAAGGCCGGCGCCGACTATCCCAACCCCTTCACCGATCCGCGCTTCCAGAAGATGATCGGCTTCGACGTCGACAAATCCGAAGCCCGGACCGCTGTCGTCGACACTCTGTTCGACCAGCTGATCTCCTTCCAGCTCGATGCGCTGAAGGGCGTCACCAAGACGCTGCACGAGGTCGACGCCGCGCTGGCGAAGAAGCCCAACGCCCAGGCCAAGGCTGCAGCCGATGAGGCACGCAACCTGATCGCAGCCATGCCGGTCTCGGAAGCGCAGGCTGCAAGCGCGGAACTCCGCGGCGCCTTTACCGGCGGCAAGGAGAAGGGCGCCAGACAGGCGGAGCTCGAGAGCCAGTGGGCCAATGCCGCCCGCGAGAATTACGCCAAGGCCAGGACCAAGGCCGAGGAAGCCCTCAAGCTCGCGCACTGAGCCGTCGCCGCTGCCATCATCCCTGCCGTAGCGACGTGAAGAGCCGGGATCCATGCCGGCCTCCCATTGGAGGCTCGGGCATGGATCGCGGATCTCCGCGCGGCCGTCTGGCATGATGGCGCGGGCTTTATCGATCGAGCCTCTTTCGGGAACTCCCCATGACCGCCGTCCCCGCGCTCTCGCGCCCCAAACGCATGTCGGCGACGCCTGGCCAGATCGCGCTCGCGCTGGCCATTGCAGCCTTCCTGCTCTTCTTCCTCGTGCTGCCGGTGGCAACGGTGATCTATGTCGCCTTCACCGAGAAGGGTACGAACAGCTTCACCCTGATCAATTTCTACGACTTCTTCCGCACCGAGCTGTTCATCCGGTCGTTCTGGAACTCGGTCTATGTCTCGGCCATGTCGGTGGTCTGGGCGTCGGTCTTCGCACTGCCGCTGGCCTATCTGACGACGCGTTTCGTCTTCCGCGGCGCTGCGGTCGTCCAGACGCTGGGTTTCCTGCCCCTGATCATGCCGCCCTTCGTCGGCGCGGTGGCGATGCAGCTCTTCTTCGGCCGCAACGGCTCGATCAACCTGCTGCTGGATGATTGGTTCGGCTTCAAGATCGGCTTCATGGAAGGGCTGAACGGCGTCATTTTCGTCCAGTCGGTCCACTACTTCCCGTTCATCCTGATCAATCTCTCGGCGGCGCTGCGCAATATCGACCGGGCCATGGAAGAGGCCGCGCAGAATCTCGGCTCCTCCGGCTTCCGCCTCTTCCGCCGCATCGTCTTCCCGCTTGCCATGCCGGGCTATCTCGCCGGCGCCTCGCTGGTCTTCGTCAAGGTCTTCGACGATCTGGCGACCCCCCTCCTGCTCAACGTCAAGGACATGCTGGCGCCGCAGGCCTATCTGCGCGTGACCTCGATCGGGATTGCCGACCCGATGGGCTATGTCATCTCGGTCGTCCTGATCATCGCCTCGGTCGTCGCCATGTGGCTGTCGGCGCTGGCGCTGAAGGGCCGCGACTACGCCACGACCCAGCGCGGCGGCGGCGGCCTCGCCAAGCGCGTGATGTCACCGACAGAGGCCATCTTCGGCTATGGCGTCGTCATCCTGATCCTGGCGCTGGTGCTCGCGCCGCATCTGGGACTGCTGCTGCTCTCGTTTGCGACGATCTGGTCCTATTCGCCGCTGCCGGACGCCTTCACCGTCGCTCATTACGCCCGCGTCTTCGGCGAGAGCTCCGTCTACATCAAGAACACGCTGATCTATGCCAGCATCGCAGGCGGGATCGACATCGTGCTCGGCGTCGCGATCGCCTATCTCGTGCTGCGGACGAAGCTGGTCGGCCGCGAATGGCTCGACTGGACGGCGTCGGCGGCACTGGCGATCCCGGGCGTCGTGCTCGGCATCGGCTACCTCCGGACCTTCTACGGCATCACCTTGCCGGACGGCACGCCGCTCGCCTCGCTCTGGATCACCATCGTGCTGGCGCTCGCGATCCGGCGCCTGCCCTATGCGCTGCGCGCCTGCCACGCGGCGCTGCAGCAGATCTCGGTCTCACTTGAGGAGGCGGCGGAGAATCTCGGCGCCACCAAATCCCGGACAGTGCGCCGCGTCGTCGTCCCGCTGATGGCAGGCGGCATTCTCGCCGGCTTCGTCACCAGCTTCTCGACCGCGGCGGTCGAGCTCTCGGCCACGCTGATGCTGGTGCAGTCCAACTCCGACGCGCCACTGGCCTATGGGCTCTATGTCTTCATGCAGTCCGCCGCCGGACGTGGGCCTGGTGCGGCGCTTGGCGTCGTCGCGGTCATCCTCGTCGCGGCCTGCACCTTCCTCTCCCATCTCATCATCGAACGCAGCCAGAAGGCCAAGGGAATGGGCCACTGATCATGAACGCCATCGCACCGCTCGCTACCAAAGCCGTCGCCGTCGATATCGAGGGCATCAATCTCTCCTACGGCACCAATCATGTGCTGAAGAACGTCAACCTCGCGATCCGGCCCGGTGAATTCTTCGCCTTTCTCGGGCCATCGGGCTGCGGCAAAACCACGCTGCTCCGCCTTATCGCCGGCTTCAACCAGGCCGATACCGGCCAGGTCCGGATCGGCGGCCAGGACATTTCCACCCTGCCGCCCTGGAAGCGCGATGTCGGCATGGTCTTCCAGTCCTATGCACTCTGGCCGCATATGACGGTCCGCAAGAACGTCGCCTTCGGTCTTGAGGAGCGCGGCGTCGCCCGCGCCGAGATCGAGCGGCGCGTCGGGGTCGCGCTCGACCTGGTCGGGCTCGGCCATCTCGGCGACAGGCGCCCATCCCAGCTCTCCGGCGGCCAGCAGCAGCGCGTCGCGGTCGCGCGCACCGTCGCGGTCGAACCGAAGGTCTTGCTGCTCGATGAGCCGCTCTCCAATCTCGACGCCAAGCTGCGCGTGCAGGTGCGGCGCGAGCTGCGCGACCTGCAGCAGCGCCTCGGCCTGACGACGATCTTCGTCACCCACGACCAGGAGGAGGCCAACACGATCTGCGACCGCATCGCGGTGATGAACGAGGGCATCGTCCAGCAGGTCGGCACCCCGATGGACCTTTACGAGCGCCCGGCCAATCTCTTCGTCGCGAATTTCCTTGGTACCGCCAATATCCTCGAGGGCAAGGTTGTCGGCAGCGGCACCGAACGCGCCTTCGAGGTCAAGGGCGGCGCGAAGCTCCCGATCCCGGGTGATGTAGCGGTCCCGACCGGCGCCAAGCTGGTCTTTCGTCCCCAGCATGCGACTCTCGGCGCCGCAGGCGCCACGCATGCTGGGCAAGTCGCGTTGCCGGGCAGGATCGCGCATCGCGAGTTCCTGGGATCGAGCATGCGCTACGGCGTCACGATCGGCGAAACCGAAGTCTCGGTCGACCTGCCCTTCCAGTCGGGCGGCGACCTGCATGAGGTCGCGGCACCCGTCAGCCTGTCGCTGTCGCCGAGAACCGCGCTCTGGCTGGAGCGCTAAAGCATCGGCCCGGAAAGTGAATTGAGGTTTTCGGGGAAAGCCGATGCAAGCACGGAAGCCTGGATCATCGGACCGGATACGGTATCCCGTGAGATGATCCAGCCCTGGCGAGAATCACGACCAATGCGCAGCGCCGGGCAAGGCCATGACGAATATCCATTTGCCAGAACGGTGTCGCGCCGCTCAGAGTTGATGCATCCCGTGATGCCGTGACGGCTATTTGCTTGCGCGGCATCGCTCGCCGACCTTGCGCAAGAGATCTTCGCCATGAGCCCGCCTGCCGCCGCCCGCATCGACTTCGAGCGCTTCTGGACGACAATAGAACGGTCGGGCGAGATCGGTCCGGGCCGGCCGGGCGGTCTCTCCAGGCTTGCCTTGTCGGATGCCGACAAGCAGGTCCGCGACGAGTTCGTCGGCTGGTGCCGGGAGGCCGGCCTCACCGTCCGCATCGACGGAATCGGCAATATCTTCGCCCGGCGTCAGGGCCGCGACGACACGCTGCCTCCCGTCGTGATGGGAAGCCATCTCGACACGCAGGTGAATGGCGGCCGCTTCGACGGCATCGCCGGCGTGCTCGGCGCGCTCGAAGTCTGCCGCACGCTCGATGCGCTCGGCCATCGCACGCGCCGCCCGCTGGAGATCGTGAACTGGACCAATGAGGAGGGCGGCCGCTTCTCCCCGCCCATGGTCGGCTCGGGCTGCTTCACCGGCACCTACACACTGGACTGGGCCCGCGGTCGCACCGACGATGACGGAATCAGTCTCGGCCAGGAGCTGCAGCGCATCGGTTATCTCGGCGAGATGGAGGCAAGCCCGCACGCCTTCGACGCCTATTTCGAGTTCCATATCGAACAGGGCCCGATTCTCGACCGCGAGGGCATGCAGGTCGGCGTCGTTACCGGCGGCTACCCCAGTTGCGGCATGCTCGTCGAATTCCGAGGTGAGACAGCCCATACCGGTCCCTGGCCGATGGAGCGGCGCAGGAACGCCCTGGTAGCCGGCGCGCGCCTTCTCACTGCGGTCGACGATATCGGGTGGGAGAACGCCGGCACGGGCGGCAAGGCGACAGGTTCGCGGCTCGTCGCCTGGCCGAACAAGCCCGGCATCCTGTCGGACTGGGCGCAGGCGGTTTGCGACGTCCGCCATCCCGACGCGGAGACGACCCTGGTCATGGCCGAGCGCGTGCGCCGCGCCATTGGCGAAGCCGCTGCACGCGGCGGCTGCACGGCCGAAATCCTCGACACCTGGAACTGGGGCGGACGGATTTTCTCGGGCGAACTGATCGAGGGCATCCGCTCTGTCTCGCTCGGGCTCGGCTACCGGACGCAGGATATCCTGAGCCAGGCCGGGCACGACGCCTATTTCGTCGCCCGCCATGCTCCGACGGCGATGATCTTCGCGCCGTGCAAAAACGGCATCACCCATAACAACCTGGAACTCTGCACGCGCGAGGATCTGGAGCCCGGACTGAATGTCCTGTTCCGCTCCGTGGTCGCGCGCGCCGATCGATAGGGGCTCTGTCGCCCCGCGCGATGCCGATGTCTAGGACGGGTGGCTGAAGCGAGCGACCCGCGCATCCTTCATCAGGTTGCAAAAGTCAGGTCCACTGACGCGCACCAGCGTCCTGTGGTCGCCCCCCTCGAAATAGACGTCCCTGGCGTCATGAAGGCTTTCATCGAGGATCACCGGTACGTCATAGGCTGATCCGATCGGCGGAACCGCGCCCAGGTCGCAATCGACGAACAGCGAACTCACCTCATCCTCCGAGGCGAGGCCGAGCCGCTGGTGTATCACATCCTGCAAGGTGGAGAGCTCGATCCGGTGCGTGCTGGGAACGACGGCCAGGACATAGCCGCTCTCATGGTGAACCACCACGGATTTGGCCAGCCTGCTGCCCGGGACATGCGCGGCTTGCGCCGACTGGCTGCTGGTCGCCGTACGGTGATGCGCGACGGTGTCATAGGCGATGCCTTCGCCGTCGATATAGGCTTGGAGTTTCTTTGCGATTGTCATCGGAGGCGCCCCTTTGTTGTCTGGCGACGCGTCAGGACGACATCCTCCTCTCCTCCTCCGCGAAGTCAACGGCGAATGGGCTGCCAGGGCCGGGGCACAGGCTCCGCCCGTGCGAGCCGGCGAGCCTTTGACACGCGGTTGTGGATCCGGGTTCCGGGCCTCGGCTAACCGATCGTCCCGGAACCGCTCGATTGTCTGCCCGCCAGCGGCCTCAGCTCAGGCTTGAGCGCTTCATGAAGGCGCCGCCCTTCATGATCAGCGGCATATGCCGGCCCTGGCGGGTCAGCAACGCCAGGTCCTTCAGCGGGTCGCCGTCGACGACGATCAGGTCGGCATGGGCGCCCGACGCGACCGTACCGATCTTGCCTTCGAGCCCGAGCAGCTTCGCCGCGACATGGGTGGCCGCACCGATCACCTCATGCGCCGGCAGGGCGCGGCCGCGAATGACGAACTCCTCGGACTGATGACGGTGCATCTCGCCGAGAAGATCGCTGCCATAGGCCATGGGCAGGCCCGCCTTCCTCATGATGGCGAGCGAATCCATGCCGGCGACACGGACATTCTCGACCTTGGCGATGGAATCCGGCGGGAAACCGAGCTTGCCGCCTTCGCTGGCGAGCTTGTCATAGGTCACCAGGGTCGGCACGGCGACGGCGCCCTTCGCGGCGGCGAGCTTGGCTGTATCCGCCTGGATCAGGTTGCAATGTTCGAGCGAGTGGACGCCAGCCTCGACGCAGCGGCGGATCGCCTGGTCCGTATAGACATGGGCCGAGACATAAGTGCCGGCCATCCGGGCTTCCTCGACGATCGCCTCGAGCTCGCTCACGGAATAGCCGAGGAAATGGATCGGATCGGTCGGAGAGGCACAGCCGCCATTGGCCATGATCTTGATGAAATCGGCTCCGCCCTTGAGCTCCTCGCGGGCCGCCCGGCGCACCTGGTCGATGCCGTCGCAAATGCGGCCGAGAGCGCCGAGCCGATGGCGGGTCGTCACCGCCTCGCGATCGTCATAGCGGCCGCGGAAATCGGCATGGCCGCCGGTCTGGCTCAGCGCCTTGCCGGAAATGACGAGGCGCGGTGTCGGGAAATGCCCCTCCTCGGTCGCGACCTTCAGCCCGAAATCGGCGCCGCCGACATCACGCACCGTGGTGAAGCCGCGCAGCAGCATCTCACGCATGATCACGAGGGAGCGCACCGTCACGAGGGAGTCCGGCAGCGCCGCATTGCGCCCGAGATCGGCGACGCCGGCGATGACATGCACATGCGCGTCGATCAGTCCGGGCATCAAGGTCCGGCCCGCCAGATCGATCACCTTCGCCTTGCCGGCGGACACGGTCTTGCCGACCTCGCGGATCGTCCCGCCCTCGACCAGGACTGAGACCGGTGCACCGCGCTCCGGCGCGGTGCCGTCGACGATGCGGGCATTGGTGAAGAGAGTGGAAGCCACGGCATTTCTCCAGTCGGATGGGAGCTGTCAGACAGCGCGCGCTGCTGCGCGGGCAGCCAGGAATGCGGGAACCAGCAGAGGCGCCAGCCGCTCCACCAGCGGCACATGCTCCTCGCGATAGAAGCCTTCCGGCGCGAGCAGGTTGATCGTGCCGACGACCTTGCCGTCATAGAGCGCCGGGACATTGATGACCGAGCCGAGGCCCATGCTCTCGATCAGCACGTGATCGAAGAAGGCCCAGCGGATTCCGGCCTTGTCGCGCCCGAGATAGGGCTTGCGCCCCTTGAGCACATGGTCGCCCCAGGGCGTCGGCCCCATCGTCTTGCGGCCCGAGACCGGATATTCGGCCGGGCGGTTCGAATAGATCCGCGCGACCTCCTCGCCATCGACATAAAGCAGGGTGAAGAGCTCATGCCCGACGAGCTGCTTGGTCGCAGCCTCGAAAGCCTTGAACAGTGTGTCCGGCTGGCCGGGCTCTGCAAGCAGGCGCGACAGGGCGGCAAGATCATCGGACATCGTGAACTCCGGGATTCAGGCTTTGAAAGGGACGGGTTTGGGTGCCCGTGGAATGCGTTCGGGCAGGAGCCCCTGCGGCCGCAGGTGCAGGACGAGGATCAGCGCGAGCCCAACCAGGATCTCGCGCAGTGCCGCGACCTGGACAGGCTGCAGACCTGGCACCCATTCGGTGGCGAAGCGCGTCGCCTCCAAGAAGATCACGACGAGATAGGCGCCCACGACCGCGCCGCTCGGGCGACCGACCCCACCGGCAGTCACCGCCAGGAAGATGTAGATCGTGATCAACGGCTGGAAATGGTCAGGCGACACATAGGACTGGAAATGCGCATAGAGCGCGCCGGCCAATGCCGCGATGGCAGCTGAGAGCGCGAAGGCCTGGAGCTTGAAACGCAGCACCGTCTTTCCGGCGAAGGCCGCAAGCTGCTGATCCTCGCGGATCGCCTTCATTGCCCGGCCATAGGGCGAGCCGTCGAGCCGACGCAGCAGCAGCCAGACGCCGGCCACGATCAGCGTGACCAGACCGAGATAGAACAGGTTGAAGCCCATGAGGCCGAGCTCGGCCTTGAGAGGCGCCTTGATCCCGGAAATGCCGTCGGATCCCTTGGTGAGCCAGCGCTCGTTCAATGCAACGAGCCGGATTACCTCGGCAAAGCCGAGCGTGACGATGGCGAGATAGTCGTCGCGCAGGCGCAAGGTCGCGAATGTGACGACAAGCCCGACCACCGCGCCGACCGCGAGCGCCGCGGTCCAGCCGAAGAGCACCGGCGCCCCTGCCCCGGTCGCCAGCGCAGAAGCATAGGCCCCGACCGCGAAGAACCCGGCGAGACCGAGATTGACCAGTCCGACGCCGCCCCAGATCAGGTTCAGGCTGAGCGCGAGCAGCGCGTAGATACCACAGAGCGTCAGGGTGAAGATGACGTAGGACAACATCAGACCGCCCTCTCGCCCAGGATGCCGCGTGGACGGAAGGTCAGCATGATCAGGATCGCGATGAAGCCGACGGCGGTGCGATAGGTTGCGGGCACCGCGATCAACGCCAGTTCCTCGGCGATGCCAAGCGCAAGCGCTCCAACCACGGCGCCAGGGATCGAGCCGAGCCCGCCGAGCACCGCGGCGGCGAAGACCGACAGCAACACGCGATAGCCGGTGAGCGGGTCGATCGAGGTATCGAGGCCGATCAACACGCCGCCGACACCGGTGAGCCCTGCACCCAGGAAGACGGTGACGATGGCGATCCGGGCCGGATCGATACCCTTCAGCCGGGCGAGATCGGGATTGTCGGCGACTGCGCGCATGGCCTTGCCGAAGCGCGTATAGCGCAGGAAGGCAAACATCGCGGCCATGATCACGACCGCCAGCGCAAGGCTCTGCAGCTGCTGCGGGCCGATCCGCAGATCGCCGAAGCGCATGTCGCGCATCAGAGGCAGATCATAGCCGCGCATGTCGTTGCCGAAGGCGAACCGGACGATATTCTCGAGCACGAGATTGAGCGCGATAGAGGCGATGGCGACGATGAGCGCCCCGTTCCCGCGCAGGCGGCTGAGCGCACTCTCCTCCGCGACCACGCCGACGGCTCCGGCGATAGCAAACGCAATCACGAGAGCCGGAATGATCGGCAGCCCCAGCACCACATTCGCCCACCATGCGGCAAAGGCGCCAATGGTGGCATAGGATGCGATGGCGAAGTTGGGATAGCGCAGCACGGCGAAAATGGCCGAGAAGCCGACAGCCGGGACGGCAATCAGCGCCCCGGTCATCAGCCCGTTGATGAGCGCCTGCAGGAAAAGGGTCACGCGCGCGGGTCTTTCGGGATCAGGCGATCTTGACCAGAACGATCTTCCCGCCCTGGACCTGCTCGTAGCGGAACTTCGAGTCGCTGATATCGCCGGTCTCGGTGAAGTCGCACGGGCCGCTGGCGCCGTCATAGTCGACGGGCTGCTTGGCTGCGATCGCCTTCAGGCCGTCAATGGCATTGTCGATCTTGGTGCCGCCCGGCGCCTGGCTGGCCTTGCGGATCGTGTCCTTGATCGCCGTACCGGACGCATCGCCGGCCAGCGCGATCGCCATCAGCACCAGGTTGATCTGGTCATAGATCTGCGTCGTGTAGGGATCGGGCGAAGCCACGCCGATCAGCTTGACCAGGCGCTCATAGGCCTTCGAGCCTTCCGCCGACGAGGGCGAGATCGTGTAGGTCTTGTCGACGACATCGGCCGGAACGCTGTCGACGAGCTTCTGGTTCACCGAATAGCCGAAGGCGACCTTGAGCCCGCCGAAGCCGGCCCGGAAGAGGTCTTTCAGCATCACGGCGGTGTCGGGCGTATAGCCGCCGAACACGACCGCGTCGGGCTTGAAGCGCAGCACCTCGTCGATCTCGGTGCGATAGGCAGGCTTCTTGTCGTCATAGATCAGGGACGCCGTCTCGCCGCCGCCCTTCTTCACGGCCTCGGTGATGTTGTCGAACTGGCTCTTGGCGAAGGGCGTCTGCGGCGACAGGAAGAAGACGCGCTTGGACTTCTCGGCGATGACGAACTCGCCGAACTTGCGGCCCTGCAGCGTCGTCGTCGGCTGCGTGCGGATCAGATAGCCCTGATGCGGCAACTGCGTGATCGAGTCCGCGCCCGAGACGGTCGCCAGGAAGGTCTTCGATTCCCAGCAGAGCGGCGCGACCGCGGTCGTGACCGAGGAGGCCCAGGTGCCGAGAATGGCCGAGACCTTGTCGACGTCGATCAGCTTGCGCGCCGCGCGGACGCCGGCTTCCGGATTGGTCTGGTCGTCCTCCGAGATCAGCTCGATCTTGCGCCCGAGCACGCCACCTGCCGCATTCACCTCATCGATGACGGCCTTGACCGCCTTGACCATCACCGGGCCATAGGGACCACCCGAGCCGGTCAACGGCGTCAGGGTGCCGATCCTGATCGGCGCGCCCTGGGCGAGCGCGAGCTTCGGTAGCGCACTGACACCGGCGAGCGCGGCGGCACCCGTCAGAAGCGTCCGGCGGTTCGTCATGAAATCAGCCATGGTGATCCCCTTGTCCTTATGTTTCTTGAACTGTGTCGGCGTCGGCTTCAGCCGCCCAGGAAGAGGCGGCGGATATCGGGGTCGGAGGCGAGAGCAGGTCCCGCCCCCTCTCGGCTGTTGCGGCCAGAGACGAGCACATAGCCCCGCGTCGAGATTTCGAGCGCTTCGAGCGCGTGCTGCTCCACCATCAGGATCGGCAAGCCCCCCCTGTTCAGGGCGACGATCGCCTCGAACAGTTCATCAGCCGCCTTGGGCGAGAGCCCGGCTGTCGGCTCGTCGAGCAGCAGCAGGCTCGGCGCATTCATCAGCCCCATCGCCATCGCCAGGATCTGCCGCTGTCCGCCCGACAGCGTACGCGCCAGCGCGCGCCGCTTCTCCGCCAGCATCGGATAGCGCTGATACATCTCTTCGCTGCGCGTCCTGACTCCGCCGGGATCCTGGAAACCGCTGATCTCCAGGTTCTCGGCAACCGTCATCGCACCAAAGACATTGCGTTCCTGCGGTACGAAGCCGATGCCGGCCCGCGCCCGGCCAAGCGCATTCGCAGCCGTGATATCCGCGCCGTTCAGGCTGATCTGGCCCTTGCGCGCCGCAACCAGCCCTGCGACGGTCTTGAGCAAGGTCGATTTACCGGCCCCGTTCGGCCCGATGATCGAAACGATCTCGCCTGGTGCGACCCTGAGCGACGTGCCCTTGAGAATTTCTTCGGCCGCGCCGTAGCCGGCGACAACACCGTCGACCGAGAGCAGGGCGGCGCCCGCAGCCGCGCTCAATGCCGCCTCCCGAGATAGGCTTCCTGCACCCGGATGTCGGCGGCGACCTCCTCGAACGAACCCTGGGTCAGGGTCCTGCCCTCAGCCATGACGACGACCGGTTGGCAGAGGCGCTTGATCAGCGCCATGTCATGCTCGATCAGGCAGATCGTCAGGCCTTCACGGTTGAGCCCGACGAGATGCTCGGCGATCTCGTCGGCCAGGCTCGGATTGACGCCCGCCATCGGCTCGTCGAGCAGCAGGATTTTCGGCTTGGCCATCAGGGCTCGCCCGATCTCGACCAGTTTTTTCTGACCGCCGGACAGCGCCGTGACTGGATTATCAAGCACGTGGTCGAGCTTCAGCCGGCGCGCAATCTCGAAGGCGCGCTCTGCCAGCTCGGCTTCGCGGCGGCGTGCGGCAGCAGAGCCGAACAACCCCGCGAGCAGATTCTCGCCGGGCTGATCCGCGCCATAGAGCATCAGATGTTGGAAGACGCTGAGCTTGGGGAAGCCCCGTGCCAGCTGAAAGGTCCGCACAAGCCCCGCCGCGACGAGTTCTTCCGGTGCCAGGCCCGTTGCATCCTTCGGCCCCAGCGCGACTGTACCGCCCTTGGGCCGGTACAGTCCGGATACAGCATTGAACAAGGTCGATTTGCCGGCACCGTTGGGGCCGATCAGGCCGGTAAAGCTTCCGGCCGGCACGGCGAGATCGACACCGCGCAGCACATGCACGCCGTAGAAGTCGAGCTTCAGGCCCGTGACCGTCAGCAGCGGCGTCATGAAGCCTGTGCCCCCGCAACCGACCGGCGTGAGGGCGATGTCTGTGTCGGAAAATGCTGGCGGACCTGAAGCTTCCAGAAATTCAGCATCTCGGCGTAATAGGCTGGGTCCTTCCGCAGCACGGTCTGGGCGATCATGCCGCGCACCAGACACATCGTGGCGTTCATCACCACGCGGGTATGGTCCGCATCGACCTTGGTGCGGGCGGCGAGTGCGGTCCAGACCGCATCCAGACCAGCGTGGAATTCTCGCACCACGGGCACGAGATCAGCCCGGAACTCGTCATTGTGCCGCGCCTCCGGCAGGAACTCCATGGTCACATAGAACAGCCGGTCCGACATCATCTGCCAGATGTAGTCGACGATCTCGTCGCTGGAGCCACCCCGCTCTGCGAAGGCCTCGGCGAAGCGATGCAGGTTGCGCGAGGAACGCCCGAGCAGATCGGCGACAGAAGCCGTGATGATCGCCTCGCGCCCGGCAAAGTGATGCGTCAGCGCGCCACGCGAGACGCCGGCGGCGCGGGCAATTTCGGGGGTGGTCGTGCGTGCGAGCCCGCGATCATGCATCAGATCGATCGTCGCATGCATCAGCCGCGCAGAGGTGTCCGCGCTGCGTTCCTTCTGCGATCGCCTCTTGCCGGTTCCGGTCAAGCTGCCCCTCCACTTTCAGCCGAGAGCAAGCCTGTGATCGCATTTACAAACAGTCAAGACTGTTTCTACGACGACGGTGCTGAGTTGCGTGCTGAACGGGTAAGCGGCAAGACACACTGAGGATCCGGCCAAAGCCAAGGCCGGTCAGCCCGCGGATTCTGCAGGGAGCCATGGCATGTCGTTCAGCTGGGACGAGGCCGTTGCCTACGCACTGACGCTTCCTGGCGCCGGGATTTCAACCAGCTATGGCATGCCGGCGGTCAAGGTGAAGGGCCGGGCGTTTCTGTCGCCCGGGCACGAAGCTGGGTCCTTCTGCATCGCGATCGATCGTGACACGGTCACCA
>NZ_JBFRGS010000017.1:0-164590 GCF_052115465.1 Allobosea sp. 2RAB26 | reverse complement strand
GAGAGACATCGATTCCAGCATAATGCTCCACGGCTGTTCCTCTCATGATGCTTGAGGCCGATCGCTCGGACCTCGTTTTCAACACCATCATTCTGAGGGACAGCCACCCAAAATGGCTATTCGAAGCGCCGGCCCATTACGGCATCTAGGGTAGTTGCCTGTGGATCAGACAAATCCGCACGAATGTCGGATTCATCCCGATCGATCCCGACCACCTCGTACCCGTCTTGCCGGCAGCGATAGGCGATCGCGCGCCCTATTCCGGCTGCTGAACCCGTGATGAGAACGCGTTGCTGGCTCGTCATGATTTGACCGGGGGACTATTGGAGTGATGGAAAGGCCCACAACCCGGAGCCGAAACGCGAGCCTTACTCAATAAGAGGCCGCAGGGCTATTACACTTACTATCAACTTAGGCAATCAAGCGCTTCACTGCCGGCCGCTTTGTGGCGGTTCCAGCTATGTTGAAGCCCCGGCGTGCATTTCACGGCCGGGCCGGAGGCGTCGCGAGCGGGCCTCGTCGAACATCTCGTCGCGTTGGGTGACGCGGTCACGAAGGGGCAGCGTGTCGCGCTGCTGCATCCGACTGCAGGAGCACGCAGTGGGTCCGACGTGATCCTCAGTCCGATGCCCGGCTATGGTAACCGCTGTTGTCAGGCCACGGCCCTGAGCGGCTGAGGCGCGTAGGCCCAGGGCACCAGGTCATCGATCTGACTCTGGGGATGGCCGGCGACGATGCGGGCGATGACGTCGCCGAGATAGGCTTGTGGGTCGACGGCGTTGAGTTTGCAGGTCTCCACGAGCGAGGCGATGACGGCCCAGTGCTCACCGCCGCCGTCGGATCCGGCAAAGAGCGCATTCTTGCGATTGAGCGCGATTGGTCGGATGGCGCGCTCGACCACGTTGGAGTCGATTTCGACACCGCCGTCGTCGAGGAAGCGGGAGAGGCCCTGCCAACGCGAGAGGGCATAGCGGATGGCTTCGGCGAGTTTGCTCTTCTGGCTGACGAGGCCGAGCTTCTCTCTGAGCCACGGCTCCAGCGCCGCGACGATGAGACGGCTCCTGGCCTGCCGGGCGGCCCGACGTTCCTCGGCCGAGCGGCCGCGGATTTCGCCCTCGACCTGGTAGAGCGTCGCGATGCGCGCGAGGGCTTCCGTGGCGATCGGCGCCGGGCCTGATTGGGCGAGCTCGTAGAACTTGCGCCGGACGTGGCTCCAGCAGAACGCCAGACTCACGGCGTTGCGTTCGGCCAGGACCTTGTAGCCTGCGTAGCCGTCGACCTGCAGCGTGCCCACGAAGCCTTGAAGATGCCGGATCGCCTGCTCGGCCTTGCGATCCGGCGCGTAGAGATAGGCAACCCCAGGCGGATCCGATCCGCCCCAGGGCCTGTCGTCGCGGGCATAGGCGAAGAGCTGGCCGGTCTTGGTGCGGCCACGGCCCGGATCGAGCACCGGCGCCGTGGTCTCATCGGCGAAGAGCTTGTCCGATGCCTTCAGGCGCTCGAACAGCCGCGCATGCACGGGCCGCAGAAGGAAGGCGACCTTGCCGACCCAGTCGGCCAGGGTGGATCGGTCCAGGTTCACGCCCTGCCGAGCATAGATCTGGGCCTGACGGTAGAGCGGAAGGTGATCGGCGTATTTCGAGACAAGGATATGGGCGACCATGGCCTCCGTCGGGATGCCACCCTCGACGAGCCGAGCCGGCGCAGGCGCCTGCACCACAACCTCTTCGCAGGCCCGACAGGCGTATTTCGGCCGACGCGTCACGATCACGCGGAACTGGGCAGGCACGACGTCGAGGCGTTCGGACACATCTTCGCCGATGGCATGCAGCGCGCCCCGGCAGCAGGGGCAGGTCTTGTCCTGGATGTCGACGACCTGCTCGAGGCGCGGCAGGTGTGCCGGCAACGATCCACGGTTGGTGCGCCGCTTCCTGGCCCGCTCGGCGCGCTTCTCTAGATCGGCAGCTTCCTCGCTGGCAAAGCCCTCGGCCTCGATCTGCTCAGCTTCCTCGAGCCCCAGCAACAACTGATCGATCGGCAGGCTCTCGGCCCGGCGACCGAAGCGATGGCGCTGCAGCTCCTTGATGATCTGGCGCAGCCGCTCGTTCTCGGCACGCTCCGCCGCGAGCATCGCCCGAAGCGCGATCGGATCGTTGGTCTGAGGTTCGGCCGCGTCGTTCACAAAAGCGAATCAAGCATAGATTCCAGGAGCTTGCCAGCACGAAGCGGATCAGCTCGCCGCGATCGGAACCTGCGTTTCGCGTCGCTCGTGCACGCGGCGCCAGTCCAGACCTTCCAGCAACGCCTGAAGCTGCGCCGCGCTCAGCCGCACGACGCCGTCAGCGATGGCGGGCCACTGGAACTTGCCGTCTTCCAGCCTCTTGGAGAAGAGGCAGACACCGGTCCCATCGAAGTAAACCAGCTTGATCCGGTCGGCGCGTCGCGCCCGGAACACATAAACAGCGCCGGAGAACGGGTCGGCGCCCATGCTCTCTCGAACCAACGCCGCCAATCCCTCCGCGCCCTTGCGGAAGTCGACCGGCTTCGTCGCCACCATCACGCGGACCGCGCCGGTCGGACCGATCACGAGCCGGCCTTCAACGCGCCGAGCACCGCCGCGATCGTGGCTGGCGAGGCCCCGTTCTCGATCGTTACCTTCACGCCGGCGACGTCGATCTCGATCGCCGCCGCGCGGCGATGTCGAATGCCCCGCTTTCGGCGCAGCGATGCAGCCGGCGGCTCCGCGGCGAGAACCGGTTCGGGAGCGACGACAGCCGGCACGAAGGCCGGCACCGCCTCCGCGGCCTTGCGCGCCTCGCGGCGCCAGGTGAACAACTGCTGCGGCGTCAGGCCATGCCGGCGCGCGACCTCGGAGACGACCGCTCCGGGAACCAGCGTCTCTTCAAGAATCTGCGCCCGGTCATCGGCACTCCACCGCCGTCGGCCTATCGCCCCGGTGATCACCTCGAAGCGGCGCACCTCGCCCTCAGCCTCAAGTCTATGGTCAAGCCTAGACACAAAACGATCCTCCAAATCAGGATCGTCAGACTGCGCCCTCAACGCGCTACGATGAAGGTGTGGTCGGAACAGCGGTTACCGGCTATGCGCTGCGCCAGACGGAGCACGCCTTCGCGACACCCAATCAGTTGATCGGCAAGGTCCGCACGCCGATACAGAGATAAATTCGTGAATTATGGATTGGATGAGGCTCCGCCACGCCTCATGGTCTTAATGACATAATGCGTTCCCGGGGCTTTCAGCTCTCGCCAATTGCGTTAGCTGCCGGCCGAGCGAACGTTCCGCGTCCTCGCCGCTTCGGGCTCGAAGGCGTCAGTGAGACCGGTCCTGAGCGGCGGTAACTCATTGCACGTGTTGGCCTTGCCTTGATCGTTCTGCGGCTGCTGGGGTTGAAACAAGTGCGATGGCGATCGTTGAAAGCGTGAGCTGGGGTTCATTATGTCGATGATGTACACTTAGACTACAGCCGAGCGCGTCGCCGATGCTTCATCGCGAGCGAGCGGGTGCCAACTAAGAGGAGGCCCGTCACAATGAGGGCCGGCGTCGACACGCAAATTGCGAACCGTTCTCGCCTTCCGTTCTGGGCCGGCGTGTTCGTGACAATTGCCTGTCTTGCTATTCTCATCCTTAGCGGCTGGCGAGAATGGTCAGCGCGCGAAGCGGTGCTGGAGAATGCCGAGATAGACATGGCCAATCTCGCCCGCTCGCTTACGCAGCACGCCGAAGATTCGGTGGAGCTCGCCGACGCGACGCTCCTTGGGCTTGCCAATCGCCTGGAATCAACTGGCATTGAGTCCGAGGCCCTAGCGGGCCTTCAGAGCTTCCTAAACGATCGTCGAACCACACTAGGCCGTATCCGCGGCCTCTTTGTTTATGACGAGATCGGCGAGTGGGTCGCGACGACGGAAAGCGTAAACCTCGCCGGGCTGAACAATAGTGACCGCGCCTATTTTCAACATCATCGCGATATCGACGACCGCCAAACTTTCTTAGGCCCCCCTTTGCAAAGCCGATCGGGCGGTCAATGGATCATCACGATATCGCGCCGCTTCAATCACAGGGATGGCAGGTTTGCCGGCGTGGTTGCTGCGACAATCGACGTCGCCTATTTCGCAGAATTTTATAGGAGATTTGATATTGGGCCACGCGGCACCGTCACGTTGCTCAACAAGGACGGAATTCTGCTTGCCCGAAGCGTCGGTGACGGCAGTTTTGTAGGCAGGGATCTGTCGACGACCCGTCTTATTCGCGAACAGATCCCTCGCGCTTCATCGGGAACATACTACTTCCGCTCACCCTTGGACGGATTGCAGCGGTTGAGCTTCTACAAAGTGAGTGATCGCTTCCCGTTCGTCTTGCTCGCGACACAAGCGGAGCACGACGTGCTTGCGCGCTGGCGCCAGGGTGTGATCACACGGGTAGCCTTCGTCGTTGGGCTCGCCCTGTTCATTGCTCTTGTCGGTATCCATCTCGTCCGGCAGCTCGTCGCACGTCAGCGTCTTGCCGCTGCAATCGCGGCAAAGGAGGCTGACTTTCGGCTCCTGGCTGAAGAGTCCAGCGACCTGGTGACACGTATCGATTTCGACGAACGCATTCTTTATGCGTCTCCAGCCTCAGCGCGCGTTTTGGGTTGGGCCCCCGCGCAACTTGTCGGAACCTCGGCTTTGGCGGGCGTCAATCACGAGGACCGACCACGAGTCGAGCAAACGATTGAAGCGCTGAAGCGAGGTGAGATGGACGAAGCGCGAATGCTCTATCGCATTCGCCATCGCGAGAAGTCCGAGATCTGGGTCGAGACGACAATGCGCGCAACCAGGAATTCGGACACTGGTCTTATCAATGGTTTCGTTGCTCTCTCCCGCGATATGACGCAACACAAAGACCTTGAGGCGAAGCTCGCCGTTCTGGCCGCTTCCGACGGGCTCACAGGCCTTGGCAACCGTCGCTGCTTCGACGAACGTCTAGAGCAGGAATGGGCGAGAGCGCGCAGGGAAGGCACTCCTATTTCCCTGCTGATGATCGATATCGACCACTTCAAGATGTTCAACGACCAGTTCGGACATCAAGCGGGAGATAGCTGCCTGCGGACGATCGCTAGCGTACTGGCTAACCAGGCTCTGAGGTCGGCCGATCTTGCCGCCCGTTATGGCGGAGAAGAGTTCGCTCTTCTTCTACCGAATACGGATTCCGACGGGTGCGAGCAGGTCGGGACCAGGGTTCTAGAGGCGCTCCACGAAATCCAGATTGAAGACGGTAGTGTCGCCGCATGGCGCACAACGGCAAGTATTGGCGGCGCTACGATCTGGCCCAATGCCGCGACCGCGACCAACCATGCTTCATTGGTGGAAGCAGCCGATCGAGCACTATACGCGGCTAAGAATGGCGGTCGCGATCGCCTGATGATGGCAGGAAAAGTGATCCGCTGGCCCGGGGCCAAAACTGCATAACGCATTTTGAAGCACCGGTTGTCGGACGCCAGCGATTAAGCGCGCTCCGCCGAGCCCATGCCTATGGCCAGCCGCGCCGCTCCGTCTTGGCCGACACCGTTCGGTGAGACTACTGCGACCTATACTAAGGAGGGGGCGCGATCCGAGACGTTTGCCGCTATTCCAAGATGTGAACAGCGAGCAGCATTATGTTCTCCGCTTTTAGCGGATCCGAAATGGTGGGATTGCTCCTCGGAGCGGCTCCATCACAGGTTTTCTTCGTCGGCTTTCTTTGGCGATTCTAACTGCGCATTCCATCGCGCAGACCCGCGGAGGCACAACGCAGGGGAGCCTGGCATGCGTCAAGAACGACCAGACCGCAGGCGAAACCGGGCCCCAGCCTACCCAAGTCGCCGCTCCGTAATGTTGAGTTCGGAGGCGGACTATATTCGCGCCTGTGCCCGAGCTTGCGACCTCCATGCTGCTGCTCGTCATCCGATGGCTGAGGTCGAACTCGAGAATTTGGCTCTCGCCATTCTGACATGGGAAGCCAGAGGTGGCGGGCCAAACGGAACCTGAGAGCGGCCCGCCCGGCCGACCGACCGACGCACATCGCCCGACCACGCCTAGCCGACAAACGCCAGCGCCACTTCGTGAAGCGAGGGCGGTCACGGATCCTGTCCGAACTCAGCCGCGTTGGCTGCGCGGCCGCATCCTCTATCTCGCCGTACCCCCCCCACAGCCAATATTCGGCATGGGTAGGCAAGACCACCCGAGGCCACCTAAGAAACTGAATTGAACAGGCTTTTTGATGCCTCCGAAAAATTCGGTGACGGGCGGAAGGCATCGTTCGGCAACTCCCAGCACTGCCCTCACTGGATCTTGTGCCCGCCGGGACATTGCCCATTATCAGACGTTGCGAAAGTCGCAGGTGGGTGGTTTCCGAACCGTCGCGTGCGCCGCCGCTGGTCCGGTTAACGCGCGAAGAGCAGAAGTCGGTTCGGAGGCGTCGGAGCGGCCGCCCGAGGCGGCACCGGCCCTGGAGGGCGCGACCGCCAAATGACGGCAGGTACGACGCAGCACCGGCTTGGCAAAGGAAGGTGGCGGTCCACGCCTGACGCGAACGCACGACAGCAGCCCACGCTCAGCGTTGATAGTCCCCGAACAGATTGCCGGTCGGCAAAGCGCCGATCGATCAAACCCCTTTCCTCCTTAAAAGATCCGCAAAGTCCGCTCTTGAATGCTTCGGATCACTGGCAAGCTGAAAGGCCCACCACCCCTTCGGGTGGCGGATGCTCCCGGCATTTTGCTCCATGAGAAGAGCGCAACACTGACGTTGCAGGGCGTGCTCATCGGTTTCGGGCACTCGGTTGGCCGTTGGGTTCAGGTTCTGCGCCGCGAGGACCACCTCCAGACGATTGCGAACGTTCAGCTTGGCCATCAGGGTGGTCATGTAGCCCTTGATGGTTTTGGCGCGGAGCGAAAGCTCGAGGGCGATCTCGCTGTTCGTTCTCCCACGCAGCAGCAGTTTGACGATTTGCTCCTCGCGGACGCTGAGCCTGTTCCTGAGCGACCCCGGCTGATTGGAGGTGCCACTCACCGCGGATTGCTCGCGACAGCTCCCGACGAGGCGGTCGACTGCGGCGGGAAACGCGGCTGGAGTCGCTCTGCCCCATTCACCGGGAATGGGAAGCCAAGCACCGTGGAGCGGCCGCGAACCCGGTTCTGCGCCTGGCAGTTCTGCACGCAGTCCGTGGCTGGCGGAGCGACCTCGACGGCATCCTCACCCATCACTTGGCCCATGCGGCCACCGCTCGCCACGTCCCAGCGCGAGACGCCCCCGCAATGGCGCACCGTCGCGAACGGGGGATCGGCGAAGCGGGTGGCGATCCGGTTCTCGCAGTCCGGCTCCGCCCTGCGCGTAGCGACCTGCGGGCTGTCCCTCCCGACGAACTTGCGGGAGAAGTCATTGCCGAAGTTGACGCGTGCCGAGACGGTGACGGTGGTGTCCTTGTAGGGAACCTCTTCGCCTTCCCGGTTTCGGAAGTTGCGGTTGTCGAAATAGAACACCTTCAGTTGAGGGTTGGGTCCTTCCGCCAGGATATGGGTGAACAGCGTCGGTGTTCCGTCCTGGCGCTCCACCTCCATCTGGAAGATGCCGCCATTGGCGCAGTCCTTGGCCTGGATCTTCATGCTGAGGTTGCTGCCTGTTCGCCCGATCTCGATCTCAGTCTCCTTGATCGCAACGGCGAGCGAACTGGTCAGCGACAGCCCGCGATGGTCGGGGAGCTTGCTGGCGAAGACCGGCGTCGGCACTCCTCCCGTGATGTCGAGCGGGTTTGGCGCGCCGGTCAGCGTGAAGTTGCGGATGCCCAGGGTCGCCGAGTCGACGTCGAACTGGGCATATTTGCCCTGCACACGAAAACTCGTTCCAAGGGCGCTGGCGGGGATCGTGGCGTTCTGGCTGCGTCCCAGCACAGTGAAGCCACTGCCCTCGCATCCTGCTGAAGATGCAGCATCGGCCCCGCCTGCCGTCATGCTCAATTGTAGCACAGCAAGCATCGCCAGTCCGAGACAGCCACCGGCGCGGCTGATCTCGCCAGAACAATCAGCGGCTCTGTTCATCGCTCCGGAAACAGAAAGGCGCAGCGAATGACGTCGAGTAAGCACGATGACCCTCCCTGAGAGTTTGACCAATAGCTGGATATCCGACGCCATTGCGCGCGAAGCTGACAAGACCTGTCAGGCTAATGTCAGATTGGCGCTTGTAAGATCGACGCTTGTCCTGCGTGGCCAGCATGGATCATCGCTCCCTATCTTCGGCGGAAACTGAGATCCGACGATGAGGTGAAGCGCGTATTGTGCCGAACGCCTTCGATCAGAGGCGATTAGGGTGTTGAGTAGCAACGAGGAAGCAGGTGACGCGATGGTTCAGGATGATGGAGCGGCCATAAGGCCGTGGCTGCACCAAGTACTGGTCACTCTGAGCGTGACGATTTCCTCGGCAGGTTGGAGGCAATGGACGCTTGGCTCGAGCGTTGGAAAATCACGTATCACGCGGTGTCGGTGCCTCGAGACAATGGCGCCATACGTATCTGCTTTCGGGACGACAGTGTCGCCAACGCCTTTTCTGCGTACCTTGGAGGGCAACTCGTGTCGCCTGACGCCGTCGCGCTCACGGCCGATCCGATCACCGAAACAAAGTCACCTGGCGCACTCGTGACATCCTGAACGGGAGACAGGTCGCTTCGCCCGAGCCTTTCCGATCAATGGCACAGCGTGCGGAGCAGCCAAGCGCATTAATCTGGCCCAATTGGCGCGGCTGCGGGAGGCTCGGGCTTAAGGGCTTCGACACTCGCCAAGGCCGAACTCCAAGTTCTGCTCCAGAGGGAGGTCCTTAAAGTATAACATTTGTTGCGATCGCACATTTTTGCCGCAAATCGAGGCTACTGAGCGGTTGCCCGGCAGGGTTTTGCAAGATCAATTTGCAAACTCTGTGCCTGCGCTTAAGCCTATCATCGATGCCCATGTCTTCCTCTTGGTCGCAAGTCCAAGATCACTCTCTCTATGGCCGATTGGCGCCCGCCGTGAAGGGGGGTGAGGCGAATTATATTGCCAATCGTCATAAGAAAAAAGAAAGGGCGGAATGATTTCATTCCTTCATCTTAAGGGTCGCAGCATCAGCGCTTGTGCGCTGCTCCTCCTGGCCGCCTGCTTGGCTGTCACATTCAGCTTTACCCAGACACCGGCCGAAACCCGGTCTCGCTCCGGAGCCGCCTCGTCGCCTCCGGCAGCCACATCCCAGTCGGCACGCGATTGGGCGCCCTATGATGTTCCTGGAGATGCCACGCCCTGGCGCGACGGCGGTCTTCGTCTCGCGGTCGATCGAACTTCTTCAGAGGTGGCCAATGCCGGTTCGAGCATTTCCGTCGACGCGGTGACGGCGTCCGTGGACAGTGTGACGGCGCCGGCCGTCAAGTTCATGAGCTCGGCGCTGCGGCCGATCACTTTCAGCCTGCTGATCGCCAAACCTGGGGAGTTGCTGAAATCGGCCATCAAGGTGATGCATCTGCTCGGTATCATTCTGGGGCTGGGCGCCGCGACGGTCCTCGATCTCGTGATCGTCAAGTTCCTCATCTCCGGAAAGATCAAGGCCGACCAGATTGCGATGGTCAAATTCATGACCGGTATCGTATCGGCTGGCCTTGCAGTGCTCTGGATTTCCGGAATTCTGTACCTGACGCACTACGCGGTGTTTGACCCGGTCAAGCTATGGAACGAGAAGGTCTGGGCCAAGATCGCGATCGTCGGTGTCCTCACGATCAACGGCTACTTCATCCACCATACGGTGCTGCCGCTGATGGAAAAGCAGGTTGGGCGGTCGCTCTTCGCCGGTCTGACTCGCAAGCAGATTGCGATGATGATGATGTTCGGGACGGTCTCGGCGACATCCTGGTATGTGCCGCTGGTCCTGGGCGCCATGCCGCATTTCAACTTCATCGTGCCCGCTCCGCGCCTGCTCGTGGCCTATGCGCTGATCTTGCTCATCGCCATCGCGGCGACCCACGGCCTGGTTGATACGATCCGGCGTCGTGGCGGCCTGGAGCCCCGGCTGCACTCTGCAATCTGACGCGCCCCTGACGACCTGCGCACCCGGTCGGTGCGCAGGCCAAAATCGAAAGGCAGTTGCCTGCTTGCGAACGGCCGAGGCAACCGCCCCTGAAGAGGCAGTTCGGATGCTTGGCGAACTGATGCGGAACGGCCCCCCGACGCAGCCGTGAAAGCCGTGACGGCTAGCGCCTAAAGCATCGGCACTAAAAGTGGATTGCGGTTTTCTGGAAAAGAGATGCAAACATAAAAGGTTAGATCATCGGACCGGATCTGATTCCTGTCCGATGATCTAGCTAAGCTGGCGGTGAGGCATCCTCCGTCAGGCCTGGAGAGCCGGTCACCACCTTCTGCTCGTACCAGGTCGTCAGCGCGGCGACCGGCAGCGTTCAATCAGTCCAGTCGTGTGATCAGCACCGCAGTGTGATCGATCTCGAAGGTGCGTTCGTCGACATGGTTCACGAGGGCGCCCGTATCGAGTGTGTAGGAGAGTCTGCGGAGGCCGGGAGAAAGGCGCCAGACAATGACGGTGTGAAGGGTCCCGTCATCGTCCTCGCACGGCAGTCGCGACAGTTCGGTTGGCATCATCGCAGTCGACCGGACCCGCGGCGCCGGCGACCTGCGATCCGATGACCGGCTCGGTCTCCATCTCGGATGATAGGGTCTCGGCAACGAACCCATTGTGACACCGCAATGATGTTGAATGGCTTCAGCCGAACCCGATGCCTGCGTGTTCCGCAGCTTCGGAACGGTTCGCTTCGTCTCAGTTCTGACCGCTTGGCGGAGTAGCCGTTGTGCGCGCGTCGTGTTTTCGGTCTGGCTCTGGCTCCGGGGCGCTGAAGGGCCCCGTCGGTTGGCGGGCGGATGACCTCCGACAGACGCACCCATTCAACGACCCGCTGCTTTGGGAGGGCAGTCAAAAGCTCTCGCGATCGAACTTCGGGCGGGCTGCGATGCATTTGCACTGCCGCCCGAAAAACCCCAAACGGCGATCCGAGATTTGTGTGACGACGACGATCATCTCGACGCCGTCTTCGCATTCAAGATTGAATGTTGCCGCAAAAATTCCGGGATCCGTTTCAGTTGGTTCGCTAAACAGATGCCCCGCGCGCCCAGAATGACTGGTTTCCACGTACTCATAGGTCACCGCTCGGCGCGAGCCGCTTTGGGCGACAAGAACACCCTTCCCGGTGAACATCTGTTCCTCGCGTCGCGCGCTGCCTGATTGAGCACCCGCCGCCGGTTATCGCCGCCACGATACCTGGTCATTGGTTCCCTAGTTTAGCGCGCGTTTGGGGAAAAACTCAATCAATCAGCGCGGGTCAGGTATGGTGGCCGAACCACTCATCAAGCGCGCCAGTGCTGACGTGGGTGGACCGAAACCCGCCCCTCGTTAGTGCTGGACGCAGGATCAACTCGACTTGCAAAACGACCAAAAAAATCCGCTACTAGATCAGGCCCTTATTCTACGAGCCCGGCACGCGATAGCCGCGATCGGGCCAGAAGGCGCGGGGCCGGTCTTCCACGAGGCCACGAAACAGCGCTGTGGCAGCATGGGTATGCGTGTTGTTGAAGTATAGCGCGAACAATCAAATGGCATCGCGCGAACGATCAAATGGCAACAGTTTGATTTCTGCGCGCCCCTGTCATCGCGAATTTAAGCGACAACCGTTCGAGCCCCATTGATCGCCTCGGTCTCTCAAACCGGCGAGGTCGACAGTGCTGTGACCTCGCCGGCGGAGTTCACGTCAGAGTTCGCCGGGGCCGTCATCGGCGTGCATCCGGCCCACGACCTCAGCGTCCGCGCTGCCTGTGGCCGAACACAGCATCGTTACGGCCGGGGCCGCGATGCTCGGCAACATTCTCGATAGGCTCGACCTCGACTTCGACCTCACGGACGTGCGCCCTCGCCTGCGCACGGTTCTAGCGCTTGTGGTCGGGCTCGGCATCCTGGACGCCACAGGCGGACGGATCACGGCTGTCCTCGCCGCGGAAGGCGGAGTGGCGGAAGCGGCGGAGGCTCGGGCAGCGATTCGGGAAGCGGGAGCAGTTCCGGCATTGGCCGCTCTGGCAGCGAGGCGTTGTCACGGGAAACTCGACGAGCCGGATTCGGCCTGACCGGCGAATGGGACGATGTGCGGCACCTGCAGCAGCCGCTTCCCTGCGACATGCTTGTGATCGTCGAACCGCTAGCGAAGCCTGACGACAAGCTGCTGTAGGCTGCATGGGAAGCGGCGGGTCGAGTGATGAAGACGACGGATCAGGAAATATCGCGTGCTGAGGTCGCCGGGCTGCCGAAAGGCGCCTCCGGGCGCAAGATCATCCATGTCGACATGGATGCGTTCTATGCCAGCGTCGAACAGCGCGATAACCCGGAGCTGAGAGGCAAGCCGGTTGCGGTCGGCGGCTCGGCCGCCCGCGGTGTGGTCGCCGCTGCGAGCTACGAAGCTCGGGCCTTCGGCGTCAGGTCCGCCCTGCCCTCCATCACGGCGAAACGACGCTGCCCGGAGCTGATCTTCGTGCCGCCGCGCTTCGACGTCTATCGTGCCGTCTCCGCGCAGATCCGGGAGATCTTCGCGGAGCACACCGACCTGATCGAGCCCTTGTCCTTGGACGAAGCCTATCTCGACGTCACCGACAACAAGCAGGCCATCCCGACCGCGACCGAGATCGCCACGCGGATCCGCGCGCGCATTAAGGAGGTGACGGGCCTCAATGCTTCGGCCGGCATCTCCTACTGCAAATTTCTGGCCAAAATGGCGAGCGATCTGAACAAGCCCAACGGCCAGGCCATCATCACGCCACGCATGGGACCGCCATTCGTCGAGGCGCTCGCGGTCAAGAAATTCCACGGTGTCGGACCGGCCACCGCAGCCAAGATGGAGCGGCTCGACATTTTGACCGGCGCCGACCTCAGGGCGAAGCCACTCGCCTTCCTGCAGGAGCATTTCGGGAAGTCCGGCGCCTGGTATTACAGGATCTCGCGCGGGATCGATGAGCGCCCGGTCCAGCCCGACCGGCAGCGGAAATCGGTCGGCGCCGAGGATACCTTCGCGGTCGATATCTTCGACCTCGAGGCGGCGCACTCCGAGGTCACACCGTTGGTCGCAAAGGTCTGGCGCCATTGCGAAGCGAAGGGGCTGCACGGGCGAACCGTGACCTTGAAGGTGAAGTACGCCGATTTTCAGCAGATCACGCGCAGCCGCACAGTCGGCCTGCCGCCGGGATCAGCATCGGAGGTGGAGAGCATCGCGTGCGGCCTCCTCGATCCACTATTCCCGACCCAAAAAGGCATCCGGTTGATAGGCGTCACGTTGTCGTCCTTTGAAGGCGAACAGTACGAGGACCCGGACCAGCTCAGTCTCATGATCTAGACGGCATGTCGTCCCTCTGAACCGGATCAGTCACATGGCCTTCAAGACAGTCGAGAGTATTTTGCAGCCTGACCCGCGCTTTGCCGATCTCTGTGTTGTCCAGAACGGTGTAACCCGCCGGATGACCCTCGCGGACCATCATGACGTATTGGCTGCCTTCGGCCTCAAAGGGACCGCACCGGCTGATGTGGTGGCGGGTTTCGATCGCGCGCGAAACACCATCATCTACGCCTTTTTCGACTATGACGCGAAGCGCAGGCGTTTGGTGCGTTCGAGCTGGCGCTAAAGCATCGGCTCGATGGCCGCGGCGACGCTTCTCATGGTACGCTGCGCAATCTCGTCGACAGGGCGAGGAAGGCTGCCATCCTACCAGCGCCCATTTCTGGCTCGGTAGTGATGTCCGACCCAATCGAGGCTCTCATCCGGTGTCTGGGGCAAAGTTCGGCGGAGGGTGGCCCAAGTCCGGAACAGGATGGACCGCTTGGGCTCCTGTTCCGTGTGAAGTCGTTAGCCTCCGAGCCCGTTAGATAAACAGCGGATCGGTCGAGAACGGCGCGGGCGCCGGGTCGAACAGGAAATCATCCTGGTCGAGGAAAACCTCCTGCCCGGCATTCACGAAGACCGAGATATTCCCGCGCACCGAGGTGATCGTCGTTTCGAATTCCTCGTTGACGATCGACAGGTCGGAGAATTGCAGGCCGCTGCCGCGCAGGTCGAACAGGTCCGAACCATCCTGGAAGCCGGAGACCGTGTCGCCGAAGAAGCTGCCTTCCTCGCTCCAGCGCCCGGTTCCGCTGTAGACGAACAGATCCTGCGCATTGTCCAGCTCGAAACCGAACTCGTCGCGTCCGGCCTCCATCTGGTCGTCGGCCGCACCGCTGATCAGCCAATCCGAGCCGCCTTCCCCGTTCATGGATGTGCCGACCGCGCCGGCATGCAGCTCGTCGTTGCCGACCTCGCCCGCAGCGTGTTGTCGAAGTTGTTGAAGGAGGTGTCGCTGCCGAACATGACATCGTCGCCCTCGCCGCCAAACGCCGTGCCGCCGCCGTCGCTCGTCGCCAGCGTCAGTCGGTCATTGCCCGCGTCGCCAAACAGATTGTCGAAGCCGCCCGGACCGCCATCGAGGATATCGTCGCCGGCGCCGCCATGGACCTCGTCATCGCCAGCAAGCGCAGTGACTTGGTTATTGCCGCCGGCCGCGAAGATCCGGTCGTCGCCCCGCGTGCCGGTGATGACATCATCGCCATTCGTGCCCGCGATGACGAAATCGGTGCTGTATGCTCCTACCCTACCGTGGCAGGCTCAGATCACACCATTCCCGTGACAATGCCGAGCGCACGCCTTTCGTCAGAGCGTCGAGCCCTTGCGCGACTTTTCCTGCTGGACAAGTTCCTGAAGGAGTTGGTGAGCAAGGGTCTCATGTGCCACCCGCGGGTTCGTTTCGGCGGATTTGCTGCCGTAGGTTGTTGTGACGATCAGCATCTTTCGGTCAACTTTGAAGGTCCCCGAGTAGGTTCTTCCGTCGATCTTGATGTGAATCGCATGGCCTGACATGGAAACCTGATATGCCTCGTGAATGAGAGCTCGCCCACGCCTCCCCAAGAGCATACTTCCACAAGGGACAGGAGACCACACTCAACGAAGTGTGCCAAGATGTTGGGCAGGTAGCCGTTGCGGCCGAGCCATTCGATAAGGCGATCGAGCGGAGCGCTCTCGTCGCTCTTGCCGACCGCTATGCCAGGCACGTTTTCAATGAAGATCAACTCGGGGCGGAACCGCTCGAGTGGGAATCGGCGGGGCTGGCGGGCTACGATCCACGATGATGGGCACCATGTCTACGCTATAGCCCTCCAAATTGCCGCAGAGTGATTGGCCCGGTTCAGCTCGGCTTCGCGCTCAGGAATCGAATTTAACGTGCGACGCCTTTGGCCGTCTGCCGCGAAAATGTCCGACGCCATCGAACTACCTAGTAGTATGGGCCGACGATAAAGCGCCGAGTGAGCGGGACCGTTCAGGGGGGCGCCCGTAGATTAGTGACTTATGCCTGTTGACCGACTTCCCGGAGAATGCGCCGCAGCCACTGATGGCCCGGATCAGCATCGTGCCTTGAGTGCCATGTCTGCACCACCCGGAACTGGGGAATGTCGATCGGCGGCGGGAAGAGCCTGAGGGGTAGGCGGCCGGCAAGCGGCGTAAAGAGGCGGCGTGGTTCCGTCGCCACGAGATCGGAGGCGTCCACCAGCATTGGGGCCATCAGGAAGTGCCCGACGGTTACGGCCACATTTCGCTTGAGCCCTCTTTCCGCCAGCACGGCGTCGACATAGCCGCTCGGATTGCCCCTCATCGAGACCTGAATGTGTCGAAGGGCCAAATATCGGTCGAGATCGAGCGGTTCGCCGAGATTGGGGTGGTCGCCGCGGCCGGCGCAGATGAAGTCTTCTTCGTAGAGCAGTCCCTCCCGCATGTGTGTCGGCGGCTCCGGAAAGTTGCCCGCGATCAGTTCGACCGTTCCATCCTCCAGCATCGACAGGCCGACGCTCCGGCTCGTATTGCGGGCGACGAGAGACAGGCCCGGCGCCTCTTGGTCGAGGCGTGCGGTCAGGCGAGGCAGAAGCACGTAGGCGGCATAGTCCGAGAGACCGAGGACGAACTGCCGTGTGCTCGCGGTCGGGTCGAAAGCACGCCCGCCACGCAGTACGCCTTGCACCTGTTCGAGGATAGATCGCACGTTCGGCGCGATGTCTTGGGCCAGCGAAGTCGGCACCATGCCACGCGGCGAGCGGACGAAGAGTGGATCGCCGAACAAAGCACGCAGCCGGTTGAGCGCGTGGCTCACGGCCGGCTGGGTCAGCCCGATCCGTTCGGCTGCGCGCGTGGCATGACCTTCTGCAAACACGGCATCGAACACCACCAGCAGATTCAGATCGATATTGGCAAGATGAACCGCATTCATGACGATGATATTATTAATGAATTGGATTTATCGCAATCGTTCAGCGATGAATCTCTGATAGGGGCACGGGGCGGCGGCTCTATCGCGCCGCATGGCCGAAGTCATGCCCCCCGAAACCCTCTTCATGAAGCGGCTTGATGGGAGCCCAGCAGACCATGGCTCAAGACGCAAACGGCGAGCGTTTCGAACGCGGCATGAAGGTTCTCCAGCGGATCGGCGGCGAGGGTTTTGACTTGCCGATCAAACGCCTTGCAGAGGCGTCGCCGGACTTGGCGCGTTTTACGGTCGAATATTCTTATGGCGATATTCTGTCCCGCCCGGGACTGAGTTTGCCGCTACGGCAGATTTGCACCGTCTCTTGTTTGATGGCGCTGGGTAGCGTCAAACCGCAGCTCAAGTTTCATATGACAGGCTTCCTCAACGCCGGCGGGAGACCGCAGGATTTGGTCGAGTTGCTGATCGTATCCGTGGCGGTTCTCGGCTTCCCCTCCGCCGTCGTTTCGATCGCCCTGGCGCGCGAGATCTTCCAGGAGCGAGGCATCACCTTCGAGGCCCCGCCACCGGCAAGCGACGACGGAACGCAGCGATACCGGCGCGGACTGGAAGCCCTCCTAGCGGTCAACGGCGAAGGCCATCTGCGGCCTCTTGAAGCGATCTCGCCGGACCTTGCACGCTGGTCGATTGAATTCGCCTTCGGCGAGTCGCTGGCGCGCGAGGGGTTGGAACCGAAGGCCAAGCACCTCGCCATCATTTCGATGCTGGCGGCGACCGGCAACCGCGACGACGCTCTCGATTTCCATCTCAAAGTCGCCCTCAAGCAGGGCCTGTCGCCTGCAGAGATTGCCGAGGCGCTAATGCAGCTTAGCGTCTATGCCGGATTTCCCGCCGCACTCAACGCCTTCGGTCTCGCCCAACGGGCCTTCTCGGCAGACCGCGGCGCTACAGCGATCACGGCGCCATCCGCGGCGGCACAACTGTCCGAGAGCCGGGAGTTGCGTCGGAAGCGCGGGCTCGCGACACTTGCACAGACCTCCGGAGCATCCGGTGAAACGGTCATCCGCAGCTTCGACGACATTGCACCGGATATCGGTCGGATGATCGTCGAGCACTCGTACGGCGACGTTTTCTCACGACCAGGCATCGATCCTATAATCCGCGAGCTGACGGCCTGCGCGGCCTTGGCGGCGGTCGCGACCACGACTACGGAAGCCCCGCTGCGTGTCCACATCAACGCGGCACTCAATGCCGGCGCGAGCCGCAAGGAGGTGCTCGAAACCCTCCTCAACCTCGTGCCCTACAGCGGCTATCCCGTCGTGCAACAGGCGGTGCGGATTGCCGGCGAGGAATTCGCCAAGCGCCCCGAATGAAGTGCTTGGTTGCCGCCGCATACGGCAACTTGCTCAGGGATCGTGCTGACTATCGGCCAGGCCGCCCGGCCATCGCCCGGATCGCACCTCGCCACAATTGTCGGCGCCATCTCGTCGCACGCCGCTCAGCCGGAAGCAGATCACCTTCCACCGTCGATTAGCCGGCCAGCGCCGGCCGCAAATGCGACGAGAACCTTCCGCAGCTGACTGACTCGGAGCGATGGCGCCCGCCCACGAGCTCGAGCCGGAAATCGTCCGGCTGACGGAGAAATGCCCTCCGTAATAAGGGACGGCGAGGCTTCAGGATTGTCTTGGGAGAGCGGCATGGATTGTCGCTCCGAAGTCGCCGTGGAAACGCGATCGAGCAGCCGTGCGCTGTTCAGGCCAGTATGGGATTCGGACTCGCAAAGTGGCAAGCTGCGCTTTGTCCAGGCATCACTTCGCGCAATGCTGGGCGTTCTGCCTTGCAAATGTCCTGCACCAGCGGGCAGCGGGTGTGAAAACTGCACCCCGTAGGAACGCGTGTCGGGCTGGGGACGTCGCCCTCGAGAATGATGCGCCTGGCCTTGAAATCCGGGTCCGGCTCAGGGGCCGCCGACAGGAGGGCCTGGGTGTAGGGGTGTTGCGGGGCCGAATAGATCTGCTCCTTGTGCCCGATCTCAACGACGCGTCCTAGATACATCACCATGACCCGGTCAGCGATGTGCCGGACCACGGCAAGGTCATGGGCAATGAAGAGATATGTGAAGCGCTTCTGCTCCTGCAGGTCCTGCAGAAGATTGACGATCTGTGCCTGCACGGAGACGTCCAAGGCGGAGACCGGCTCATCCGCCACGACGAAACTCGGATCAACCGAAATCGCCCGGGCAATGCCGATCCGCTGACGTTGGCCGCCCGAGAACTGGCGCGGCTTCCGGTCCATGAAGCTGGGCGATAGTCCGACCTGGTTCAGAAGTTCCGCGACCCGCTCCCGTTTCTCCCGTCGGTTGCGAACAAGGCCGAAAGCCTCGAGCGGTTCGGCGACGATGTCGGCAATGCTCCTGCGCGGGCTCAGGGACCCGTAGGGATCCTGAAACACCATTTGTGCTCTTTGGCGCATCTGCCGCATCTCGCTTCGCGAGAGCGTGTTGATGTCCGTTCCCTCGAAGAAGACGCTGCCTTCCGTCGCATCGATCAAGCGCAGCAGCAGCCGTCCCATGGTGGACTTGCCGCAGCCGGACTCCCCGACGACCGCGACGGTCTCGCCGCGATTGATCGAAAAGGACACGCCGTCCACGGCACGGACGCTGCTGCCCTTCGATCTGCGGAAAAGGCCGCCGGCCTCGCCAAAGGTCTTGCTGAGATTCTCGGTCCGGATAAGCGGCTCGATCATTGGACGGCCTCCGCCTTTGCTGTGACCCAGCAGGCCGCTGTATGGCTCTCGCCGAAGCGGAACATCGGCGGCATTTCCCTGGCGCATTCGTCAACCCGCAGCGAACATCGGGAATAGAACGGGCAGCCCTGCTTGACGGTGCCGGGCAATGGCACCGAGCCGGGAATCTGGAACAGGCGTCGGCGCTGATCCCTGAGGTGGGGGATCGATTCCAGCAGACCGCGCGTATAGGGATGACTTGGCCTGCGGAAAATCGATCGCACGTCGCCGTCTTCCACGACACGACCGGCATACATGACGATCACCCGTTCGCAGACATCGGCAATGACGCCCAGATCGTGCGAGATCAGGAGGATTGCCGTGTTCGTCGCGGACCGAACCCGCTTCATCAGTTCGAGCACCTGGGCCTGGATCGTGACGTCGAGCGCGGTTGTCGGCTCGTCGGCGATCAACAGCTTGGGGCTGCATGCGAGCGCCATCGCGATCATCACGCGTTGGCGCATCCCGCCCGAGAACTGGTGAGGATAGGCGTCGACCCGGCCCGCGGCATCGGGAATCCCCACAAGGTTCAGCACCTCGATCACCCGGCGCCGCCGCGCTTCGCGATCGAGCGCGGAATGGAGCATGATGGCTTCGCCGATTTGATCGCCAATGGTCATCAGGGGGTTGAGCGAACTCATCGGCTCCTGAAAGATCATCGCGATTTCGCGCCCGCGGATATCGGGCATTTTCGCTCGGGGCAGATCGAGAAGATTGACCCCGTTCAGCTCGACCCGGCCCTGCACAATCCGGCCCGGCGGCTCGGGGATCAGCCGCAGGATCGACAGCGACGTGATCGACTTCCCCGACCCGGACTCGCCGACGATGCCAACGGCGCCGCCGGCCTCGATCTCGAAACTCACGCCATTGACGGCACGGATGGGATTGGTCTTGGGACCGAACTCGACCGCCAGATTCTCTACTTTCAGAAGAGGTGGCGTCATTGAGCGGTCTCCGGATCGAGCACGTCGCGGGCCGCATCGCCGATCAGGTTGAAGGCCAGGACGACCATCGTGATGGCGAAGCCCGCTCCGATGATCGGCCAGGGGGAGCCAAAGATGTTCCCCAAGCCGTCGCGGATGATGTTGCCCCAGCTCGGATTGGGCGGCTGGGTGCCGATCCCGAGGAAGCTGAGGGAGGCCTCGAGCCGAATGGCCGATGCGACCCACAGCGTCATCAGCACCACGATGGGCGCCGAGATATTCGGGAGCACATGCCGGACGATGATCATGGGCGTGGTGACCCCCGCGGCGATGGCCGCTTCAACATAGGGTTCCTGCTTGACCGCGAGCGTCGAGGCCCGCGCCACGCGGGCAAAGCCCGGCACGAACGCGATGGTTATCACCGCCACGACGTTCCAGAAGCCGCCGCCGAGCACGGCTGCGATCATGATAGCGAGCAGCAGCTCCGGGAATGCCAGCAGGAGGTCGATGATCCGGGTCACCAGACGATCGATCATCCCGCCGAAATACCCGGCGGCGACGCCAAGTGCGGTACCAACGAGCGCAGCCAGCGTCGGAGAGATCAGACCGAAGATCAGCGAATTGCGTGATCCGAAGATCAGGCGCGACAGCACGTCTCGTCCGAACTGATCCGTGCCGAGCCAGTGTTCCGCCGACGGGTATGAGTTGATCGCGAGATAGCTCTGCGCCAGCGGGTTATCAGGTGCAATCGCGGGCGCCAGAACGGCGATGGCAAGGAAGACCGCGATGATGATCGTCGCCAGGATCGTGGAGGGCTGGCCCAGGATGATGCTGCGCAGCAATCCGAAGCGTGGCTCTTCCGGCGCGAGAACATGGGTCTGTTCCGTGGCAAGCGTCATCACTTCACCCGAATTCTGGGATCGACCACGATGTAGGCGAGGTCGACCAGCAGGTTGATCAGAACAACAAAGAAGGCGAACACCACGACGCCCGCCTGGATGACTGGATAGTCCCGCTTGGCGATTGCGCTGATCAGGACTTCCCCGATGCCTGGCCGGTTGAAGACCAGCTCGATCGCGACCGACCCAGACAGCGTCGCCAGAAGACTGAGCCCCAGCCCGGTCGTGATCGGCAGCAAGGCGTTGCGCAGCCCGTGCCGATAGATGACGCGGTTCTCTCGTGCGCCTTTCGCCCGTGCCGTGCGGATATAGTCCTTGCCAAGGACCTCGAGCAGTGAGGTCCGTGTCAACCGGCCGAGGAAGGCCGTCTTGACCATGGCGAGTGTCACCGCCGGCAGAAACACGTGGTACATGCGGTCGAAAAATCCGGTGCCCCCGCCATTGATCGGGAACCAGCCGAGGGTCAGGGCAAACACGATCAGCAGGAGCGCCCCGAGATAGAAGTCGGGGATCGCGTAGCCGATGAGGGAGAACACGCGAACGCCGGCGTCGGGGAGCTTGTTGCGGTTGACGGCCGCGACCACCCCGAGCGGAATCCCGACGAGCAGCCCCATCCCCGTCGCGACAAGCGTCAGCTCGATCGTGTAGGGCAGATTATCGGCCAGCAGCCGGAGGACCGGCGTTCGATCGATCAGGGACTGCCCGAAATCGAGCGTCAGCATGTCCCAGATGAAGGTGAGGTACTGCTGCCAGAGGGGCGCATTCAGCCCCATTTGCTCGCGAAACAGCGCAAGCTGTTCCGCGGTCGCATAGTCGCCGAGGGCGACGAGTGCCGGGTCCCCAGGGAGCAGGCGCAGCGCGATGAACACGAGCGTCAGCACCAGCAGGACCGTCGGCACGGCATCGAGCAGTCTCGCTCCGATGACACGCAGCATGGTCTGCCCCTTTAGACGCGCGTGGCCTTGTTCAAACGCCAATAGGCGTAGCCAGACTTGACCGGGAATCCGATGTTCACACGCGGATTGCGCGCTATGACATAGGAGAGCGTGACAATCCCAAGGAGCGGCAGATCACGCAGAACCTGCTTCTCGATGTCCTGGATGAGCGCGATACGCTTGTTGAAATCGGGCTCGTCCTGAGCCTTTTCGATGAGTGCGTCGATGCCGGGAATGGCGACGCCGTAGTGGCTGTAGTTTTCCGCTCCGGTGCCATCGGCCTTGACGTCCGCTTCGGCCGACAGCAGCTGCAGGAAGGGCTGCGTCGGCACCGGCGGGTAGCTGGACGAGTACAGGGCGATCGAATTCCGGTCCTTGCGGTTCTCGGAATGCATGGTCGCATGGTCGATGATCTTGAGATCGAGGTTGATGCCGACGGCGCGCAGCTGCTCCTGGAGCATCAGCATGATCGCCGCATAATCCTCACGCTGGCTGGTGAAGCAGGGAATGGTCACGCCGTTCGGGTGCCCCGCCTCTGCCAGCAGCGCCTTGGCCTTCTTGGGATCGTAGTTGTATTGCAGCTCGGGCGGCAAATCCGCTTTCTTGACCGCTCCGGCGAATTGCGGAGCGATGACCCCGACCATCGGGACCGCAAGACCGGCAAATGCCGTTGCGATCTGGTCGCTGTTGATGGCGTAGCGGATCGCCTGCCGCACGCGGATATCGTACAGCGGCGGCCGCGTCAGGTTCAGGTGGAGCAGGTTGAAGCTGCCGGGCGCCGTGGCGTCGAAGATCGTGCTGGCCGAGCGCTGGCGCATCGATGGGAGCCAGCCGGGAGAGCGGACGCCTTCGATCATGTCGACCTGGCCTGAGGCGAAGGCGAGGGTTCGCGCCGTCGTGTCGGCAATGAAGCGGACATGGATCGTCTTGGTAACCGCCGGTCCAGCGAAGTGATCTGGGAAGGCAGCCAGTTGGATCCCGTCGCTGGGGCTGACGCTTTCCACCTGGTATGGGCCCGTCCCGACCGGACTCATGGCGAAGTCCTTGCCCTTCTCCTCGAAGGCCTTCCGGCAGAGGATCGAGGCCGCGAGGGTGGTCACGACGCTGCCGTTGAACAGCGGATCGGGCCGTTTGAGGGTAAACTGGACGGTGTGGGGATCGAGCGCCTTGACCGCCTCGACATTGGAGTAGAGCGGCTTCTGGTTGGTCACGATCTTCGGATCAAGATGCCGGGCGAAGGTGAAGACGACATCGTCAGCCGTCATTTCACCGTAGCCCTTGTGGAACTTCACCCCTCGGCGCAGCTTGTATGTCCACGTCTTGGCATCCTCCGAGCTTTCCCAGCTCTCGGCGAGACTGGGGCGGAAGTCCTCGGGCCGGATTGCAAACGTCCCTTCGTCTGATTTCACGAGGGTATCGAACACCTGGTGAATCGCCCAGTTGTCGCCCCCGGTCATCCCGGGCTGCTGCGGATTGATGCTCGTGGGCGAACGCGCCGCCAGGGCGATCGAGATCGCCTCGTCCTTTGCATGAGCGATGGGAGCCCCCAGCGCCGCAGCCGCTGCAATCGTCGAGGCGTGACCGAGAAACGTTCTTCTGGTTAGTTTCATTATTTTTTCCTCCCTTTTTGTCTTGTTCTGACGTCAGGCGCTGATGGGAATGCTCCGCTTTTTCATCTCGGCCTCGTCGAATTCCATTCCGAGCCCCGGGGCCGTCGGCAATTCGAAGCGGCCATCGATGGGCTCGGACGGGTTCTTCTTGAAGAGCGATCCGGCCCGCTCCCAGTTATCCGCCAATTCGACCGGTTTGCTGAGATGCATGATGGTCGACAGCACATGAATATTGGCGAGGTGGCCGACGGAAGGCTGGGTCTGGTGCGGGACGAGCTCGACGCCGTGAGCATAGGCGACGGCGGCGCATTGCATCAGCCCGGTGATGCCTCCCATCTTGACGATGTCAGGCTGCACCATGCGCACGCCGGCATTGATCAGGTCCTTGAGCCCCTGAAGCGTATAGGTCTGCTCGCCGGCGGAAACGGTGATGTCGAGGCGCTGGGCGACCTCGCCCATGGCAGCGACATGGTAGTGCTGCACGGGCTCTTCGAACCACGTGTAGCCAAGGTCTTCGAGCGCCCGGCCGACCCGCATCGCGCCGCCGACCGAATAGCCGTTATTAGCGTCGAACCCGAGCACGAACTGATCGCCCAGCGCCTTGCGGACAGCCTTGGCCTTGGCAATGTCGCCGGGAATATCGACGTCCTGCCTGGTCCGGTCGCCGTCCCAGCGGATCTTCACCGCCGCGGGCCGCTCCTTCTCCACCCGCCGCATGACGACTTCGACAACCTGATCAACCGTGCGCCAGGCATTGCCCCCAACGGAGGCATAGCAGGGTAGAGCCGTGCGCCAGGCCCCGCCGAGTAGCTTGTAGACAGGCTGGCCGAGCAGCTTTCCTTTGAGATCCCAGAGCGCGATGTCGAGCGCTGCGAGCGCGGCCGTTGTGGCCCCTTCCGGCCCAAGTTTGATGCACTTGTGGAACAAAGTGTCCAGCAGGACGGCATGATCGAGAGCATCCTTCCCGATCAGGGCCGGCGCCATGTCGTTGGCGATGATGACTAGCGAAGCCAGGCCGCCTTGCATGGGCGAGGCTTCACCCAGGCCGTATTGACCATCCTCAGTCTCGATCCGGACGAACGCGCTTCGCGCCCCCTTTGCAGACGCACCCCAATCAACCTGGAACGTCTCTACCTTGGCAATCTTCATTATGCCCCCCCTTGGTACGTTAGACCCACCTGATTATCGCAGGGCGCTCATCAGCTCACTGCGACCTATTTAGTCTCACTGAATACGAGGATGGAGTCGCGCGAACCCACTCTGCTTGGTAGCGTCGAACGGAGCCGATAGATCCACCCTAGGCCGTCGATCGGTGCCGCCCATGACGCTTTCCAGTTTGCCCGCGCCCCGCAACCCGTTGGAGAGGTCGCGTGTGCAGACATTAAAATCGTCCCGTTCTCGGTGTCGTTGGCCAGGCGGGTCGCCTCCTACTTGGCTGGGAACGTAGAGATCGGCGCAGTGCGACCGAAGAACCGTCGTTTCAAATGGCTGCATCCACCGGAACCCCACTCAGCACGGTCGGTTGATAGTAAAAGCCACCGCTCGCACCTGTCAGAACTGTTCAACTCTCGAGATGATCCGGGTCGTTGCCCGGCAGCCGCGGGATCAACTCGTCGATCGAGCGTTGAATATGCGCACGCATCAGCCGACGCACGGCAGTCGCATCGTTGCGCGCGCAGGCCTCGATGATCGCCTCGTGCTCGGGCACCATTGCGGCAAGGCGGTGGTCGGGGAAGCCGAAGCGGCGTCGCGTCGCTCCAACGAATGCATTGTGCTGATCGAGCAGAACCAGCGCGGATCGGTTCGGGCGGATCGACAGGATGCTGGTGTGGAAAGCGCCATTGGTCGAAGAGATCGCCGCCGAATTGCCCTGGCCGATCGCGGCGGCATAATCCTTATGGATAGCCCAGAGTGCGTTGATGTCGCTAACGGTTGCAACCGCCGCGCTGTAGCCGGCCAGAGGCGGTTCAAGAGCAAGGCGGATCTCGAATAATTCGCGGATGAAGGCCCGTTCGATCGAACGAACCCGCGCGCCCCGGTTCGGTAGAATTTCAATCCAGCCCTCGCCTTCGAGCTGCCCAAGCGCCTCGCGGATCGGCGCGGGGCTCGTCCCGTAGCGCTGCACCAGCGCCGCCATTTTCAAATGTTCAGACGGCGCGAAGGTCCCGGCAACGATGTCGGCGCGGATGGCCTCGCGCAGCCGCTGATACGTCGTCGCCTGCATGAAGGGCACGATTCGGCTGGCGGGGGCCGGTGCGTCCGTCATCTCGGCGCTCTCATCGTCGATTCCACCGCCCGCCTGATCGCCGCCCGTTCGTGAAACGCAATGCGGGTTGATGCAACCCGTGCGACGCAATCAGCCTCATTCGGACGTCTTGACATTCGCCGCCTTCTGCGAAGTTATAGATATTATATAATCTGACGAAGCCGAAGATGTCCAGCCAGCCTGGGCCTCGCGACCCGGACCCTGGGTCACAACCGGCCGTGCCAAGGGATTGGAAGCGAGCACCATGGACGTGCGGCTACTGGACAAGACGCAAGACGGAGCCGAACCAGGTCCTCGCGCGAGCGAAATCGTCCGTGTCGAAATTTGGATATTCAGTTATCCGATGGTCGGAGTCGGACCCGGCGGCATCGACGTGACCGGCGCGAAGTCCGCGCGCACTCGCCTCGCAGTGCGAATGGAAACGCGGGACGGCGCGCGGGGCGCCTATGTCGGCGGCCAGGCGAACTCGCTGGCCCAGGCCGCGGCCTGCGCCCGCGCTGTGCTCGGCCTCGACGTCTTCGCCCGCGAACGGGCCTATGAGCGTGTCCGCCGCCAGCTCCGCAAGGAAGACCGCATGGGCGCTGGCGTGATCGACATCGCGATGTGGGATCTGGCGGGCCATCGACTGGGCCTGTCGGTCAGCCAAATGCTCGGCGGCGGCAAGACCCGCCTCCCCGCCTACGCCTCGACCTGGTTCGGCGGCGAGGGTGGCGGCCTCACGACGCCCGAAGCCTTCGCCGACTTCGCCGAGGAATGTTACGAGCTCGGCTACCGCGGATTCAAAATGCATGGCTGGACCGACGGCAGCCCGACGCGCGATGCCGCGGCCGTGCGTCTGCTTGGCCAGCGCATCGGCGACAGGATGGCGCTGATGCATGACGCTGCCTGCCATCTGCGCAGCTTTGCCGACGCGCTCGAAGTCGGCCGGGCCTGCGATGACGCCAATTTCTTCTGGTACGAGGATCCCTATAGCGACGGTGGTCTTGCCGCCCACGCCCACCGGCGGCTGCGCGAGATGCTGAAGACGCCTCTCCTGCTCGGAGAGCATGTGCGGGGGTTGGAATCCATGGCGACGCTGACAATCGCCGACGGCACCGATTTCGTGCGCGCCGACCCCGATTTCGACATCGGTATCACCGGAACGATGAAGATCGCGCATTTTGCCGAGGCGCTCGGCCTCGATGTCGAGTTGCATGCGCCAGGACCCGCCCACCGGCACTGCATGGCGGCGATCCGCAACACCAATTTCTACGAACTGTCGATGGTCGGGCCGTCCCGAGGCAATTTCAATGCGCCGGTCTACACCTGCGGCTATTCCGACGATCTCGACAGCGTCGGTGCTGATGGATGCTTTCCGGTGCCCGGAGGGCCCGGTCTGGGGGTGAGCTACGACTGGGACTACATCACCCGCAATGCCAAATCGCATGTCGTGATCGAGTGAGGGCGCCATGCTGAGCGTAGAAGACACGGCAAGCGCCGCCCGCGACGTCCTCGGTTCGGCGGCCACGCGGATCCGCCGGATCGACGTCATTCTGTTCGCGCAGGACATGGAGAACGTCGCCTTCGATGTCAGCCCGAGCGGCATCGACATGCCAGGCGTGCGAACGACACGCAAACGCATCGCGGTCCGCATCGAAACCCAGGACGGCGCGCGCGGCGAATATGTCGGCGGGCGTACGGACACCGCCCCGCAGACCCATTTCATCGCCAAATGGATCATCGGGCGGGACTGCTATGCCCGTGAGACGATCTACGAAGACATTCGCCGCTGGTTGCGCAAGGAAGACCGGATCGGCGGCTGCCAGATCGACAACGCCCTCTGGGACCTCGCCGGCAAGCGCACCGGCCATTCGGTCAGCGATCTGCTCGGCGGCCATCGCGGCAAGCGCCTGCCGGCTTACGCATCGACCTGGTTTGGTGGCGATGGCGGTGGTCTGGCCACGCCCGAGGCCTTCGCCGAATTCGCCGAGGAATGCCACGGCCTGGGGTATCGCGCCTTCAAGATGCACGGCTGGACCGATGGCGGTTGGCGGCGTGATGCCGCCGCGATCCGGCTTCTCGGTCGGCGCGTCGGCGGGCGCATGAAGCTGATGCACGATTCAGCCTGTCACCTGAAGACCTTCGCCGACGCCCTCGCCTGTGGCCGTGCCTGCGATGAGGCCGGCTTCTTCTGGTACGAGGATCCCTATAGTGACGGCGGGCTTGCTGCCCACGCCCATCGTCGCCTGCGCGAACTGATCAAGACGCCGATCCTGCTTGGCGAGCACGTGCGCGGGCTGGAAGCCATGGCGACACTCACTCTCGCCGACGGCACCGACTTCGTGCGGGCCGATCCCGATCTCGATATCGGCATCACCGGCACGATGAAGATCGCCCATTTCGCCGAGGCGCTGGGCCTCGATGTCGAGCTCCACGGCAATGGTCCGGCACATCGCCACGCCATGGCCGCCATCCGAAACACGAACTTCTATGAATTGGCCATGGTCGGGCCGTCGCGCGGCCAGGCTGTCGGCACGTTCTATACCGACGGATATTCCGACAAGCTCGACGCGGTCGCCTCAGACGGCTGCTTCGTCGTGCCCGACGGCCCAGGCCTCGGCGTCACCTATGACTGGGATTTCATCGAGAAGCACAAGGTCAGCCACAGCGTCTTCGAATGAGCGCGGCCGAAAGAGCCCGCCATTCCCACAGGAGGAAATCATGACACGCATCACACGACGCTCAGTCGTCGCGAGCGCCCTGAGCATGGCCGGCCTCGGCGCAATATCGTCCAGCAGCGTGTCCTTCGCGCAGGGCGCGAGCGACACGCTAACGCTGCGGCTCCAGGCGCGTGACCTCGGTTCGATCGACCCCGCCCTGACCAAGACGGGCGACGACGAGACGATCGTGCTCCAGGTCTTCAACTCGCTGGTCAATACCAAGCGCGGCACCATGGACATCGAGCTGGCGGCGCTTCAGCCGGAGCTCGCGGAACGATGGGAGGTCTCGCCCGACAAGAAGGTCTGGACCTTCTATCTCAAGCCCGGCGTGAAATGGCACCAGGGCTATGGCGAGGTCTCTGCCGATGACGTGAAGTTCTCCTATGAACGCCAACTCGACCCCAAGCTCGGCGGCGTGCACGGCGCCAGCTTCAAGGACATCGACACAATCGAGGTCGTCGATCCCCTCACGGTCCGTTTCGTCCTCAAGGCACCGAACTCGTTCTTTCACGCCTCGGCCCTGACGCCCGGTTTCGGCCGCTACATCGTGCCGCGCAAAGCCGTCGAAAAGCTTGGAGCCGAATTCGGCCGCGCGCCGATCGGCAGCGGGCCGTTCGAATTCGCCGAGTACCGGCCTCAGGAATCGATCGTCCTCAAGGCGAACAAGGATTATTTCCGCGGCGCACCGCCGACCGCGACCCTGCGCTTCCGCTACATCCCGGCCGACAATGCCGCGACAATCGCTTTCATCGGCAAGGAGATCGACCAGACCAGCGGCCCGCGCGAACCGCGTTGGGTTGATCAGATCCAGAAGGCCCGGAGCGATGCCCAGATCAGCATCATGCAGCCCGGGAGCCTGCAATTCCTCCACTTCAACATGAAGATCAAGCCGCTCGACGACGTGCGCGTGCGCCAGGCCATCGCCTATGCAGTCGATCGCAAGGTCTGGAAATCCGTGTTCGGCGTGGTCCACGGCCCGCTGCCCACGATCGTCCCGGAAGAGTTCTACGGCGCCCTGAAGACAGCCGATATCCCCGCCGAGCTTCGCTACGATTACGATCCGATCAAGGCCAAGGCCCTGCTGGCGGAGGCCGGCCACCCCAACGGCTTCAGCATCGAGGCCTTGTCGAGCGAGCGCTCCGACTACAAGCAGAACATGCTGATGGTGCAGGACATGCTGCGCAAGGTCGGCATCGACGTGAAGCTCAAGATCATGGACCATGCGAGCTATCACGCCGCCATCCGAAAGGACGAAGGCACGATCGACATGCTGTCGACGGCGATCGCGCCGACGGCGCCCGCCGTGATCAACGAGTTCCTGCATTCGGCCGCGGCGGTCGGCAAGCCGGCATCGTTGCGCAATTTCTCGCATTACGGCGAGATCGGCGGCAGCGTCGACAAGCTCGTCGACGAGGCCGTCGGGTCGACCGATGTCGACCGGCAGCTGGCGCTGCTCAAGGAGGCCCAACTCCAGATCCTGCGCGACATGCCGGTGCTGCCGCTGCAGACCCAACCCCTGGTCAGCGCGATCCAGGGCCATGTCGACCTCGGCTACAAGCCGCTCAGCGGCTTTGGCCAATACGAATACGCCACGGCGCGGCGCGTAGCCCGCTAGGGCATCGGCCTGAAACCTGGAGAGCGGTTTTCGGGACAGCCGATGCAAACACAAGAGGTTGGATCACTGGGCGGATACGACATCCGGTCCGATGATCGAGCGCCAGGCGCCGGTGGCTTCATGCCGCCGGCCATGCCCTGAAAGGTTTGCGAGACGATGGGGCGGTTCGTTCTCAAGCGACTGGCCGATGCAATTCTGACCGCCTTCCTGGTCTTCTCCTTCGTCTTCTTCGCCATGCGGCTCCTGCCGGGCGATCCCGTCATCGCCATGCTCGGCGACCGCGCCAATGCCCAGACGATCGAGAATGTCCGCAGGACACTCGGGCTCGACCAGCCGCTCCTCGTCCAATACGGCCGCTTCCTCTGGGGGCTCCTGCATCTCGATCTCGGCCGCTCGCTCGTCAACGGGGTCGACGTCACTGCGACGATGCTGCGGCACCTGCCCTATACGATCATGCTGACGCTCGCCTCGACCGTGGTCGGCATCCTGATCGGCGTGCCCGTGGGCGTCGCCTCGGCGATGCGCCCGAGTGGCGGCGTCGATCATTCGAGCCGGCTCGTCTCGCTGTTCGGCTCGGCCCTTCCGGATTTCTATCTCGGCCTCATCCTGCTCATCGTGTTCGGGCTGAAGCTCGGCTGGTTTCCGCTGCTCGGCGGTGGCGACACGCCCTTCGACCTGCGCTACCTCGTCCTTCCCGCGATGACGCTCGGACTGCTGAAGGGCTGCGGCCTGATGCGCCTCACCCGCACGGCCGTCCTCGACGTCTCGGGCCGCGACTATGTCCGCACGGCTCGCGCGCTCGGCACGCCGGAGCGGGTCGTGGTCTGGAAGCACATCGTGCGCAACGCGCTGATCCCGATCACGACGCAGCTCTCACTCATGATCGTCGCCACGCTCGGCGGCACCATTGCGATCGAACTCGTCTTCAACCGGCCGGGCGTCGGGCAACTGCTCGTCGGCGCGGTGACCGCCCGCGACTACAGCCTGATCCAGGGAGGCCTCGTGCTTCTCTCGGTCCTCGTCGTGCTGGTGAACCTTGCAACCGACCTGCTCTACGTGGTCATCGACCCCCGCGTGAAGGGAGCCTGACATGCTCGATCGCGTCTTCCTGGCCATCGCCGCCGCCATCCTGCTCCTGCTCCTGGTCGTCGTCGTGTTCGCCCCCTGGCTCCAGACGCATGACCCGCTGCTGCAGGACTTCGCCGCGGCCGATCAGGGTCTCTCCGCCGCGCATTGGCTGGGTGCCGACGAATATGGCCGCGATATCTTCTCTCGCCTGATCGAGGGAGCGCGCCTGTCGATTACGATCGGGGTGGCCGCGCCGATGCTGGCCGCCCTTGTCGGCATCAGCCTGGGCACGGGGTCGGCCTTCTTCGGCGGCTGGGCCGAGGCGATCGTCACCCGCCTCACCGACATGATGATGTCGTTCGATCCGCTTCTGCTCGGCGTGCTGATCGTGGCCTTGCTCGGCCCCGGCGTGCAGAACCTCTCGATCGCCATCGCGGCGGCCCTGGTGCCGTCATTCATCCGCCTCTCCCGGGCCTCGGCGCTGTCGGTCAAGCGCGAGGCCTATGTCGACGCATCGATCGCGATGGGGCGCGGCAAGTTCAGCACCATCGGGATGCATGTCCTGCCCAACATTGCCGGCCCTCTGATCGTCATGCTGACGATCTGGATCGGGTCTGCGATCCGCCTTGAGGCATCGCTCAGCTTCATTGGCCTCGGCGCTCAGGCTCCGGCCCCATCCTGGGGAAACATGGTGCGCGAGGGCGTCGCCGACATCTTCGGCTCGCCACTACCGGCCATATTTGCGGGGCTCGCGATCACGCTGACGGTCCTGGCCTTCAACATCCTCGGAGACCGCTTGCGCGACCGCCTCGATCCCGACCGGGTGACCGGGCGATGACGCCGCTGCTCTCCATCCGCGACCTCCAGGTCTCGTTCAACGCGAAGAATGGCCCGGTTCAGGCGCTCCGCGGCGTCGATCTAGACCTTCATGCTGGCGAGTGCCTCGGCCTCGTCGGTGAATCCGGCTCCGGCAAGAGCCTGACCGCGCTGGCAGCGCTTGGCCTGCTGCCGGAAGCCGCCACCGTCACGGCCGGCCGCGTCATGTTCGATGGGCAGGATCTCCTGGCCCTGCCGCGCCAGTCACTCGATGCGATCCGCGGTCGCCGCATCGGCATGATCTTCCAGGAGCCGATGACGGCGCTCAACCCGATCATGACCGTGGGCGAGCAGATCGGCGGGCCGCTGCGGCGGCATCTCGGTCTCTCCCGCGCAGTTGCACGCGCCCGCAGCATCGAGCTTCTGAGCCTCGTCGGCATTCCTGCGCCCGACAAGCGCGCCGCCGCCTATCCGCACGAATTGTCCGGTGGCATGCGCCAGCGCGTCATGATCGCGATGGCACTCTCCTGCGATCCGCAGGTCCTGATCGCCGACGAGCCGACGACCGCGCTGGACGTCACCATCCAGGCGCAAGTGCTCGACCTGCTGCGACGGCTGCGCCAGGAACTGGATCTTGCCGTGGTCATCATCACCCATGATTTCGGCGTGGTGGCCGAACTGACCGACCGTGTCGCGGTGATGTATGGCGGCCGGGTCGTCGAGGAGGCGACGGCCCTTCGCCTGTTCGACGCGCCGAGCCACCCCTATTCGGTCGGTCTGTTGGCTGCGACGCCCTCGCTGGAGACACCGTCCGTGCGGCGGTTGCCGACGGTCGGCGGCGCCGTGCCGCATCTGACGGAGATGCCGACGGGTTGCGCCTTCCACCCCCGCTGCCCCGAGCGCTTTGCCCCCTGTGCCAGATTGGTGCCGCCGCTGGAGCAAATCGAGGATGGTCACCTCGCCGCGTGCTGGGCGCGGCAGAACCGGCCGCAAGAGACGCCACAAGCGGCAGCGATGAGCGCGGGCGCGGCACCATGAGCGAACCTCTCCTGCGGCTCGAGGACTTGCAGAAGACCTTCGGCCGGGCTCCTGGCGGCATTCGAGCCGTCGACGGGGTGTCCCTTGATCTCCATCCCGGCGAGACGCTGGCCCTTGTGGGCGAATCCGGCTGCGGAAAATCCACGCTGGCGCGGCTTGTCCTACGCCTGACCGATCCTACCGGCGGGCGCATCCTGTTCGAGGGGCAGGACATCGCCGGCTTGTCGCAGCCCCGCATGAAAGCTATCCGCCGCGATTTGCAGTTCATCTTCCAGGATCCGTTCTCTTCACTGGACCCACGCATGCGGGCGGGATCGATCGTGACGGAACCGCTGGCAGTGCATGGCCTCGTTTCGCAGCGGGGCGAGCGAACCAGCGCTGCGGTGCGATTGCTTGAAGCCGTCGGCCTCAGTGCCCGCCATATCGGCCAATGGCCCCGCCAGTTTTCCGGCGGGCAACGCCAGCGCCTGGGCATCATCCGCGCCTTCGCGATGCGGCCGAAGCTCATCGTCGCCGATGAACCTGTCTCCGCTCTCGACGTCTCCGTGCGTTCGCAGGTCATCAACCTGCTGCAGGATCTCCAGGACGAGCAAGGCACCGCCTATCTCTTCATCTCGCATGACATGGCGAGCGTGAAGCACATGGCGAGCCGCGTAGCCGTGATGTATCTTGGGCAGATCGTCGAGATCGCGCCGAAGAGCACCTTCTTCTCGGCCCCCCAGCACCCCTATAGCCACGCCCTCCTCTCGGCCGTGCCGATTTCGCACCCGGCAAAGGTCCGGGACCGGATCCTGCTGCCGGGCGATCCACCGAGTCCCGCCGCGATCCCCAAGGGATGTCGCTTCCATCCGCGCTGCCCGATTGCGCAACCCCGCTGCAGGACGGAGGTGCCAGAGGCGCGACCGGTCGGCGAAGGGCATCTGGTGGCCTGCCACTTCGCGTCTCCTTGGCCGCTCGGCGGCGGTGGCGGACGCCCACAATAAGATCGTTGAGTTGGAATTTGCCTGTAAGAGAACGGCGCCGTTGGCTGTGAACTGCCTGGGATGCCCCGGAGTTGCCCGTGACGCTGACCAAGATCCATTCAAGTGACAGACTTAGTCTGTCGCAAGATTGGCGGTAGCCGCCGCTTCCAACGCTCCCCAGCAGGCAGAGCCCCGCTATTCCCGTAGCGCCGGCGCACCTTTGGAACTTCGGACGATACTCCCCCTGGGTCCGCGGTGAGCGCGTTCGATGCCTCAGGAGCCTGAACGAAATCTTCTGGATCGTCACGCTTCGGTGTCGATCTCTCGATCGACGGCATTTCCATCAGTTCCGGGGCGGGAGCTTTTGCGAGCGCGGGCAGGATCCGCTGAGCCTTCGCAGGTTCAGGCGAGTCCGGGGTGACCGGCTTCGGTAATCGCTGCGGATCGATCTGCTGCGATCCGGGCTCTTGTTCGTTCGCGGAGACCTTCAGATCTAGGGTACCCCAAATAGATGGGTGCGGCTTTCTTTGGACGCGGCGCGCTTGTTTAAATTCAACGGTGAAAGGCTTCTTGGGCGGCTTCATTGCTTTTGATGTCGCTCGATACTTTCATTGCCCGAATTGGGCTTGCAGGGATTACCATTGTCTACGGTTATCCCTGTCGCCGGTCCAGATGCTTCGCAGGTACGCCGAGGCTCGATCGCACCTTGCCAAGAAGATGGGGCTTGCTCAGCAAAGGCGGAAGCGCTCACGGGCTGCCTGACAGGCGTTGAATCGGAATGTGTCATCAATCAAAAGCCGCTCGGCGGAAAACATCGGGCGGCTTTTAATTTTCAAACTTTAAGATTAGCTGCAGACTCTTTGCCACTGCGACGGTCGGCCTCCAAATCATAGGCGACCTTCTGACCTTCGGCTAAACCCCGAAGACCAGCGCGCTCCAAGGCAGTCGCATGGACGAAAACGTCCTTACCACCTGTGTCTGGAGCGATGAATCCATAACCTTTGGTTTCATTGTACCACTTGACCGTTCCATTCGCCATTTTTGTTCCTATTGCTTTATTGAGACAGCCCAACAAAGCGTAAAGCACCCTTCACCTTTTGCAAAGCGTCCGTATCAGTCATTTTTTCTGACGCATATCTGGGCGTTGGTAGCGGATTTGTCCGACGCCTCTCAGGTTGCTTTAACCTTGGGTTTGCCCTCTGACTTATTGCTTCGCTCGGTGGGTTTTGGCGTGCCATTATCGCCTTTTTGTAGCAACTGGCTCGCAATAACAAATCAATGACTACAAAGCACAAGCGGCAATTCGAGACGGTGTGTTAGCGAAGATGCAGAATCTATGATTTCTTAGCCGTCTGCGACAGAAGTACCTGTGTTCAACATGTTCTCCCGAAAGCCGCGAACTTCTAAGGCAGGCATGGTCGCTGTTCGCCTCGAAGAATTCCTCGACATGATCACCACGGCAGCTTCGATTAGCGCCAAACTTGGTGGCGGCGCTGACCGCATGGTCGAGAACAAATTAGCATTCCACGCTGCTATTTGGGCAGCGGCGGATGCCTATGGGCAACTGCTTGGCGCCTCAATAGAAGAGACCACTGAGGGTGTACGGCTGTATCTCAGTCGTTACGGCGACGCAGAAGAGACGCTCAAGACGATGCTAATAAGTTTTATGCTGCCCGAATTCGCTCCGTTGGTCCGCGCTACTGGCGAAGCGATCTTTGCAATCCGCACCGAGGCTTCAGATAACGGCCTGGAACTGCGTCGCTTGACGGAGCTGGCGGATTTAATCGCCGATTTCAAAGCGCGCCCTCGGCGCGTCAACTGATCCAAGCCCTCCACGAATACCTGCAGATTTTCGCGAATACGACACGGATTTTGAAACTACCCTCGAAAAAATCTTGAATCATTAACCATACTTCGGCCATCCTCGCCAAATTATCCGCTGCGAATCGGAGTTTACCATGCGCGTTTTATTAATTGAGGACGACGCATCGATCGCGCAGAGCATCGAGATGTTTCTCAAGCTGGAGAACATTGAAGTCACCAAGACAGCCTATGGAGCCGATGGCTTCGCGCTCGCTCAGGCGGCGCCGTTTGACCTTATAATTCTGGATCTCGGTTTACCAGACATGCCAGGAATTCAGGTACTCACGAAACTCCGAGCATCCTCCATCAACACGCCGTTGATGATCCTCTCGGGTATCAATGAGGTTCAACAGAAGGTCCGTTCGCTGATTGCAGGGGCGGATGACTACCTGACAAAGCCATTCCACCGAGACGAATTTCTTGCACGCCTGCGGACTTTGGTGCGTCGCTGCAACGGGACCGAGAACCGCACGGTCCGGGTCGGAGACCTATGCATCGATCTGGATTCAAAAACGGTTGACGTCGCCGGAAAGCCCGTTCGTTTGACTGGCAAGGAATATGAGATCGTTGCGTTCTTGGCGAGCCGCCGCGGGTTCACTCTTTCAAAGGAAATGATCCTCAATCACCTTTACGGTGGGATGGACGAACCTGAGCTCAAGATCGTGGACGTCTTCATCTGCAAGGTGAGACGGAAAATTGCAGATGCATCCGGCGGAGCGAACTACATCGAGACTGTTTGGGGACGCGGCTACATGTTGAATAATGCCGAGCCATCCCTCCAAATGGTTTCCTAAGGCCGATTCCCTGCCGTCTTCGCGGATAGTGTGTCTCGATCGCGCCTAGGAAACAACCTCAACGCTCCCGATTCGAGGCAGCTTGGCCCGGCTGAGCTGACGCCGGGCGCGCTACACCTTGCCGAGTTCTCCGCCGATGATCGGTTGCAGATTGGCGAAACTAGACAGAAACTGCATATGACTCAGTGGCAGGCCAGCAGTTGATTGCGGCGCTGCCTACACCGTTAGGATCGTGGGGCGCAGAAGATCGCCGATGCCGTGCGCGACGACACGCGGCAAGATCGGCCTCAACGCTTTCTCGGCCTCCGGCATGTCAATTGCCGTTGCGAAGGGGCGCGGCGAGGCAGCGTGTTATCGATACGCGATTAGCGGAAATTTATATTGTCGTTACATCGTCATTCTATAGCAATCCACAGTTGCGTTGTCGGGCCGACGGTAATCGCCAGCCGTCATGCTTCATGTTTGACCTCGACAACCTTGTGTTTTCGGGCAATTATTTCCCGGCGGGTCTTCGGATACGCGCCTCCGGCGGCTCAAAAGATGCAACCTTCGGGGGATGCGACTATGGCGACCGGAAACGTGAAATGGTTCAATATTGAGAAGGGTTTCGGGTTCATTCAGCCTGCGGATGGCGGCAAGGACGTGTTTGTACATATCACGGCCGTGAAAGAGGCTGGCATGATGACTCTGACCGAAGGGCAGAAGGTAGCGTTCGATTTGAAGACCGAGCGCGGTAAAACAGCCGCAGGCTCGCTCCAACTCCTCTGATCATTCTAAGCCTCGCAGTAAGGGAGAGCGGGTAGCAATTCAAAGCCTCTTGCGGGCTTGAGCGCCCGTGAGAACCCGAGAGCCAACTTCAGAACCGCGGGCGCGCCGAATTGAAGTCCGGCTGGTATTTGCGCATCTCCTTGGTGTCGTCGCGCACCCGGATGCCGCAATCGAGATATTGCTGGTGCAGGCGCCTCAGCGCCGTACGGTCCAGCCGCACGCCGAGCCCGGGTCCATCCGGCGGCGCAAGCGAGCCGTTCTCGATCCGGAGCTTACCGCCCTCAATCACCTCCTCGACCTGCCACGGATAGTGTGTGTCGCAAGCATAGGCGAGGTTCGGAATCGTAGCGCCAACATGGGTCATCGCCGCCAGGCTGATGCCCACATGAGAATTCGAGTGCATCGAGATCCCGAAGCCGAAGACGCGGCCGAGATGGGCGAGATGCTGGGTGGCGCGCAGGCCGCCCCAATAATGGTGGTCGGACAGAACGACCTGAACGGCATTCAGGCGAATCGTTTCTGGAATATGCCCGAAGGCGATCGTGACCATGTTGGTGGCGAGCGGCATCGGCGCGAATGTCGCGACCTGCCCCATCTCGGTGAGCGTCCTTGTCGGGTCTTCGAGATATTCGAGCAGCCCCTCCAGCTGCGGCATCACCCGCCGCGTCGTCTCGACCGACCAGCCGCCATTGGGGTCGATCCGCAGCGGGTGGTCCGGAAACGCCTTGCGCAGGTGCCGGAGCGTCTCGATCTCGAAATCGGGCTCGAACACGCCAGCCTTGAGCTTGATCGAGCCGAAGCCAAATTCCGCCACCATCCGGCGCGCCTGCTCGACCATTTGTTCATGGCTGAGCGCCTCGCCCCAATCATCGGCAGGATAGCCGGGATCATCCTTGTGCCGTTCGAACTTGTAGAAGAGATAGGCGCTGTAGGGCACGCGGTCACGGAGCTTGCCACCGAGGAGATCGTAGAGCGGCCGGCCGGTGAGTTGGCCCTGCAGATCGAGGAAGGCGACTTCGAATGCGGAGAGCGCCGAGGCGCGGGCCTTGTCGCCTGCGGGTGCAAAGGTTTGGCCGGGGTCGGGATTATCGCCCACCGCAGCGTAGACGACCTGCATCAAGCCGTTCAGGTCAAACGGGTCGAGACCGATTAGCCCCGCCTTCGCCTTGTCGAGATTGGCCAGCGTCTCCAGATCGCCATAGCTCTCCCCGAGCCCAACATGGCCCTCCGCGGTTTCAACCTCGATGATGCTGCGCAGGGCCCAGGGCTCGTGCACGCCGTTGACGTTGAGGAGCGGCGGGTCGCGGAAGGCGATCGGAGTGACACGGACATCGGTGATGCGCATCGGGGGCCTCGGCTGCACGGGGGGAGTTGGAATGATCGCGGTCAAATGGGCGCGGCGCCTCAGACACCCGCTGCGGGTGGAGGAACCGGTGCACCGGCATATTCAAGCGAGCAGAAGCCGCCACCTTGAAAATACAGCGCAGGCGGCTCATGGGTCAGCTCGGCTTCCCCAGCCATGGCCTCCTCGGCATAGTCGTCGGCACGGTCCTTGGGCCGGTAGCCCAGCCCATATGCGACCGCATTGTCGTACCATCCGCCGGCATTGTCGGAGACACCGTAGACAATAGTGTTGTGGATGTCGGGATGCTCCAGCCCGATCAGGCAGAGCTGGGCAAGATCGCGCCCACTGATCCAGATCTTGAGCGTACGGGCGCTGGCGGGAATGTCGGCGGCATTGCCGATCCGCACATGCATGCTGCGGATACCGTACTTGTCGGCATAGAGGGCGCCCACTGCCTCCCCCCAGCACTTGCTGAGCCCGTAGCGTCCGTCTGGTCGCGGCAGGACCGTCTCGTCGATACGCTGATGCCTGGGATAGAAGCCGACGGCGTGGTTGCTCGAGCCGAATACGACGCGGCCTACGCCTTGACGTCGTGCCGCTTCATAGACGTTCCAGGTGCCGACGACATTTGTTTGCAAAATGGACTCGAACGGCGCTTCGCGCACGACGCCCGCCATGTGGATCACCCCGTCCATGCCCATCATCGCCCGCTCGACGGCGCCGATGTCGGCGATATCGACCTGCACGGCTTCCTCGTTGGCCGCGAGGCTGGCCGGGGCGACAGTGTCCAGAATGCGGATGCGGGCGAAGCGGCTGCCGAGTTCCTGGCGCAGTTTTCGCCCAATATTGCCGGCGCCGCCCGTGATCAGCAGGTTGCGAGTGACGGTCGGCTCTTGCTGTTCCATGCGTCTTCTCCCGGCTCTTCTTTTGTAGGTGGGTGCTCCGATGCTTCTCCGGCTCAGCGCAGCAAGGCGGCTCGAAGCCGCCCGTCGAGGGCAAAGACGCTCCCGGATGCCGGAGCCTCGGCAATCTGCTGCGGTGTCAATCCGATCCGGCCGCTTGTAACGTAAAGCAGGTCCCCGCCCCTCCCCCCGAAGGTCAGCCCGGTCGGACGCGGCACAGGCAAGGATAAAAGCCGCATGTCGGAACCGTCGCGCTGCAGGCGTGCCAGGCTCCAGCCGTCCCATAGCGCGACCCACAGGTAATCCGGCTCTTCCAGGGTCAGGGCCATGGGGCGCCCGTGCAGGGCATCGACGCGTGCGACCAGCCCCAGGCTCCCGAGTCTGTTGCCCGTCCTGATCGGGAAGCGGATGATATCGCCGGCCTCCCTGAGCGCGACGTAGAGATGGCGCCCAGGCGCGTCGATCAGCATGTCGGTGGGTGTGGCCGGCAGTTCCACTTCAAGTACGGGGGTCCCGTCAATCAGGCGATAGAGCCCGGGGCGGCTTTGCGGACTCGGCGTTTCTCCAACCCCGAGCCAGATTTGTCCGTCCGGCCCGTGGCAAGCGCAGGTGATGCGGGGAAGCAATTCCAGCGAAAGCGCCGGGCTCAGATCGGTCAGGCGCGCGTCCCGGTCGACGGCCATCGCGCCCTTTTCCGTCGCCACGAACCAACGCCCCTCGCCGATCGAGCTCAGGGCCAGCACCGGCGAGGTGAATTGGGCCATCACCTCGGACCGGGGTGGCGCCGCAGGTTCCTCGACGCGAGAGCGCATGATGGCGGGCGCCAGTGCGTCCAACCAAAGCAGCGAGTTCGTCGCCCCGTCCCAACTCGGCGACTTTCCCAGGAATGAGCGCCCGTTGTAGGCCAGTGGCACCTGCGCGATATCGGGCCGGGCTCGTGGGCGCATACCTCCGTGCCGCTTCACGACCTCGCCAAGGCGCCTGGCCGCGGCCGCGACCTCAGGTCCGAGCTGATTAACCCGCTCCAGCGTCATCCGATAACAGGGGCCCGACACGGTGAATGCACCGAGCGGCACGCCGCTCTCGCCGGGCACGGAGGCACTGACGCAGCGAATACCCTCCATGAACTCTTCGTCGTCGATGGCGTAGCCGCGCAGTTGGAACACATCGAGCTGCGAGCGAAGCTGGGCCGGGTCCGTGATCGTCCGATCCGTGACGCGCTCGAAGCTCATGCGGCCAATCAGGGCCTCCCGCTCGTCCGGCGCCAGCGCCGCCAGGTGCGCCTTGCCCATTCCCGAGCAGTAAAGCGGCCGCAGGCTCCCCAATGGCGCGCCCGTGCTGATCGGATAAAGGCTTAGGATCTTCTGGATGATGATCATGTCTGCACCGCCGGGCGCGGCGAAATAAACGGTTTCACCGCTGAGCTCGTGAAGCCAGCGGAGTTCCGTCATGGCGAGCATCGGCAGATCCGGGATCGGCCAGACAGCCTGAGCGTATTCGAGAAACTTGAAGCCCGGGAAATATCCCTGCCCGCTGGCGTCGATGCGCACCAGCCCACGCTGCTGCAGCGTATTGATGATGCGATAGACAGTGCTGCGCGGAAGGCCCAACTCATCGGCCAGGGTCTGCGCGCGGTGCTCGCCAGGCGCAGAGGCGATCAGGTCGAGCAGGTTCAGCGCCTTGCCGACGAGCCTGGTGCCTCGCACCTCGATGAGAGATTCGCCGCGCCGCCCCTCTTCGTCCGGCACGATATCCTGCTCGAGGCTGGTGGCATGATTGCGCATGAAACGGAGGCGGGCCTGTCGAACCGGGCTGATGCGGCGGGGCTCAGCTTACGCAGACGTACAAGCGCCTGCAATGGCTCAGTATCACGATGTAAGAAACTTCTATGCTGCAACTGCGAAATGGCCGATACTTTTATACATAGTAAGAATGCTCGTTGACAGTGCGTCGCACCAATCCTAGCCTTCCCTTCAAGATCGGGGACATCCCGACAGGTATTGGGGACGAAACGTGACAATGGCGGACGCAACGGCGGCACAGTTCCGTTCTGCGGAGACCTCGCCGTCTGTCTGCCCTCTCGCGGCGGGACCGATGAGAGCGGCGGTGCGGCCGTTGGACGGCGGGCGCATAGCGTCCCTCTGGCGCGAGGGACCCAACGGCCTGCGCAGCGACGTTCTGGTGCCAATGCCCGCTGCGGGATTCGATCCCGCATATTGGCCGAAGGCGGGCAGCTACCCGCTCGTGCCCTTTTCCAATCGCGTCCGCGATGCCGCCTTCCGCTTCGGCGAAACCCGGGTCGCGCTCGTGCCGCACCCGGCCGCGGCTCCGCACGCACTGCACGGCTTCAGCCAGACGCGGCCCTGGACCGTGATGCGGCACGCGAGCGCGGAGATCGAGCTGCACTATCGCTTCGAGCCTCAAGATGATCTGGCGGGATGGCCCTGGGCGTTCGAGGCCGTCCAGCGCATGGCGCTCGATCCCTCGGGCCTGACCCACGAGATCTACGTCGAGAGCCATGCGGTCTCGCCGATGCCGGTCGGCTTGGGCATTCACCCCTTTTTCGCCGCGTCCCAGGGCGACCGCATCACGTTCAACTGCGAAGCCCTTTGGGATCAGGACGCCGATGGCTGCGGCCAGCAGCTCCACTCGCTCACTGGCCGCGACCGGCACTACGATTCGCCTCATGGCGGCGAGGCCACCACGGCCTATTATTCTGGCTGGGACGGGGGCGCCTCAATACATCGCCGGGACGGCACACGGATCCTCATCCAGGCCAGCGCTCCTCTCGACCACCTCGTCTTCCATGTCCCGGCCGGCGGCAGCTATCTCTGCCTGGAGCCGGTCAGCCATGTCGCTGATGCCTTCAATCTCGCGGCAGCGGGACATTCTGGAACTGGGATGCGCGTGCTCGACCCCGGCGCAACCATCTCGGCGAAAGTGCGGATCGGACTGGCATGACGTGAACAGGTGGCCGCGCCACCACGCCTCGACCCTCAGCTACACGGCCAACAGGCCGGCAACATCTCAATCCGGGAGGATGGCATGAGCAGGGATACGCAAAGAGGACCACACCGGCGCCGCGGACTGGACCGCCGCGATATGCTGAAAGGGCTTGCCGGCGCCACCGCGCTCTCGACGCTGCCCCACGCCGCCTTCGCCCAAACCGCCAAGGAGGCGCCGGCCTTCGCAAAGCTGGCCTCGGAGGGCAAGCTGCCGCCGCTGGCCGAGCGCGTCTCTGCCAACCCGCTGGTAATCAAGGTCGACAAGGTCGGCCGCTACGGCGGCTCGCTCCGGCGCGGCCTGCGCGGCTCCTCCGACCATAACGGAATTCTGCGCATGGTCGGCAACCAGGGCTTGGTGCGCTGGAACCTTGCTTTCACCGAGGTCCTGCCGAACGTCGCCGACAAATGGGAGGTCAACGCGGACTCGACCGAGTTCACCTTCTACCTGCGCAAGGGCATGAAATGGTCTGACGGCAAGCCCTTCACCGCAGATGACATCGTCTTCTCGATCGAGGACTGCGCCAAGAACACCGAACTCTATAAGTCCGCCCCCTCGCCGATCGTCATCGACAACAAGCCGGGCACGGCGACCAAGGTCGACGAGACGACGGTCAAGTTCACCTTCGCCAGCCCCTACGCGCTGTTTCTCGAGATGATGGCGACCCCGCTAGGACAACACCCGACGCTGTTCGCCAAGCATTACTGCAGCCAGTTCCACCCGAAATACAATTCCGGCGTGGCGGAGTTGGTCAAGGCGGCGAACCTGTCCGACTGGGGAACGCTGTTCCGCAACAAGTGCGGCGATATCGAGATTCCATCGCGCTGGGGCAATGCCGACAAGCCGACGCTCGACCCCTGGGTCATCAAGGAGCCCTATACCGGCGGCGCCACGCGCGTCGTGATGGAACGCAATCCCTATTTCTGGCAGGTCGACACTGCCGGTAACCAGCTGCCCTATATCGACAGGCTCAGCTTCAGCATCTCGCAGGACGTCGAGTCGCTGATGCTGGATGCGATTTCCGGGCGCCTCGACATCCAGGAGCGCCATCTCGACACGCTCCAGAACAAGCCGACCCTGTCGCAGAACATGCAGAAGGGCGGCTACCGCCTGATCGAGTTGATCAGCTCCTCGTCGCAGCAGGTTCAGATCTATCTGAACATGACGCACAAGGACGCCAAGATGCGCGAGATGTTCGCCAACAAGGAGTTCCGCAAGGCGCTCTCGCTGGGCATGGACCGCAAGGAGATCATCGACCTCGTCTATCTCGGCCAGTCGCAGCCGCATCAGACTGGGCCCCGCCCCGGCCATCCCTGGTATCACGCCGGCTTGTCCGAGCAGTTCACCAGCCACGACCCAGCCCAGGCCAACGCCATTCTCGACAAGCTCGGCTACGCCAAGAAGGATGCCAACGGCATCAGGCTGCGACCGGACGGGCAGAGGGTCTTCTTCGCCATCGACGTGATTCCAACGCTGTATCCCGATGAGGTCGATGCGCTCGAACTGGTGAAGCGCCACTGGGCCGAAATCGGCGTCGACATCAAGGTCAACACGATCGAGCGCGCCCTTTACTACACGCGCGGCGACAACAACGACCATGATGCCGCCGTCTGGCCGGGCCCCGGCGGACTCGACCCGATGCTCGACCCGCGTGACTACTTCGCCCAGCACACTCAGGGCTCGCGCTACGCGATTCCGTGGGCGCAATGGTACGTCTCGGGCGGCAAGGACGGCCAGGAACCGCCGGAGGGCCAGAAGCAGCGCATGAAGCTGTTCGACCAGGCGCGCGCCACGGCCGACCTGGAGAAGCGCACCGCGCTGATGAAGCAGGTCTTCGACATCACCGCCGACGCCTTTGAGACCATCGGCATCTGCCTCGCGGTGAACGCCTTCGGCATCTGCAAGAACAACCTACAGAACGTGCCGGCGAAATATCCCAACGCCTGGACCTGGCCCAATCCCGGCCCGGCCCTGCCTCAGCAGTTCTTCTTCGCGACGTGAGCGACGACAGCCCGGCCGCGCCGCGAGCGTGGCCGGGCCGTCTCACCCAACAGGCAGTGCCATGCTCCGCTTCATCGCCAAGCGCCTCCTCTGGATGGTGCCCTCGCTGATCGTCGTCAGTTTTCTGTCCTTCGTGCTGATCCAGCTTCCTCCGGGCGACTTCGTCACGACCTATATCGCGACGCTCGCAGCCTCGAACGAAGTGGTCGATCAGAACACGGCGGCCGATCTGAGAATCCGCTTCGGGCTCGATCAGCCGATGATCGTCCAATATTTCAAATGGATCAGCGGCATCGTGCTCAGAGGTGATTTTGGCCTCAGCTTCGAATGGCAACAGCCGGTCAGTGACCTGATCTGGGAGCGGATGGCGCTGACCCTGGTGCTGACTTTCTCGACGCTACTCGCGACCTGGGGCATCGCACTGCCGATCGGCGTGTTCTCGGCCGTCAAGAAGTATTCGATCGGCGACTATATCGTCACCTTCTTCAGCTTCCTCGGCCTCGCCATTCCGAGCTTCCTGCTCGCGCTCGTGCTGATGTATGTCGCAGCCGTCGAATTCGGGCAGGAGGTCGGCGGGCTCTTCTCCGAGCAGTATCTCACGGCCCCCTGGAGCATCGGCAAGGTCATCGACCTGCTGCACCATCTCTGGATTCCCGTCATCATTCTCGCTGTCTCCGGCACCGCCAGCCTGATCCGCGTCATGCGCGCCAACATGCTGGACGAGCTGCACAAGCCCTATGTCACGACGGCGCGCGCCAAGGGCCTCTCGGAATTCCATCTGCTGGTGAAGTACCCGGTTCGCCTGGCCCTCAATCCGTTCATCTCGACGATTTCCTGGCTGTTGCCGAACCTCGTCTCCGGTTCGATCATCGTCGCCATCGTGCTGAGCCTGCCGACGGCGGGGCCTCTCCTGCTCCAGTCGCTGATGAGCCAGGACATGTATCTGGCCGGCGCGTTCGTGCTGCTGATCTGCACGCTCACGCTCATCGGCTCTCTCATCAGCGATATCCTGCTCGCCCTCGTCGACCCCCGCATCAGGCTGGAATAGGTAATGACCGACACCGCCCTTTCATCCGTCGACAGCACCCGGCTGGCCGTTGCCTCGCAATGGCAGCTCGTCTGGTGGGCGTTCAAGCGCCACCATCTTGCCATGGCGGGGCTGATCGTCACGGTGTTTCTTTACATCATCGCCATTGCCCCGGGTTTCTTCGCCATCAATGATCCGTCGCAGCAGAACGCACGGGCGGCATTCCATCCACCGCAGGCTATCCATTTCATCGACAGGGGGGCGGATGGGAGCTGGTCTTTCCGGCCCTTTATCCATCCTTCGGTGTTTAAGCGCGATCCGCAGACGCTCTCAGCGGTCTATAGCGAAGACAAGGCCCGCAAAACCTATGTTACGTTCTTCGGCCAAGGTTTCGAGTACAGGCTGTTCGGGCTGTTCAGCACTACGACCCACCTGATCGCCTCGGAAAACAAGGCCCAGCCGATCTTTCTGCTCGGGACGGATCGGCTCGGCCGCTGCGTTTACAGCCGTATCATCCAGGGCGCCCAGATTTCCCTGTCGGTCGGCCTGGTCGGCGTCCTGCTTTCGCTGACTATCGGCATCCTGCTCGGCGGCATCTCCGGATATTACGGCGGTCGCATCGACTTTGCGGTACAGCGCGTCATCGAGTTCGTGCTGTCGCTACCTAGCATCCCGATCTGGCTCGCGCTGTCGGCAGCCCTGCCGCAGGATTGGCCCGCGACCCTCAACTATTTCATGATCACGCTGATCCTGTCGCTGACCGGCTGGGCCCAGCTCGCCAGGGTCGTGCGGGGCCGCTTCCTGAGCCTGCGTACCGAAGAATTCGTCACCGCGGCGCGGCTCGACGGTGCCTCTGAAGGACGGGTCATCTTCCGCCACATGCTGCCGAGCTTCGCCAGCCACATCATCGCGTCGATCTCGCTGGCGATCCCGGCCATGATCCTCGCAGAGACCGCGCTCAGCTTTCTCGGCCTGGGCCTGCAGCCGCCTACCATCTCCTGGGGCGTATTGCTGCGCGAGGCACAGAACATCCGCTCGATCGCGACCGCGCCCTGGCTGTTCGCGCCCGGCCTCTTCGTGGTGATCGCCGTGATCGCCCTCAACTTCCTTGGAGACGGATTGCGCGATGCCGCCGATCCGTACAACAAATGAGCGTCATCGATCTCGCCATCGGCCAGGAGCTGCGCCCCGCCGCGCCGGCGCCGACGATCCTCGAAGTCAGGGATCTCGTGACGCACTTCCCGGTGCGCAACGGCGTCGTCAAAGCTGTCGACGGTGTCTCGTTCACGCTCCAGCGTGGCAGGACGCTCTGCATCGTCGGCGAGAGCGGCTCGGGCAAGAGCGTGACCGCGCGCTCGATCCTGCAAATCGTCGATGCACCTGGGCGTATCGTCTCGGGCGCGATGGTCTTGCGCCGGCCCGATGGAACCTCCGTCGATCTCGCGAAGCTCAACCCGCGCGGGCGTGAGATCCGCGCGGTCCGCGGCCGCGAGATCGCGATGATCTTCCAGGAGCCGATGTCGTCGCTGTCGCCGGTCCATACCGTAGGCGACCAGATCATGGAGGTGCTGCAGCTCCACCTGAACATGGGCAAGAAGGAGGCTCGCGCGCGCTGCGTCGAGCTCCTGACGCAGGTCGAGATTCCCAAACCCGAAGCCGCCGTCGACCGCTATACGTTCGAGTTTTCAGGCGGCATGCGCCAGCGCGTAATGATCGCGATGGCGCTCGCCTGCAATCCCTCCCTGCTCATCGCCGACGAGCCGACGACCGCGCTGGACGTCACCACGCAGGCCGAGATCCTTGATCTGATCAGGAGGCTGCAGCGGCAGCACGGCATGGCCGTGATGTTCATTACGCACGATATGGGCGTGGTCGCCGAGGTTGCCGATGAGGTGCTGGTGATGCACCACGGCAAGGTGATGGAGAGCGGCCCGGTCGACGCCATATTCCACGCGCCGCAGGACGACTACACCCGAATGCTGATCAGCTCCGTGCTAAAGCTCGAGCAGAAGGCCGAGATCAGGCTCAGGCGCGCCCCGATCGCGCAAGAGGCTCCGCCCGTCCTGCAGGTCCGCAACCTAGAAATGCATTTCGGCTCGCCTAAGGCCCCGCTCAGGGCCGTCGACGACGTCTCGCTGGAGGTCAGAGCTGGGGAGACGCTCGGCATCGTCGGCGAATCCGGTTCGGGCAAGACCACGATGGGGCGCTGCTTGCTGCGCGTCTACGAGCCCAATGCCGGAGCGATCGACTATCGACGCACCGACGGCGAGGTCGTCGACCTGCTCAAGGCTGACAAGGAGACGCTGAAGGCCTGCCGGCGCGAGATCCGCATGATCTTCCAGGATCCGGTCGGTTCGCTCAACCCGCGCATGACGGTGGCCCAGATCATCGGCGAGCCCCTGCTCGTCAACAAGATTGCCGCCGGCAAGGAACTCGACGACCGGGTCGCTGAACTGTTGCGCCAGGTCGGCCTGGAGCCCTCCTGGCGGGAGCGCTATCCGCATGCCTTCTCCGGCGGCCAGCGCCAGCGCATCGGCATCGCCCGTGCCATCTCCCTTAACCCCCGCGTCATCGTCGCCGATGAGGCGACCTCGGCGCTCGACGTCTCGCTGCGCTCGCAGATGCTCGACCTGATGATGAACCTGCAGGACAAGCTCGGCTTGTCCTACGTCTTCATCAGCCACGACATCGGCGTCATCCGCTACATGTGCGACCGGGTGGCTGTGATGTACCGCGGCAAGGTGGTCGAGACCGGTGCGGCCGAGCAGGTCTGCAACGCGCCCACGCACGCCTATACCCAGGCCTTGCTCTCCGCCATTCCGCGACCCGACCCTCGGGCGCGCAGCATCCACCGCCGCCACCGCTACTCCGGTTAACGAGCCTACGGATCAGCCCCATGAAGATCGTCGACATCAAGACCTTCCTGATGCATGCGGGCGCCCCCAGCCTGAGGAACTGGGCCGCGGACGGCTCGTTCGGATCCCAGCAATTCTCGAAGAACCTCACCGGCAGCCGCAACTGGCTCTTCGTCAAGGTCGTCACCGACGAAGGCATCACCGGCATCGGCGAATGCTCCGGCTGGCCGCGCGTCATCAGGACGGCGGTCGAGGACCTGAAAGCGCTGCTCGTCGGCGAGGATCCGACCCATATCGAGCGGCTTTGGCAGAAGATGCAGATCGCGATCATGGGCCACGGCATGACCGGCGTGGTCGGCGCAGGCGCCATGACCGGTATCGACATGGCGTTGTGGGACATCAAGGGCAAGGCGCTGGATACGCCGGTCTGGAACCTACTCGGCGGCAAACTACGCGACAGGATCCGTATCTACGGCCATGCCAACACTCCGGAGGCGGCGTTGTCGCTGAAGCAGCGCGGCGTTACCGCGTTGAAATGCGGCGGCGTCTCCGATCCCGTCAGGAAGGTCGCGGCGCTGCGTGAGGCGGTCGGCGCGGAGATGGACATCGCCATCGACCTGCATGGCCCACCATGGCTGACACCGGCCGATGCTACGCAGGTCTGCCGGGCGCTTGAACCCTACAAGATGATGTGGGTCGAGGACCCGATCGCGCCCGATAATCTCGACGGCTACGCCCGCATACGCAACCATTCCTCGGTGACGCTGGCGGCCGGTGAGCGGATGGCGACGATCTTCGGTGAACGCGAGCTGATCGAGCGCGACCTTATCGACGTGGTCCAGCCGGACACCGGCCGAGCCGGCGGGATAACCCAGATGAAGAAGATCGCGGCAATGGCAGAGGCGCACCACATCATGCTTGCGCCACATTCCGGCTCGCTCGGGCCGGTCGCGGAATATGCTGCCCTGCATCTCCTCGCAAGCTGCCCGAATGGCCTCGTCCTCGAGCGCATCGAGGATGACTGGGACGGCCGCGCCAAGACGGTGATCCCGCACCCAGTCTCGCGCGACGGCTATCTCGACGTCCCCGACCGCCCCGGTCTCGGTGTCGAGATCGACGAGGATTTCGTCGCGCAATGGCCCAGCGAGATGAATGTCTCGATCCCCGTGACGGAGGGGGCCGGCTCCTATGCCGAGGGAACTTTCCGCGAGCATGTCTACGTGCAGTCGCGCTGGAAACGCGGCGTCTATTTCAAGGACTGAGCCTATGAAGATCGAGCGCTTGCGGGCCTATATGTCGCGCGACAAGGATCGTCCCCGTGTAGTTGTCGCCATCGACACCGATGACGGATTGACCGGCTGGGGCGAGTGCTACAATCACGGCCCTGACCGGGCGCTATTGCCTCTGCTCGACTACCTGTTCGAGTTCATCCGCGGGCAAGACCCGCGACGGATCGAATACCTGATCCTCTACCTGCTCCAGCAGAGCCGCTTTCCGCCAGGCGCACTCGGGCTGGCGGCGATATCGGCCATCGACCATTGTCTCTGGGACATCTCGGCCAAGGCTCTCGGCGTGCCGGTCTACATGCTGCTTGGCGGCAATGTGCGCGACAAGGTGCGTGTCTATGCCGGTGTCTACACCGCCCCAGACCCGGCCATTGCGCGCGACGAACTCAACGCGCTGAACGAGCAGTGGGGGCTGACGGCGTTCAAGCTCAGTCCCTATCGGATCGACATGCACGCGCATCGCTGGGGCGAGGTCGTGCGAACCAGCGCCGAGTATTTTCGCAATCTGCGCGAAACCGTGCGTTCGGACTATGAGATCGCCTTTGACGCTCACGCCAAGATCTTCGAAGTAGGGCAGGCGATGCAGCTCGGTAACGCGCTTGCCCCCTACGATCCGCTCTTCTTTGAGGAGCCGCTCCGGCCCGAAAACTTCGAAGCCTGGGGCGAGCTGAAGCGCGGCCTCGCCTGCACGCTGGCGACGGGCGAGTCTTTGTACAGCCGTTTCGAGTTCCTGCGGCTGCTCTCGGTCAAGGGCTGCGACATAATCCAACCCGATATTTGCGTCGTTGGCGGTCTGCTGGAGATGCGCAAGATCGCGGCGATAGCCGAGGCACACTACGTGACCATCGCGCCCCACAACCCGATGGGGCCGCTGGCCACCGCCGTGAACCTGCATTTCTCGGCTGCGCAGCCCAATTTCCGGATTCTCGAATACCGGCTGCCTCACGGCCCCAATTACGCCTTTGGCGACGGCAGCGGCGGCCCCATAGTCCAACCTGATCGCTCGCAGGGGGCCTGGTACGTCAAGGACCCCTATCTGCCAAAAGATGGCTATCTGCTGTTGCGGCCCGATCGGCCAGGCTGGGGGGTCGAGATGGACATGGATGTCCTGGCCAAGGAGGACTACGTTCATTGGGAACGGAAGGTCCCACGCCGCCCTGATGGCTCGACGGCTTATGCCTGATTCCGACAGCGAATCTCGGCGAGTAGACCGTCTCAGGCCGGCATCTGGTTTCGCGCCCAATGAACTCGGCGATGGTCGGCGCATTTGAAGAGACCGCGCCATTCGCCGTCGCGCCCAGGCGCTGGCCGCTACTTTACGTTGATCAACGTCGGATCTGCTCAGGCTGAGATGCCCTGAGGATCGGATCAGCCACATAATCATCAAGTAAGCTTGTGGAGCCGTGCATGTCGCCTCATCACGCTAGTGGAAAAGCCGATCTCGCCGTTTACATTGGCAATGGATCAGGCGGCGATATCAGTGTTCTACGGCTCTCTGGCAAAGGGGGCACGCTGAGCCCCATCCAGCGCATGCGCTTTCCCGGCGTGACTGAACCCGGCCGCTCGCTGCCACTAGCACTCTCACCGGGACGAGAGTTCCTATACGCCGCCATGCGTGGGGCGCCACGTGGCGTCGCAACCTTCCGAATCGACCGTTCCACCGGTGCGCTGTCTGAACTCGGCTTTGCGGCTATGGCGGAGAGCGTCGCCTATATTCGCACCGATCTCAGCGGACGCTTCCTGTTCGGCGCCTCCTATGACGGAAATGTCGTCACGGTGAGTCCGATCGGGACCAACGGCGTTGCGCAGCAAGTAGCGCAGCGTGTTCCAACTGCACCGAACGCCCATGGCATCATGGGCGACCGATCCAACCGGCATGTTTTGGCGACAAGTCTGGGCGGAGACGTGGTCTACAGCTTCGATTTTGACCAGGTTGCCGGGACGCTGACGCCACCACGGACGACCGCCCTGCCGAAAGGCACCGGGCCGCGCCATTTCATCTTCGATCCCGCCGGCAAGAGTGTGTACTTACTTGGCGAGCTCGACGCTTCGGTCACGGTCTTCGACTACGATTCGGAACACGGCGCACTCAACACCAAGCAGGTCGTCACCATGCTGCCCGTCGGCTTCGGAGGAAAGCCCTGGGGCGCTGATATCCAGATTACGCCGGACGGCCGCTTTCTCTACGCATCCGAGCGGAACAGCTCGATATTGGCGAGCTTCGCAGTCGAGGGAGATGGCAAATTGCGACTGATGCAGCACATCCCGACCGAGACGCAGCCGCGCGGCTTCGGCATCGACCCCACCGGGCGCTACCTGGTCGCATTGGGACAGTCGACCGACCACGCTACAGTTTATGTGATCGACGAGAGCGGCGGGCTCACTGTTACCGACCGAGCCATCGTGGGGAACAGCCCGGATTGGGTGGAGATGGTTGAGTTGGCTTGAGGTCAGCTAGGAGAAAAGGCAGGGTCCTCGCTTGGACGCGAACGCGGGGCCTTCTCAAAATCCCTCATGTCATACTCTGCGATTGCATCCGTGAGGACAGTGAGCTCTCGCTCTCCGTCGCTGCCAGGCTCATAGCGAAGCAGCGCCGCGGCCCGCTTTACTGCAAGGCTGCGATCCTCGTCATTCGTGATCTCGAAACCATTCTCACCTTGCAAAGCTGCCCCTCCTGCAAGAACTCGTGATCTGAAACCTAGACCGACTTGCGAATCAGCCTTCACGATCACCATGGATTGCGGTGGCTTTCGGGCAGCGCGATTTACGCGACCGGCCGGCAACTCGTCGTCATACGAACCAAGCCATCATCCAACGGAACTGAGCCTGAAAGGCTTTATTCCTAACCCGAACGGCGGACGACCTTCTCACGCGGGTGCGGTGTGAGACCGCCGCCTAGAAACTCCAGGGGCAGACAGACAGGCAAAACGGGCTCCAGCCTACCCAAGTCGGCGCTGCGTGATACTCAGCTTGTTGGTGTCCGAGTTCGCGAACCCGTGCGGTCGCTCTCCATCCTATCGTGCAGATCGAGCTTGAGAATTTGGCCCTCGCATCCACACATGAGAAAGTTATGGCGCAGCGCCAAATGAGGACGGCGGGCACCCGAGTGCTCCAGAGCTACGACCTCGGTCCGATCTGGCTATAGTTTGCCGCAAACGATTGGCGCCGAATAGCAAGACGCCTGCGGCAGCCTCGGGCATCCTGCTGTGATGCGCAACTCGCCCAGGCCCCACGACCTCAACGTCCCCTTTCTGCCGCGATATCGCTGGCGGCCAATTCCGGTCGTGACTGTAATTCCGATGATCGTCATCTGGCTTATGGTCTTGTACTGGACCGTACCGTTATAGTCTTGCTCGAAAGCTGAGGGCCAGAATTCTGGCTTCGCGAGACCTCCACAAACGCATCAGGCTCGCAGGTACAGCTCCACAGGGCTCGCCCGGCCTTGTTTATACACAACGGATTTCGAACAGATTGGCTTTGCTAGAACACTCGCGACAGGACCAATCTTCATCAACAAGCTGGAAGCGCTTCAGTTCTTGGAAACGATTGTTACGAACCATTTATTATTGCGGCTGGGGACGCCCGTCCGGAGCGGAGTAGCCCTTACTTCGCCCGTCGCAGATCCATAGTTTGATCTCATTGCCAAGATCGTCGCCTTCCTTTTCACGACTAGCAGCATACTCCAAGCGCTGTTCCCTCTCCAGCTTCTCTAGGTGCTTCAACCATTCGGGGTAGCTGGCTTTCGTCATCTCGTTTCCCCTTCGCGCCCAACAATCGAGACTGCAAACTTCTGATGAGGCCGATATGATTTGGTCCTTCGAGGTTCCCGAACTTCGGTCTTTGCCAAAAATTCACGTTGGTCAGACCGACGAATTCCTCGGCCCAATTCTGGTTATACCGTTGCCAGGCCGCCCCCTACTCTGCCGCACTCAGGAAAGCTGTTGCTCCGGTATGGAACTGCAGTTTGGCCACGCGCGCATACACGCCGCCGTTAGCCACAAGGCTCCGATGAGTGCCTTCCTCAACGATCCGCCCCTCGTGCATGACTAGAATCCGGTCGGCTTTGAGCACGGTCGCCAGGCGGTGGGCGATGACGATGGTCGTGCGGCCTCTTATCGAGCGTTCGACCGCAGTCTGCACTAGCATTTCGCTTTCCGCATCGAGCGCGGAGGTGGCCTCGTCGAGCAACAGGATGGGGGCGTCGCGCAGGATGGCCCGGGCGATCGCGATGCGCTGACGCTGGCCACCGGACAGCATGACGCCGCGCTCGCCTACCTGGGCCTCGAGGCCCGTCTCCAATCTGGCGACGAATTCGTCGGCGACCGCTTCGCGAGCCGCTTGTTCGATCTCTGGGCCAGATGCCTCGGGCCTGCCAAAGGCGATATTCTCCCGCGCCGAGGCCGCGAAGATCGTTATGTCCTGCGGGACCAGGGCGAGGCGGCTACGGACATCCTGCGGACTGGCCTCGCGAATATCGACGCCGTCGATCAGAATTGAGCCTGCCTGGGGATCGTAGAACCGCATCAGTAGGGAGAACACCGTACTCTTGCCTGCGCCGGAGGCACCGACGATTGCAACCGTCTCGCCGCACCCAATGGAAAAGCTCAACCTGTGCACAGCCGGCAGCTCCGGGTGTGCAGGGTAGGAAAACGACACCTCACGAAACTCGACGAGCCCCTGGGCCGGTGCCGGCAGAGGCTTCGGATTGGCAGGTGCCGTAATTGCTGGCTCCTCAGCAAGGATTTCGGTCAGCCGCTCGGCTGCACCGGCCGCCTGGCTGAGTTCACCCCAGACCTCGGAAAGAGCGCCGAGCGCGCCGGCAGCGAATACCGAATAGAGCAGGAACTGGCCAAGGGTGCCAGGCGAGAGCGCTCCCGCAAGTACGTCGCGCGAGCCGAACCAGAGCACGGCGACAACAGAGGAGAAGATGGTAAAGATCGCAAAGAAGGTCAGGAAAGAGCGAGCAAATACCGATGACCGTGCGCCCCTGAACGCGGTTTCGACGGCGCCCGAAAAGCGCTCCGTCACCAAGCTTTCGTTGGTGAATGCCTGCAAAGTCCTGATCGAACCGATTTGCTCGCCGGCATAGGCCATGGCGTTGGCCAGCATGGCCTGAGCCGTCCGCGACTTCCGCCGCACCGATCGCCCGAAGCCGACGAGGGGAACGACGATCAGCGGAATCGCGACGATGACCAGACCCGACAGTTTCGGACTTGTAACGACCATCATCGCGATGGCGCCGATTAGGAGAATAACGTTGCGAAGTGCCACCGATGCCGTTGCGCCGATCGCCGATTTCACTTGCGTGGTGTCGGCGGTAAGTCTGGTAACGATGTCGCCCGATCGAGTCGCGTCGAAATAGGAAGGCGAAAGCCGCGTGACATGGGCGAAGACATCCCGGCGGATGTCGGCGACGACGCGTTCGCCAAGCGTGACTACGAAGTAATAGCGGCACGCCGATGCCAGCGCCAACACTGCGGCGATGGCGCCCAGCACCATGAAATAATTGGCGACCAGGGAGGAATCAAATGCTGAGAAGCCTCGGTCGATCATCCGGCCTACCGCCGGCGGCAATGCCAGCGTCATCGCAGCCGCCAGCATCAGGGAAACAACAGCGCCGGCAACCATCGCGCGATAGCGGGTGACATAGGGCAGTAGATCCCGCAGGGGCTTCAGCGAACGCCCCCGCGCCCCTTTGGCGGTACTACTGGTCGCTCCCATACCGTCCCCCCACCCTGGCATCCCTAGATGTGCCTCGTTATTCTACGAACCGAAGCGCTGTGTTCATCCGACCTATGTCTGAAAGAGTGTGGGACCTTTGTGTCCCGATAGCGCGGCTTCGTCTCGTCACGCCATTCGCCTTGAAGAAATCCGGCGCGGTTTCACGCAGGCCGTGGGGACGATCACTACAGCCTTTCGTCCCTTGCAGCCTGCCTTGCGCAGGCGGAGACTTCCGCGCGAACTCCTCAGCGCCTGAAAGTGGCCCGCCATAGTGGCGCTCGGGCATCTATCCCAATGACAGATCGATCGACGAACTCTTCGTCCGCCTCCGTGCCAAGCGCCGATTTCTCCTGAAGACTTCGGTCAGACGGTTTTTCGGCTTCGGCGGCCTATTCGCCCCAGCGCAAGGAACGCCTTATTCCATCGCCTCGCGCTGTTTCAGCAGCTGGTTCAGCAGCTCTTGTTGATGGTTGATCCTGTTCGCGATTGCTTCTTCCGCAGCAGATCCAGTGGTTGCGGTGGCTCGTTCCATCAGATCGGCTATATTTCTTCGGGCGACCGCAATCTGGTTATCAAGATTCTGCTTGGACCCATTATCAGGCATTGGCTCATTCCTCAGTGGGATCTAGCGTCGATTACCAGAGGTGATGCAGCAAAAACGTTTCGGGCTATACTCAACAAATCATTCGGGGAACTTGCCCGAATTAGCGGAAACAATCTGATATAGAATGCGATATCGCGCCAAATATTTGCTGATTTCTGCCAACGGAATTGAACGTCCTGCATCCGGGCAGCAAGCAACCTATGCGATCATCGTGCGAATGATGCCAGCTACCGGCGCCCGTGACTTGCCTAAGCAAGGTCTCGCCGCGGAAGCAGCTGAGCAAGCGGTCGAAGCATAGGAAAACCATAGCCGCTATGCTGCGGATCGCCAGGATCTCTACCTAGAGTGCGCAGATAACGCGGACGGCAGGCCCCCGGGGCGGCGTACGTGCAGTGGGCCGCGACCAGCGACGCCGCGATGCTGCATGGTGATTGAACCTAGACTGCGCCAGCCGCTCGCCTACCAGTGCAAGCACGGGTTCTGTAGATGGCACGGGCGCTCAGTCGTCGGCGTCGTGCCCGTGTTCGTGACGGTGGGCGTAGCGCTCGGCCGGGTCTTCTTCGTCCTCGTCCGGGATGTCGTCTTTGTTCAATAGCCGCTCAAGCCAGAGCAGCGCGGCGGCCTTGGCCTCCTCGACGCTGTCCTCGGCGCAGACCGCCCGACGGTTTTCCTGATCGGTGCCGATAAAGCTCCCCTCGGAAAACCGGCTCGGCCTGATTACAAACCAAGCCTTGTCCGGCTGGTCATTCGGGTCGGTGTGCCAAAGGCTGACGCCATCGACGCTGGTCTCGTACCAGGCCACCTTCTTCGGAGTCTCCGGCATATTCCCGTTCCAATGGGCCATGGTCGGATGTCCTCAAGTCGAGAGGTAGATGACAATGCCGGATTCCTGGAATTGCCCCACTGGTCATGCCATCGCCCAGCGACCCATGGCGATTGGCGGTTCAAGGCGCGACGCTAGTCAACGACAATAGTCGTCGTCGTCTTCCTCGTCGTCATCCAACTTGTGGTCGCCGTCCCGTGCAGTGAAGTCAGCCTCAAGTGCCGCTTCCGCGCATGCTGTTTATCGGCACAGCGCAGTAAACAACTCGTCGCACATATCGGGCGTCACGACCATTAACAGAAGCAGCATCGTGAGTGCGCCGACAGCCGTTCTGGGCTGTGTCGACGATCAGCAGAGTCGGATGCCGCCCCACATCATCAGGATGAGCGCAGGCGCCAATTCGCCTTCGCGCGAGAAAGCCCGCTTGCGCGATCTCGCGCTGCTCACCCTGACTGTCGTCGCGATCAGGCCCCATGGAAGCTAGCGGGCCAAGGTGCCGAGGCGTGACGCGATGCGTCGCGTGCAACAAGCTGCGATACCTCAGCGAACAGGTCCATCGGCGCTCTCAGCGCCAAATCCGACAGGGAGAGGATACCGATCATCCGTTTCTCTCTGTTCATCACCGGAACATGATGGATCTGCTCCTCCGCCATGCGGCGCGTCGCATCCCTGACGTCATCGTCCTCGAAGCACCAGGTGATGCCCGCCGTCATGACCTTTCTCGCCTTTGTAGTGTTGGGATCGGCCCCTTCGGCGCAGCCTCGGCAGGCAAGGTCTCTGTCCGTGATCATTCCGATAAGGCGATCATTTTCTCCCACCGGAAGGCACCCGATTTTCGCGTCGCGCATCTTGCGCGCGACCTCGGTCAGCGAGATGTCCGGAGAGATCCATTCTGCATGTGCGGTCATAGCGTCACGAACGAGCATGATAACCTCCTGCTCTGCGCGGCTTCGAGTCTGAGGCATGTCGCTCTCTGAAGGGATTGCCTGGTGGTCTCCACGCTGCGCCGGAATGCGCTGCGCCAGCCGAGCGCGCTATTCAGAAAACTGCCTTGGGCGCCGAAAGCGTGGTCCGGGAAAGGACTCTGGCGAAGGCCTGCCCCAGGGAGTGGCATGCTCGTGGATGATAACGGATCATCACGGGGCGAGCCAGCATAGTGTGCGGTGACCAGGCAATTCGGCGCAGCCAGGGCCGACAGCAGGGCCAGCGGACCAGTCCTTACTCGGGGCCGCCGATCCAGTCGACCAGCAGAGCTGCGAGGCCGAATACAGCGCCGGCGGAGCAGACAGCTGGCCAACCATTCCAGGCCCAAGCGATGCCGGCCAGCATCGATCCGGTGGCGCCACCGATGAAGAAAATGCCCACGAACAGCCCATTTAAGCGTCCGCGCGCCTTGGGCTGTAGTAGGTTGATGGCGCGGCGGCCGAGCGTTTGGTCGCCGGTTACGCCGATGTCGAGCAGCACGGCGCTGACGACCATTAGTCCCAACGGAACCCATCCGGTTGCGGTCGCGGCTGCGGCGGAGCCTGCCCACGCCGACAGCGCCATCGCGCCGATCAGCACGAGGTGGCAGGCGAGAGTGGCGGAGCGCGTCAAACCACGATCTCCAGCGCGGCCGAACAGCGGCGTGACTGCAGCACCTCCGACGCCCGCCAACGCAAACAGCGCAATGCCGCGCTGGCCGAGGTCGAAGGGCGACTGTGCAAGGCGCAATGCCACCGCCGTCCAGAACAAGCTGAACGCCGCCATTACCAGCGCCGCTGTCAGGGCGCGCCGTCGAAGCATCGGTTCGTCGCGCAAAAGGCCGAGCAGCGAGGCGATCAGCGCGCCATAGGATGTTCTCGCTACCGGGAGCCGTCGCGGCAAGCTGAAAGCGAGGACGCAGGCGAGCAGAATCAGAGAAGCAGCGCTGAGGCCATAGAAGGCTCGCCAGCCCCAAGCATCGGCGACCAGGCTGGCCAGCGGACGCGCCAGCAGGATGCCGACCATCAACCCGCTCATGACGTCGCCGATAACGCGACCATCCTGTCCAGGTGGGGCCATGGATGCGGCGATCGGCACAAGGATCTGAATCGCGGAACAGGCGGCGCCCAGGACGAACAGCACTATCAGCAGCGCGCTTGCCGTAGGCGCCAGTGTGGCAATACCAGCGGCCATTGCTGCCGCGATTAACATACGCAGGATTAGGGCGCGATTCTCGGCGAGATCGGCGAGCGGCACGAGGAAGAATAGGCCGGCGGCATAGCCAAGCAGGGTGGCCATGGCGACGAGGCCGAAGCCTGCGGCATCGGCGCCGAACGATGGCCCGATTAGGCCAACTAATGTCTGCGGCGCGAACAGATTGGTGACGATGATGCCGACAGCGGTGGCAAATAGCACAGTCTGCGGGCCGGTAATTGTGGCGGCCGGCAAATGCGTCATTTGTCCGTCTTTCGTTCCTCGCATGGTCGATCCTCAACATTCCGCATATCGTTTTTTGCTTTTATGCGAAACCGTCACCATGCTACAATTCAATAAATTCGATAATGATTATGCGGGTCTATTATGAACATTCATGACCTCGAAGCCTTTATCGCCGTGGTGGAAACCGGTTCGATCGTCGGTGCGTCAGCGAGACTTAATCTTACCCAGCCGGGTGTAACCCGCCGCATCCAGAACCTTGAGGACGCGCTGGCAACGGCGTTGCTCGACCGCCAGTCGAAGCCGCTGAAGCCGACAGCCTCCGGCCGTGAAGCCTATGAACATGGCCGGCGCGTGCTACGTTCGCTTGAGGATTTGAAGGCCGGCGTGTCGCCAGAGGGCGAGGTCAGGGGCGAGTTCCGGCTGGGCATTATGCCCTATCTCTCCGATGCCGCGCTGGCGATGCCGCTCGATGGCCTGCGCGCCGCGTTCCCGCAACTGACTTTACGCATCACCTCCGGCTGGTCGCCAAGGCTGGTCGAGCAGGTGGCGCGCAGCGAGCTCGACGCAGTGGCGGTGTGTCTCGCGGAGGGTTTGGCGCCGCCGCAGGAACTGATCTGCGACGATCTCGGCGCGCAAACAGTGCTGCTGGTTGCGTCATCCGACCTTGGTGTACCGCGGGAAGCCGACCTTGCCACGCTGTCGCAATTTCCCTGGGTGATGAACGAAAATGGCTGTGGCTTTCGTGCCTATATCCGCCAGAGCTTCGAGGTGGCGCGGCTGCCTTTCCAAGTTGGGGTGGAGGCTCTCAGTGTCGATCTCAGAATGTCGCTGGTGGCGCGCGGCCACGGCATCGGCATAGTCACCCCGGCCGCCTTCGCCGACGGCCGCTGGCGCGAGGGAGTTGAGGTCATCGACTGCCCAAACTTCAAGCCGCAAGTGCGCGCTTGGTTGCTGCACCGCCCCCCGGCAGGCAGGCTCGCGCGGCCGATTGAAGTGTTCCGCAATGCCTTGATCGAAGGGCTTCAGCTTCCGATGCCGCTGTTATCGTAACACGGTGCTCAGAGCAGTGCTTCACGAGGCCTTATCAGTCCCCGATTGGCGCCTTGTGATCGAAGCCGTATAAGTATACTTGCCGGCTCCAAACTTCAGTTTATTTTCCATCGCGGATTGATGCGGTCATTTCCGCTTGGCAGTGCGTTTGACTCGCGAGATCATTGCTCCGCGGCTTATGTTGCTTTGGGTCTGGGGAAACGAGCGTCATCGCCATGCTTTATGCCCTTATCGGGCTTACGGCCCTGTTTGTCGTGGCTGTCTTCGCACACGCGGGGGACAAGAGCCCGCTTCAACGCCGGCTTTACGATCAGCGGCACCGCAGCACCGAGCAGGCGTTTAGACGGAGGAGCCGTATTTGACATAATTAGTGCCAGTTGTCGGCTCGCGCTGGTGGACGTCCTAGGCAACGATAGGCGGCTGTTCCTTCGGCCAAAGCCGCCAGATATTCGTAAGATGAGTTGACGATCTTCGTCTCAAACGCGCGAACCCTCGACTCGGGGATCTCAGAGCGGACGGATCATGGTCCCCGATAGCGATCCAGGATGGACACCGAACCTTCGACCGATTGTCACCCAAACAATTGGTGCCCGTATCATCGGTTCCGATCACGCCGCGGCATCAGTAGTTCACCTAGCCTCGCTCCCCCGCCAAAAATTCTTGGGAGGCGAGCGATGTCGGAAAGGCTCTCCACCTTGCCTCAAATGAACGGTTTCACGGGCGAACTGGTCGAGCCATTGACCAGCAAGGCGGTGTTCCAGTCTAGCTTGGCACACCGATATGCACGGCGCGCTCGAACCAAGAAGATCCTGCGCTCGCTGAGCGATGAGCAACTCCGGGACGATGCGCCGCTGCCCCGGCGGGACGGTCCGGGACATGTGAGCACCGTGTTGTGGCCGGAGCTGACGGGTAGTCGAACTGGAACGCCAAGAGACTACAAGTGCAAGCGCGCTGTCGACGGATAATGATCGCCCACTTAAAGCGCGGGCCAGCCCAATCTAGCAACTGGGGCTCCAGCACGTTCCCCATTAGTTGCCTCCCCCTCAAGCACCGAGCCTCTCCCGAGGTGAAGCTGCCAGGCGAGAGATCGCCCTCAGCGGAAGTCAGTGCTGATTAGAATGAAGAATCTGGCCGAGAAATTGTCGCGTGCGTTCATTTCGAGGTGTTGAGAAAAATTCTGCAGGCGGCGCGACCTCGACGATCTCGCCTGCATCCATGAAGATTATCCGGTCAGCAACCTTGCGGGCGAAACCCATCTCATGAGTGACGCAGATCATGGTCATGCCGCTTTCGGCGAGTTCTACCATGACGTCGAGGACCTCGCTGACCATCTCCGGATCGAGCGCCGAAGTAGGCTCGTCGAACAACATGATCCTCGGGTTCATGCATAACGACCGCGCGATTGCAACGCGTTGTTGCTGGCCACCCGAGAGCTGGATCGGGTATTTCGCGGCCTGCTCGGGGATATGGACGCGCTCCAAGATGATGCGAGCGTTCGCCTCGGCCTCCGGCCTCCTGATCCCGCGCACCTTCATTGGCGCTAGCGTGCAATTTTCCAACACCGTCAGATGCCCGAACAGGTTGAAGCTCTGGAACACCATGCCGATCTCGCGGCGGATGTTCTCGATGCCGCTCAGATGCGCGTGTACGCTCGTGCCATCAATGATAATCTCGCCGCTCTGGTGTTCCTCGAGCTGGTTGAGACAGCGGATCAGGGTCGACTTGCCAGAGCCCGAGGGTCCACAAATGACGATGCGCTCGCCGCGGTTGACCGTCAGGTCGATGTTCCGCAGAACCTGGAAGTCGCCATAGAATTTGTCGACCTTGCGCATCTCGATCATAACGTCGCCCGCGGTGCGGGACGCGCCGGTCTTCTCTGTTGCGGGCATCGTCATGAGCTTCATCTCGTTTTGACCAGAGAATTTGGCGCGCCCGACCCGAGACCGGACGCGCCATGTCACGCGTTTGGGCAGGTTCTCAGAAGGTCGGCATCGGCGGAAGCTTGTTCAACGGAATGCCGAACCAGCGCTGGTTGATGGCGCTGAGTTCGCCGTTCTTCTCGATATCGGCGATGAATTTGTTGGCGAACTCGGCGAGCGCAGTGTCGGCCTTGCGAAAGGCCATGCCATTGGCCTGCTCGCGCAGGGTCAGCTTCGGCTCCATGTTGAGCTGTGGATAGTCCTTGTTGAGTTGCGCGAGGATGGTGTTACTCGCGCCCATGGCCTGGACCTGACCTGAGATCAGGGCCTGCAGCGCCGTGGCATCGTCGTCGAAGCGCTTGAGTGGCGTGCCCTGCGGCGCGATCGCGCTGATGGCCGTGTCCTGCGTCGAGGCGCGCGCGACACTGATCGTCACCGGCTTCAGGTCCTCCGGAGTCTTGATGTTCAGGCTCTTGGGACCCAGCACGTAAATGGTGAGCGTGCTGTAGGGATTGGAGAATAGCACCTGCTTTGAGCGCTCGGCGGTGATGCCGAACGTGGCAATCAGCACGTCAATTTTGTTGGTCAGCAGATAGGGTATGCGGTTTGGCCCGGTGACCGGGACGAGTTCGAGCTGCACGCCAAGCGCCTTGGCCATCAGCTTGGCGACGTCGGCGTCGTATCCGGCCGGCTGCTGCTGGGCGTCGGTGCCGCCGAAAGGCGGATAGTCGGTCAGTACGCCAACCAGCAGCTTGCCGCGCGCCTTGATCTCCTCGGGCGTGGCTGCGCTCGCCGGGGCGGCGCCGAGAGTTGCGGCGGCGACGCCGGCGAGAAGCAGCGCGCCGAGGCTGCGGCGCAGGATGGACTTGAACAGTGACATGGGACGTTTCTCCTCGGGTGGACTTGGTAGGCCTTGCGTCGCCGCGCTTAGCGCGCGGCGACCAGGAGCTTTTGCTCCATTCGCTTGCTGTAGGCCGATAGCGGCCGGCAGATCAGGTAGTAGATCAACGCGACGAGCGCGAAGATGGTAAAGGGCCGGAAGGTGGCGTTGTTAATCACCTGCGCCGCCCGCGTCAGTTCGACGAAGCCGATGATCGAGGCGAGCGAAGTGCCCTTAATCAGCTGAACGAGGAAGCCGATCGTTGGCGGAATGGAGATTCTGACCGCTTGTGGCACGACGACCAGCGCCATCTTCGGCCAGTAGCGCAGACCGAGTGAGGTCGCCGCCTCCCATTGCCCGCGCGGCACGACCTCAATAGCGCCGCGCCAAATCTCGCCCAGGAAGGCGCTGGCATGCAGCGACAAGCCGATCGCGGCTGCGGTCCAGGGATCGACTGACCAGCCAAACAGACCGGGCACGAAGAACGCGAGGAAGAGCTGCATCAACAGCGGCGTGCCCTGGAAGACCTTGATATAGCCGTTCGCGACCAGCCTGAGCCATTTGAACTCACTAGTTCGAGCGAGCGCGACAAGGGCGCCGCCAATCGCGCCGCCGACAAAGGCAACGACCGAGAGCAGCAGCGTCCAGCGCACCGCGGCGATGATGTAGAGGATCTCGTTAGGTCCGAGTGTGCGCATCGTCTGAAACCTACCGGGTTGGCTTGCGCAGGAGGGTGCGCTCGATTCCGGCGAAGGCGCTCCAGAAGAACAGCGACAGGCCGAAATAGATGCAGGTCACAACGAAATAGACCTCGAAGCTGCGGAAGGTGCGCGACTGGATATCGCCCGCGACCGCCGTGAGCTCGCTCGCCGCGATCGCGGAGCAGACGCTCGAATTTAGCATCAGCAGGATGAACTGGCTGGTCAGCGAGGGATAGACCGCCTGGATCGCCGGCTTGAGGACGATGTAGCGAAAGATTTGCAGCGGCCGCATGCCGAGCGACTTGCCGGCCTCGACCTGGCCCTTGTGAATGCTCTCGATGCCAGCGCGGATAATCTCGATGCCGTAGGCGCCGACATTGACGACGAGCGCGATGAGCGCCGCCTCGTTCGATGAAAGTTTGATGCCGAGCGTAGGCAGACCGAAATAGATCATGAAGATCTGAATCAGGAACGGCGTATTCCGGATCAGCTCGATATATTCGTCGATGAGCCAGCGTAGCCATCGCGGACCCGAAGTCTTGCCGAGCGCCCCCGCGACCGAAACGACCATGCCGATCGCCATTGCAAGTGCCGAGAGCACGAGCGTGTTGATCAGTCCCTGCAGTAACTCTGGCCACGCCGCGAAGACGTCGGCGAAATCGAATTCATAGCTCATGCAAAACACCCGATGCGGCGGGTGACCAAGCGTCCAGCCATCCGTCTCCTCCTATGCCCTCACCGGCCGGTTCGATATCGGCTCTTTGTCTTACAACCATTGCGCCAATTACAGACGCGGGATCATCAATCCACCATCAGCATTGATCACTGTGCCCGTCGCGTAGGCGAAATTGCCGCTCGCCAGACCGACCACGCAACGCGCCACGTCCTCGCCCTCGCCCCAGCGCCCGGCTGGTATCATGCCGTCCGCGATACGGGCATCGTATTTGGCCGCGACCTTCGCGGTCATGTCGGTGCGGATCACGCCCGGTCGGACCTCGAAGACCGGGATGCCTTCGGGCGCGAGCCTGACCGCGAGCGCCTTCGCCCACATCGAGAGACCGAGCTTCGAGACGCAATATTGCGCCCGGTCGATCGAAACCAGCTCCGTGCTGGCCGACGTGATGAAGACGATCACCGGCCGCTCTGCCTTGTCCGCGAGCATCGCCTTGGCGACTTCCTGGCTCAAGAAGGCGGCGCCGCGCAGGTTGACATCCATGACGACGTCGAAGCTTTCCGGCGTAATCTCCAGCATGTCACCGCGAACCGGCGCGCCGATCCCGGCATTCGAGACAAAGAGATCGAGCCGGCCGAAAGCCCGCTTCACATCCGCGTTTAGGGCAGCATGGCTTTCGACTGCGGCGACGTCATGCTTGAAGAACCGCGCCGCGGCGCCGGCCTCCTCGAAGAGCTTCAGCGCCACGGCGACCGCCTCGTCCTCGACAACGTCGGTGAAGGCGATGTCATGGCCTGCCCTGGCGAGCGCGACACCGATCGCGCAGCCGATGCCGCGCCTTGCGCCGGTAATTAGTGCGACGGGGCGGGTCATCTTATTCCCCTCGGTAGAGCGGTGTGCGCTTTTCCTGGAAGGCGGCGACACCTTCCTTGACGTCATCAGTATAGGAGACGAGCGAGCTCGCCAGCGTCTCCATGATCGCTGCCCGGTCCTCGTCTTCCGCGGCGTTGATCAACTGCTTGACGATGATGTTCGCGACCGGACCACGGGCCGCGACGCGCTCGGCCATCGCTGTCGCGGCCGCGAGCGCCCCACCCTTCTCCACGACCTGATCGACGATGCCGAGAGCAAGCGCTGTCTCGGCGGTGACGACCTCGCCCGTCAGGGCAAGGCGACGCGCGACACGCCCGCCCAGGCGCTTGACCAGGCGTTGGGTGCCTGACCAGCCCGGAATCATACCGAGGCCGCTCTCGGGCAGGCCAATCTTGGCCTGAGCTTCACAGATGCGGATATCAGCGGTAACGGCGAGCTCCAGCCCGCCGCCGAGTGCGTGGCCGTTCATGGCGGCGATAACCGGCGGTTTCATCCGCGCGAGCTTGTCGAAGACACGGTGGCCAGAACGCACCCAGCCCTGCCCCATCTCCAGTGCCGAAAGCTCGCCCCAGGCGACAATGTCGCCGCCGGCGCAGAAGGCCTTGCCTTCACCCGTAAGGATCACCGCGCGCACCGTTCGATTGGCATCGATCCTATCGGCGAAGCTGCCGAGCAGCCCAACCATGACGTCGTCGAGCGCATTGAGCTTTTCTGGCCTGGCGAGCGTGATCGTCGCGATGCCGGAGGCGATGTCGAGGCGGACGGAGTCGCTCATGCTGCCCTCATTGGAACTTCAAGGCCGATCAACGCCTCGTCGAACAAGGCCGCATCCATCAGCTTTGGCGGCCGCGGCACCAGAAGCGGAAACTCGCTCTGGGCGAGGATGTCACGCTCCAGATCCACGCCGGGCGCGATCTCCGTGATGACGATCCCCTCCGGCGTCAGCCTCATCACACAGCGTTCCGTGATGTAGGTCACCTCCTGCCCCTGTGCGACTGCGCGCGGCCCTGAGAAGGAGATGTGTTCGACGGCCTCGACGAGCTTCTTCACCCTCCCCTCCTTCTCGATAACCAGCTTGCCATCGGCGATCGCGAGCTTGGCCGCGGCGCTAAAATAGCCGGAGAAGACGATGCGCTTGGCCCGGGCGGTAATGTCGATGAAGCCGCCTGCGCCGGCCGTGACATGCGGCCTGACCCCGAGCTTGGAGACGTTGACACAGCCCTGCCGGTCGATCTGCAGGAAGGAGAGCAGCGACATGTCGAAGCCCGCCCCCTGGAAGTAGGTGAACTGGTAGGGCGACGGCACGATCGCCTCCGCATTGGAAGCGCAGCCAAACTGGAACTCGAGCAACGGCACGCCGCCGACGGCGCCCTGCTCGATCACCCAAGTCACCGCGCCGTGCTGCCCCTCCTCGATCAGGATGCGCGGGACGTTTGCTGAGATGCCGAAGCCGATATTGACCGCATCGCCATGGCGCAGTTCCTGCGCCACGCGCCGCGCGATGACCTTGGCGACGTCGAAGGCCGGCGTCTCGAAGCTCGACAGGGGCCGCGACACCTCGCCCGAGATCGCCGGATCATAGGCCGTCTGCGTCGTCTGCATCTGCTCGGGCGCGACAACGATTGCGTCGACCAAAATGCCGGGCACGAAGACGGCTTGCGTCTTAAGGCTGCCGGCGGCGACCACGCGCTTCACTTGTGCAATGACAATGCCGCCATTGTTGCGAACCGCCAGCGCTTGATCGAGCGGGCCGAGCAGGCCTCCCTCATGCTCGTAGGAGAGGTTGCCGCGTTCGTCGGCGGTCGTGGCGCGGATGATCGCGACCTGAGGTACGATGCTCCGGAAATAAAGCCAGTCGTCGCCATCGAAATCGACGCGGCTGACGATCGGCTCAGCCGCGGCGCGCGCATTCATGGCACAGCCCTGATGCCTGGGATCGACGAAAGTGTCCATGCCGATCTTGGTCAGCACGCCCGGCCGCTTGGCGGCGGCCTCGCGATGCATGTCGAACAGTATGCCGCTCGGGATGTTGTAGGCCGGTATCTGGTCGCCTGTGACCATCTTCCAGATTTCCGGTGGCTCGGCCGAGGACGGGCCGGACGGATAGGAGCCACCCATAATCCGCGCCAGTAGGCCCGACTTCGCCAGATGGTCGATGCCCTTGATGCCCCACATGTCGCCGGCTGCGATCGGATGCAGGGTCGTGAGATTGCGCGGATGGCCGCAGGCGTCGAAGCGTCGGCCGATTGCCGCCAGCACGGCGTCGGGACAACCCAGACCGGACGACGAGGAGACAGTGACAATCGCCTCGTCCGGGATCAGGGCCGCGGCTTCGTCAGCGGAGAGAATGCGAGGAAAGGCCATGGTTTTGTCTCTGGATGTGAATTGTCAGCCGGCGGCGGCCAGTGCGCGCTGATAGGCGCCACAGGATTCTCGGATGACGAGGTTGGCGGGGCCTATGTAGCTCTCCGATTCCGCGGCTGAATCGGCGATCTGCTTCAGCAGCAGCGCGGCGGCGCGCTCGCCGAGCCCGACGGGATCAACAGCGACGGTGGTCAGTGCTGGCGAGACATGACGCGCCTCGCTGGTGTCGTCGAAACCGACGATCGCGATGTCGCGCCCGACAACGAGACCGTGCCGCGCCGCGGCGAGCATCGCGCCGATTGCGACGACATCGTTGTAGCAGACCACCGCTGTAGGCCGATCATTTAGCGATAGTACAGCGCTCATTGCACCGAAGCCCCCGTCGCGTGTCGGCATACTTTCAAGGTTGAGGGTTGGATCAACTTTGCGGCCGGCCGCCTCCATAGCCGCGAGAAAGCCGCCGTGCCGCTCCTGTCGGACGACCATCGAATGCATGCCGCCGAGATAGGCGATGCGCTCATGGTCAAGATTGATGAGATGGCGGGTGATCCGGCTGGCCCCGGCGACGTTTTCCGGCACGACGTGGCTTACCTCGGCGCCCGGAAGGCGCCGGATCGCCACCACGAGCGCAGTATCGGCTGCTTTGACCCAATCGAGATGCTCAGACCGCGTGTCCAGCGCCGGACAAAGGATGATGCCGCCAGCACCATGCTCGCGCATCATCCGCATCACCTGGTCCTGACGCACCACGCTTTCGGCTGTGTTGGCCATGAAGGCGACATAACCTGCCATCTGCAGGACCTTTTCGACGCCAATCGCAAATTCGGCGAAGAATGGGTTCGAGAGGTCGTTGAGGACCAGGCCCACGATGCGGGATTGCGCATTTCGGAGGTTGGCAGCGCCGCGGTTGTAGACATAGCCCAGCTGGTCCATCGTCTGCAGAACCTGCTGCCGAGTCTCGCGCTTGACGGTGCCGCGCCCGGTCAGGACGAGCGAGACCGTCGATTTCGAGACGCCGGCGGCGTCCGCGATCTCGATGATCGTCACCTTTCGCTTGCCGCTTTTCGACTTCGGCATCGGCATCGTTTCATCCCTGAACCGTCTGCGTCACTTCTTATTATGGAACGTTCCATTATCATACTTGCGCGAGTGAGGCAATCACCCTCTTTCAAATGATTTTATGCATCTATATAAGGTTATTGAGGCGTTCATGAAATGGAACGTTCCATTAAACCGCACTCCCGGAGGAAGCGATGGCTGAAATTTCCCTGCCCCGTGCGGACGGCAGCAGCGAGCGCTACCCGTTGGCGGCGCCCTCCCCTTATCCCCGCACCGCTTCCGCAAACGGGGTTCGCACCGTCTATGCGGCAGCCCATGTCGTGGCCGACCCGCTGAAGCTGCAGGAGCCCTGGCGCGTCGCGGCGGTGGACTGGGACGCCACTCTGGCTTTCCGCCACCATCTTTGGGGCCTCGGCTTCAAGGTTGCGGAGGCGATGGACACATCCCAGCGCGGCATGGGGCTGGATTGGCCGAATGCGGCTGAGCTGATCACCTGCGTTCTCGCTGAAGCCAAGGCGACGCCCGGCGCCGATCTCGCCTGCGGCGCCGGCACCGACCAACTGGATCCGCACGCGGCGCGCAGCCTCGACGACGTGTTACGCGCCTATGAGGAACAGATCGCCCATGTCGAGAAGCACGGTGGCAAGATTATCCTGATGGCGAGCCGCGCGCTCTGCCCCGTCGCGAAAAGCCCAGACGATTACCTCGCGGTCTACAGCCGTCTGATCGGCCAGTGCCGCGGCAAGGTGATCCTGCACTGGCTCGGCGAGATGTTCGACCCCGCGCTCGAAGGCTACTGGGGCAGCCGCGACTTCCGGCAATCCATGGAGACGGTGCTAACCTTGATCCGCGAGCACGCGGCCAAGATCGACGGCATCAAGGTCTCGCTGCTCGACGCCGGCAAGGAGATCGAGATGCGGCGCCTCCTGCCCGAAGGCGTCGTCATGTATACCGGCGACGACTTCAATTATGCCGAGCTGATCGCCGGCGATGAGCAGGGCTTCTCGCACGGGCTGCTTGGCATCTTCGATCCGATTGCGCCGGCTGCGGCAGCCGCCTTCGCCAGGTTGGAAGCTGGTGACAGAGCCGGCTTCCACGCTATCCTCGACCCGACAGTCGCGCTCTCTCGCCGGCTCTTCGAGGCCCCGACACAGCATTACAAATGCGGGGTGGTTTTCCTCGCCTGGCTGAATGGCTTCCAGAAACATTTTCGGATGGTCGGCGGCGCCGAATCCGCCCGCGGCATCCTGCACTATGCGGATCTCTTCCGCCTCGCCGACCAGTCCGGGCTCTTCGTCGAGCCGGAGCTTGCCGCACGCCGCATGGAGCATCTGTGCGCCCTTAACGGCGTCGCCTGAGGAAAGGGCCGTACCATGCACGCTCCATTGCTTGACACCGAGATCTACGAACAAATTCGCGAAACCGCCCGGCGCTTCGCGGAAGATGTCGTCAGGCCCGCCGCTGCCGATCTTGACCGTGACGAAACCTTTCCGGCCGAGATCTACCGCCTGATGGGCGAGATCGGCCTGTTCGGTATCACCGTGTCGGAAGAGCATGGCGGCTCCGGCCTCGACACGTTCGCCTATGCAATAGTGATGGAGGAGTTGTCGCGCGGTTATGCCTCGATCGCTGACCAGTGCGGCGTCGTCGAGCTGATCGGCACTCTGCTCACCCGCTACGGCACGCCCGAGCAGGTGAAGCTCCTGCCGGACATCATTTCCGCGAAGACCCGCATCGCTTACTGCCTGACCGAGGCGGAGGCCGGCTCCGACCTCTCTAATGTCCGCACCACCGCACGCGAGACCGCCGCCGGCTACGTCATCGATGGCAACAAGCTATGGATCCACAACGCGCCGGTCGCAGATCTCGGCTTCGTCCTAGCCTCGACCGACCCTGCCGCGGGCCATCGCGGCATGAGCATCTTCTTAGTCGATCTCCATGCATCGGGTGTCTCGCGCGGGCCGAAGGAGCACAAGATGGGCCAGCGCGCCAGCCAGGTCGGCGCACTCAACTTCGACGGCGTCGTGGTGCCGCGCGAGGCGCTGCTCGGCCCGACGGGGCGCGGCTTCCACATCATGATGAGTGTACTGGAGAAGGGCCGCGTCGGCATCGCTGCGCTCGCGACCGGCATTGCGCAGGCCGGGCTGGAAGCGGCTCTGGGCTACGCGCGAGACCGCCGTCAGTTCGGCAAGCCGATCCTCGACAATCAGGGACTGCAATGGATGCTGGCGGACATGGCCAAAGACATAGCAGCCGCCCGTGCCCTGACAGAGAGAGCCGCATTGCTGATAGACCACGCCAGACCCGCGACCGCTGCCGCGTCAATCGCGAAGTGCTTTGCAAGCGATATGGCAGTGGCGCAGACGGCCAATGCCGTCCAGATTTTCGGGGGCGCCGGGTATATCCGCGGGTTTGAAGTTGAGCGGCTCTATCGCGACGCCAAAATTACCCAGATATACGAAGGTACTAACCAGATTCAACGAACTATTATCGCCAAGGAACTCATTAAGAACGGGGCCGCGGCTTAACTCCTTGCCAACGACTTGCCGAGCTCACTTGGCATGATTGGCTGCAAATCGGCGGCCCCGAACAGAAATAGCATCTCAAGCCGGCGGCCGGCTACTCCGCTCCTGACCGCGGGAGCCGGGTAGCTGACCTTCGGCGACGCAATTACGGTCGGCGGACGACCCCAGGTCGCAGTGCTCTGGGTTAGGCCGCAAGCAGCAAGCAGAACGGCGGCCTGGTGGCGCGGAGGAAGGGCGCGCCACCGTCCTCCCTGCCTATTTCGTCCGTTTGGCGCCGATTTCCTCGTCCCAACGCCGAAACGCGAGGACCATCTTGTCCGGCGTCAGCGGCACCTCGATCGGGTTGTTGGCGATCAGGTCGGCGTATTCGGGGCGCCCGAATTCCTCGATCGCCTTCTGGCTCTCTGGCGGCGCCATCGAGAGCGGCACATCCTTCACGGCCGGCCCCGGATAGAAGTAGCCTTCATCATAGGTGAACGCCTGCTGCTGCGGCGTCAGTGCGAAGCTGATCAGGTCGAGCAAGACGGCGAGCTTCTCGCTCGAGACGCCTTTCGGGATGTACATATACTGGGCATCCGAGACCCAATGGAAGCCCTTGAGCGCCTGGATCTTCGCTTCCTTCGGCACGATACCGAGGACGCGCGGGTTGATGTCCCATCCGGTGGTGGAGATGATAATGTCGCGCGAGCCGTCGCCGAACTCTTTCATGGTCGCGGCAGTGCCCGTCGGATAGTACTCAATGCCGTTGCCGAGCTCCTTCAGATAGGTCCAGGTTTTGTCCCAGCCATTGGCCGGATCCTTCGGGTCCTTGTCGCCGAGCAGATAGGGCAGGCCCATGATAAAGGTGCGGCCCGGGCCAGAATTGGCCGGTCGAGCATAGAGAAAACGGTTCGGGTTCTGCTTGGTGTAGGCAAGCAGTTCGTCCGCCGTGGTCGGCACGGCCTTAACGCGTGCCGGCATGTACTCAAGCAGCGGACCGGAGGGATAGTAGACCATGCACATGCCCTGGCCGGAACCGAGGTTGTGCATGTCGAGCGCCGGCTTCATCAGAACTTTGGCTGGGTCGGGGAGTGAGGCGGCATGCTCGGGCAGCAACGTCACCCAAAGTTTCTGCTCAATACCCGCGGCGAGTGCGTCGAGGCCGCCGATGACAAGGTCTATATCGACGCGATTGGCCTCCTGCATCGCCTTGATCTTGCCGGGCAGTTCCGGCGCCGGTGCTTTGACGAAGGTCATGCGCGAGACGAGGTTGGGCTTGGCCGCGCGATAGTTCTCCAGCGGCTTCTGTAGCAGGGCGAGGGCGCCGCCGACATCGATGATGTTCAGCGCCACCGGCGACTTCGGCAGCGGCAGGCTCTGCGCCAACGCGCCCGTGGCACCGGTAGCGCCCAGCGTCAGCGAAGCCACGCTACCCTCGACAAATTGTCGGCGCGATGGGCCGGTTTTGTTGGTCTGGTCTGTCATTGGTTCCCCTCCCTGGCATTGCCACAACTTCACTCGATCAACTCGAGTGTAGGTTCCCGCACCACGAGACCGGGCACGAAGATTAGACTCCTTGGACCGGGGCTTAAGCCCTCACTTCTGGCAACAATACCTGCTGAAGCGGTGGGCCGCATCAGGTCGATGATGTCGAATTGGCCTGTCTTGAACTGGCGCGACAACGGAGCTGCGAATAGGGAAGTCTCTGATCGCTTGCTCCCGCTGTGTTGCGTCGCTAAGGCCATCAAAGGCGCTGGTAGAACGTTACACCATACCGGTTGGCAGACAATCTGGATTTAAAGGTGGGGCAAACATATGGTCGGGGTATCGGCAGAAGAGCTTTCGGCCTGGCTTACTGGGAGCCTACTGCCGGCTTGGCTCGCGCGGGCCTATGATCCGGAGCGCCGAGGCTATGCCGAATGGGTTCAGCCTAATGGAAGCATCATTGAAAGTGAGCGGCGCACGACGCTGGTTACGGCGCGAACGCTATACGTCTTCAGCCATGCCCATCTTCTCGGCGTACCCGGGGCGCTCGAAGCGGCGCGCCATGGCCTGTCCTTCCTGCTTAGTGCCTGCCGGGACAGCGATGGCCGGTTCATACATGCCTGCACGACCCAAGGTGAGATCATTGACGGCAAATCCGATTTGTACGATCTCGCCTTCGTCATCTTCGCGCTCGCCTGGTGCGCTCGTGCAATCGGAGAATCCGAACCGCTCGACCAAGGGGAAGCGGTGATGCGTTTTATCGAGACAGCCCTAGTCTCACCTTCCGGCGGCTTTCGCGAGGATACGCTCGGAACCCTGCCGCGCCGCCAAAACCCGCATATGCACCTGCTCGAAGCCTGCCACGCCATGGCGCAATCGTCCGGCGAAAAGCGCTGGCTTGAGCGCGCCGAGAGGATCGTGTGCCTGATGCAAGGGCGCTTCGCCGCGGACGGAACGCTCGGCGAGTTCTTCGACGACGAGTGGAAGCCCTTTGCCGGCGAGCAGGGTCGGATTCGCGAGCCCGGTCATCATTTCGAATGGACCTGGCTGCTCTATCACCACGAGCGCCTGACCGGTTCGGGCACTGCCCGGATGAGCGCACGGCAACTCTTCGCCTTCGGTGAGATGTTCGGCGCTGAAGCCGCCGGCAAGCCGGTGATCAACGAGGTCGATCAAAAAGGCGCGGTGCTCAACGGCGGGGCCCTGCTCTGGCCGCAGACTGAGTATCTCAAGGCGCTGGCGGCACGGCTCGAATTCGAGGATGACAACGACGCGACAAATCGGCTCAACGGCCATTTGCGCCTGATGTTCGAACGCTTCGTCGACGCGGATACCGGACTGTGGAGCAATCAGATCGATCGCCAAGGCTGGAGGGTGGCCGAGCCGATCCCGGTACGCGTACTCTACCATTTAGTGCTCGCAGTTGCAGATGTCTGCAGGGTGAAGCAGTCGCACAGTGCGAAATCGTGACCACGCGCACTATGTGTCCACCGATGAGAGTCGGCCGGCCCGGGACCGGCACCAAGCCGAGTTTAAGAGTGTTGTATTCGCCGACGGCCCGCAAGCCGAAGAGTAGGCCGGATACATATGAGCGACTTCCACCAGCCGAGAACGCTCGGGCGCGGCCGAGGTGAACGCCAAATATGACGGTGACTTGCCGCTCTCATTTTACAGATTTGTCCTCGAAACCTCGACGGAGATCACTTAAGCGCCGGGAACGTGATCAACTTTGCTCTGGCTCACGCTGCCCGAGCCGATCCCCCTTGTGTGGCAACCAGAAGGGGCGCATCTGCCGCCCGCGAGTTTCGGCCCGGAAAATCGCATCCATCAGAAATGCGATAACCTGCGGACTGGGATCCGGCTGTTGACGCCACCCACGACCTGATCCTCGCCTATGTCCCGCGCAGCGTCTGCAGTGTTCCCGTGCTGCCCGATACGCAATGGGCGAAGACCTTGTACCTCACGCTTGAAGGCGTGATGTTGGCACTTATAGAGCTTGCTCCCCGGTATCGAGCGCGTTTGTCGAACGTCAGGTCGGCGACGGCGCGGCGCAGCCGGGCGCTCTCCGCCTCGAGTTCGTCCATCCGCTTCACCTGATCCCTCTTCAGGCCGCCGAATTCACGGCGCGAGCGATAGTAACTCACCTCCGTCACGCCGATCGAACGGATCGCGTCGGCGACGGACTGGCCCTGCGAGACCAGCACATCGACCTGGCGCAGCTTCGCGACGATTCTTCAGGCTTATGGGCTTCTTCGCCATGGCGGGTACCGGCCAGGTCATCGTCGCGACCCATCACCGTCACTTGATTGATATCGCCCACCGGACGTGTTCCGAGGTCACCGTGCATGAGCTCCCGGCCTAACTTCGGGCTCCTCACCGCTTACTTCACGAAGTCTCTTCGGATCTCGCCGCCCGTCGCGGGATCAATCACCAGGCAATAGCCGCTCAGGCTGAGCGCCAGAATTCCGGCCTCACTTAGGCTGGTCTCGACAAACGTATCAGGCATGCTCGGTAAAGCTGCCCGCCACAACGCTCGGCCGGTTTTACCTATACAGAGCAAGTTCTCGAAGAGATTCGCCTTGCTGGAATCGGGCTCTATCAGAATGATGCATCGTTCGAGGCCGATGGGTATCGCCGACTTAATTGGGGCACCTCGATACAAGCCTTTCACCGCCAAGGATCCATCGCCGTTCCTTATGACGATGAAATTACCATTCGCTGTGAAAACGATCTCACCCATTGACTGCCACTCACGTCGCGACTGCGCCTCGATCGCGAGTATAACGCCCAGCGCCGCACCGTCTCATAGGAGACGACAATGCCACGCTCCAACGACATCTCTTCCGCCAGGCGAAGACTCAGGGGAAAGCAAAAATACAGCCACACCGCACGGACAATGATCGCTGGTGGAAACCGATGGCGCTTGTAGCTGCAGGGCGGACTCATGCCCGCGCTCTACACCGCTTACCGCCCCGCCGAAGTTAACGTGACAACGCCTCTGAGCACGTTGTACCCGCCTACTGAAACAGCGAGCTCAACGCTGCTGGCTCGCGGGATCAGAGACGCAGAGGAGGCACTGCGGATCGGAGCTATGGCAGGGAGGATCCACTACCGGATCACCAGTACAGGAATAGTCGTACTTGCCAACACCGCTGAAGTTTGGCTCCCGAGCACGACCTTCTGTACGCCACGCCGGCCGTGAGAGGACATCACGATGAGATCACAGCCCTTGAGCTTGGCAAATCGAACGATTGCCGCGGCTGGGGAAACATCGATCTCCTGTTCCAGATCTACCGAGACGCCGTGTTCGGACGCGCGTTGCTCAATGGAGGTAATGCGCTCCTTCATTAAAGCATCAATCTGCTGGCGGGCTGCACGCGCCATCTCCGGGCGCAGGGGCTCCGAAACGGTCAGCACGTGACTTTCGCCCCGAGCGGTTTGGCGAGCGCCAAGCCATGTTCGAGACCCTTGCGGGCGAGTTCGGGGTCGTCTGTGGCGATCAGAATGTGTTTGTACATTTGCCTCTCCGGTAGGAATTGCGCCGGCATCCTGGATGACATTGATCCGAAGACAATCGATCGCCGCAGTTACAAAAACCACAGTATCGAGCAGTTACAGCAGCACGAGGACTAGCAGGGTCACTATCAAAACCATCAGGTCGACGGCTATAACGACCATCCATTCCAGCCGTACTCCCACCAGCCGGTTCCACCGGGGCCTCAAAGCCGCAGATCGGAGAGAAACCTAGAAGTGGCTGGAGGCGCTCTGCTTGGCCTGAATGGCTATGCCAAGTTCCGTTCAATTGCGGATCGCGCAGCCTTGAAGGTCGCTTCTGCGTCCGGCACAGCGCCTTGCTGCTGTTCAAGAATGAGAAGGGCGATTTCGTAGATCTCCCTTATGTCGGCGGCCTGCAAAACGCCTTTTTGCACCAGGCAACGCAGGAGGCCGGCCATGGTTGCGGTGGAGACGAGGTTTGCTGCGGCGATGCCATGCGACGAGGCAACGGACATCGCGCGCTCATTGGGCCGCTGGATGTGCAGGTTCCGGCACGGTGTAACCGTCCGCTGCGTACAACGTAATTTTGTTACGCAACGTGCGGATGGAGATGCCGAGCAGAAAGGCGGCATGGGTGCGGTTGCCGCCGGTTTCCCGCAGCGTGGCGAGGATCAGCTGGCGTTCGACAAAGGCAACTGGCAGGCCGACGAACTGATCCACGACGGATCGCACAGCATCGAGCAGTTGCATGGTCACGGTCCTTTCCGAGCCCCCCAACCCTGATGGACACCTTAGAATGGCGCCCGCCGCGGTTAAGAAGCGGTAAATCGGCATGGGGCGGTAAGAGTGGACGCCGAGGGGATCGGCGCTCTCCGCCTCCCGTAGAGCTCCTGCCTGATCGTTATGGTCGGATGTTCACTGCAATAACCCGCGTGGGCAGTGGGGTTGCACGTGCGATCGCGATGGGCGCACGACCATCCGGCCGCCGCTGGTGCATCAGAAGCCTGGTGGACGCGCTCAACCGTTGCCCTGGCCATCGTATGCGCCGATGTCGCCGGCTGTTCCGGCCTGATGAGCGCCGACGAGGAGAGGACCTTTACTCGCGTACCGACGCTCATCAGCAAGATGGTTCAGCCGAGGCAGCGGAAACAAGGCGCACCGTCAAGACCATGCGCGACGGGTTCCTGGCGGAACTTACCAGCGTCATCAAGGCGGCCGAGTGCGCGGCGGAAGTCCGACAAAAATGCGCTGTGGCTGACCGGGACACGCGTTTCCGGAGGGATCCATGTGGCGACGTCATCGCTCAAGGGGCGACGTCTTCGGTGACGGCGTCAACATCGCGGCGCGTCTTCAGGAAGCTGCCGAACTGAGCGGATCCTCGGTTCCCGCGCGGTCCGCGGCGCGGATACCGAAGTGGATCGGCGCTGGCCTTGACACAGATCAAAATTGTATGATGCTATTAACATACATCGTATTCATATAGAAGACAACTTGGCTGTTCGCTCTCTCTCCACCACGCTCAAGACGCTCGCGGTCTGCGATGTCATCGCGGCATCCCCGAAGCCAATGCGACTGCCCGATGTCGTCAAGGCGACAGGCGACCAGCGCGCCGCGGTCTATCAGCGGCTGCGTACGCTGGTGGATGCAGGCTTTCTCGAGCAGACGGTCGAGGGCGCGTTCCGGCTAGCGCTACGCTTTCAGTTCTACGCAGTGCGTGCCCTCGAGCAGGCCAATCTCGGAGAACGGACGACAGAATTGCTTCAGGAGATCGTAGCCGAGAGCGGCGAAACGGCGACGATTTCAGTGCTCGACGGCTATCATGCGGTCATTATCAACCGGGTCGAATCGCATCAGGTACTGCGTGCCGATCTCCGGGTCGGCGCACGCATGGCGCTGGGCGCTAGCGCGTCGGGCTCCGTGCTCGTCGCCTTCGGCTCGCTGGAAATGCGTGAACGGCTGCGCGAGCAGGGCATCGCGCTCCCTGACGACATCGCGCTGGCAGAGGTTCGCGAACGCGGCTTTGCCCTCTTCGCACCGACGGACCCGCAATTCGTCGCGGCGGTTGCTGCACCGGTTTTCGACGCGGCCGGCCAATGCATTGCCGTCATCGCGATCTCCGGCCCGACCACGCGGTTCGATCACGCGAACTGCGCGCCGATTGCGGTCAGCGCGGCGCAACGCTTCAGCGCTCAATTCGGGAATGCATGACATGTCGGCCCTGCCATTCTCCCTCGCCTCCAAGCCCGGTCCCTGGCAGCCGCGGGCCCTGATGCGATCCCCCTCCACGCTCATGCGACCGGAGATATTGGCCGCGATTCAACCGTCACGGATCAGTGCATCGCGGACCCTGATGGCTCGCGCCTCACATCAGCGCTGGCAGATCACCTGTCAGGATTTCGATATCGACGCGCGCGGTCGAGGCACGGCGCGCTACGGCATCGAGGCCGATGGCTGGCACTTCACCTTCCCAATCTTTTCGTTCGAGCCCTCAGGTCGCGAGCGCACTGGCCGCATCATCGGCCGGTCCTGGGACATGATGGGCGGTTTGATCGAAGGCAAACTTTCGGCCGCCGGCATCGAGCAACTTAGACAGGAACTGCCGAAGCTCTATGAGGGCCGCGCTACCCCGCAGACCTTGACCTGGGCGCGCTCGAACCGCTCGGGACGGCTGTTCGACCTTGCCGTCGACCATCTCGCATCCGGGCAACAGCCGCCCATCGCCGAGCTCGGCCGCACCTGCTACTTCATGCGCAACACCGGCATCGACGGCAACGGCACCTTCGGCACCAAGTCCTTCCTTGCCTTCGCGCCGGACCATCCGCTGCGAGCCTCGCTGCAAGCGCAAATGCTCACCGCCTATATGATGCGCGTCTTTGCCGGCGATCTCGTCCAGCATTTTGCGCGGATGAAGGGCGGCCCGGCGGCAGTGGCGATGCAGCCCGAGTTGCGCCGCTTCCTGGGTGTCGGCAACGGCTCGGCGCTGGGGCTGATGTTCTTCGTCAATAACCATCCTCGCCTGATCGACCGTTGGCTGACGATCCACGAGGAGGCCATCGCCCATGGCCGGTTGCTGCGTGTCGGTCCCGATGCTGCCCCGCTGGTTCAATTGGCGGCACTGCTCGACAAGGCAATCCTGGCGCGGCGCCAGGATCGGGCCGAATATGAAGCCTTCGCGCCAAGCAGCATCGTCGCTGACGACCTCGCCATCATCCGCCGCGAACTCGGCCAGTTGATCGAGCGCGTGCGCGCCGGCTGCGCCGAGGCGACCCCACTCGTCGACTTCACCGCTTCGCTCGACGGCCGCGTCAATCGCGAGGCCCACGAAACGCTACTGTCTCTCATCATCGAACTCGTGCCCGAAATCGCCGATGGCCTGGCACAAACTCTCGTGATCGATGAGGATCTCGCCGGCCGCCCCGAAATGCCGATCGGACGGCTACAAGAGATCCTGAGGGCCGATTACAGCTGGGCCTTCGATCTCGATCTCGTCTCCGAGCGCTCACAGCGCTACGTCTGGTACAAATCGCGCACGGCCGAGGAGCCGCGTCGTGGACCACGCGAAGAGATCGGCGCGGCTCATAATCTTGGCCTCGATCTGCCGCGCCTCGTCGTTGCACTCGATCGCGATCTCGCTGCCGCCGATCCCCGCCTCAGCGTCGCGCGCTTCCTCATGGCGCACCCATTGCACCGGCAGATCGTGATCCGCATCCAGGCGCTTGCTGGACTGCCCTATCATTCGCCGCATGCCGACATCATGGGCGAGGACTTCGTTCCGGCGCATATCACCCGGCTCTTGAACGTCGGCATCCACGGTATCGACAAGGCCCGCGACTTCCTGAACCGCAATCTGCGCGGCGTGATCTTCCACGGCGCCCCGACCCCCGAAGATCTCGCCTCGGGGAGCGCCGCTTCCCATTGGTTCTATCCCGCGGAGCCTCAGGCATGATGCTATCCGAAACGCTGATCCTGTCCGTGCGCGAACTCCGGCTCATTCTGGAGCGACTGGTTCAGGCCGCCGGCACGCCCGCTGGGCTATTACCCTCCGTGCGCGATTGCGCATTCTATTCCGCCGTGCTGCCGGGGCCAGGTCTGTCTGGCATCGCACAGCAGATAGAGCACGTGCGTGCGAGCGGCGTTGCCCCGCTCGCCGATGTCAGCACTGACGGCGAATTGACGATAGACTGCGGCGGCCAGCATGCCTGGATGGTGGCCGAGACGCTGCTTGACTTGGCTGTCGAGCGCTTTCGGTTGACCGGCCGGGGGGAGGTTTTGGCGCTCAATCTCACAGAGCCCCCCGAATTGCGCGTCGTATCGGGGCTTGCTGAGCGTTTCGGCCTCGCGGCTATCGTCGAGCCGAAGGGCAACGGTGCCCAAGTGTCGTTGATGGACCGCCCCGCGGCGAAGCGCCGTGCCATCGACATGGTTCGCCATGACGGCCTCTCCGCTGCGGCGTCGAGTTGGTGGCCGCTCTACAAGGCATCGCATGATGCCCTGATGCCCGATTCCTTCGAGAGCCGCCGACATGCTGGCACCGTGCGGGTAGAGGCAGACGGACGCGTCGTTGGTCGCAATGACGAGGACGAGACCGATCTATCGATGCTGACCGCCGATCCGTCCCGGCTTCAGCCCAATCCTGTTTCCTCCGCTTCGTAAAGGCGCGCCCCGATGCTGATAGACGGTTTGCAATGTGGTTTCTTTGACCGCGGCGTATTCGAAGATCTCAAGGCCGGCGGGTTCAGTTGCGTCACACCGACGCTCGGCTTTTGGGAGGGCGCGATCGAGTCCTTTGATTCTGTCGCGAAATGGCGCGATCTCGAGCGCGCCAATGCTGATCTGATGACGATCGTGCGGAAGACGGACGACATTCTCGCGGCCGAGCGCGATGGCAAGGTCGCGATGTTGCTGGGTTACCAGAACACCAATCTGCTCGATGGCCGGATCCGTTATGTCGAGCTCTTCGCCGATCTCGGCGTCAAGGTCTTGCAGCTGACCTACAACAACCAGAACGAGCTCGGCTCTAGCTGCTACGAGAGGGTCGATCCTGGCCTTGCACGCTTTGGCCGTGAGGTTGTCCGGGAGATGAACCAGTGCGGCATGCTGATTGATCTCTCACATGTCGGCGACCGGACCACGCTCGATACGATCGAATGGTCGCAGAAGCCGGTCTCGATCACCCATGCCAACCCGGCCTCCGTCTTCCCGCACAAGCGCAACAAGACGGATGCAATCATCAAGGCACTCGCTGAAAAGGGCGGCGTCATCGGCTGCGCAGCCTATCGCAACATAACGCCGGAGCCGGCCTGCGACAGCGTCGATGCCTGGGCCCAGATGGTGGCGCAGACCGTCGAGATTGCCGGTATCGACCATGTCGGCCTCGGCACCGACTTTAGCCACCATTCCAATCAGGTCTACCTCGACTGGATGCGCTCGGGCCGCTGGACCCGCTCTGTGCAGTACGGCGCCGCCTCGGCGGCCAAGCCCGGCCCCAGTGAGAAGCCGGCCTGGCTCAAAAGGATCAGCGGCCTGTCCGATGTCGGACCGGCGCTGGCGCGGGTCGGTTTCCACGCAGCCGAAGTCGAGAAGATCACCTCCGGCAACTGGCTTCGCCTCTATCGCGCAACGATCGGTTGAGAGGACAGCACCATGGCTAGGACCGTACTGACTCCACCGCGGACCACGCGCCGCGCCCTGCTATCGATGCTTGGGAGCGGCATCGTCGCGATGCCCTTCATCCGGAAAGCCCGCGCCGCCGACACCCTCTATATCAACACCTGGGGCGGTCCCTGGGAAGAAGCAGCGCGCGCGATACTCTTCAACCCGTTCACGGCGGAGACCGGAATCGAGATCCGCACGATCGCGCCGGTCTCCTTCGCCAAGCTGGCGGCGCAAACGCGGACTGGTATCTATGAATTCGACGTGACGACGCTCGGCGTCGCTGAACTCGGCCGCGCCAATCACGCCAAGCTGATCGACACCTATGACGAGAGCAAAATTCCGGCGTCGTCGCTCTGGCCCGGCGCGGTGACACTGAACGGCATCAACTCCCATGCCTTCGCCAACATCATCGCCTACCGCCGCGATAAAATATCCAATGGCGGCCCGAGGAACTGGGCGGATTTCTGGGACACGACCAAATTTCCGGGTTCGCGCAGCCTGCAGAACTATCCCGCACGCGTGCTTGCCTTCGCATTAATGGCTGATGGCGTCGAGCCTGCGAAACTGTTTCCCTATGATCTCGACCGCGCCTTCAAGTCGCTCGACAGGATCAAGAAGGATGTCCGCGTCTGGTGGAGCCAGAGCCCGCAATCCCAACAATTGCTGCGCGATGGCGAGGTCGAATTGATCGGGATGTGGAACACCAGCGCGCAGACGATGGTCGACCAGAAGCAGCCAATCGAACTCGTCTTCGACCAGGCCGTGATCGATGTCGCGACCTGGGTGGTAGCGCGCGGCTCTCCGAGGGCGAAGAACGCTTGGCGTTTCATCGAGTTTGCCGTGGGGCCAGAGCGGCTCGCGCAGTTCGCGCAGAAGAACAATTACGGCCCGATGAACCCCGCTTCGTTCAAATACCTGTCGCCCGAGGTCATCAGCCATATGCCGACCTCCCCCGAGAACCTGCCGAAATCCGTCATCCTCGATGCCGAGAAGCTACTGCCTCAGCTCGACACAATGGCCAAGCGCTTCGAACAATGGCTCTCGACTTGACCCTATCCCCCCCTGCGCAAGGCCGCGCCTGGAGCGCGGCTGGATGGGGCAAAGCCCTGTTCCGGCCGCCCTTCCTGCTCTATGCGCCGGCGACCCTGTTCCTGGCAGTGTTCTTCCTCGCACCGCTGGGCCTCGTCGTCTGGATGAGCGTGAGCGAACCGACGGTCGGCTTCGACAACTACGCTGAGTTCTTCGCCTCGAAATACGATCTCAACGTCCTGATGCGCACCTTCCAAACGGCACTGATCGTCACGATCACCAGCCTCGTCTTCGCTTATCCCGTGGCTTACGTCGCGGCCCGAAAGGGTGGCGCAGTCGGCTCCTTCCTACTTGGCATCGTGGCGCTGAGCTTCTGGACGAGTTTTCTTGTGCGAACCTATGCCTGGATGGTGATCCTGGGTGCGCGCGGGCCTGTTGTCGGACTCCTGGTCGCGCTTGGCGTCACCCCGCCGCCGCGTCTGCTCTTCACCACTTTTGCTGCGACCTTCGCCATGGCTCATATGTTGGTACCGTTCATGGTCCTGGCGCTGTATGCCGTCATGAAGCGCATCGACGAGGTGTATATGCGTGCGGCAGCCAGCCTCGGCGCCCGGCCGCTCAAGGCATTCCTGACGGTTTATCTGCCGCAAAGCCTGCCCGGCGTCCTCAATGGTGCGACGCTCGTCTTCATTACCTGCCTCGGCTTCTATGTAACGCCGACGCTGATTGGCAGCCCGCAGGACAAGATGATCGCCGGCCGCATCGGCCAGCAAATCGAGCAGCTTCTCGAATTCGGCGCGGCTTCAGCAACCTCGATGGTCCTGCTCGCCGCGGCGGTGGCGCTCTTCGTGGTCTATGATCGCCTGTTCGGCATCGAAAAGATGTGGAGGTGAGATGTCGCGCTCCACGGTGATCATCGCGGTGGCCGTCGCGATCCTGCTAGCCGGGCCGATGTTCATCGTCGTGCCTATGTCCTTCAGCACCGCGCCATCACTTGAGTTTCCGCCGCCTGGCTACTGGCTCGGCTACTATCGGCACTTCTTTTCCGATCCCAACTGGACCGGTCCGGTCTTGAATAGCTTCCTGATCGGGCTCGGCACCATGGTCTTGGCGATGCTGCTCGGCGCTCCCGCTTCCTTCGCGCTAGTGCGCTATCGGTTTCGCCTCCGGGCGCTGTTCCGGCTCATCGTGATGATGCCGTTGATTGTGCCGCATATCGTAATGGCACTGGGCTATTATAGCTATTTCGGTTCGCTCGGGCTGGTCCAGAGCATGACCGGCGTGATCCTCGCCCATGCCTGTCTGTCGATCCCGGTCGTGGTGTTGACCTTGACCTCGGCGCTGGTCAATTTCGATCGCCGGCTTGAGAACGCCGCGGCGAATCTGGGCGCCCGGCCGCTGACGACCTTCCGGTTGGTGACGTTTCCGATCTTGCGCCCGGCCTTCTTCGTGGCTGCGCTGTTTGCCTTCATCCATTCCTTCGACGAGGCAGTGATCGCGATCTTCATCTCCGGTCGCGACAGCGCGACCTTGCCTCGCCAGATGTTCAACAGCTTCCAGATGGAAGCCGACCCCGCCATTTCCGCCGCATCCTCGCTGCTGCTGGCTGCCGTTCTGGCCGCGCTCGGTGCGCAGTTCGCCGCCCGGCTCGTGCGTAAGCAACGGCCTGCGCACTCCTGAGACGCTGGAGCCTTCCGATGGAAACCGCCCGTTCGCTGTCGCTGAAATCGGTGACCAAGAGCTATCTGCCAGGGCAAAATGCGGTCGAGGCCATCGACCTCGATGTCGCACCTGGTGAGTTCATCTCCTTCCTTGGCCCCTCCGGTTCCGGCAAGACGACAACGCTGATGATGATCGCGGGATTTGCGCGTCCGACGCGAGGCGAGATCAGCATCGCCGGGCGCCAGATCGATGCAGTCGAGCCCTACGACCGCAATATCGGGATGGTATTCCAGAATTACGCTCTGTTTCCTCATATGAACGCGGCGCAGAATGTCGGCTTTCCCTTGCGCATGCGTGGCGTCGCCAAGGTGCCGGCGCAAGCCAAGGTTACGGCCGCGCTCGCGATGGTCGGCCTCGCCGAATATGCTGGCCGGGCCCCGGCCGAGCTTTCCGGCGGCCAGCAGCAGCGCGTTGCATTAGCGCGCGCCCTCGTCTTCCAGCCTGACCTCGTTCTGCTCGACGAGCCCCTGGGAGCGCTTGACAAGACTTTGCGGGAACAAATGCAGATGGAGTTGAAGCGCATCCACCGCGAGCTTGGCGTCACGATGGTCTACGTGACCCACGATCAGACCGAGGCAATGGCCATGTCGGACCGCATCGCTGTGTTCAACCGGGGTCGCATTGAGCAGATCGGGACGCCGAGCGAGGTTTACTTCACGCCGAAGACGCGCTTCGTCGCCTCCTTCGTCGGGGATAGCAATCTACTCTCGGGTAAGACACGCGAAAGTGGCCTCGTCGATGTTGCCGGCATCGGCCCGATCGCGACCAGCGCCGAGCACGTTCCGCCTGGCAAAGACGTCAGCATACTCGTCCGCCCTGAAACAATCCGGCTCAGCTCCGAACGTGCGGAACTATCGCCGTTGCGAAATTCAATCACCATCGCGGAGATAGTGAACTATGGCGATAGCGTCCTTGTCCTCGGGCGCAAGGCCGGCCAGGAACTGCGGATCCGGGTCCCCAGCATGGAAATGCCGGACCTGCGTCGGGGCGATGAATGCGACATAGAATGGGCCCCCACCCGCATCCATGTGATCGAGCACTGACGCCGCAACGATTGCTATGTAGCACCGTGTAGCTCGGCTCAGGATCGGATGATCTGCGTATTTTAGGGATGAGAGAGGATGCAGCTGTGCTCATGCCTGTCGTGCGCGAGCAAGTTGGCGCGGACACCTCGGCACTGCCTGCTGCCAGAGGGTTTTTGCTGATGGAGAACCGGGATATGAGTCCTTCGTCGTCTGGCATTTGATCTGCCAACAAAGCCAAGATCGAGGGGAGCGCTCGAGGATCGATCGCAGCTTCGTTGATTTAGCTACGCGTGTGTCGGGTAAAATACCGCAGGGATCAATCTCCGGCTCCAGGCTGAACTTCGCCTGTACCAATGCATTGGTCCGGATCGCGCTAATTCCGGTCATTGAGAGATCGCCCGGAATATTTATGCGCCATTTGATTTGCGAACTGAAGCCAAAGGGAAAGAGAAGTGACTATTTGTCGCTTCTGACGGAAGCGGATATTCGTTGGATCCTTGGCCGTGCTGCTATGCACGTGAATGCGCTTCGACGAGCGGGATGCTCTTGGTCACGACAAAGGTGTAGTATCGCTCGATCCCGATCGCGGGGTCGAGCAGCCTGTCGATCAGGCGCTGATAGCTGTCAATGTCTGGCACGACCACGCGCATGATGTAGTCGATGCCTCCGCCGGTGGCATCGCAAGCGACGATCGCCGGTTCCCTCGCCACCGCCTCCTCGAAGCGACGGAAATCCGCCTGCTGATGGCTCTTCAGGCTGATCTCGACGATCACCGTGGTGCGCGGCGCCGCCACCCCGAGATCGACGATGGCGGTATAGCCCTTGATCACGCCGGCCTCTTCCATCCGGCGCAACCGCTCCCAGCAGGCCGCCGGCGACAGCGCGACCGTTTCGGCGAGTTTGAGCTTGGTCATGCGGCCGTCACGCTGCAGGGCTGCGACGATCTTGAGATCGATGGGATCGAGCTTCATCTTCGGTGACCGCACGTGCATAATGTCATGAATTCTGACTCCTAAGAACGAGACAATCCCATGTTCCGTCAAGCCGCGCGGCCTTCCGGCAACAGGCTTTCTCCGGTTGTGGAGAAGGCCGTCGAATGGCACCCGGTCCTGACGAAGCAGAGGGGCGCGACCAAGCATGCCGCGCTGACCGAGCGCATCATCGGCGACATAAGCGCCGGCGTTCTGAAGCCGATGGACCGGATGCCAACCCATCGCGACCTCGCCCGCGAGCTCGGCATCTCCGTCCAGACCGTCAGCCTCAGCTACAAGGAGGCCGAGCGACTCGGCTATCTCAGCGGCGAGGTCGGGCGCGGGACCTTCGTGAAGAGCCGTGTCACCGAGCAGGCAGGGCGGCTGATGCTCGACCGCAGCCCGACGCAGATCGTCGACCTCTCGATCGTGCGCGGGGTATATCTCGATGCGCATGAGGCGGCCTCGCGCCAGGTGCTGGCCGCGTTGGCCGAGGGCGACACCAGCGCCTTCATGCGGCCGTGCCGGCCGATCGCGGGCCTCGACCGCCATCGCGAAGCGGCGCGGCTTTGGCTCGGGCCGCTCGGCGTGGAGACATCAGCCGAGCGCATCCTGATCACGAACGGTGCCGCGCACGCGCTCTTCCTGGCTCTCGCCTGCGTGGTCCGCGCCGGCGACCTCGTGCTGACCGAGAACCTGACCGATCATGGAGTCATCGGCCTCGCCAATGTTCTCGGTTTCAGCCTCAGGGGCCTGCCGACCGATGAGGAAGGCGTTCGCCCCGATGCGGTCGAGGCAGCGTGCCGTGCTGGCGGTGTGCGTGCGCTGGTCCTCATCCCGACGCTGAACAATCCGACGAGCCATGTCGCTGGCCCCGAGCGCCGCCGCGCCATTGCCGAGATCGCGCAGCGCCACGGCGTCTTCGTCGTCGAGGACGAGGTCTACAAGCCGCTCATACCCGAGCCGCTCCCGTCGATCACAGCGATGCTGCCGGATCTCGGTTTTTTCCTCACCAGCTTCACCAAGACGGTGCTGACCGGCCTGCGCGTCGGCTATCTGGTCGTGCCGCCGCAATACTCGATCCGCGCTGCCTCGATCCTGCGCGTGACGAGCTGGAGCGGCACCTATCTGCCAGCCGAGATCGCGACGCGCTGGGTCGAGGACGGTACGGCGGAAAGGCTGCTCGCCGTCCAGCGCGAGGAGGCCAAGGCGCGCCAGCACATCGTGACGGAGACACTCGGGAGCCACGTCGCCTCGAGCCATCCGCTCTCGCTCTGCGCCTGGCTCAAGGTGCCCACGCATTGGACCGAAGACAGCCTGGTGCGCTCGCTCGCCGACCGGCGCGTGGCGGTGACGCCGTCCGATCCCTTCGTGGCCGGCGTCGGCCATGGCGGCGGCATCCGCATCTGCCTTGGTGGGCGGATGAGCCATGAGCTGCTGACCCGGACGCTGACGAGTGTACGCCAGACTTTCGAGCAGCTTCCGCCGGTCTTCGATATCGGCGCGATCGGCTGAGAGCTGCGGCCGCAAACGGCACGGTCTTCTTCGCGTCATTGCCGCGTGCGGGCTGCTCCCGTTATGATTGAATCATTACAATATAATAATTGACATGAAATTTTCTCCCTCGCAGCATGACAAGCGAGAGGGAAATGAAGGTGATCAAACCGCATCTTGCCACTGCCGAAGCAGATCGGCCGGCCGCTCCGTCGGCCTCCCTGGCCTTGCCCGACATCGAAGCCGCAGCGGCGCGTATCGCCGGCCGGGTGGCGCGCACGCCGCTCGTCGCCTCGGCCTTCCTGAGCCGACTGTGCGGCCAGCCCGTCCATCTAAAGCTCGAAACCCGCCAGCCGATCGGCGCCTTCAAGCTTCGCGGCGCGATGAACGCGGTGCTGGCTTTGGACGAAGATCAGCGCCGGCGCGGGCTCGTGACCGCGTCCACCGGCAATCATGGCCGCGCGGTTGCCTACGCTGCCCGGGAGCTCGGCGTTGCCGCCACGATCTGCATGTCGACGCTGGTGCCGACGAACAAGGTCGAGGCGATCCGCTCGCTCGGCGCCGAGATCCGCATTATCGGCCATTCTCAGGACGATGCGCAGGTCGAAGTCGAGCGTCTGGTCGCCGAGCACGGGTTCACCCCGATCCCGCCCTTCGACGATCCTGACGTCGTTGCCGGCCAGGGCACGATCGGGCTCGAACTGATCGAGGATCTGCCCTCGCTCGCCTGCGCACTGGTCCCGCTCTCGGGCGGCGGGCTCGCGGCCGGCGTCGCGGTGGCAGTCAAGGCGCTGCGGCCTTCCGTCAGGATCGTCGGCATCTCGATGGAGCGCGGCGCCGCCATGGCCGCGGCGATCGTGGCGGGCCGGCCGGTCGAGATGGCCGAGGAGGAAACGCTGGCGGATTCACTCGGCGGCGGCATCGGCCTCGCCAATCGGGTCACCTTCGCCCTGTGCCGCGATCTCATCGACGAGGTCGTGCTGCTGAGCGAAGCGGAGATCGCAGCCGGCATCCGTCACGCCGCACGCGAGGAGGGCGAGGTTGTCGAGGGGGCCGGGGCGGTCGGCATCGCCGCCCTGCTCGCCGGCAAGGTCAGCCCGCCAGGCCCGGCGGCGCTCATCGTCTCCGGCCGCAACATCGATGAAGCCGCGCACCGGCGCATCGTCTCGGGAGCCACCGCATGAGCCGTATGCTCGTCCTCACCGAGGCGGAATTGCGCCGCGTCGTCAGGCTCGATGCGAGCGCGGTCGCTTGTGTCGAGGAAGCCTTCGCAGCGCTCGCCACCGAGCCCGTCGCCATGCCGCCGATCCTGCGGCTCGACATTCCCGACTATCGCGGCGAGGTTGACGTGAAGACGGCCTATGTGCCGGGCCTCGACGGTTTCGCGATAAAGGTCAGCCCCGGTTTCTTCGACAATCCCAAGCTCGGCCTGCCCAGCCTCAATGGGCTGATGATCCTGTTCAGCGCCCGCACCGGCCTCGTCGAGGCGCTGCTTCTGGACAATGGCTATCTCACCGATGTGAGGACGGCCGCCGCCGGAGCCGTCGCGGCGCGTCATCTTGCTCGGCCCGATGCTGCGGTCGCCGCGATCTTCGGTGCCGGAATGCAGGCGCGGTTCCAGCTCGAAGCGCTGGCGCTGGTGCGGCCGATCCGCGAGGCGCGGATCTGGGCACGTGATCCGTGCAAAGCCGGTGAGGCCGCGACGGACCTCTCCCGGAAGCTCGGCTTTTCCGTCACCGCCGTGGCTGATCCTCAGGCCGTCGCGCGCGGTGCCGATGTCATCGTCACCACGACGCCGGCGCCACAGCCGATCCTGCTGGCGGACTGGCTCGAGCCCGGCCAGCATATCACCGCGATGGGCTCCGACAGCGAGCACAAGAACGAGATCGATCCGGTCATCTTCGCCCGCGCGACCTATGTTGCCGATCGCCTCAGCCAGACTCGGCGCCTCGGCGAGCTCGCATCTGCGATCCGCGCCGGTCTGGCTACGAGCGACCAGAGCTTCGCCGAGCTCGGCGAGGTCATAGCCGGCAAGCGTCCCGGCCGGTCGCGTACCGACGAGATCACCTTCGCGGACCTAACCGGCACGGGCGTGCAGGACACCGCGATCGCCAATCTTGCCGCCGCCCGCGCCCGCGATGTCGGCGCCGGGCAGACCATCGACACCAGAGCCGAAGCGGGAGACGCCGCGTGACCGTGACCCTGAATTTCACCCGCGAGGAATATGCCGAGCGCCTCGCCAAGGCCCGCGCCGCCATGGAGCGGGCTGGCGTCGAGCTGATGATTGTCACCGACCCGTCCAACATGCATTGGCTCACCGGCTATGACGGCTGGTCGTTCTACGTCCACCAATGCGTGCTCGTGCCGCCGACGGGCGAGCCAATCTGGTATGGCCGCAAGCAGGACGCGAATGGCGCGAAGCGCACCGCCTATCTCGCCCACGACAACATCATCGGCTATCCCGACCACTACGTTCAATCGACCGAGCGCCACCCGATGGATCTGCTCGCGCAGATCATTGCCGAGCGCGGCTGGGACAGGCTTCCTATCGCGGTCGAGATGGACAATTACTACTTCTCGGCGGCGGCGTTCGCCTCGCTGCGGACGCACCTGCCGAATGCCCGTTTCAAGGATGCCGGCGGGCTGGTGAACTGGCAGCGCGCGGTCAAGAGCAATACTGAGCTCGACTACATGCGCAAGGCCGGCCGCATCGTCGAGCTGATGCACCAGCGCATCGTCGAGGTCGTCGAGCCCGGCATGCGCAAATGCGACCTCGTCGCCGAGATCTACGATGCCGGCATCCGCGGCACGGCCGAGTTCGGCGGCGACTATCCGGCGATCGTGCCGCTGCTGCCTTCGGGCGCCGACGCCTCAGCTCCGCACCTGACTTGGGACGACAAGCCGATGCGATCAGGCGAAGGCACTTTCTTCGAGATCGCCGGCGCCCATAAGCGTTACCACTGCCCACTGTCGCGCACCGTCTTCCTGGGCAAGCCGACACAGGCTTTCCTCGACGCCGAGAAAGCGACGCTCGAAGGCATGGAAGCCGGCCTCGCCATAGCGAAACCCGGCAACACCTGCGAGGACATCGCCAACGCATTCTTCGCGGTGCTGAAGCGGTACGGCATCATCAAGGACAACCGCACCGGCTACCCGATCGGTCTGTCCTATCCACCCGATTGGGGCGAGCGCACCATGAGCCTCAGGCCCGGCGACCGGACCGAGCTCAAGCCCGGCATGACCTTCCACTTCATGACCGGCCTCTGGCTCGAGGACATGGGGCTCGAGATCACGGAGAGCATCGCGATCACGCAGACCGGCGTCGAGTGCCTGTCGAACGTGCCACGCCAGCTCTTCGTCAAGGGGTAAGGGCATGTCGATCGCCTCGCCCCGTCCCTCGCCAGTGACGCCTACGATCGACCTATCGGCGAAGGGCGTTCAGCACGGCCATCTGCGTCTGCCGTATAGCCGCGATGACAGCGCCTGGGGCTCGGTGATGATCCCGATCTGCGTCGTTGCGAGCGGGGAGGGGCCGACCGCGCTTTTGACCGGCGCGAACCATGGCGACGAATATGAGGGCCCGGCGGCACTGTTCGAGCTGGCGTGCACGCTCGACCCGGCGACAATTTCGGGCCGGGTCATCATCCTGCCGGCGCTGAACTACCCCGCCTTCCGCGCGGGGACGCGGACCTCGCCGATCGACAAGGGCAATCTCAACCGCAGTTTTCCGGGCCGCCCGGACGGCAGTGTCACCGAGAAGATCGCCGACTATGTCACGCGCCATCTCGTGCCGCTCGCCGATATCGTGCTCGACTTCCATTCGGGCGGAAAGACGCTCGACTTCCTGCCCTATGCGGCGGCTCATGAGCTGCCGGACAAGGCGCAGGAGGCGCGCTGCTTTGCGGCGGTTGCCGCCTTCTCCGCGCCGTACTCGATGAAGATGCTGGAGATCGACGCCGTCGGCATGCTTGACACCACGGTCGAGGAGATGGGCAAGGTCTTCGTTACGACCGAGCTCGGCGGCGCCGGGACGGCAACTGCCCGCAGCATCGGCATCGCTCGGCGCGGTGCCGGGAACCTGCTCAGGCATGCCGGCATCCTCGCAGGAGCGCCCGAGACTGCGCCGACCCGCTGGCTCGACATGCCCTCCGACGACTGCTTCACCTTCGCGCAGGATGACGGGCTGATCGTCTTCCAGCACGATCTCGGCGAAGCCGTGCGGGCCGGCGAAGTGATCGCCCGGGTTCATCCCGTTGGAAAAACCGGGCTCGCCCCGGCCGAGTACCAGGCTGCCATGGATGGCATCCTCGCCGCCCGTCACATCCCCGGGCTGATCAAGGCGGGCGACTGCCTTTGCGTCCTCGCCGCGCTGCGGGAGGCACCCTGACCCGTTCGGCCGGGCGACCGGCCCAAGCCAAGCCGCCGGCGCGAAGACGCCAGAGAAGCCGAAGCAATCGGCATGCGGAGAAACATCAACCAGAGGAGAATGCAGATGCCGTTTCTGAAGATTGCCGGAATCTCCGCCATGGCTCTCGCCATCGCCCTGTCCGCGGCTGGCGCCACCAGCCTCAAGGACGTCAAGGACCAGGGCTATATCCGCGTCGCGACCGCCAACGAGCTGCCCTATTCCTACATGAAGGATGACGGTACCTCGGCCGGTATCGGCCCCGACGTCGCCAATGCCGTGCTGAAGAAGCTCGGTGTCGCGGAGGCCAACTGGTCCGTCACGCCGTTCGGCACTCTGATCCCCGGCCTCAAGGCCAAGCGCTTCGATTTCGTCGCCGCCGAGCAGAACATCTCGCCGGAGCGGTGCAAGCAGGTCTCCTTCACCGAGCCGAACTCCTCCTATGGCGAGGGTTTGCTGGTGAAGAAGGGCAACCCGAAGAAACTGACGACCTATGCCGATATCGCCAAGGATCCGTCGCTGAAGGTCGCGGTCGTGTCCGGGGCGAACAATATCGACTTCCTGCGCGCCGTCGGCGTCAAGGACAGCCAGGTGATCTTCATCACCGCCAATGCCGACGCGCTCGCCACCGTACAGAGCCGCGCCGACGCCTATGCCGCGACCGAACTCACCGTCGCCTCGCTCGCCAAGGGCCAGGCCAATGTCGAGCAGGTCGCGCCCTTCAGCGACCCTGTGGTCAACGGCAAGCCGGTCCGCAATTTCGGCGGCTTCGCATTCCGGTCCGAAGACAAGGAGCTGCGCGACGCCTTCAACGCCGCCTTGGTCGAGTTCCGCAAGACTGACGATTACAAGAAGATCCTCGGCACTTACGGGCTGTCGGAAGCCAGCATCAAGGCAGCGGCGGAGCGCAAGGTCGAGGACCTCTGCGCCGGCAAGTAAGGCTAGCTGACATCGTTCCGCCCGCCCCGATGGCGGGTGGAGCTCCACACCTCTTAAACGCTTTCGCGGAGCCTACTGGATGGAGTGGCTGTCCTATCTGCCCGCATTGTCGCGCGGTGCCCTCGTCACTGCCGGGATCACCTTGTCGGCGATCGCGATCGGCGCTGTCGCCGCCTTTGCGGCCGGCATCGCCCGCGTCGAGGGCGGGCGCGTGCTGGCGACGATTGCCCTTTGCTACACCGAGCTCTTCCGCGGCACCTCGCTGTTCGTCCAGCTGTTCTGGTTCTACTACGCCCTGCCGCTCTTAGGGATAAGCTTTGAGCCGGTCGCCACCGGTATCCTCGTGCTCTCGCTACACGTCGGCGCCTATGGCTCCGAGATCGTCCGCGGCGCGCTTCAATCGGTCTCCGTCCAGCAGCACGAAGCGGCGCGGGCGCTGAATTTCGGCCGCACCCAGACGCTTCTTCACATCACCTTGCCGCAGGGGCTGGTCGAGATGATGCCGGCCTTCGGCAATCTCGCCATCGAGACCCTGAAACTATCCTCGCTGGTGTCGCTGATCTCGATCGCTGACCTGACCTTCCGGGCGCAATCGATCCGCAACCTCACCCTCGATAGCGCCGGCGTCTACAGCCTGACGCTCGTCGGCTACTTCGCGATGTCGCTGGTGCTGATGTTGATCATGCGGCTGATCGAACGGCTGGTCCGGCGCGGCGCCGCCTTCCCGCGCGCGGCCCATTCGTGAGGCTGATGGCATGATGTACGGCTTCGAATGGGATACGACGACGCCACTGACCTACGCGTCCTCGATCCTGCCGATTATCCTGATCGGGCTGACGGTGACGCTGCAGGCGGCTGCTGCAGGCTTTGCGATCGCGCTGGTGCTCGGCCTTGTCTTCGCGCTGCTGCGCCGCAGCCGTTTTGCGGCCGTGTCCTGGACGACGGCCATCGTCGTCGAGTTCCTGCGCGACACGCCGCTCTTGGTGCAACTCTTCTTCCTCTACTACGTGCTCCCGGACTATGGCGTCACGCTGCCGGCCTTCCTGACCGGGGCGATCGCGCTCGGGCTGCAGTATTCGGCCTATACCTCCGAGGTCTACCGCGGCGGTATCGAGGCCGTGCCGCGCGGGCAATGGGAGGCGGCGACCGCGTTGAACCTCTCCCGGATGCAGACCTATCGCGACATCGTCGTGCCGCAGATCGTGCCGCGCATCTTGCCGGCGATGGGCAACTATCTCGTCGCGATGATCAAGGAGACGCCGGTGCTCTCCGTCGTCACCGTGCTTGAGATGATGGGGCTCGCCAACATGATCGGCGAGCGCACCTTCGAATATCTGGTGCCGCTGACCCTGGTCGGCCTGATCTTCCTCCTCCTCACGCTGATCTGCTCGGCCGGCCTGCACCGGCTGCACAAGGCGCTGCCGAAAGCAGGGATCCCGCTGCGATGACCGAGACCTCTCAGGCGCCCATCATCGAGTTCGCCGGCGTCACCAAGCGCTTCGGAGCCTTGACCGTGCTCGACGACTTCAACTTCAGCGTCGCCCGTGGGGAGAAGGTCACGCTGATCGGCCCGTCGGGCTCGGGCAAATCGACGGTGCTGCGCATCCTGATGACGCTGGAGCCGTTCCAGGAGGGCCGGCTGACGCTTGCAGGCATGCCCTATCACGAGCCGAAAGCCGGCGGACCATTCAAGGCGTCGGACGGGCATCTGCGCCAGATCCGCAGTCATGTCGGTATGGTCTTCCAGAGCTTCAACCTGTTCCCGCATATGACCGTTCTTCGCAACGTCGTCGAAGCGCCAGTGCGCGTGCTCGGCCTGCCGCGCGGCGAGGCCGAATGCCGGGCCGTCGACCTGCTCGCCATGGTCGGGCTCGCCGACAAGAAGGACCATTATCCCGCACAGCTCTCCGGCGGCCAGCAGCAGCGCGTCGCCATTGCCCGCGCGCTGGCCATGCGTCCCCGTGTGCTGCTCTTCGACGAGCCGACCTCGGCACTCGACCCGCAACTCGTCGGCGAGGTTCTCTCCGTCATCCGCGGCCTCGCCAGCGAACACGACCTCACCATGCTGCTGGTCACCCACGAAATGCGCTTCGCGCGCGAGGTCTCCGATAGGGTCTGCTTCTTCGACAAGGGGCGCATCTGCGAACAGGGGGAGCCGGAGCGCATCTTCAGCGCGCCCGAGCAGCCTCGCACACGCGAATTCTTGGCCTCGGTGCTGGGCTGAGCCGGCGCCGACACTCTATCGGCGCCGGCCTGAACTTCCGAGACTTTCTCGGCGCGAAACCGAGACTTCGAAGACAGTCTCGCCAGTCCTTCACCTAACCTCGTCGTCAACTGAGGGAGGATGGTCATGAACGCAATGACGAGCACGGCAAGGCGGGAAACTGCAATCGCCAAGCCTGCCGAGCATCCCGGACTGTCGCGCCTCGCCGATCGCCGCCTGCTACGGCAGCTCGCCTATATCGACGGGCGCTGGACCGCTGCTCGCGACGGCAAGACCTTCCCGGTGAGCGACCCCGCGACGGGCGCCCTCGTCGCGCAGGTCGCAGCGCTCGGAGCGGCTGAAGCGACGCAGGCTATCGAGGCGGCGCATGCTGCCTTCCCGACCTGGAAAGCGCTGCTGCCGCAGGCGCGCGCAGCACTGCTGCGGCGCTGGCATGCCGAGATGTTTGCGGCAGCCGAGGATCTCGCGCTTCTGATGACGCTTGAACAGGGCAAGCCGCTGGCGGAAGCGCGCGGCGAGATCGCCTACGCCGCCGACTTCATCACCTATTACGCGGAGGAAGCGCTGCGCGTGAATGTCGAGAGCGTGACCAGCCATTTGCCGGGTGCGCAGATGTCGCTGTCGCGCGAGCCGGTTGGTGTTGCAGCCTTGCTCACCCCGTGGAACTTCCCGTCCGCCATGCTGACGCGCAAGGCCGCGGCAGCCCTCGCCGCCGGCTGCACCGTCGTCGCTCATCCCTCGTCGCACACGCCACTGTCGGCACTGGCACTGGCGGAGGTCGCCGACCGCGCCGGGCTGCCGGCTGGCGTCTTCAACATCGTTACCGGCGACGCCGCGCCGATCGCAGAAACCTATTGCGCCGATGCTCGCGTGCGTGCCGTCAGCTTCACCGGCTCGACCGAGATCGGCCGGATCGTCGCCCGCAACGCTGCGGCAACCGTCAAGCGCGTGGTCATGGAGCTCGGCGGCCATGCGCCGCTGATCGTCTTCGACGATGCCGATCTCGACCGGGCTGTTGCGATCGCCATCGATGCCAAGTTCGCGACGTCCGGCCAGGACTGCCTCGCCGCCAACCGGATCTATGTGCAGCGTGGTCTCTATGAGCGCTTCTGCGCTGCCTTCGCCGACAAGGTCTCGGCGCTGCGGGTCGGGTCCGGCCTGGAGCGCGAGGTCGAGATCGGCCCGTTGATGCACGCGGCTGCCAAACGCAAAGCCGAAGCCCAGATCGCCGACGCTTTGGCGCGCGGTGCGCGGCGGCTGACGCCGGAGCGCGCCATGCCGGGCCCGCTCTTCTTGGCGCCGACCGCCCTCGCCGACGTGCCCGACGAGGCGCTGATCATGCGCGAGGAGACCTTTGCCCCAGTGGCGGCCATCGCCTCGTTCGGCAGCGAGGACGAGGTCATCGCCCGTGCCAACGACACCGAATACGGCCTCGTCGCCTATCTCGTGACGCGTGACGGCGCGCGGGCCGCACGCATGGCCAGGGCGCTCGAATACGGCATGGTGGCGGTCAACCGGGTCAAGATCACCGGCGCGCCGATCCCCTTCGGCGGGATGAAGCAATCCGGTCTTGGTCGCGAGGGCTCGCGCCACGGCCTCGAGGCCTTCACCGACCTCAAATATGTCTGCCTCGATCTGAACTGAGCCGCCGTTTGCCGTTTCCACGAAGGATTCCTGCGATGCTCGACCATCACGCCCGCACCAGCAACGAACTGGACGCCTGGGACCGCGACCACGTCTTCCATCCCTCGACCCATATGGGCCAGCATGCCCGTGGTGAGACCCCGAACCGCATCATCGCCGGTGGCGAGGGCGTCTATATCGTCGACCGCGAGGGCAAAACGAGCCTCGACGCATTCGCCGGCCTCTACTGTGTCAATGTCGGTTATGGCCGAAAGTCGATCACCGATGCGATCGCCGAGCAGGCGGCGAAGCTGCCCTATTACCACGCGTATGTCGGCCACGGCTCCGAGCCCTCGATCAAGCTGGCCAAGATGGTGGTGGAGCGCGCGCCCAGGGGCATGAGCCGCGTCTTCTTCGGGCTGTCTGGCTCGGACGCCAACGAGACCAACCTCAAGCTGGTTTGGTACTACAACAACGTCCTGAAGCGGCCGGAGAAGAAGAAGATCATATCGCGCTGGCGCGGCTATCACGGCTCGGGCGTGATGACCGGCAGCCTCACCGGCCTTGCCGCCTTCCACACTCTCTTCGACCTGCCCAGGGCCCCGATCCTCCACACCGAAGCGCCGTATTACTACCGCCGCGAGGACCGCAGCCTCAGCGAGGAGCAGTTCTCGCAGCATTGCGCCGACAAGCTCGAGGAGCTGATCCAGGCCGAGGGACCGGAGACGATTGCCGCCTTCATCGGCGAGCCGGTGCTCGGCACGGGTGGCATCGTGCCGCCGCCCGCCGGCTACTGGGCGAAGATCCAGGCGGTGCTGAAGAAGCACGATGTCCTACTGATCGCGGACGAGGTCGTCACCGGCTTCGGGCGACTGGGCAGCATGTTCGGCTCGGACCATTACGGCATCGAGCCCGACCTCATCACCATCGCCAAAGGGCTGACCTCGGCCTATGCGCCGCTCTCGGGCGTCATCGTCTCGGAGAAGCTCTGGCGGGTGCTGGAGCAGGGCTCGGATGAATACGGCCCGATCGGCCATGGCTGGACCTATTCCTCGCACCCGCTTTGCGCTGCTGCGGGCGTCGCCAATCTCGAACTGGTCGACGAACTCGATCTCGTGCGCAATGCCGGCGAAGTCGGCGCCTATTTCAATGCGACGCTGCAGGATGCCGTTGGCGGCCATCGCCATGTCGGCGAGGTCCGCGGCGAGGGCCTGTTGGCGGCGGTCGAGTTCGTCCGCGACAGGGATGACCGCGTCTTCTTCGCTACCTCTGAAAAGGTCGGCCCGCGCATTGCCGCCGCCCTGCTGGAACAGGGCGTCATCGCCCGCGCCATGCCGCAAGGCGATATCCTGGGCTTCGCACCACCGCTATGCCTCACAAGGCAGGAGGTCGACCAGATCGTCGACGCGACCCGGCGCGCCGTGGCGGCAGTGCTTTAGCGCCAATGATCCCATGAACCTAGTCGCGTTGGCGCTGTTGCGCCAGTTAGGGACGTTGGGCCCTCGCCCGGGAGCGGACATTGATTGCCCGTGAAACGGCGGTCGGTTGCGACCAAGGTTGTGTGCAAACGGGCTGACCCGCGGGCGCTGGTCAGCAGTGCCTTGTCCGCTCCGCCCGTCGACCGATCAGCGCCTGTTCCCGGCGTTCGAGGATCAACGGGCGGCCCCCTCCCCGGCCATGAAGCGCGTTTGCGCGCAGGATCTCCAGCGTGACATGCATGGAGCTGACCACAGGTGGCGAACGGATGTTGCTGGCGCGAGCCGGTTGTCGACGCGCTGGCGACGGACGCGCAGGAGCTGGATTTTCGCCGCACCTTCGAGGATCGGGAGGGCGAGACCACGGCGCGCGGGCGGCGGCGCGTTCCTGAGAAAGCTGGCTTGTACCGGGCCCGTGCTCTGCCTGGGTGGCCTCATCGTCTTGGGTCGCCCGAGCCGAACCGGGCCGCGAGGGGAAGGCGATGCTGGGCATCGACGAGAACGCCGAGGGCGCGACCCTGATCCGGCGGCTTGGCGACCGTGCCACTTGTAGCTATGGCGATATGCCCCTATATCTAAGGCATATCGCCAGGGAGATCGGCCATGACCACAGTTACCGCACTCGAAGTCGTTGGTGGGCGCGACCTAATCGGCGCCCCCATCAATAGCAGCCGCGATCTCATTAGCGCAGTTCGGCGAGGCTTCCCGGTCCAGACTGTGGAGTACGTCATCAGCAGCGGCCGCATGTCCCTCGCCGAAATTGACCTGGTTGTCATTCCTCGCAAAACGCTCAGCCACCGGCGCAAGATTGGCACCCTGACATCCGAACAATCTGACCGCCTGATCCGGGCTGCGCGCGTCCTTGCCGAAGCTGAGGAAACGTTCGGATCTCAGCAGAAGGCAGCCAAGTGGCTGCGCCGACCAACAACCGCACTCAGCGGCGAAAAGCCCATCGACCTCCTCGACACCTCGGAGGGAGCAGACCAGGTCGAGGCGCTGCTCGGCCGCATCGGCCACGGCATCGCCGCCTGATATGAAAGTCTGGCGTGTTTGCCGTTTACCGTTTGCCGATTTGAACGGCGAGGGGGCTCGGATCTACGGCGGACGGTGGAACACTCCCGGACGCCCCCTGCTGTATACGGCCGAAAATCCGGCGCTCGCGGTTCTTGAGGTAAGAGTACATCTCGACCTCGAGCCTGACCTGATCCCAGACGATTACGTCCTCATGGAAATCGAGTCAGGCTCAGCTGTAATCAAAGAGATTTTGGACCCAATTGAAGCACCGGCAACTGTCGGTGACCGCTGGCTCGCCTCAATGGAAACCCCGATCCTTAAGGTTCCATCCTTTGTGGTGCCAAACAGCTTCAACTTGCTGATCAACCCGGCGCACCCCGGAGCCGCGAGCATCAGCATCCAAAGCACAAAACCATTTGATTTCGATAGGCGGCTCTGGCTCCCCCTCACATACATGCCTCCGTGAGGAGAGCCTGCCGATCGGCGGGACAGATCTCAAAAATGGAAGGGTGGCAGGTCTCATGACAGCCGCCCTTCTTCATGTCGGCTCACCCATCTGGTTGGTTGAGGCGCGGGCTGCTCGATCCACTTCTTCATCTCATTGAAAGACCCATCGGCCGAGCCCGCGCGCCTGGTTGAACTCATCGATGAAAGGCCTCTTCGCTGGCTCGGCTCATCATGCTGGCTCAATTCCGCCCGTCGCGCCCCGATCATTGGCGACGCCGTCGCGTTCCGCGTGCCCTCCCGTCGTCGGCGCCGCTCGTCGGGATCTCCTCAGCCAGGAGCGTGTCCTTGGTCAGCAGGCCGGCATCCTCGAGCTTTTCGAGATCCGGCAGGTCGCGCAGGCTGGCGAGACCGAACGCCGACAGGAATCTGTCGGTCGTGACATAGGTATAGGGCGCCCCCGGCTCCGGCCTGCGCGGTCCGGCCGTGATCACGCCGGCGCGTTTTAAGCGCCGCAACGCTGTCGCGACTCGTCTCCTTGCCAAAGACTTTACCGAGCTCGCTGCGGGTGATCGGCTGCAGATAGGCGATCCCGGACAGAAACAGCATCTCGGTCTGCGACAGGCTGGCGGCCGCTTGCGGCGCTCCCGACACCGCCCGGATCGCCGGGGCAAAGGCGCCGCGCGTCCGGTGCGGCCAGCCCCCCGGCGACAGCGACCAGGTCATAGGGGCGGCCGCGCAGCTCCTCGCTGATGTCGGCAATGATCAGATCGATCGCACAGTCGCGACCGACCACCTGCGCCAATTACGGGAGCGCCCATGGGCGTCGACCTCTCGATAGGGGCGGTCCACTGATCATCTCACCAAACGCATGTTCAGCCGGCGCGAGGCGAGGCACTCGCTCCCGCCATTGCCGGCGATGCTCTGGCGTGCTCTTGCGGGTAGGGCGGGCCGCTCGCCCGCGGACGAGCCTCGCGCATCTTTGGCGCAACGTTCTCGGGCGGAATCGGCGCAATACGGGCACCAGCTCCGGGAGATCTCCGCCCGTTACTGCTGCGCCAGGCGCCCTTCGGCAAGGTCGCGCGCCTGCGCCTCCGGATCGCGCTCCGCCGGCGGACCGTAGCCGCCGGCACCCGGCGTGATGATCTCGACGATCTGTCCGGGTTCGAGTGCACCATCGCCCCTTGTGAAAGGCGCGACACCCTCGCTGAAGGAGAAGGAGCCGCCCTGTCCTGGCTCGCCGCCGGCGATGCCCCAGGGTCGCGACTTTAGGCGCGAATTATCCACGTTGAGCCGGCAGGGAGCCTCGGCCCGGTAGACGCGGCGAAGGCCCATGCCACCACGCTGGCGGCCGCGCCCGCCCGAGCCATCGACCAGTTCATAGCGCAGCAGCGTCAGGGGGTACTCGACCTCGAGCGCCTCGACCGGCAGGTTCGAGGTATTGGTCATGTGGACATGCACGCCGTCGAGACCGTCCTTGCCGGCGCGTGCGCCGGAACCGCCTCCTATCGTCTCAAGATAAACCCAGAGATCACCGCTATCCGGCATCGCCCCCATGAAGGTCGCCGATGCCACGGCCCCGGAGCAGGCCGCGATGACACGATCGGGCACCGCCTGGGCGAGCGCCCCATGGATCAGGTCGACGACCCGTTGGCAGGGTGCGATGCGCCCGTTCACCGCCGCCGGATGCAGGCAGTTCAGCACCGTGCCTTCCTTCGCTGCAACGGTGAGTGGTCGTGCGAGGCCGGCATTGGGCGGGATGGTCGGGTCGGCCACTGTCTTGACGGCGTAATAGACGGTCGAGAGCAGCGCGGTATAGACCATGTTGAAACCCGCGCGAGCCTGTGGCGGGCTGTCGAAGGCGAGCGTCATCTCCTCGCCAGCGACCGTGATCGCGACCGAGAATTCCATCTCGTCATCGAGCTCGGGATTGTCGAAGCGGTCGCTGAACCGATAGACGCCATCTGGAATCGAGGCGATGCCGGCGCGCATCTTGCGCTCCGCATAGTCCTGCAGTGCCTTGCCGGCCGCGAGCACGGTGGTGCGGCCATATTTGTCGCAGAGCGCCCTGACGCGCTCAACGCCAAGGCGGTTCGCAGCCATCTGGGCGCGCAGGTCCGAGAGTCGCTCGCGCGGAACCTGGCAGTTGAGCAGGATCAGCTCCTGCACATCCTTCATCAGGGTGCCGCCGTCATAGAGGCGGATCGGCGGGATGCGCAGGCCTTCCTGATAGATATGGGCGTGGCCGCGATCGGCGAAATCGGAATGATGCGCCGTGTTGACGGCCCAGGCGACCATCTTGCCGTCGTGGAAGACCGGCTCGGCCAGCACGATGTCGGGAAGGTGGGTGCCCCCGCCCTCATAGGCGTCGTTGCCGATGAAGACATCGCCCGGCTTCATCTCCGAGACGGCATGGCGCTTCAGGATATGCGGGATGATGCCGATGAAGGAGCCGAGATGCATCGGGATATGCTCGGCCTGGCACAGCGTGTTGCCTTCAATATCGAAGAGCGCAGTCGAGCAGTCGCGGCGTTCCTTGATATTGGTCGAGTAGCTCGCCTTGACCAGCGCCTCGCCCATTTCCTCGGTGATGGAGGCGAAGGCGCTGCCAATGACCTCGACGGTGATCGGATCAACGGTGACGGGTGTAGGCGCGTTCATCACGGCGTCTCCAGGATCAGGTTGAGATAGGGTTCGACACGGGCGGTCATGCCGGGCAGCAGCACCGTGGTCGCATCCATCTGCTCGATGATCGCCGGGCCCTCGATCAGATTACCCGATTTGAGCTTTTCGCGGTCGTAGAGCGCACAATCGACGAAGCCTCCGGTTTCCGGAAACCAGACCTCCCGACGCCCCATGATGGCCGCGGAAGCATCCGGGCCGGCGTCGGGCTCGGGCCGAAACTCGGCCTTGAGCACGAAACCGATAGCCTCGACGCGGTAGGTCACAAGCTGGACCGGTTCGCCTTCGGCCACGAATCCGTAAAGGCGCTTGTGGGCTTCGGCAAAGCCCTCCGCCAAAGCCCTGATGGTTGTAGGCGTGATCGGCCCGTCCGGGACGTCGATGGCGAGCTCGTAGTTCTGGCCGTGATAGCGAAGATCGGCCGTGCGCTTCAGCTCGCGATCGGCAGGCGCGACATTCTCCTCGGCAAACCAGTGCTCGGCCTGGGCTTCAAGGCCTGCGAAAATCTCGGCCATGTCGGGGACGAGCCCATCCCCCAGCGTCGCGAGCCGGGTGGTGGCGAAATTGGCGCGCAGGTCGGTCAGAAGCAGGCCGAGTGCACAGCCGATTCCGGGATTGCGCGGCACGACGATGCGCTTCATCTCCAGCTCGCGCGCCAGCCGCGCGGCATGGAGCGGCCCCGCGCCGCCGAAGGCGACAAGCGCGTAGTCGCGCGGATCATGCCCGCGCTGCACGGAGATGACGCGGATCGCCTTGGCCATATTGGCGGTCACCACGGAGATAATGCCCTGCGCCGTCGCCATAAGGTCGAGGCCGAGCTGTTCCGCAAGCCGGCCGATCGCCTGTTTGGAGAGCGCCTGGTCGATCGGCATGCGGCCACCGAGCAGATGGGTCGGGTTCAGCGTCTGGAGCACGACATTGGCGTCGGTGACCGCCGGTTCGGTCGAGCCGCGGGCATAGCAGACCGGCCCGGGGTCGGCGCCGGCACTGCGCGGGCCCACCTTGAGCAGGCCGCCGGAGTCGATCGCCGCAATCGAGCCGCCGCCGGCGCCGACGGTGTGGATGTCGAGCATGGGCGCCTTGATCGGGTAGCCATGGACATTGGCTTCGCTGGCGAGCTTGGCCTCGCCGCCACGAAGCAGCGCGACATCGGACGAGGTGCCGCCCATGTCGAAGGTGATCAGGTTCTCGATGCCGGTCATGCGGCCGATCGCCTGCGCGGCAACCACGCCGGTCGAGGGGCCCGAGAGCACGGTGCGCACCGGCAGGCGCGCCGCCATGTCGAACCCGATGACGCCGCCATTGGACTGTGTCAGATGCGGCGTGGTGGTGACGCCGAGTTCCTTGAGCCGCTCGGCAAGACGCCGGATGTAGCCCTGCATCACCGGGCCGAGATAGGCGTTCACTACCGCAGTCGAGATGCGCTCATACTCCCGGAACTCGGGCGCGACCTCATGCGAGGCGCAAATGAAGGCCTCCGGAAATTCCTCTGCGACGATGCGCCTTGCCGTTTCCTCATGCTCGGGCCTGACGAACCCGTAGAGGAAGCCAATGGCGACGGCCTTGACGCCGGCCGCTTTCAGCTCCCGCGCGGCCTGGCGCACGCCCTCCTCGTCGAGCGGCGTCTCGACGGAACCGTCATGGCGCAGCCGTTCCGCGACGCCGAAGCGCAGGTCGCGGGTGACCAGCGGCGCCGCCTTGTCGACCTGAAGATCATAGAGATCCGGCCGCTTTTGCCGGCCGATCTCGATCAGATCGCGGAATCCATCGGTCGTGATCAGCCCGGTCCTGACGCCGCGGTGCTGGATTAGGGCGTTGGTGCCCACCGTCGTGCCGTGGCCGAAATAGGCGACATCTGCGGGCTTGGCGCCGACGCGCTCCGTCCCCTCCTGGGTACCGCGTGCAATGGCGCGGGAGGGATCGTCCGGGGTCGAGGGAACCTTCCAGACGGCAACCTGGCCACTCGCATCATCGAAGAGGCAGACATCGGTGAAGGTGCCGCCGGAGTCGATCCCGATACGCCAGGCCATGAGCTCAAACCCTCTCCATCAACAGGCTGCGATCTCCGCAGCCGCGGACCATGGCGTGCCATGGCCAAAACCACCCTGATAAGCGCAGATCGCCGCCGCGTGGGCCGCGCCCGCAGCCAGGGCGTCCGGAACCTCTCTCCCCTCCAGCACCGCCAGAAGGAATGCGGCGATGAAACCATCTCCCGCGCCCAGCGTATCGACGATTTGGGCAGGGGTGATCCCATGGCGATGGAATACCCCACCTGCCAGCGCGAGCGAGCCGCGCTCGCCGCGCGTCACCACCACGAGACCCGGACCGGTCTCGAAGCAGCGACGGGCGAGGTCGCTGCATTCCGCGTCGGAACCTGAGGGGAAGGAGAGGAAGGCGATGTCGAGATGGGGGAGCGTGGCGGCCAGATTGGCCTCAGTCCAGCGCTCGGAGAAATCATAGGAGAAACGGCGTATCGAGGGGCGCAGCGCCGCGAGATCGGCATCCAGTTCGCTGTAGATGCTCGAATGCACCAGGTCGAAGCCGGCGATATAGGTGAGATCCTCAGGAAGGAAACCGCCCCATTCTCCGCGGACACCGCGTTGCGATCGCAGGAAATGGCGGTCATTGCCGTCATGGCCAATGAAGGCCCGGGCATTGTCGCCGGGGAGCACCCGGCAGCGGCCCGTGTCGACCCCCTCCTCGCGCAAGGCGTTGACGATCAGTGTCCCGGCTTCGTCGGAGCCCAGGCAACCCATGTAACCCGTCTCGGCGCCGAGACGGTGCGCCAGCACGGCGACATTGACAGCATTGCCACCCGGAAACTGCAGCGCGCGATCGACATAGGTGTCGACCGTGTTATCGCCGAGTCCGAGCAGCCTGCAGGTCATGGACGTGTCCCTGGCCGATTTCCCATGCGCCTGATCAGTAGGCGACCTTCCACATATAGCGGCGGGTCGAGAGCGGCTGGTTGTGTAGCACCGAGAGATGCGCCGCCATCCGCTTCAACGCCGACTGCAGGATATAGGGCGCGACGATGGGGCGGATTTCCGGCGCGACACCCGCCATCGCGAAATCGCGGGAATCATATTTCATGACGCGTTCGGCATAGGTGTCGCAGAAGCTGGTGACACGCTCCATCAGTGGCCGGCTCGGGTCCTCTCCGCTGATCAGGATCAGCGGTGTCTGGCGATCGATGATCTCGAACGGGCCGTGGAAGAACTCCGCCGCCTCGATCGGATAGCTGTGCAGCCAGAGCATCTCCATGAGGATGCAGACGCCGAAGACATAGGCCGTGGTGAAGCCCGGCCCCGAAGCGACATGGTAGAAGTTGCGATCCTTGGCATAGAGACGGGCATCGGCTGCGGCCCGCTCCTCGTTCTGCTCGGCCGCATCGCAGATGGCGGCTGGGAGCGCGTCCAGCGAGGCAACGAGCTTGTCGCCGAGCGGCCAACCTTCCTTCGCGCTCATGATGCCGCCGACCAGCGCCTGCATCAGCATGAACATGGCGGCGAAGGATTCGCTGGTATCGCCCACCACGAAGCTCTCGGGGGCCGCGGCAGCGAGCGGCTTGTCGGCATATTGGCTGAAGGCCACGACCTTGCAGGGCTTGCCCATCAGGGTTGCCGCGGCCGCGACGGTCTCGGGTGTCGTGCCGGACTTGGAGGCGAGCAGAACCAGCGTGCGCTCGTCGAGGCGCGGCGGATTGATCGCCATGAACTCGGCCGGGAAGTAGCGTCGCACCTCGATTCCAGGGGAATAGTGCTCGAGCCAGTACTTGATGCCGAGCATGGCGCGGTTCGCCGAACCGCAGGCGACAAGGTAGATCCGGTCGATCTGCGGGGCGAGGCGGCGACCGAGCGCGTACGCCTCGGGCACGGCGGCACGAGTCTGGGCGAAGCCCTCATGAACGCGGGTGCGGTCAAAGGCGATGGACATGGGAGGAACCGATTCCGTAAGCGGAGAATTGCGAGGTTCAAGGAATTGGTATACACCAATCACCTATACCAATTCGTGTCAAGCATAGTCCAACTGACTTATGGCCACCTCGCCGACAATGGATTCTCGTGTTTCAGTGCCTCCGGGGATGTGGAGCCGGCGCAATCCTCGCTATATGCGGGAACGGGAGAGGCCCGAGAGACACCAGCCATGCGCGAACCCGTGAAACGGGCCAAGCCGATCTATGTCGAGGTTCAAGACTACCTGCTCGACCTCATCAGCGGACCGGATTACGGCCCCGGCGACCGGGTGCCGTCCGAGCGCGCGCTGGCCGACACGCTCGGCATCAACCGCATGACCGTGCGCAAAGCGATCGACAAGCTGGTCGACCGCAATGTGCTGGAGCGCAACGGCACCAGTGGGACGCGCGTTCCCCTGGTTCAGGTGACGCGCCCGATCGACGTGCAATCGACGCTCGGCATCACCCGGATCATCCGGAACGCTGGCGGCAACCCGGGCAGCAAGCTGCTGCATTTCGGAGAAGAGAAGGCGACCGAGAGCATCGCTCGCCGGCTCGACATCCCGGTCGGCGCCGAGTTGGTCATGTTCCGCCGGCTGCGCAGCGTGAACGACGAGCCCTTCTGCATCGAGACCAGCCATCTGCCGGCCTCGCGCTTCGCCGGGCTGCTCGCGGAAGACCTCATTGGTGGGCAATCGCTCTATGAGCTGCTGCGAGAGCGCTATGGCGTCGAGGCCAGCGCCCGCGACCGCGAGATCGGCGTTGGCATTGCAACCGATCTCGAAGCCCGGCTTCTGCAGCTCAAACCCGGCTCGCCCACGCTCGTGTTGCGGCTGATCGCCCGCGACGGTGAAGGCAAGCCGATCGAATACATGAAATCGGTCAACCATCCGCATCACGTCGTCTTCCGCAGCTCAACGCCCGCCTCACAGGACTGACCATGCCGCTGCCCGCCTCCCGTCCCCGGCCGGAGGCCGGTCTGTCCTCTTCGAGCGCGGAGCAGGCCTGATGGGCATCACCATCGAAACCGTCGACCCGGACGCGGCTCTCCCTGCGAGGAGCGATGTCGTCATCATTGGTGGCGGCATTATCGGGATCATGACCGCGCTCTTCCTGGCCAGGGACGGGATTTCCGTCACGGTCTGCGAAAAGGGCGAGGTCGGCCATGAGCAGTCCGGCCGAAATTGGGGCTGGGTCCGGATCATGGGCCGCGACCCCGGCGAGATCCCGCTCGGGCTGGAAAGCATGCGGCTCTGGTCGGAGATGGACAAGCTCGTCGGCGGCGATACCGGCTTCACCCGCTCAGGCATCGCCTATGTCGCCGATACGCCCGCTGCACTCGCCCAGCATGAGGCCTGGCTCGATCATGCCAGGCAATATCAGCTTGACTCCCGGCTCCTCAGTTCGCGCGAGATCGAGAGCGTTCTGCCCGGCTGCAAGCGCGCCTTTACCGGTGCCCTGTTCACGCCGAGCGATGCGCGGGCCGAGCCGCAGAAAGCTGTGCCTGCCATGGCGCGTGCGCTGCGCCGGCATGGTGGCACCGTCCTGACACGGTGTGCGGTGCGCGGCATCGAGACCAAGGCCGGCCGGGTCAGTGCTGTGGTGACGGAGCGCGGCACGATCGCCTGCTCACAGGTCGTGCTGGCCGGCGGCGCGTGGTCGCGGCTCTTCCTCGGCAATCTCGGTATCGATTTTCCGCAGCTCAAGGTGCTCGGTTCGGTGCTGCGCACCCAACCGCTGGACGGTCCTCCGCCCTATGCCGTCGGCGCCTCGGATTTCGCCTTCCGCAAGCGCCAGGACGGCGGCTACACCGTCGCCCATCGTGGCGCCAGCACAGCCGAGATCGTGCCGGACTCCTTCCGCCTTTTTGCCGATTTCCTGCCCTCGCTGGTGAAGCAGCGGCAGGAACTTCGATTGCGCCTGAGCCGGCGCTTCCTGGACGAAGCGCGGACGCCGCGACGCTGGGGGCTCGACGAAGTGACGCCTTTCGAGCGCATGCGCGTGCTTGATCCGACCCCCTCGACGGCGATCCTGGACGAGGCGAAAGCCAACCTGATCAAGGCGTTTCCGGCCTTTGGGGGAATGAAGGTCGCGCAGGCCTGGGGCGGCTTCATCGATGCGACGCCCGATGCCGTCCCGGTGATCGGCGAAGTGCCGCGCCTGCCCGGCTTCTTCATCGCCAGCGGCTTCTCCGGCCATGGTTTCGGCATCGGCCCCGGTGCGGGGCGGCTCGTCGCCGACCTCATCAGGGGGGCGACGCCGATGATCGACACCAAACCCTTCCGGCTCGAGCGTTTCGCCCGGCTGGCGCGCCCCACGCGCGTGGCGTGAGCCCGTCATATCGCGTCCGGCGCTTCCCGGAATGACCGAGCTCGATTGGGCAATACGTAGCCGTGCCGCCGCTTAGCCTAGTGCCGTCTCTTCCATTGCATAGGCCGAGAAGAAGTTCGTGCCGCCGGGCAGGCCCTTGAAGCCGGTGACACCCTTCACCATGCCATAGCCCTGCGAGCGCCAGGCCAGGCCGACCAGCGGCGCCTGCTCCAGCGCAAGCCTTTCGAGTTCGGCATAGATCGCTTTGCGCTTGGCGATATCGAACTCGGCGCGGCCCTTGGCAAAGAGCGCGTGAATCTCCGGTGTCGGCAGGCCGAAGCTGCGCGAGATATTGGCCGGCAATTCGCCGTCGAGCAGCGGGGCGAGCCCGTCGGGGTCATTATTGTCGGCGGTCGTACCCTGGACGCAGAATTCGTAGCGCCCCTTGCCGCCGAGATCGACACGCTGTGCCCAGTCCGGCAGGTTGAGCTTCACGTCGATACCGATTTCGCCGAGCTGGGCCTGCACCACCTCGGCCGTCGATTTGTGCATGCCGTATTGCGCGGTCGAGAGCAGCGTGCAGGGGAAGCCTTTCGGCACGCCCGCTTCCGCCATCAGTTTTTTCGCCCGGTCGGGATCATAGCTCCAGAACGTCGCGCGGCCGGTATCGTAGTAAGGGCTCGTATCCGGAATCGGGATTCCCTGCAGCGGCGTGCCACGCCCGTAGAAGGCGGCCTGGACGATCTCCTCGCGGCGGATCGCGAAACCCACGGCCTGACGCAGCCGCGCATCCTTGAAGGGCCCGGTCGTGCCGTTGAAGTTCAGCCCCATGAAGGGGCCATTGGCGGCGTCGAGCTTGAGGCGTGGATCCTTCTCGATCGAAGCCATATGTTGCCAGGGCACATATTCGATCAGGTCGATATCGCCGGCCTGCAGCCCCGCCACCCGAAGATTCTCGTCGGCATAGGCGGTGAGCTTGATGCCCGCAAGCTTGGGAAGGCCGGGCTTGTAGTATTTGTCGAAGGCCGCGACCTCGATCGAGACCCCCCGTTCCTGATCCTTGATCATGAACGGGCCGGCCCCGATCCCAAGCCCGCGCCCCTCGATCGAGTCCTTTGCGATGATCGGCGCATGGGGGCTCGCGAGCCAGATCGGCAAGGTCACCGTAGGCTGCTTCATCACGATGCGGACGGTGCGCGGATCGGGCGTCTCGATCTTCTCGATGCCGCCGAATTCGGATTTCAGAAACGCTGTGGAGTTCGGCAGGGCGATCTGTTCGAGCGTCCATTTCACATCTTCTGCCGTGACCGGCTTGCCGTTGTGGAAGCTCGCCGGCCTGAGCTTGAAGATCCAACCGGTCTCGCCGTCCTGCGTCCAGGATTCCGCCAATTCCGGCCTGACCTCGCCCTTTTCGTCGAAACCGGTGAGACCGCGGAAGATGAGCAACTTGACCGTCAGCGCGGCGGTGCCGGTGTGGACCCAGGGCTGCAGGCTCGGCGGAAAGCTCGACAGCCCGAAGCGCAGGATCTTCTTTGGTGATGCTTGCGAGAAGGCGGAGCCTTTGAGCAGTGGCAGGCTCGCACCAGCGGCGAGAAGGGCACGGCGCGAAATCATCGTCATCGGAGATCCCCTTATTATCGGCCTTCGGGGCAGCATGGATTGGTGTATACCAGTCTGTCAAATCATGATTTGGCTTACGGATGAGGCATCGTGTCCGGCCTGTTTCTGGCGATGCTACGCCGGTGGATGGAGGCGGGGGGATGGTGTTCGCTCACAGAAAGCCGCTCGGCGAGAATGATTGCTTCGGCAACCAACGGCGTTGGAGCAAGATTAGTGCTCCGCTCTCCTCGAAGACGGCGGGCGAGGCCGGCCGAGCGCAAGGGCCCCGCGCTCGCCTCGCACCACACATTCCGCCTCTCGCGACGTCCTTGACAGCTTCGTATCGCTTCGATGGTATATACCAATCTTGCCTGCCTTGAGCCGGCGAGGCGATTGACCGAGCTGTGCCTTAAGGGAGAAGCCCCGTGAGTGAGATCATCAAAGTCAAATCCGGGAGCAAATACGAGGAGCTGAACAGTTATTCGCGGGTGGTGGTCGCCGGCGACATGATTTTCGTCTCCAATACGGCGGGGCGGAATTACAAGACCCGCGCCATCGCAAGCGATGCCCGCGGCCAGGCTGAGCAAGCCTTCAGCAATATCGAGGGTGCGCTTGCGGCGGTCGACGCCTCCCTGAAGGACGTGGTCGCGATCAAGGTGTTCGTGCCTGATATCGCCGACATGGAGCAGGTCAACGACGTGGTCAGCCGCAAGTTCAGGGGGATCGATCCGGCCAACACCACGACCTGTACGCCGCCCGGCCAGCCCGAACTGAAGGTCGAGTTCGAGATCACCGCCTATAAGCGCCGCAACCCCGGCGAAGCCGAAAAGCGGATCAGCGTCGACCTCTCCTGAGCCAAGGCGCTGCCATGCCGGATGTCGTTATCGTCGGAGGCGGGATCAGCGGCGTCGCGGCCTCTTACGAGATCGCCCGTGCCGGCCATTCCGTGACGCTCTTCGAAGCGCGCCACCTGGCGTCGATGGCCTCGGGCTGGACCCTCGGCGGCGTCCGGCAATCCGGGCGCGATCCGGCCGAACTTCCGCTCGCCCGGGCCGCCGTTGAACGCTGGGGCGGGCTCGACACGGAACTCGATGCCGCGACGGGCTATCGCCGTCGCGGAAATCTGCGTCTTGCCCGGACCGAGACTGAAGTCGAAACCATCCGCGAACTGGTGGTGCAGCAACGGCGCCTCGGTCTCGAGATCGACTATCTGCCCGACAACGCGGCGATCCGTACGGTCGCGCCGGCAATCGGCCCGTCGATCCTCGCGGCCTCCTTCTGCCCTGGCGACGGCCATGCCGATCCGGTTCCCGCTGTCCGTGCCTTTGCGGCAGCGGCGTCCCGTCACGGCGCTACCTTCCGCGAGGATGTGACGGTCCGCGCAGTGACACGGTCCGGCTCCAGGGTCACCGGCATCGAGACGATGAGCGGTGAGCTGGTTTTGGCGGATTGCGTCATCGTCGCGACCGGCATCCACGCGCCTGAAATGCTGCAGCCGCTCGGACTTGCATTGCCGCTGATGGTGAAGCTCGTTTGCGTGCTGCAGAGCGTGCCGCTGCCGCCCCTGTTCGAGCAGGTTTTCGGCGTCGCCAATGCCGATGCCGCGGGCCGGCAGGAGATCGACGGGCGCCTACGCGTCACCACCGGCATCGGCGACTGGCTACATGAGCCGCGCTCCTTGACGGCGGATGCCCTCGCGCCGCGCGCCTGCGATATCGCGACACTGATCGCGCGGGTGACGCAGGTGCTGCCGGCGCTGGCCAATGCCGGGATCGCGCGGCTCTGGGGCGGGCTGATCGACCTGACGCCCGATGCGCTGCCGGCAATCGACGCCCATACCGGCATCGAGGGACTGATCATTGCCGCCGGCTTTTCCGGGCATGGGTTCGGCATCGGCCCGGTCACTGGCGAGATCCTGGCCGATCTCGCCCTGGCGCGGCAGCCGCGCTTCGATCTTGCGCCGTTCAGGCTAGATCGCTTTGCCGGCGTCGCAAGACGCGATGCTGAACTGACCCTGCACGGCTAGAGGACGCCCGACATGCTTGCCCCCGATGGACGCGTGATTCTGATTTCCGGCGCCAATCGCGGGATCGGCCGTGCCATCGCCGAGCTGCTCCATATGGAAGGCTACAGCCTGAGCCTGGGCGGGCGCGATCTCACCTCACTCAAGGCGATGAGTACCGGCTGGGATGCCGCGCGCATCCACATCGCCCGCTACGATGCGCGCGACTGGGCCAGCCAGCGCGCCTGGGTCGATGCTGCCACCGCCCGCTTCGGGCGGATCGACGGGCTCGTCAACAACGCCGGGATGCATAGCGCAATGACGCTGCGCATGCCGGATGAAGCGGAGCTCGACGCGATCTGGGCGGTGAACTGCAAAGGGCCGCTCAACCTGATCCATTGCGCCTTGCCGCATCTGGAGGCGAGCGGTGCGGGACGCATCGTCAATGTCTCTTCGATGTCGGGCAAGCGGGTGCGGAACGACCACATCGCCTACAACATGACCAAGCATGCGATGATCGCGCTGAACCATGCAGCGCGACGCATCGCCTGGGACAAGGGCGTTCGCGCGACCGCGCTTTGCCCCTCCTTTGTGCGGACCGACATGACCGCGGCAAGCACCGCGCTTGCGCCCGGCGCGATGACGCAGCCCGACGATCTGGCACGATTGATTGCCACCGTGATCGCGCTGCCCAACAATGCCGCCATTGCGGAGTTGCTGGTCAATTGCAGGCTGGAGGATACGCTCTAGGCGCAGGTTCCAAGACAGGGACAGGACGGGCCCAGGATCCCACGAGATCGCCGTCCTGCCTCGGTATCACCGGCGAGAAAGCCGGGATCTTCGACATCCAAGAAAAGCAGGGGAACAGCAATGAAACGAACCGGTTCAATTCTTGCAGCCATGCTGGCGAGCGCGCTGATGGCAAGTCCGGCGCTGGCCCAGAAGACGGTCCTGACCGTCGGCATGCAGAGCGCCGACGCGGGCGTGCTCGACCCGCATCTGAACTCCGGCACGCCCGGCAAGGCGATGCTGCAATGGATGTTCAACGGCCTGGTCCGCATCAAGCCGGGCGAGCTCTCGCCCGAATTCATGGAGCCCGATCTGGCGGAGAGCTGGACCGCCTCGGCCGACGGCAAGGAATGGACCTTCAAGCTGCGCCAGGGGGTGCAGTGCCACCATGGTTATGGCGAATTCACTTCGGAGGATGCGGTCTATTCGCTGAACCGCGCCGCGACCAAGGAAAGCTCGGCCTTTTCGTCGGATTACGGCGCTGTCGATAAGGTCGAAGCCCCCGACAAATACACGGTGAAGATCACGCTGAAGCAGGCGATACCGAGCCTGCTCGGCATCGTCATGAACTACCATGGCGGCAACATGATCTGTAAGAAGGCGGCCGAGGAGCTGGGCAAGGACGGCTTCGCCAAGAAACCGGTCGGCACCGGGCCGTTCATGTTCTCCGAATATGTGCCGCAGCAATACGCCAAGCTTGTCGCCAACCCGAACTATTTCCGCGGCAAGCCGAAGCTGACCGAGATCCTCTACCGTTTCATCCCCTCCGATTCCTCGCGCGATCTTGCCTTTCAAGCCGGCGAACTCGACATGATGCTCGGCCGGCAGGAGCAGGCCTGGGTCGATCGCATGAACGCCTTGCCTGGCGTCAAGGTCGTGGCAATGGGTCCGGCCGAGATGTCGGTGCTGCACCTCAACACCAGCCAGCCGCCGCTCGACAATCTCAAGGTCCGGCAGGCGATCGCGCATGCCATCGACCGCAACGCGATCTGGCAGTTCCGCGGCAAGAACATTTCGCGGCCGAGCGTCTCGGTGGTGCCGTCCGGCTATCTCGGTACCGATGAGAAGGCTCTGCTGCTGCCCTTTGATCTCGCAAAGTCGAAGGCCCTGCTGGCCGAGGCCGGGTTCCCCAACGGCGTGACGATCAAGGCGATCAATACCACGCTGCCCTCGATGCTGAGCTTCACCGAGGCTGTGCAGGCGCTGCTGAAGCGAGCGGGCATCACCCTCGAGATCCAGCCGGTCGAGCATGCGACCTTCCACCAGCAGATCCGCCAGGACTTGTCGCAGGTCGTACATTTCCAGGCCGCGCGCTTCCCGGTTGCAGACGTCTATCTCTCCCAGTTCTTCCACTCGCGCGCGATCGTGAAGACGCCGACGGCCGTGACGAATTTCTCGCATTGCAAGGTGGCAGATGCGGAGATCGACCAGGCCCGCTCCGAGACGGACAAGACCAAGCAGCTGGCTCTCTGGAAGACGGCGCAGGAGAAGATCATCGCGGAGGTTTGCGCGGTGCCGGTCAACGAGATGATGCAGCTCTGGGCCTACAAGGACAGCCTCGATCTTGGCTATGAGCTCAAGGCCTCGCTCAATCTCGGCCCGCCGGTCCTGGAAACCACGCGTTTCACCAAGTGAGCGTCCCGGTCCGGGGCAAGGGGTCACCGTCACCGAGTGCTTCGCACTCGGCGCTGGACCCAGGGGCTTCGGCCGGGATGACGAATGTGGTTCTGCGCGAGGCAATCCAGCCTCCCGCATCCGGGTCTTCCCTTGTGTCAGGCATGGCGGCAGCATGAGCGCCTTCCTCGTCAAACGCCTCGGCTTCGCGGTCGTCACGCTCTGGGCAGTGCTCTCCCTCGTCTTCGTCGTCGTTAGGATCGTGCCGGGCGATCCGGCGCAGGTCATCCTCGGCGATCAGGCGGATGCCACCGCAATTGCCGCGATGCGCACGCGGCTCGGGCTCGACGCGCCGATCGTCGAACAATACTGGACCTTCCTCTCCGGCGCCCTCAGGGGGGATTGGGGCGTCTCGCTCGTGACCGGCCGTCCGGTGATCCAGGAGATCCTCGCCGTCCTGCCCTGGACAATCGAGCTGACGATCGTTTCGATGGCGATCGGCATTGTCATCGGGGTGCCGCTCGGCGTCTGGGCGGCGATCAACCGCAACCGCATGCCCGACTATGTGACGCGAATCGTCTCGCTGCTCGGCTTGTCCTTCCCGCCCTTCGTCTCGGCGATCATCCTGCTGATCGTCTTCTCGATCATGCTGCGCTGGTTCCCGGTGATCAGCGCAGGGCAGGGCTCCGCCTCGGCCTGGTTCCAGGCGATGGCGCTGCCGGCGCTCAATCTCGGCCTGATCATGGCCGCCTACATCACGCGCGTCGCCCGCTCCGCGATGCTTGAAGTGATGCAGGAGGACTATGTCCGCAGCGCCCGTGCCAAGGGAGTCCCCTGGGGGGTCGTCGTCTGGCGCCATGCCCTGCGCAACGCACTGATCCCGATCATCACGATCGTCGGCCTCTACCTCGGCATCCTGATCGGCAATTCAGTGCTGACCGAGATCGTCTTCAACCGGCCTGGTCTGGGCAAGCTCATCGTCGGGGCGCTGAACCAGCGCGACTACACGATGCTGCAGGGCATGATGGTGATCTACACGCTGATCGTCGTGTTGGTGAACATCGCGACCGACCTGACCTATGCCCTCGCCGACCCCAGGGTGAAGCTGTCATGAGCACCTCAGTCCACGATGCCGCGCCGGTGACCCCGCCGCGCTTGCGTTGGCTCAAGGCGACCATCGGCGCCTTCAACGCCAACAAGACCTCCTGGGTCGGGCTTGTCATTGTCGTCGCCGTGATCCTGGCCGCCCTGCTGGCGCCGCTGATCGCGCCGCATGATCCGCTGGAGCAGAACATCCTGTCGCGGCTGCAGCCGCCGCATGAGAACTACTATCTCGGCACCGACTATTTCGGGCGCGACATCCTCTCGCGCCTGCTCTACGGCGCACGGATCTCGCTGGTGATCGGCATTGCCTCGACCGTCATCGCCATGCTTGCCGGTTCGCTGATCGGCATCCTTGCTGGCTGGTATGGCGGGCGGTTCGACGTGGTGGTGATGCAGGCAATGGATATCCTGCTCGCTTTCCCCTCGCTGATCCTCGGGCTGATCCTGGTCGCCATGCTCGGCCCCTCGATGGAGAACATCACCATCGCGATCGCGCTGACCTCGATCCCCTCCTTCGCGCGGATCGCCCGCGCGCCGACTATTTCGGTGAAGGAGCGTGACTATATCGAGGCCGGCCGCGCGCTCGCCTTCTCCGATGCGCGGATCATGACCAGGCATATCCTGCCCAATATTTTCCCGGAGATCCTGGTGATGGCCTCGCTCTGGCTCGCCAACGCCATCCGGACCGAAGCGTCGCTTGCCTTTATCGGGCTTGGCGTCAAACCGCCGACTGCTACCTGGGGCGGGATGATCCGCGAGGGCTTCGAGAACATCCTCGACAGCTATTGGCTGGTCCTGGCCCCGAGCCTCGCCATCCTGATCATCGTCTTCGCGCTCAATATCCTCGGGGACGGTCTGCGCGACGCCATCGATCCCAAGCTGAAGGGCGAGCGATGAGCGCACCTGTCCTTTCCGTCCAGAACCTGCAGACCGCCTTCCGCATCGGCGGGCAATGGCGCTGGGCCGTCGAAGATCTGAGCTTCGACGTGGCACCGGGCCAGACGGTTGCGATCGTCGGAGAATCCGGCTCCGGCAAGAGCGTCACCGCGCTCTCGATTATGCGCCTGGTCTCGGCTGCCAACGGCCGGATCGAAGGCCGGATCGCGCTCGAGGGGCGTGACCTGCTGGCGCTGCCGGAAGAGGAGATGCGCAAGGTTCGCGGCAATGATGTCGCGATGATCTTCCAGGAGCCGATGACGAGCCTGAATCCGGTGCTCACCGTCGGATTCCAGATTGCCGAGGCGCTGCGCTACCATCGCGGGCTCGACAGGGCGGGGGCCGAGGCCGAGGCGTTGCGGATGCTGGAGCGGGTGCGGATTCCCTCCGCGAAGGCCCGCTTCAGCAACTACCCGCACCAGCTCTCCGGTGGCATGCGCCAGCGCGTGATGATCGCGACGGCGCTCGCCTGCAAGCCAAAGCTCCTGATCGCCGACGAGCCGACGACAGCGCTCGACGTCACGATCCAGGCGCAGATCCTCGAGCTGATCAAGACGCTGCAGGATGAAGAGGGCATGTCTGTCCTCTTCATCACCCATGACATGGGCGTGGTCGCCGAGATTGCCGACCGCGTCGTGGTGATGTGGAAAGGGCGCAAGCTCGAGGACGCGCCCTCGGCTCAGGTCTTCAATTCGCCCGTCCACGGCTACACCAAGGCGTTGCTCGCCGCCGTGCCCAGGCTCGGCGACATGCTGGGGCACGGCCTCCCGTTGCGCTTTCCCCGGATCGACCCGGACAATGGCGAGGTGCGTGGCCAGCCGGTCGAAGCCGCGGATACGGTCAAGGCAGATGAGGCTCCGCTGCTCGAGGTCTCAGGGCTGACGACGCGCTTCGGCATTCGCGGCGGCGTGCTCGGGCGGCTGCGTGGCCGGGTGCATGCGGTCGAGGACGTCTCCTTCACCTTGCAACGTGGCGAAACGCTCGCGCTGGTCGGTGAATCCGGCTGTGGCAAATCAACGACCGGGCGCTCGATCCTGCGGCTGATCGAACCTTCGGCGGGCACGGTGCGCTTCGGTGGCCGCGATGTCACCAAGCTCGGCAAGGCCGATTTGCTCGATGTCCGCCGCAGCATGCAGATGATCTTCCAGGACCCCTTCGCCAGCCTGAACCCACGCAAGAGCGTCGGCAGCGCGCTGGCGGAGCCGATCCTGGTCCATGGCCTTGCCAAGGGCACTGAAGCGCAGGAGCGCGTCGCGGACCTCTTGCGCCGGGTTGGGTTGACGCCCGAGATGGGCGTGCGCTTCCCGCATGAATTCTCCGGTGGCCAGCGCCAGCGCATCGCAATTGCACGCGCGCTGGCACTCTCGCCCAAGCTGGTCGTGGCGGATGAGGCGGTCTCGGCGCTCGACGTCTCGGTGAAGGCCCAGGTGCTCAACCTGATGCTCGACCTGCAGGCCGAGTTCGGCCTCGCCTACCTCTTCATTTCGCATGACATGGCCGTGGTCGAACGCGTCAGCCACCGGGTCGCGGTGATGTATCTCGGTGAGATCGTCGAGCTCGGCCCACGTGAAGCGGTGTTCACCGACCCGCAGCATCCCTACACTCGCAAGTTGCTCTCGGCGGTGCCGGTGCCGGATCCGACCCGGCGCAGCCTGCGCCGCGAACTCGCGGTGGACGAGATCCCAAGCCCGATCCGTGCCCTGGACTGGTCCGCGCCAAGGCAAGCGCTGGTGGAGACGGCTCCCGGCCATTTCGTCAGGCAGGCATTGTGAAAAGATTCGCGCGCTTTCCGATCACGAGACCAAGACCACGTGAAATCCGGCAGGTCTTGGCCACCCACAGCCGGCGGCTCTTTCGGGCATGTTAGCGCCGGAACAACAACTGTTCCGCCAGACACGCTAAGGCCGAACGAAGTTTGCAGACGTTGCAATATTACCCAAAACCGGACATGGCCGACCGGGATCTGGTAGTTGCCGTTCTGCCAACGGTCCTGCTGGGCACCCCACTCTAACACCTCGACTTCGGCCTTGATGCCCGCAGCCTGGAGCATTGCCTGCGCAATAATGGCGACGTCGAAATTCGCGGCGTTCCGCTTGTTCGTAGTGATGACGATGGTCTCGCCCTTATAGCCAGCTTCCTTGAGCAGCTGCTTCACCCTGGCCGGATCATGCCGAAAGCCCTGCTCATGCACCTCAGTATGGTAGAACGGCTCGGCGAAGAAACGCCTCCATTGGATTTTGACCGCGAGAGAACGTTCTATTTTCACATGTCACAATAGAATTGTGGTCATTTCGGCGGGGTGCGAAACTGGCGGACTATCCGAAAGGCACAGGCCCCAACGCGCTCCAAAAGGACCAGGTGATGAAGCTCAAGGTTGGCAGATGGCTGGTTGCAGCCGCCTTGGGGTTCGCCACCCCTGCGCTTGCCAGTGCAGACCGATTGGTGGTGGATCTGGCGGCCGAACCCTCGACGCTCGATCCGCAGATCCAGTGGAATCCCGATAGCTACTACGTCTACCGCAACATCTTCGACAATCTCGTCACCCGCGACGACAAGGGCGATATCATCCCTCAGATCGCCACCTCCTGGCGCAGCCTGTCCAATACAGAAATCCTATTCACGCTGCGTGGCGACGTGACCTTCCATGATGGATCGAAACTCACCGCCGAGGATGTCGCCTTCAGCATCAAGCGTATCACCGACGCATCCTTTGGGAGTCCGCAGCGGGGGCAGTTCGACAAGATCGTTGCAGCCGTACCCCTCTCGACGACGGAGGTGAAACTTGTCACCGACGGGCCGTATCCGGCTTTGCTCGCCCAGCTCGTGAAGCTCTCAATCGTGCCAAAGGCGGTCGTCGAGAAAGTCGGCAACGACCCCTTCAATCTCAAGCCGGTCGGGAGCGGTCCGTATCGATTCGAAAGCTGGCAGCGCGGCGTTGCCGTGACCCTGAAGCGCAACGACGACTATTGGGGCACCAAGGGCCCATTCCCGACCGTGCTCTTTCGCGCCGTGCCTGATGGTGCGACACGCGTCGCCAATCTGCAGGCGGGGAGCTCCGACCTTGCCGTGGGGCTCGACAACGACCAACTCGCCCAATTCAAGATGTCGCAGCGGGTTAAGCCCCTGACGGCCCTAACCGAGCGCCTCGCCTATCTGCGCCTCAATCCGAACCAGCCCCCCTTCGATAACCCCAAGATTCGCGAAGCCGTGGCGCGAGCTGTCGACAAACAGGGCATCATCGACGGCATTCTGGGCGGGCAGGAGAAGCCCATCGCGCAGATGTTGACGCCGGCACATTTTGGCTGGGCCGAGGGCATCGCCGGCCCCACCTACGACCCGGCGCGCGCCAAGGCGCTTGTCGCCGAGGCCGGGGCTGCAGCCAAAGTGCCGTTTGCGCTGACCACCGCGCCCTTCTTCGATCAGCGCGTCGTCCAGGCGATCCAACAGCAATTGCGCGATGTCGGGTTCGAGGTGACCATCACTTTGGTCGACACGCCGAGCTTCCTTCAACGGACCCAGCGCGGACCCATCGACTCTCCCATCCTCGCCATCAGCCGCTCCTCCTGCGCTTGCCAAGACGCGGACGGTGCGCTGTACCAACTCTTCCACTCCGGCAATGGGTGGACGATCGTCGAGAACAACGAGATCGACGGGCTGCTCGACCGCGCGCGCGCGACGCTCGACCCCGCGGCACGATTGGCCGACTATCGCAAGATCCATGAAATTGTTGCAGCGACACTGCCCGTCGTGCCTCTTTACCAGACCGTCGTCGGCTATGGCGCCGCCAAGCCACTGCAGTTCACCCCGACGCCGAACGAAAGTCTGTTCCTCAACCGCATGCGTTGGGGGGAGTGATTTGAGTCGAGCTGGCATTGGCACGTTAACTGCCGGCGGGCGTCAGGGCCTGAACCGGTCGCCTTCATGTTCGGAAGCGCAAACCTACCCAGTCTTGGTCGATCGAATTCGGTTTCTCGCGAAAGTCATGCCCTGAACCCAGTCGGCCAATCATCCTGTTGCTGACCCGGTCGATTGGTCAGCCGACGGAGTCATACAAATGCCTCCGATCCCGAATGGGGGCGATTAATTCGGCGCGCCCTAGTAGCGAATACATCATTATCCGCTCGGAGCCACGGCCGCACGTCCTCTCAGACATCGGCCTAAATCATTCAAAAGAAACCGTAAGCACGGCAGATGGCTGCCCCGACTTTGCGCGTTTGCGACCGTCCAACAAGAGGCGCAGAGGCCATTCGGGAGCGGGTTATCAGGCCCATGTGGACCCACCCTCGGTTCGCCTGACAATCCACTTCCGGACGCGCGGCTACGCGCCAAGGTCATGGAACTCCTCACCTTGACGCTCCCGACAGCCAAGGCGTCCGATCTCGTCGATAGGCTCGGTAATCTCGACGGTATGTCGGACGTAAGGACGCTGCCTTTACTTTTGAGCGCCGAGCCCCCTCCACCGGTCTTCAGTTGATCGGATGCCGGCAGCCTTGGCGGATGTGGTGCTACCCGCCCGTCATGCATCGCCGTGGTTCGGCTTCGGGATCGCGCGGATGCAAGTAAGGGGCACCCATCGGGAAGGCAGGGCGCGACGACGGAGGACCACATCGCATGCAAATTTCACATGGCGGGTAGGGCTTCTTCGCTCGGCGATCGCGACGCGAATTCATAGTTTGATCACGATCATGCGTCTTGCTTGAACCAAGGATATGGCGCGCCGCCAGATCGAAATTCCCGATCGGATCGATATGTCACCCCCGTCTGCAGCTGCCACCGCGGCCGATTGCGATGCCTATTCCTCTGACGTCTCGATAAGGAAGCCCCCTACCCGTCCCCCCGCTATCTCGTTACCCGCAGACAACACCCTCCTCGCCATAGGTCTCATCCTGGCGAGCACATTGTTCTTCGCCGCCGGTGATGTCTCGGCGAAACTCCTGACGGCAAACCTTCCCGGCGTGCAGGTTGCCTGGTTGCGCTATCTCGTATTCGTCATTCTGGTTGTGCCGACCGCGTTCGCTATGAGCGGCAGGCGCGCCCTCGTGGCCGCCTCGCCCGGCATGCAGACTCTTCGTGGCCTCGCAGTGGCTGGCTCCGCGATGCTCTTCATTTTGGGCCTCACGCAGCTTCCCGTTGCGGAGGCAACCGCCATCAATTTCATATCGCCCATATTCATCACGGCCCTGTCCATCCCATTGCTCGGCGAGAAGGTGGGCCTTCGCCGCTGGGCAGCGGCAGCGGTCGGCTTTGCAGGCGTGCTCATCGTCGTGCGACCGGGCACGGCTGGGTTCAGCTTGGCGGCTCTTCTTCCGATGGGAGCCGCCATGTGCTGGGCGGTGGCCGCGATCGTGACGCGGAAGATGCATGCCGAGCGGTCGGAGGTGACGATGGCCTGGTCCGCGCTCATCGGTTTTGCGGTGCTGTCCGTGGGCGTGGCCTTCTCCTGGCACCCTTTGACACTGCGGGAGATCGGGATCGGCGTGGCCATGGGCTTGTTCTCGACCATCGGTCACTGGCTGGTCATCCTCGCCTTCAAGAAGGCCCCCGCATCGACGATCGCCCCGTTCTCGTACGTGCAGCTCGCCTCCGCCGCCCTGCTCTCCTTCGCCATATTCGGGGCCGTCCCCGAGGCCATGACCTTCCTCGGAGGAGCGGTGATCGCGGCGAGCGGACTCTACACGGCCCACCGGGAACGCATCCGGGCTAGGTAGCTGTCGGCGAGCGAGGCTATGGAGCGTCTCGCCAGCCATGTAGTCCTGGCCACCTGGCGCTTGAAATCAGGTGTTGTGGGTGCGGTGTCGGGCCATGGCTTAGGTCGTCGCGATCTTCGCATGGGCGAACACGCTGATGCAGCAATCGGGCGATCGATCCTCGTCGGCGGTCGAGTTCGCGCAGATTACGTGTGATCGCGTCGCATTCGTCTACGGCGAACGATCTCGGCTCAGAGCGGAGGATCACTTCCAACCGCCCGGTCCGGGTCATCAAAGGGGAGGTCGTCAGCTCCGCCTCGCCCTCTCCCTCATCGCCAACGCCAATCGAAACCGCCTCAGCCAGCAGCCTGTCCTTGCTCAGCAGGCCCGCGTCCTCGAGCTTTTCCAGGTCGGGCAGGTGGCGCAGGCTGGCGAGACTGAACACCGACAGAAACTGCCCCTACCCGTCGGGTTAGTGCTGGCAGCCTGAGCGATCTGAAACCTTCGGGCGTCTGGTGCTCAGAGTCCCAAGCGTAGATGCCGGTAAGGTTGATGTGTTCCCAACTGAATATTAGCCGTCGGCGCGAGCGCGGGATCCAGTCGCGTGGTCCCGTGTTTGACAAATCCCAGCGCCAGAGCCCGTCGCCTCACCTGCCCGAACGGGGCCTAAAACCGCCGGAAACGAACTCACGGATGGTTAAACCTTGGGGCAACGTCAGGGCGAGCAAGCCGTTTTCCCGGTGGGAGGCGCCCCCACGCTGAAGGCGCCCGAAATCACCGCGTCCGATCGGCTTCCACGGACAGCGACAGAGGTCGACCGCCCGGATGCCCGGTGATCTGCCATCAATCTCAAGAGATTGGTCGAAATGTAGGCGCTGGTGCCGCTCATTTTTGCAGCGGTCCGCTTGACTCAAGCTTGGTATACCAAAAGTATGCCTTATGCAGATTACCTCACCGGCCCAACAAACACTCCCCGAAGAATCGCTTGCGGCGCGCGCCATGCAGGAGATCCGCCGCATGATATTCGCCGGCGAATTGCCGGGCGGCACAGTGGTCCAGGACCGTAAGCTTGCCGAGCAGCTCGGGCTCTCCAGGACACCGGTTCGCGAGGCGCTCGGGCGCCTCGCTGGAGAAGGCTATCTGCGGCGCGATAAGCGAATACTCACCGTACAAAGCGTGTCGTTCGAGGATGTGATGGAGATTCTCGCGACACGCCGCCTCATCGAAGCCGAGACTGCGCGGCTTGCTGCGGGTCGTATGACGGCACGTCGGCTGGCCGATTTGCGCGCCGCCATCGAGGGAATGGTCGATCCCCGCGAGGTCTCTCACGATCGCCATTGGACCGTCGATGACCTGGTCCATCTGTCGATCGCCGAGGCCAGCGGCAACCGGATGATGGCGCGGCTGGTCAAGGATCTCCGCGAGCGCACCCGGATGTTCGGGCTATCTCGCATCCCCCGTCGCTTCGACCCGGGAAAGGGTGAGCACCTCGCGATTGTCACAGCATTGGAGCAAGGCGACGGCGACGCGGCGGCCCGCGCCATGACCGTTCATATCGACAATGCCCGCCAGGGAATCCTCGACTTGCTCGCCGGCACGCTAGCGCGCGAACCGGCGTTGGGCCCACGCGAAGACCAGAAGAACCAAGGATCGACGTTATGAGCGGACGCATGCTTTTCCTCCAGAATGGCCCCAAGCAGGAGTCTGTGGCGAAGCTGCCCGAACGCTTCGAGTCCTGGGGGCTCGATGTCGATGCTCGCTGGGTTTTCAACGGTGACTTCCCCCAAACCCTGGCCGGATATGACGGCATCTTCCTCTCCGGCAGTCCTCATGGTGCCTATGAGGACATCCCATTCATCAATCGCGAGCACGACCTGATCCGGGAGGCCGACGCCCTTGGCATCCCGATGCTTGGGGTCTGCTTCGGCAGCCAGATCCTGGCTTCGGCGCTCTGCGGGCGCGACCAGGTGTTTCGCCGGTCCTTCTGCGAAGTCGGCAACAAGTGGCTCGACGTATCGCCGGAAGCGAAGAGCGACCTCATCGCCGACGAGATCGGTGAGCGGGTCTACATGTTCGTCTGGCACAACGACGAGGTGCGCGCCGACCACCCCGACATGCGGATTCTGGCGTCGAGCGACCTCTGTCCCAATCAGATCTGGCGTTATCAGGACCGCAAGGTCTGGGGCATTCAGGGCCATCCCGAGATCACGAAGGCGCAGGCACAGCTTTGGTTCGAGCAGAGCCGGGCCACGATGGAACGCGACGGCGCCGATATCGACGATCTCAAGGCGACCGCCGACGAGGCCCTGCCGGCCAAGACCATGCTCAGCAAGTTCGCCGCGCTTTGCGGCGCAACCGCCGCCTAAACCGACATTCTGCAAAGAGGAGAGGGTTATGAAGAGGCTCATCGTAGCGGCCACAGCATTGGCGCTGTTCGCCCCGGGTATCGCCAGCGCCAAGGAGATGACGTTTTCTTCGTGGGGCGGTGCCTATCAGGAGGCAATTCGCAAGGCCTGGATCCAGCCGTTCACCAAGGAGAGCGGTATCAAGGTCGAAGAGGATACCGGGCCTGAGACCGCCAAGATCAAGGCGATGGTAGAGACTAAATCCGTGAGTTGGGACATCGTCACTGCCGGCGGCGGTGGGTTGATGCGCGGCGTCCGCCAGGGTCTGTTCGAAAAGATCACACCCGACATGGTCAATACGGATCACGTCATCCCCGGCGCGCGCAACGACTACGGCGTCGCCTCGGAGATCTTCTCTACGCTGATTGGCTTCTCGACCAAGGCCTTCCCGGCCGGCGGCCCGCAGCCCAAGAGCTTCGCGGACTTCTGGGACACGGCAAAGTTCCCGGGCAAGCGGACCCTCCCCGACAAGCCCGAAACCGTCATCGAAGCGGCGCTGCTCGCCGACGGCGTTCCGATGGCGGATGTCTACAAGACGCTCTCGACCGAGGCGGGCCTTAAGCGTGCTCTTGATAAAATCCGCGTGCTGAAGCCCAACGTGGCTGTCTGGTGGGCGAGCGGCGCGCAGCCGGTCCAGGCGCTGGGCTCTGGCGAGGTCGTGATGGCTCTGGGCTGGAACGGCCGCTTCCAGTCGGGCATCGAGTCCAAGCTGCCTATCGCCATGGTCTGGGAGCAGCAGATCCCGCAGGTCGGCTTCTTCATGATCCCGAAGGGCGCGCCGAACAAGGCCGAGGCCGTTGCCTTCCTGAACTACATCGCCAAGCCCGAGAACAACGCCCGCCTTTCCGAATACGTCGCCTACGGACCGACCACCGAAAAGGCCTGGGCTTCTATCCCCGCCGCGCGGGCCGAGAGCCTTCCTTCTACCCCGGAGCGGCTGAAGAACGCGCTGTTCCTCGACATCGAGTGGTGGGCCGACAACGGCGCAAAAGTGACCGAGGCCTACACCACCATGCTGAAGGATTGACCATGTCGATCGCCACCCCCTGGTTCCCGCGCGAGGACTATCTCGCGCGGGTCGAGAAAGTCCGCGCCGAGCTGGCGCGGACAGGACAGGACGCCTTCGTAGCCTTCCTGCCTGAGACCGTGACCTATCTCACCGGCTTCTTCACGCGCGGCTATTCGAGTTTTCAGTTCGCCGTCATCCCGCTCAACGGCGATCCCGTGCTGTTCTGCCGCGATGTCGAGGAATATTATCTCGACGCGACCTGCGTGTTCCCGAAGCGGGTCATGTGGACGGACTCCGACGACCGAATTGCGGTCGCGGCACGCGCGATCACTGAGGCGGTTGGCGCCAAGGCAAAGCTCGCCGTCGAGATGCAAGCGTGGACCCTTAGTGTCTCGCGCTACGATGCCTTGCGCGCCGCACTGCCTGAGACAATCTGGAGTGACGCCTCGCGCTTCACCACCGCGATGCGCTTCATCAAGTCGCCCGCTGAGATCGCGTATCAGCGCGCGGCCGGGAACGCGGCCGAAGCCGGCATGGCGGCGGGCATCGCCTCGGCCAAGGCCGGCGCGACAGAGCGCGAGATGGCGGCCGAAATCTGCGCCGCGATGATCCGCGCTGGCAGCGACCTACCCGGACCAGGCGTCCTGTCGTCCGGCGAGCGCGCTTATCACCTGCATGGTGGCTATTCCGACCGCGTGCTCGCGACCGGCGACATCGTCCAGCTTGAGACGACGCCGAATGTGCGCCACTACCATGCGCGCTTCATGCGTCCGATCAAGGTCGCCTCGGCCACCGACGAGGAGCACGCCATCGTTGCCAGGCTGATCGCAATTCAGGATGCGGCGATAGATGCCGTGAAGCCTGGTGTTGCCGCGACAGTGCCGGATTCGATCTATCGCGAGGGCGTGCTGTCAGCCGGTCTACGCGAAACCTATACCAACAAGACGTTCTATTCCGTCGGTCTGATGCTGCAGCCAAACGGGGGAGAACCGCTGGAGGCAGAGCCGACCGCGAGCTGGCACTTCGCGCCCGGCATGACCTTCCACACCTATGTGCTGGCGAAGGGCTTCGGCATGTCCGAGACCATCACCATCACGGCGGAGGGCTGCGAGCGGTTGACCAACTTTCCGCGTCAGCTCTTCGTGGCGTGACCGGCATGGCGACATTTGCATCCGCATCGGCACGGCGTCCCGCCGTGGCGGGACGAGGCTTCCCGGTCTGGCTCGGGCTTTTGCCCTTCGCCATCGTGCTAGCGGTGCTATTCGCCGTTCCGGTGCTGTCGCTGCTTAAGCTCGCCTTCGGCGAGGCCGGCTTCACGCTCGCGCATTTCCGACGAATGGTCGAGGTTCCGGTCTATCGTTCAGTGCTCGCCACGACGCTTGGCATCGCCGGGCTCGTGACGGTGCTGGCGGTCCTGGCCAGCTATCCGCTCGCCTATGTCATGGCGACGGTCGGGCCGCGCATGCGCGCCCTGTTGATGCTGCTCGTGCTGTTGCCGTTCTGGACGAGTGCTCTGGTGCGCACGACGGCCTGGATCATCCTGCTTCAGAGCAATGGGGTGATAAACAAGCTCCTGATGGGCGCCGGCCTGACTTCCACGCCGATCGCCTTCATCTACAATCTATCTGGCGTGCTGATTGGGATGACTCATGTGCTCATGCCGTTCATCGTGCTGCCGCTCTATGCAGCCTTCCGCAATCTCGAACTTTCGACAGTCCAAGCCGCCGAAGGCCTCGGCGCAGGGCCCTTCACCATCTTTCGTCGCATCATTCTGCCATTGACGGCGCCTGGCGTGGTCGCGGGAGCGATGATCGTCTTCATGAACGCAATCGGCTTCTATCTGACGCCCGCTTTGATGGGCGGCCCGGGCCAGACCATGGTCGCGCAAATGATCGCGACCAACATCAACACCGACCTGAACTGGCCCTTCGCCGCGGCACTCGCCAGCGTACTGCTGGTCGCGACCATCACAATGCTTGCCCTGTTCCAGCGCTTCTTTGGGCTAGAGCGGCTGATTGAGGGCGGTGGCGGAAAGGCCGGGGAGCCCTTCACCGTAACCTCGCGCGGCCGCTCGCCTGGCGGCTGGCTCGCCATCCTTTGTGCGGGGCTAATCGGCGCCTTTTTGATCGCTCCCATCGTCATCGTCTTTCCGATGAGCCTGGGCTCCTCGCCCTTCCTCAGCTTTCCGCCCGAGAACTACAGCCTCGTCTGGTACGAGAGCTTCTTCAACACGAGCAAATGGGTCGCGGCGCTAACGCGCTCGCTTCAGATCGCCGCACTCGTCGTCGTAATCTCTGTCACACTGGGGACGCTTGCCGCGCTGGGCGTGTCACGCATGAAGCCGCGTTGGCGCAGCACGGTCGAGACCCTCTTTATCCTGCCGATGATCGTGCCGGTCATCATCCTGGCCGTCGGTCTTTATTACCTGCTCGCGCCGACGGGACTCGTCGGTTCGATCTGGGCGGTCACGCTTGGCCACGTCGTACTCGCGACGCCCTATGTCTTCATCACTGTGCGCGCCGCGCTGAAATCCTTTGACCAGAATCTTGAACTGGCGGCGCTGGGCCTGGGGGCCTCCTGGGTTTCAATGTTCCGCCGCGTGATGCTTCCGGGGATCGCGCCGGGGATCGCGGCAGGTGCAATCTTCGCCTTCATCACCTCATTCGACGACGTCGTGATCGCGCTATTCCTGACCAATATCCGCAGCCGTACGCTCCCGAAGCTGATGTATGAAGGCGTCGCTCACGAGATCGATCCGACGATCATCGCCGCCTCCTGCCTGATCATCCTGGTCACGGTGCTGGTGCTCGGCATCAATCTCCTCGTTTCGAAGCGCAAGACATCATGAGCATCTCCGCTTTAGGAAAAGCCGTCTCGATCCGCTCGCTCGGCAAGAGTTACGGCACGACCCTCGCGCTTGACGGCGTCTCCCTGGAGATCGCCGCCGGTGAATTCTGCACGCTGCTGGGGGCTTCCGGCTCGGGCAAGACGACGCTATTGAAGACCATCGCCGGTTTCGAGACTTACGATGCCGGCCAGATCCTGGTCGGCGGTTCCGACATTGGCCCAGTGCCGGTATCGAAGCGCAATATCGGCATGGTGTTCCAGAATTATGCGCTCTTCCCGCATATGAGTGTGCGCCGCAACGTCGCCTTCGGCCTCGAGATGCGGCAGGTCTCGAAGCGGGATGTCGACGCACGCGTCTCCGAGGCGCTGTCACTGGTCGATCTGAGCGCCTACGGCGAGCGGTTGCCCCGCCAGCTTTCCGGCGGACAGCAGCAGCGCGTTGCCCTGGCCAGGGCGCTGGTAATTAGTCCCGATATCCTCCTGATGGATGAGCCGCTGGGGGCGCTCGACAAGAACCTACGGCAGTCGATCCAGATCGAGCTGAAGCGGCTGCATGCTGCCGTCGGCGCCACAGTGGTCTATGTCACGCATGATCAGGAGGAAGCGCTCTTCCTCTCCGACCGTATCGCGCTGATGGACAAGGGGCGGATCGTGCAAGCGGGCACGCCCCGGGAATTGTACGACAGGCCGGCCAACCGCTTCGTCGCCGGCTTCCTCGGCGAATGCAACTTCATCGCCGTCGAAGGGCGTCAGATCGCCATCCGCCCCGAAAAAGTCTGCGTCGGAACCGAGGCGGCCAGATGCGACCAGAGCCTCCAGGCTCGCGTCGGATCGGTCAATTTCATCGGGCGCGGCTTCCGCGTCATGCTCGAACGCGAAGGCTTCGAGGTCGCAGCCTTGGTTGACGCGTCCGACGAAATCGCTGCCCTGCAGCCCGGTGCGACCGTGTCATTCGGGTACCTGCGCGGCGACGTCATGAACATCGCCTCTGCCTGATCGCGAATAACGAAGAGAACTTCAAAATGCTCCTTACTGCCAGCGCCTCCGGCGTCTACCCGATCGCACCCACGCCGTTCCTGCCCGATGGAGCGGTGGATTGGGCCTCGGTCGACAGTTTATTCTCCTTCTACGACACGATAGGCGCTGATGGGACGACGGTGCTCGGGATGATGGGCGAAGCACCAAAGCTTGAGCCCGATGAATCGCTTGGCATCGTCAAGGCGGCAGTCAGGAACATGCCGGGCAAGCCGGTCATTGTCGGCGTCTCCGCGCCAGGTTTTGCCGCCATGCGCACGCTGGCGCGCCAGTCGATGGAACTCGGCGCGGCCGGGGTGATGATCGCCCCGCCATCGTCGCTGAGGACCGATGATCAGATTACCGGCTATTATGCTCAGGCGGTCGAGGCGATCGGCTCCGAAATCCCCTTCGTCATCCAGGACTTTCCGTTGGCCCTGTCGGTGATCATGACGCCGGCCGTGATCCGCAAGATCGTCATGGACAACCCCTCCTGCGTGATGCTGAAACACGAGGACTGGCCGGGTCTGGAGAAGATATCGACGCTACGCAGGTTTCAGAAGGAAGGCTCACTGCGCGATCTCTCGATCCTCACTGGCAATGGTGGAATGTTCCTCGATTTCGAGATGGAGCGCGGCGCCGACGGCGCGATGACGGGTTATGCCTTCCCCGAATTACTGATCGATGTCGTGACGCTTCAGAAGGCGGGCAATCGCGACGCCGCGCACGATCTCTTCGACACGCATATGCCGCTGCTGCGCTACGAGCAGCAGCAAGGCGCGGGCTTGGCCGTCCGCAAATACACGATGATGAAGCGCGGCATCCTCAGCCATGACGCGCAGCGTAAGCCGGGCTCCACCATCACAGCCGCCGCGAAGGCAGAGGTCGACTACCTACTAGAACGCGTGGCAAAAACCGACCCCAGAGCGAATAGCTGAGCCTGGAGTCGCGTTTCTCCGCCAATTTGCGAGATTTCAACTGCGGCTCAAACCGTGCCCCCTCTGGACCTATGTGGGAACGGTTGAACTGAAGGCGGGTTCTGCTGGGATGTGACGTCCACCCGAGAGGTCCAATGCTCACTCACCTGCTAAATGGCATCGGCGCTTATGCCGGAACAATAATGCAGCCCCCACCCGAACTGTAAGCGGTGTCCCGGCGCCACCTTTCCGGCAACGGTCTGAGCGACGATGTTGGAAGCCCCTGAGGGCTTCGGCACATGACGATTTCAGAGCTTACGCTTAAATCCAGCGACGATGAGCCGGTTCGGAGGTTCGAGGTCTTCACCGGGACCGGACGCCGACGGGATTGGTCGGACGACGACAAGGCAAGGATCGTGGCGGAGAGCTACGAGCCGAGCGCGACGGTGAGCGAGGTTGCGCGCCGCTATGCCTTGTCTCCGCAGCAGTTGTTCGGCTGGCGGCGTCTTTTGCGGCGAGCACCGGAGACGTTGCCGCCGGCATCATTGCCAACGTTCGTGCCTGCGGTGGTCGATGCAGCACGCCCGGCGCCCGAGACCGTGAGGCAGCCGGCGACGCGTCGTCGTCGTGGCGTAGCCCGGTCGAGCGGCGGGATTGAGATCGAGATTGACGGCGTCGTGGTGCGTGTCGGAACCAGTGCGAGCCCGAAGACGATTGCCGCGGTGATATCCGCGCTAAAGGGCGGCTCGTGATCGGCCCGACTGGCGCGGTCCGTGTCATGATCGCAACGAAGCCGGTCGACTTCCGCAAGGGCGCGGAGGGCTTGGCCGCACTGGTGCGCGAGAGCATGGGCGCCGATCCGTTCTCGGGCGCGGTGTATGTGTTCCGGGCGAGGCGTGCTGACCGGATCAAGCTCGTCTACTTCGATGGGACGGGTGTCTGCCTGTTCTCGAAGAGACTGGAAGACGGCAAGTTCCAGTGGCCCACTATCGCCGACGGCGTCGTGCGACTCACAGCGGCGCAGCTTCAGGCGCTGCTCGAAGGCCTCGACTGGCGACGGGTGCATCAGCGGCGCGAGACGCGCGTCCCCGTCGCGGCAAGTTGATCGCTCGGCGGTGGCAAGCCACTGTAATCCATGATTGAATCGGCTCCGTGAGCAACGCGGCCAACCCACTGACCAGCGATCCGATCGCGCTTCGGGCGATGCTCGCGGAGGAGCGCGCCGATCCCACGCGTCCTTTTCCGATGCGGCGAAGCGCCATGTGCATGATTGGCGTGCCTTTCACAGCGGCTCGAACCTGGTCAAGTCACTTTGCGAGACGGAGCGGTGAACCCGCCGCTTCAGACCGCGCTACGGTAAAGCCGGGCTTATGATGGCCCAACCTGCAAAGACACTAACTGCGGCAACGCCAGCCAGAGGGCGCGACGACGCGCGCGTTGCGGTCATATTCCCCGGAAGGCACCTGTTGGACGGCGCCGGCGCCGTTCAGGTGCTCCAGCAGCAAAGAGCCTGGCTCGTGGCGAACGGCTATACAATCGGGCTCATTCTGATAGCACCTCATTTATCCTGGTCTTGCCGCAAACGGAGGCTTCGGCGGAGGAATTTACGCGAGGCCGCACTGGCCCTTGGCTTCGAGGACATCACCATCATCGGGATCGGGTGGCGCAAGCTGCGGCGCTGGTCGGCCATAGCTAAGCTACTGGCTTCCGTTTTCGGGAAGAACTGGTCCATCGACATGGACCTCATGATTTCGGATTCTATTGCGGCCGATGCACTCCCGCTCACGGTCCGGCATCATTATGGTGGCGTAATCTGCAACTACCTGTCGGGGCTGTCTGCCGCGGACGCAATCGCGCCGCCCCCCCGCCAGCTCCTCGTGCTGCATGATTGGATCAGCACCGACATCCCCGCTCGAATTGCTGGCCTCTTGCGCGATGGTCGCCAACGGTTGGCGCTCAATGAGGAGGAGGCCGAGCGCATTACTGCGCTCGCGCCGGATCAGCCTTGTCTCGTTGGTCTTCCGGTCGGACTAACCCAGGCGGACCAGATGCCGGGTCCGCTCCGCCATGTGAATCTGTCCACCGTCTTGGCGGCATCGGGCCCGCGCCTGCCGCAGGAACCCGGACGGCCATCCCCCGCGCCTGACGCGCTCGCGCAGGGAACCCACTCTTCGATTGAACTGCTCTTTATCGGTGGGGCTCACCCGCCCAATTGCGAAGGGATCTCCGCGTTCGTGCGGAGCTGCTTTGGGCCGTTCCTGTCGCCCCGGGGCGTTCAGCTGGTCGTCGCCGGTGCGGCGGGGCCGGCTGCCGGCCTTCCCCCAATGCCCGGTCTCCATGTTCTCGGCCCCGTGCGCGACCTGCGCCCGCTCTATGCTGCCGCACAGCTCGTAGTAGTTCCCTTGTTGAGCGGTACAGGCGTCTCGATTAAAACTCTCGAGGCCATAAGCTTCGGCAAGCCGGTACTGACTACACCAATTGGCGTGCGCGGCTTGGGAGGAAATGTCGGGCCGGCATTGCCTCCTCCCTTTGATCGAAGATGGGCGGACCAGATCCTGGTCCTTCTGAGCGATCCCACGCTGCGCGAACGCTGGAGCCTCGATCAGCGCAACGCAGTTTCGCAACAGACTCTCGAAAAGGCCCTCACACGCGCGTTCGATCGAATTCGCACTCTCGAGCAGTCCGACTAGGTGTCGTTTCCAAGAAGGTTGTTCAGGCTTGTGCAAAGCGGCTTTCCACCGAGGGCTGAGTGAGGCCGGGAGAGATTGTAGTCGTTTGCCCATGGCCCGATGGCGGCGTGGCGCTCTGCCGAGTTCTGATAGGGTCTGGCGTAGGCCCATTCGCGCAGGCTGGTCTGGATGAAGCGCTCGGCCTTGCAGTTGGTTCGCGGGGTGTAGGGCCGGGTGCGGACATGGCGGGCGCCGGCCTTTGCGAGGGCCGTGGCGAAGAGCTTCGAACGATAGGCGGAGCCGTTGTCGGTCATCACGCGTTCGACCGTGACGCCGAGACGGCCGAACCAGGCGAGCGCGCGTTCGAGGAAGGCCGTGGCGTCCTCCCCACCGAGGCTTGGGAGCACTTTGACAAAGGCCAGTCGCGAGGCATCGTCGACAGCCACATGCAAATCCTCCCAGCCGATGCCGCGATTGCGGCCTTGGCCGGTGCGGTTGCCGGTGATGCGGTGGCCGACGCCGTCGATCCGGCCTAGGCTCTTTGATGTCGATGTGGATCAGCTCGCCCGGCGAGGCCCGCTCATAGCGAATGATCTCGGGTTTCGGCTCCAGCGCCGACAAACGGTTCAGTCCCAGGCGGAGCAGGATCGCTGCCACGGTCGAGCGGGGCATACCCAGCGCAGCCGCAATCTGCGGGCCGCTCAGCCGCTGACGTCTCAGCGCCTCGATCTCGGCGATGCGCTCGGCCGGCGTGACATGCGGACAGTGATGCGGGGCTGAACTGCGGTCGTGATACCTGCGCTCGTCACTCAGTCGATGCCGGCGCAGCCAGATATGCGCAGTCCGTGTCGACACGACCGCGGCCCGCGCCGCAGCCTTGACCGGCCAGCCTCCCTCGATCCGTGTTGCCAGCAGGGCTCGACCTGTCGGTGTCAGACGGGCATTCTTGGCTCGTCGATTAATTAAAAGGTGGCTTATGGCGACGGGAACAGTGAAGTGGTTTAATTCGACCAAGGGCTTTGGCTTTATCCAGCCGGACGATGGCGGCCAGGATGCCTTCGTTCATATCAGCGCGGTCGAACGAGCGGGCATGCGCAACCTGCGCGAAGGACAAAAGATCTCCTACGAGCTCGTGCCAGACAGGCGGTCGGGCAAAGCGTCAGCCGAGAATCTTCGCGCCGAGTGAGGCCTCAGATTGAATGCGAGGGCCCGGGCGGATCCGCCGACATGCTCTCGGCTCAGAGCCGAGGCTCAGTTCCACCGCTCGGATCCGGGTCATCAAAGGGGAGGTCGTCGCGTTCGGCGTCTCCATCCCGCTCGTCGCTAATGGACCTTAACTGCGAGAGTTGCGAGGTAGAGACCAGCGAACGTCGTCGTCCCAATCGCTGTCGCAGCAATCGGGCTCCCGCTGACCAACAAAGCAGCTAATCCAACCGCAGTGCAAAAGCCTGCTGAAACAATAGTGCTCATCGGCGCGGACCTCACATGCCACGGACGCGGTGATACGCTAGCACGCGGCAGCCGAAGTGCGCACTGCAACATGGAAAATTTCGAGGTCGTTTCGAGCTTTTCGCGACGCGCCTTTCCTACTCGCTGGCGGGCCTTATCTAGCCCGGGCACAAAAAAGCTACATTCCTCCTTCTTAGTGCCACAACTTCGCCACGAGTGTTACAAGGGGTTAGTATGGCGAACTTGCGTTGCTGCGCCGGCCTGGCCGGGCTGTTGATGGCTGGCTGCTCGGCCCAATCCGTGCCGACGGTCGAGTCGATTACGAAGCCGACGTTCGAAACCTTTGCCGGGCTGACGAGTTGGCGGCCTTGGCAATCGGCTCAACAGGAGAAGCCTCAACCGGCTCCTATCGTGCTCTCTGATGCCCCGTCGGAGCCGAGCAAGCCGCTGTCGATCACGCCTGCGCAGGAGAAAGTTACGAGGCCGGCCCCCAAGCCCGCGCCCGTCGTCGCAAGCGCACCGAAACCAGCCGCCCCGCCAACACGCCGTATTGTGCCCGCTGTGATGTCGGAACCACCGGTTAAAAGCGGGTCGGTATTAGTCTCGTGCCACACGCAAAACGAGCCCGGTCAGCGCGTGCGCATGGAATGTATCCCTGTCGACTGACAACATTCGCCCCAGCTACGGCCTACAGGCCCCTCCAACAAGCAGATGGCCCGATCCGCGATCCTACAGTCGCTCTGGCGCTAGGAAGGCATCAAGGCCACGTGACATGAGCCGACCCACGGGCGACGTCACGCCTCGCATTAGCGACGGCTTCCACCCGCGTCAGGCGCAGATCTCGGTGCCCGGAGCGTGGCTCAGGCGATCCGTGCCGCCGCCACCCCGCGGGTTTTATGCGGCGGTCGACGCGGTTTCATGCGAAGCTTGCGTGAGGTGTTCACCCTAACGTTCTCACCCGCAGCAGAGGACATCTGAGATGACCCTGGTCTGGACCGAGAAGGATTTCGGAAGCGGCGCGATTGCCCTCCAAGACGATGACAACCACTAGGTGTGTAGTCCCGAAATCTGATGGTGCATCATCGATCCTGAGTCGTCAGGAGGAGGATGCATTATGGGAAGCGTTCTTCATGGCAGCGCCCGCACGACGGCGCGTGTTCGAGCCGAGCTCCAAGGGTCGAAAGAGAGCAGCCGGGCCCTTGCCGTCCGCTACGGCTTGAATCCGAAGACTGTGCTCAAGTGGCGCAAAAGGACCACCACATCCGATGCGCCCATGGGACCGAAGGACCCTCGAAGTACGGTGCTGACGCCGGCCGAGGAAGCCATCGTCGTGGCCTTCCGGCAGAAGACACTGCTGCCGCTGGACGACGTGCTGGGTTGCCTGAAGGACACCATCCCCGGCCTCAGCCGCAGCGCCCTGCACCGTTGCCTCCAACGCCACGGCATCTCCCGACTGCCTAAGGATGAAACGGCGGACAAGCGCAGCCAGTTCAAGACCTACGCCATCGGCTACGTCCACATCGACAGCTGCGAACTGCGCCACGCCGAAGGCAAGCTGCACATGTTCCTGGCTATCGATCGGGTCTCCAAGTTCACCTACGTTGAGTTCCACGCGCGCATCGGCAGCAAGATCGGCGCAGACTTCCTGCGGGCTGTGGCCGAGGTATTCCCCTACCAGATACACACGGTCCTTACCGATAACGGCATGGCTTTCGCTGATCTGCCCAAGAACCGTTCCGGTCCGACAGCCATGATGCGCGGCCATCCCTTCGACCGCGCTTGCTGGGAGCTCGGCATCGAGCACCGACTGACCAAACCCTATCATCCATGGACCAACGGCCAGGGCGAACGGATGAACCGCACAATCAAGGACGCCACGATCAAGATCTTCCACTACGATTGCCTGGAAAGCCTGAAGGCCCACGTCCTGGTCTTCGTTACCGCCTACAACTTCGCCAAGCATCTCAAGGCGCTGCGATGGCGAACGCCCTATCAGGCCATCTGCGACGCCTGGATCAGTGACCCGTCACCCTTCAAAATCAATCCGCACCATCTCATCCCGAGACCGCACACCTAGTACGGGCGCCGCGCGCCTGCTGGCTCCGCTCATCATGCTGGCCCGGTTCTGCCCGTCGCGGCCCGATCGTCATTGGCGATGCCGTTGCGTTCCGTGTCGACGTCCCCTTCGTGATCGACGCCCATCGGAATCTCATCAGCCAGGAGCTGGTCCTTGCTCAACAGGCCGGCATCCTCGAGCTTTTCGAGATCGGGCAGGTCGCGCAGGCTGGCGAGACCGAACACCGAAAGGAATGTATCGGTCGTCACATAGGTATAGGGCGCCCCCGGCTCCGGGCTGCGCGGTCCGGCCGTGATCACGCCGGCGCGTTTTAGCGCCGCAACGCTGTCGCGGCTCATCTCCTTGCCAAAGACCTTGCCGAGCTCGCTGCGGGTGATCGGCTGCAGATAAGCGATCCCGGACAGAAACAGCATCTCGGTCGGCGACAAGCCGGCGGTGGGCTGCGGCGCTCCGGACACCGCCCGGATCACTGGGGCAAAGGCGCCACGGGTCCGGTGCTGCCAGCCCCCGGCGACGGCGACCAGGTCATAGGGGCGGCCGCGCAACTCCTCGCGGATGTCGGCGATGATCAGATCGATCGCACAGTCGCGCCCGACAATCTGCGCCAGCACCTCGCGCGGGACCGGCTCGGGCGCGGCAAAGATCACGGCTTCGACCCGGCCCATCCATTCCCGCCAGCGCAATTCGGGCGGCAGCTCGGCCAGTTCGGTGTCGAGCGCACTCTCCGGTTTAGAGCGACGCGCCACGGCTCACAGCCCATAGAGGCGAAAGCTCGGCCGACCTGACAATTCGCGGACAGCGCCGAGCGAGACGAGCCTGTCGAACAGACGGCGCAGGCCGCGATCCGAGATGCCGCCGATCTCCGCCGAGCCCGCCAATGCATCGTCGCTTAGCAAGGCTGCGATCACCGCACCCGAGCCTTTGGCCCGCAATTTTGGCGCCGCCCCTGCGAGAACATCCGCCCGCCGCGCCAGCTCACCGGCCAGGTCGATCGCGCCGCTGGCCGCCCGCGCATAGGCCAGGGCGAGCGCCAGCTGCCAGCCCTCCCCGCCCGGGCGCGGACGTTTTCCGGTCGAGCCGACGCGCACGCCAGGATCAAGGATCGTCGTTGCCAGGAGCGGCACCGGCAAAAGCCATTTGAACTTTTGGGCGAGCACGGCGTCAGCCAACCAGAGCGCCAAGAGTTCGGCATCCGGGCGCACTTTGACGACGCGCTCGCTCAGCTCGGCCACGGCGACGATCGCCGCCCGGGCCGAACCGGTCGCTGCGGACGCCAGCTCGGCAACCGCCGCGAGGTCTGTCGCACTCAGGGCCAAACCAAAGCTGGCGGCGGCTCGCGCGGTCGCTTCTGGCGAACAATCCGGCGAGCGTGCGACGAGGTGCCGCCAGGCCAGCAGGACACGCCCGGCCGGACCAGGGTCGTCGCCGGGCCGGCGCAGCAGCTGGACGTCGCGCAACTGGTTTTGATCCTCGCGGCGGCCGAGCAGGCGCAGGCTGGCGGCCGCGGCCTGCAGCGCCAGGCGCTGCCGAAACACCCCGCTCCACGGCAGCGTGTCACGGGCGATCGCATCGAGCACCGCGAGGCTGGCGCCGGCCTGAAAGGCCGCGTCAACACCCTGATCGGATTGCGGTTTTGTCCGCACCCAGCCTGGGACCGGCTGGACGGCAGAGGGTGATGGGATCAGGGGCGTGGCGCGGCGAAGCATACCAACAGCATAGCAAGCAGCGGCGCTTCTTGCTACCAATATGTGAGCAAAGCGCCGCACCCGTCATCCTAGAATAACGAACGATAATGTTGCATTATCATTCATTCCTGCCATCATCCGAAAATGCTGACTCTGGCTGCGGGAACGTCCGACCAACCTCCGAGACGAAACCACCGAGCGTCCGCTCCGGTCGTCCGGTCGGCGATCACATTGCACATGGTTAATGACGGGCCTATCAAGCTAGCCTGTCTAGCTAGGAGATTCGCGCGATGGAGTGGCCGTTGCAGGATGCCAAGAACCACTTTTCGAAGGTGGTCCAGCGCGCGCGCAGCGAAGGCCCGCAGGTCGTGACGCTGCGGGGCGAAGCGGCGGCGGTCGTCCTCTCCACACAAGCCTATGAGGCGCTGCGTGCGGCACGGCCGACACTCGTCGATGATTTGGTGGCCGCGCCGCTCTGGGACGAAGCGCTTGCGCGAGGGCTCACACCCGCGCGCGGGACGGCCGGTCGCGAGGCCGTCTGATGTACCTTCTCAGCACCGATTTCGTTGCCGAGGTTCGCACGGGATCACCGCCGGCGGTCGCTTGGCTGCGCGCCATCTACCCCTTGGGCGTCTATCTGAGCGTGATCACGCTTGGTGAGCTCGGCCGGGCCATCGGCGCACACCGGCCGCGCGAACCCGACCAAGCGGCCCAGCTCAGCGAATGGCTGCGCAAGCTCCGCCATGACCATCACGATCGAATCCTGCCGGTCTGCGATCGCGTCGCGGCCGCGTGGGGCCGGATCCCCTCCCCCGCCCCCGATGCCGTAGCGGACGCGCTACTTGCGGCGACGGCGATCGTGCATGACATGATCGTGGTCAGCCGCCGGTCAGACCAGTTCGAGACGATGGGCGCCTCGGTCGTCAATCCCTGGGACGTCCGTTGATGGGGGCGCGGTCATGAGCAGCGAGACGGGGTCATCCGGAACAATCACCCCCTCACCTCCCATGGCGCCCGATGTCGCTGCGCAAAGTGTCCTCTCACCGCAGCTCGAGGATCTTGCCGGTCGGGCCCGCCGCTATGTCGAAGCGGCCAGCTCGCCCAATACACGTCGCGCCTATGCCTCGGACTGGAAGCAATTTGCTGGCTGGTGCCGTCGCCAGGGCATTTCGGCTGTGGAGCCCGATCCCCAGGTCATCGGGCTCTACATCACCGCCCTTGCCTCCGGCACCGCCAGTGGCGATCGGCGGCCGTCAACGGTGAGCACGATCGAACGCCGCCTCTCTGCCTTGGCCTGGACCTACGCTCAGCGCGGTCCCCCCCTCGACCGGCAGGATCGCCATATTGCGACCGTGCTCGCCGGGATCCGCAACACCCACGGTCGTCCGCCAGTCCAGAAAGAGGCAGTGCTGCCGGAAGACGTGATTGCGATGCTGGAGACGCTCGATCGCGGTAGCCTGCGTGGCCTGCGCGACCGCGCCATGCTGCTGCTTGGCTTCGCCGGAGGTCTCCGGCGCTCGGAGATCGTCGGCCTCGATGTTGGTCCGGACCACAGCGAGGACGGCCGGGGCTGGGTCGAGATCCTCGACAAGGGCATGGTCGTGACGTTGCGTAGCAAGAACGGCTGGCGCGAGGTTGAGATCGGCCGCGGCTCGTCGGACACGACCTGCCCCATCGCCGCGCTGCAAACCTGGCTCAGGTTCGCCAGGATCGCACACGGGCCGCTGTTTCGCCGCGTGACCGGCCAGGGCCAGGACGTCGGTCCTGAGCGCCTCCTTGATCAGGAGGTGGCGCGTCTCGTCAAGCGCGCGGCCCTGGCTGCCGGCGTGCGCGGCGACCTTCCTGAAGGGCAACGGGCCGAGAAGTTTTCCGGTCACTCGCTCCGGGCCGGTCTCGCGTCCTCGGCCGAAGTCGACGAGCGCTATGTCCAGAAGCAACTTGGTCACGCCAGTGCCGAAATGACCCGGCGCTATCAGCGCCGCCGCGATCGCTTCCGGGTCAATCTCACCAAGGCAGCGGGCCTTTAGAGCTTAGCCTCGGGCCCGGAGCGACATTCTGCTCGGAACGGTCGGCCGACGGGGCTGAGGGCTGAGTGTATCTGCGACTTTCAACGTCGCTAAAACACAGGGGCGGACATAGTCCCGCATGTCAGCGCGCCAGCGTTCCGTCATCAGCTCCCAGCGCAGCTGATGCTGACGTCGGACCGTCTCATGAAGAGCCTTCGCTGCCGCTTCGACAGCGAGTTCAACGCGATTCGTCATCACCCCACGCCCCTCGTCTACGCATCCCCGACCGCTATGCTATGGGCAATGCAAGCCAAGCGAAACGGGCGGATCGCCCATTCAGCCCACAATTCACTGCGCAACAGCTTGGGAGCCACGCTGCACCTTGCGGCTCAGCCAACCCGGTCATGCCCCGCCCGTGATCAGCGCCGGCGCGATCGGTTCAGGGTGAACCTGCCCAAGGCCGCCGGGTTATAGCGGCCAACGTCCCCTCCCCTTCTGCCCGATCGGAGGTCAGCGCCACGACAGCTGATCCTTCGGAAGCCGACCGCTGGGATCGAAGACCGTCACCTTGTGCGGCAGATCCGGTCCCCAGCGCCAGAGCACGAGGTTGAGATCATCCGCTTCGGCGCCTGGTGCGAAGCTTGGCACACGCAGACCGGCGATCCCCCGCGCTTTTAGCCGATCATGGACCGACCACGAAGCCGGCCGTTCGCCCTCGGCAAGAGCTCCTGCCCAGGCACAGGCCAACTCATCGCGCTCGACCGCATGCTCTCTCCTGCCCTGCTCCGTCGTCAGGTCAGCGATATCCTCACAATCGATCTCATAAGAACACAACACACAGGGGTCGATGCGATGCGCAAAACCCTGGTTGGCCTCCTTGATTGCGGTCATGATGCTCAAGCCGAGATACAGCGCAGGGACCCCCTTTGGGTTGAAGCGGGCGCCCCTGATCGCCGCACCTTCCCCCGACAGCGGCTTGAAAGCCCAGCGCGGATCATGTGCCCGGTAGCAGGTGCCGACAAACCTCACGCAAAGCCGCCAAGCGCCATGTGGTCGAGATAGTCCCGAACGGCCGCAGCCTTGCCCTCCTTGACCAGTGCCTCGGCGGTTCGTCCGCCGAAGGCCGGCAGGGGCTGGGCCCGATACCAGGCCATCGCCTGCTCCTTGCCACCCGCCCATTCCGAGACGCGGCTGATGATTTCGAGCATCTCGCGGAGCCGGCCCTGGGTCCGTTGCGCTCCGCTCCGCTCGGCTCGGTAAAGCGTCTCGCGAGCGAGACCCGCGGTTTCGGCGAGCTGGGTCTTGGACATGCCGAAGCCGTCCGCCAGCTGAGTGATCGCAATCCTGCCGGCCCGGTCCATATAGGACAGGATCAGGGATTCGCTCTGCAGCGGAGCCTTCACAGCTTGAGCCATTCTGCCTCCTTTGCCACATCCAGGCGCACATCCATCTGGCAGAATATATGGCATTCATCGCCCAGTTTCAACCTCAACACGTCGAGGCCGAACTTATGCTCCTGGCAGGCCCAGCACCCGATCGACCATCGCCAGCTTGGCTCGAATCTGTCGCACTGAGATCCAATCCGACCATACAAAGAGCCGCCGCCATCCCGGCCCGCTGATGGCTGCAGATCTCGGCCATTCTCCTCCGAGCTGATCGCTCTCGCCGAACTAAGCCGCAAAGTGCGCCGCCATGGCGTTCAGCCGTTCGACCGGAATGGCGGGCGCGGCGGCACATTCCAGCTGCTGTGCGAGGAAAGCATCCCCGAGAAAATGCTGACTTCACCGGGCAAACGGGCCTCAAAGGTTCAGCGAAGCAATAGCAAAGCTGAACCAATCGCGACGACGGCGCTCCGAAGCAGAACCGTGTCACCAGCCATTGAGGCTTCCGCGGTTTCAGGCGTACGCATACCGATGGCCTCCCTATCGAAGGCAGCTTCCTGCAGGCTGACGCCGGGTACAATGCCTCTCCACGACAGCCGGCGCGCAGCTGTGACCACCCGGCAACTAGGAGCCCCGCTCCTCATCCGATTCAGGCTCATTGTCTCCAGCCGCGGTCCTGACGATGCGATAGCCGCGCCTGGTCTTCCGGAGCAGCCAATGCTCCAGCGCCTCAGCGGCTTCATCGAGACCTCTGTACAGATCCAACCGCCGCCGGCCGGAACGGCCCCATCGGCCCCATTCGCGGACAAGGGCAACATCTCCGAAAAGCGTTGGCTCGACGGAGAGCACATAGAACCGCGCCATGTTCTGCTGCGGATCGGTCCGATCCAACACCAACATTTGCAGGCGAGGCGAGGTCGTCACAATGGCGCTGTCCATCCGCGCATTTCGCGCCCAGTTCGGGTTTCGGTCCAATGCAAAGGTTGAATCGGTCGGGCGCCACTGATTCACGCGGTTGATGGGAGACGGAACGCGCGAGCGACTAGGCTCGTTTCTTCTCGCGCTTCCGGCTGCCGATCAGGGCCATCAGCATCGGCCGATCGGCGTGTCCTGCCCACGCTCCCGGATGGCCTGCAGGATCTCGTTGAACTCCTGCTCGCTCTCATCGATGCGGTCTTTGCGGAATGAGGGATCGACGCTGTCGGGATCGAGCTCAACGATCGGCTCGCCTTCCATCAGCTAATCGGCCCGCGCAGTGAACTCATTGAGCGAGCTTAGGAACGACTTGGACACGCCCTTGACCGCATAATCGAGCGCCGGCGTGCTCCTGCACGGGAACGTCATCGGTGAGCAGGTTCGCGAAGTGGTTTATGCGAGCCAATCCGCGCGCTCGTCATTTGAAACAGGCCATTAAAATCGCGGCCTTTTTCCTCGTTTTTTACTGCAGTCAACATCACAGCCGCCCCCAAGCCTGATGGTTGAGGCCTTGCACTTCGAAATCGACAGCATCCATGCATTCAATCGCGGTGAAGTTTGCGCGCTCGACCTCAGCGAGCCATTGAGGCTTCCGTACTTTCAGGCGGGTGCATAGCGATCGTCTCCTTCTGAAAGGCAGCTTCCTCCAGGAGCATAACGATGGCGGTAGCCCACACGCGGCTGTTGCCGCTCGGCACTAAAGTGCCCTCCCCTGATCCAACTCAGGCTCATTTCCTCCCATCACAGTGCTGACAATGCGATAGCCGCGCTTCATCTTTCTAAGCAGCCACTCCTCCAGCGCGTCAGCCGCTTCGTCGAGATCTCCGTACAGATCCAACCGACGCCTGCCGAAATTGCCCCATCGCCCCCACTCGCGCGCGAGCGCGAACTCGGCAAACAAAGTCGGTTCGACGGCCAGGACATAAAAGCGCGCCATGTTGCGCGCCTGGTCCCGCCGTTCGAGGACCAGCATTTGCAGCTTGTAATGAGGTGGTTCGAGCACGTGTTCCATGCCGCCACTCCATCCTCGCGGCAGGACGACGTCCAACGCAAAGCTTGAATCGATTGGCTATTGATGCGAGCCACCCAAATGAACACTCTTGTGGACTCCCCTCCCCACCCGCGAGCCAGACATCGCCTCATCACGCGAGCGCAGGCTGCTGCTTCATTAACCTTAACGAACTTCCCCCGCGCGATTACGCGCTTCGCTTTTCGCGCGCTCGGGATCCAATCAACGCCATCAGCATTGGCCCTAATGAGAACTCACCCGCTTCGGCTCGCCGCGTTAGGTTTCTCAGATAGCCCCCCGCGCTGTTGATCGCTTCAGCCTTCTGGAGAATGGCGGCGACCACGATCGATGCCTCTATCTCTCCCAAGACCGCCAGTGCCCCGGCCCAGGCGCTCGGACTAATTCCGAGGATAGGCCTGACCACCGCTACGGTCGCCACCAAATCCCTCCAACTCGAGATACCGCCACGGCTGTATTCAATGATGTCCGGGCAGGCGTCCAACACCATCCCTAAGGGATACTTGCGAACCGGCTGGCGCGTCGTTTCAAGTTCTCCCTCCGAAGCGACCACCCTGCTTTCTGGAAAGCTAGGTTCAGAGTCAGTAAGGGAGTCTGGTTTTGAATTCTGTATGTGACGCTCAATATGAGACTCATTGCCGCTCATATTTTGGTTTTTTACGTGCATTTCCAGAAGGCTGTGCACTTCGTCCGCAAGCATTGAAAGCTGCTGCGCTATCGGCTCCAGGACGACCGCCGAGCCCTTCCGCGGCAACCGGCTGAGGAGGGTCAGGAGTTTGCCTTGAATATCGGCCCAACTAGCGGGACCTACCCCCTGGCGTTGGGTCGGGATGCTCTCTTCTATCCCCATCGCTATCATCTTCGCGAGGTCGCGACGGCAGATTGTGATGCGCTCTCGCACAAGCTTCAGCGCCCGCTCTTCAGCGCGAACCTCTTCTGCCCAGGCTTCGAACTCCTCGGCCCGCGCAACCAGCGGCGCTAGGTCGAACCCAAAAGCGAGCTCGATCTCGCCGTGGCTGCCCTTGCGCGCATAGCGCTTGCCGTTCGGGCTGTCGCGGCGAACGATGAGCCCCGCATCTACAAGGACAGCAAGATGCCGCCGCAGTGTCGCCGGTGCCATACCATGGGCACGCAGACAGAGTTGGTGGTTGGACGGGAAGACGATCAACCCTTCGCCAGTCAGCACGGTCTCCGGATGAAAGGTCAAAAGGGCATCCAGGACGGCAAGCGCCCGCTCGGACACGCCGACTCGAGTCTTCGCCGTGCAGATGTCACGAAACACATTCCATTTATGAGTCGCCTTGGCGGGCGGGCAAGCGTCTGCGATCACTTGGCCTGCAACATGAGCAAGCGTTAGCGTTCGCCGCCCAAAGGGCGTCGTCGAAAGTCTTTTTTCCATGGGTCTTCGCCTGATTAGGGCAAAAGAAGTCCGCTCGCCGAAAAGGCGCTCAAATCCCAACGGGACTCTTGACGGGGATTCAGGGAAGTGCGATTCTCAAGTTGCCGACTATGAGAAGGGCTTCCGGAACACCGTTTCGGGGGCCTTTTTCTTTGCCTACTGCCGTTAGCTTCGTTGTTGACCAGGCCTTCGAGAACTCCACACCGTCGGACCTAGTCTAGCTGCTCCCATTCCCTCTCCTTCATTCCCAGCGTTTCAAAACCTTGCCAGCTGACAAGATCTCCTCACCCGGCGTCCTTCGCAGCACTGGCCTGGCTCAAGTACCGGTCCATTAGTGAAGGCAGTTCGCCCCTGAGGAACTCTGCGAATGAAGCCGCATGAGCTCGATCAACGACGAGACGCACCTCTTTGGACGTAAAACTCGCTCGCCCGAGTCGGTCTCCGGACCCGGCAAGCAGTGCGACTTCTGTCTGAGACGGCGAGCCTGATGGCTGCAAAACCCCAAGAACCTCGCGAAAGCGTTCGTCAGAGGGCAGCGCCAAAACCTTGTCAGCTGACAAGGTTTTTCTAGCCAGTTCGAGCAGCCCTGGTTTTTCCCCAACGGCCCCCGCCAACTCAAGCCAGCGCGGCCGCCCGACCTTTGGCGCGCGACCAATCATCGTAATCAGATCGATGGGTAGCGCGCGCCAGACGGAACGCATCCGCGCCATCTCCTGATCGTCCAACGACAGTGCCGCTTTGATGTCGCGCGGCTTAATCCCCGCGTTCTCCATTCGCCACGCGAACAAGGCGCGCTCTATCCAGGTCAAGTCCTGGCGGCTGCCATTCTCGAGGCCCTGTGCAACCACCAACTCAGAATCAGAAAGTGACCGGACCAACGCCTTTACCGGGACACCTAGGTCGCGTGCAGCTCGCACACGACGGTGTCCGTAGATGACCTGGTAGCGCCCCTCCAGCTCCGAATGCGGCCGAACCTGGATTGGGATCTGTTGTCCTTCTTCCAGAAACGTCTTTCGAAAGGCTTCAAATTCGGCAGGAGAATCGTCCGCTAACCGATCAGGGAACGGCGACGGGTCAATCAGCGCCGGATCAAGTTCCTTAAGGCCAGCGGCCCCGGACTCGACCAATGCTTTGAGTCGATCGCGCTCCTCGCGAATATCGGATAGCGTCCGCTGAGTGGCTCCGATTACTCCCGCAGGAACTCTCGGAGGCGGGGTGTTCAGCCCGCTGTCGAGGTTCGGATCCGTTTCGCCTGCGGCGGAACTCGCGGTCAGCGAGAGCGCCCCAAAGCTGGAGACGATCGAGCGGCGAGGCGGCTTACTCATGCCCGCCCCCAGGTCTGCTTTATCAGATCCAGAATTCCTTCATTAACTGCGTCGAACGACTCCCGTGCGCGCTTGAACGCATCTCGGCCGATCTCCCCCGACTCGAGCTCATAGATGCTACGCTTGGCGAGCCCCGCCGCCTCAACCGCAGTGCTTTCGACTGCCGTCGGCGTCATGACGTCATCAGGGAATAACGTCCGCAGCATCGAAACAATCTCGGTCTGCGGCTTGTCGTACGGATTGTTGCGAGTGACCAGATAGCGAAAGAAATCCTGGCGCATCGTGGCATTCTCGCCGGCGATCACATTGATCAGGTCACCCATCATCAACAAGAATTGGCTCATCGACGCCACATCGAGCATCGCTGGATGGATTGTCACGATCATGCCCGTCGACGCGTAGATCGCGCCGAGCGTCAAATAGCCGAGGGAAGGGGGCGTATCGAGGACGACAACATCGTAGTCAGCTTCCACCTCGTCGATGGCCAAGCCGAGGCGCTCGAAGAATAAGCTGTCTGTCTTTGCTCCTCGTGCGAGCACACGGGGCGTGTCGTACTCGAACTCCATAACCTCGAGGTTGCCCGGGACAAGATCGACGCCGTCAAAGTAGGTTTTCCGGATGATCTCGCGCATCGGCCGGCGCAACTCGTCGTATCGCAATGCCGCCCAGATCGTTTCGTTGTCGCCAACGTCGATCTCGGGCTGCGCACCGAACATCGCAGATAGTGAAGCCTGGGGATCGAGATCTATGGTCAGCACCCGATAGCCCTGAAGGGCGAGAAAGTGCGCCAGATGCAAACTCGTGGTGGTTTTCGCCGAACCGCCTTTGAAGTTCGCGACCGCGATAACTTGCAGGTGTTCGCCGCGGCGACGGTGAGGCAAAAAACGCAGTGCCTCCGCAGGCTTCTGCTGGGCAAACAGGCGCCGCAACTCATTTACCTGCGCGAGCGTATAAGCCCGATGATTGTTCTCAAGCCGAGCGGGCAGGGGACCTTTGCCCTCGTTCGACATCAGCTTCAGCGTCGAGTCAGGAATGGATGTAAGCTTCGACACCTCATTCGTTAGAAAGTGTCGCAAATGCTTCTGTGCGTGAGGCGGGTACATCCGTTCACGCAAGACATTCAGCTGACGTGACAGGACACCAGCGTGCCGCCAGACGCGCTCCGCGGCTTCACTATGGCGGATATCCTTCGCCAGGGGGTCGGCCATTGGCGCTTCTTGTCCTCATTGTCGGGTTAAGGGCGTTTTAGCGCCCATTGCCCGACAAGCTACGCCACGATTCTCTGTGGGCGTCCAGCCATTTAACGTTAATGGATTCTTACCTATGTGGAGCTTTTGCCGAGTCTGAAACTTAAAGGTTGGGATCAGAGCAGGAAAGCCATTAAATATCATTGGCTTATCGGAATGCTCATGGCCTATTTCCGGACACGCTCCAGGCAACTGGAGTATATGCCCTAGACGCGTCAGGAGATGGCAAAGTGACGCCCCCTGACGCGTCTAAGGGCAGATTGGTAGAATCAATCCTTGCCCAGAGGCCTAGTTGCTCGAAGCCGACAGGCGAAGTTGGGTGGGGTCGACAGTCTGCACGCCGCATATCCACCGTCGTCAAAACACGTCGCGGGAGCCGCAGCGCCGCTGGCTGCGGCAACGTTGCGATGAACCATCGGCTGGATGAACCATCGGCTGGATGTCTAAGACGCCGGACAAAAAGCTCACGCGCGCGTGGTAACGCAGCGCCGGAAGTAAATCGGGATTGCTTCGACGCGGTTGTCATTTGACCAGCGGACCCGGTGCTTGCCGTCGGAGAACATCTTTTCGGAACGTTCGCCTTAGATCTCACGCTTGCCGACGAGGACCTCGACGGCTTCGAGTACCCGATTTGTCCGCATGGGCGAGGGCGCAAGAAGTGACGCGGGACGTCCCGTCGAGCACTTTTTTGCGGCAGTTTGCGTCAAACCAGCTTGTGACTCCGAATTACGAGCAAGGCCACTCGTCCAGCAGCTCCCTGAGCTTCACGTTCAGCGCGATCGCTGCACGCTCTAAGGTCGTCAAAGTGGGGTTGCGTACCCCCCGCTCCAGCCCGCTGACGTAGGTCTGCTCCACGCCCATACGTACCGCAATTTCATCCTGAGACAGCCCGGCTGCGATGCGGGCTCTCCGCATATTTTTCCCGAAGGTCTGCCGAACGTCCATGAACTGAACGAAGCGGAGCGCCTCTTCCATTTCTAGGTATTATAGTATCTAAATCGAAGCCCACGTCGCTACAACGCGGATAGAACGGATCTCAATTCCTCCTAGGTGCCGAACCATGAAAGAACCAACCGACGAAGAGCGGGCGCGCTTGAGCGGCTCCGTCATGCGCGTGTTCGTCAACATCGCGAAGCGATGGGATCTCCCAGAGCGGCGACAGCTTCAACTGCTTGGCTGCAGGCAGCGAGAATTTCACCGCTGGGTTCGCCTCTCCCGATGGCACAAGCCGCTGGTTCTCGAAACAGACACCATGATGCGGATTTCGGCGATCTTAGGAGTCTTTGGCGACCTCCGGCAGTTTTTGAGAACGGCCGAGGAGGAAAGGCGTTGGCTATTGCGCCCAATTGAGGCCGAACCGTTCGCTGGGCAGGCACCGATGGAACTTTTGTGCGTGTCGTTCGAACGTCAAATGGAAGTTCGGCAATGCCTGTCAGGCGTCGTCCGTCACATCGCCCCAAACGAAGCTGACGAGAACTTTCGGCCGTACACCGTCGACGACATAAAGTGGCACTGAGACTCGATGACTGAGATCCGCGCGATTTGCTTCGATGCCTTTGGCACCGTTGTCGAGATCACCGATAAGCGGCAACCATTCCATGCGCTTCTTGCGAGCGAGCCTTCAAGAGCCGCCGCCGTGCAGGCGCTTACTCAGCCGCTTGGCCTTCGCGAGCTTTCGCGCGAGATCGCCACCTTCATTGATGAAGACAAGTTGGCGGAGCTTGAGGCTGATCTCAAGGCCGAGTGCGCTTCGACCCGGGCAAGGCCGGGCATGGATGGGGTTTGGGCTGCACTGCGAAGGGCGAGGATCAAAATCGCCATCTGCTCGAATCTAGCGGCGCCATACGAGGAAGCGCTGATCGAGTGCCTCCCGGGCTTCCCGGACGCGTTCATTCTTTCCTTTCAAAGCGGGCTGATGAAGCCACAGAAAGAAATCTATCAGCTGGTTTCCTCGCAGCTCGAACTTCAGCTGTCACAGATATTGTTCGTGGGCGATAGCCGCGAAGCCGACGTGATGGGCCCCATCGCCGCAGGCGCCTCCGCAATGCCGATTGCCGAGTTCGAAGCGTCCTTTGCCACGCAGCCATCGATCTATGCGCCAAGTAGGATCGTCAAACTCTTCGCCCGAATTGCCGCTGCCAAGACAGGCTGAAAACTTCGGCCGCCCGCTCGATCGCGCGGCCATCTTCGAATGGACATAGAATGCGCCTGCTAGTGATTTCCGACATTCATCTCGAATGTGGAAAGTTCGAGTTTCCAGCCCCAATGCCCGAATTCGACGTCGCCGTTTTCGCCGGCGACATCGGTCAGCCAATTTCCGCAGCGGCCCAGTGGCTGTCCACGCAAAGGGAAATCGGACCGCTGCAAAATCGGCCGATCGTCTACGTTCCAGGGAACCACGAGTTCTACGGAACCGAATTCAAATCCAATCTTGCTAAGGGCGCGGAGGCGGCCGCGCTCGCCGATGTTGATCTGCTTTTTCGCCGGACGGCATCAACGGCGTCCGCTTCGTCGGATGCATCTTATGGACCGATTACCGGCTGTACGGGACGCCGAAGCCATCCATGGTCTATGCCGGCGAAACGCTGAATGATCATCGCCTCATTCGCTATCGGGAAGAGGGAGGGCACTATAGCCGGTTCATGCCATGGCACGCTGCGGCAGAACACAGGCTGGACTTGACGTTTGTCCGGCACGAGCTTGGCATACCTCACAGCGGCCCGACTGTCGTGGTCACTCACCACGCCCCCCATCCACATTCGATCGCGTCGCGGTATCAGGGCAGCCCGCTTACGCCTGCCTTCGCTTCTGACCTCAGCAACATTATTGAAGAGTTTCAGCCTGAACTCTGGATCCACGGTCATGATCACGGGTCGCATGATTATCGAGTCGGACGGACACGCGTCTTCGCCAATCAGGCCGGCTATCCAAATCTTCACGGCGACCGGGAAAATCACGCGTTCAACCCTCGCTGCGTCGTCGAAGTTGCTTAAAGGGAAGGGGCCTCGTCGACCTGTCGACGCTGCGTTCGGGCTTGAACAGGGGTCGCGATAGACAGGGTCGCCGAAGGTGACTAGCGCCCGCTCAGTCGCGCGGGTGCACGGTGATAACTGGGCACGTCTTGCGCGCGATATCAGTCAAGTGCCGAATGACCTGGCTTGTGCCCGGCATCGCAGCGAACAGCCGGCAGGCTTAGCGGTGCAATGATGAGCGCGTCAGATGCGGGATCGTCGCCTGCAAAGCATAGAGGCAATCGTCGAGCGGCAGCAGAGTATGCCGACGAAAGGCGACGATGACCGCCTCCTCCTCGATCTCGGGTGGACCGGTCTTGAGATCCGCCGTCGAGCTCCGTCTCTTCCACTTGGCCACCGTCTTCTGGTTGATGCCATAGCGCTTCGCCAGAGCCCTCAGGCTCTCTTGATGGGATGGACGGCGCCTGCACCGGCACCATTCTTAGGGCAGGCGCGTTGCCATCACGGACCATTCCGAGGAGCCCCATCCATGCGCAAGCAGCACACCGACCTGTCCGCGGCTGTAACGGTAGGTCTCGATTTGGCAGCTGATCTTCCAGGTTCACGTGGTCGACGGCTCGGGCGGTGTGCTGCTGACGAGAGCCATCAGACGTCGGGACCTCTTGCCCTTCTTCGAGCAACTACCGCCATGCCTGGTCGGGCTTGAAGCTTGTGGCTCCGCCCATCATTGGGCGCGTAGGCTAATCGGCTGTGGTCATGATGTGCGGCTGATGCCGGCCTACGTGAAGGCCTATGTCCGGCGCCAGAAAAATGATGCAGCAGATGCAGCGGCAATCTGCGAAGCTGACCGTTCATAAGCGCTGCGATATTGGAAGCAGGGTGCATCTCGAGATCCCTCGCACGAACCACCGTGAGTACCCGCTCTGCTCGTAAGAGAGTACGGAACTTGAGATAATGCGCGCGATGGTTCGATGACGCTAACGGGCTCAACTCGGGCGGCGTTCTATGGCCGAATCCGTGTGACCGATGTGCCGCTCGGCGGCGGGATGTGCTTTTGCGCCGCGATGACGACCTCAAGTCGATTTCGGACATGCATCTTGACCATCAGGTTCGTCATGTAGCCCTTGACGGTTTTGGCGCTGAGCGAAAGTTCGTGGGCGATCTCGTTGTTCATCTTCCCGAGCAGCAGCAGCCTTACGATCTGCTCCTCTCTGACGCTGAGCCTATCGCTGGCTGGCTTCTGGCGCTCCCGGTTCTGGTCTTTCAACGCGCCAATCAACTTGGCGGCGAAGGAGGGGGTGACATGCACGTCGCCTCGTTGCGCTGCATTTAGAGCCTGAAAGAGATCGTCGGAAGGGCTGCCCTTCAGAACGTAGCCCTTGGCGCCTGCGTTCAGAGCCGCAATCGCATCATCCGTGCTGGTTGAGGCTGTGAATACGACAATTCTGGTCTCAGCAGCGATCTTCAATGTGTCGGAGATAGCCTGAAAGACATCCCCAGCCATGCTCAGATCGACGATCATAAAATCGGGCTGATGGGTCTTGGTGATCGACAGGATATCATCCGCGACGTTCCCCGTCGCAGTGAGCGTGAAACCGCCCCATCGTCTCAGTAGTGTAGCAACGCCCTCGGCCAACAATGGGTGATCGTCAACGATCGCGACCGTCCGGTCCGGCATGGGCCAGTTCCCTTCTGATTCGTCTCCCCCCGGCCAATGATCCCGATGGTTGCGTAGCCAATGATCGATGTAAACGAGTTCGAACAGGAAGAATGGCGACCCAATTAACTCTGTCGGACGCTGTGTCTTTGCGGTGCCCCGGCTGTGAAGTCGTCACCACGCAATGCAGACGGTTTCGAGAGACAAATAGCCCGCCCCGAGTCATTCTCTGAAGCCGCGAGAGTAATCGGGGAGGGCAATGGGAGCGATTGTTTTCACGGCGAATGGCAATTTCATCGTCGTAGCGAACGGTGACGGGCCGTTGGCTGTGAAAGGCCTCTATCGGGGTGCACCCATCAAAACCGCTATCCCATTCGGCCCGGAGCGATGCATCGTCCTGATAGATCCCGAATCCAGCAGGGCCAATCTCTTCGAGAACCTGCTCTGCATTGGCAAAACCGGCCGAGCGCTATGGCGGGCGGCTTTACCGAGCATGCCTGATACGTTTATCGACGCCAGCCTAAGTGAGGCCGGCATTCTGGCGCATAGCATGAGCGGCTATCGCCTGGTGATTGATCCCACGACGGGCGGTGAGATCGAAAAAGAGTTCGCCAAGTAGGTGCCATTGTCCGACCGACCTGCGCTAATGCCGTGGATCGTGCACAGTGATAGCCGGGCAGGCGCAAGGAGCGATACCTCCCGGGAACGGTCGCGTTTTTGCCACTGCTGTCAGGCTACGGCTCGGTCGTCGCGTAGCGTAGCGTCATTCGGGAATGGCACCCCAGGCTTAGGGGACGACAGTGGATTTTGCCCGACGGGCAAGCGGTCCGTTACCCATTCGACGAATCCGCCAGCCAGCCAACAACAGGTCGCCGCAGAAACACTTCCTTCATGTGAAGTTAGAAGTATCTGAAGGCAGTCGTGGTGGCGGTTCGGAAATGCGCAGCATCCTCAGTGCCGCCAAGGCGGTTTGGCCGTACCTGTTCTCTGTAGTTTACGGGGTGCTTGACCGCCAGTTCGGGGATCGAGTGTTCGACTGGATCAAGCCGTCGATCCCACAAGGACTGTCTCCGGAGATTTTGCGCCTGCTAGCGACATACGTGCCTCCATTGCTGTTCATCGCGCTAGGATTCTACTTGAATTTCGGAAGAAAGCGCAGTTCACGTGCGGCAAGTTCGAAAAGAAATAACATAACCGAAACGGGAGATCCCGCTAGATTTCATATCATCTCTCAATCCGGCCCATTTCCAAGAGATTCATGGCATTTATACGTATACCGTATTAAATTGACTAAGCCGACATCCCGAATTTCCGTAAGAGCGCAGGGCGATAACGTGATCGCGTTGGACGTCTCTCGTCCAATCGTTGGGCTCCGTTCCTCGACATCGAAAGGCGAGGTTTCCAGATCCGCATTGCCTGGCGGGCTCGGATTAGTGGAACAGTTTTCCAATGCCAGTGGCGAATACGAGATAATCGTCGTGTGCAGTACGGAGGACGCTCCGTCGCTCGCATGTGACCTTACGCCTTAAGGTACGCGGACCGGATCCAACACTCCATTCCGTCAGTTCCAGATCGCGTGGCCGGCGCTGCATGCATCACGGGGGAAGCGTCCGGCAATCCCCGGCAACTGCGGCGGGTGAAATCCTATCGTGAACTAACGCGATCCATACGGTGCTTCTCGGGGATGAGAAGCTCATGTTGTCTGAGCCTTCCGAACGTCGCCCAGTTGAGGGAAAGCGTGTCGGAATGGCGCGACGTCGAGTTCATGCAATCGACGTCGCGGCGCTTCGATTTCCAAACAAGCCTTGGATGCGTCAGGTCTTGGGCTCGGATTTCGAGCCACGCTTGGCCCGGGCAGGCTTCGCAGCGACGGGAGGGACCGGTTCAGTTTTGGCCTTTCGTCCCAACCCTGACGCTCTTGCGAGAGCCGCCCTGGCCTGGGAATAGTTGGGTGCGACCATTGGATAGTCGGGAGGCAGGCCCCATTTGGCGCGATACTGTTCAGGGGTGAGATTGTAGGCCGTCCCCAGGTGGCGCCTGAGAGATTTGAACGCCTTTCCGTCTTCCAGGCAGATGATGGCGTCCGGCGTTATGGACTTCCTGATCGGAACCGCCGGCACAAGTACGATAGGTTCGGGCGGGGCTTCGGGTTTGGCGCCGAGCTGCGTGAACGCGGAGTGGGTGCTCGAGATTAGCGCCACGAGATCCCCGGACGGGAGGTTATTATGCGCGACATAGGCCGAAACAACCATCGCCGTCAGCTCAATTACATTGTCGTTTTCTTCGTTCATGGCGATTCCTAAAATAAACATTTCGCTAAATTATCTTCTAACCTATTGATACTTAGAAGTGCAATGCTCAGTCCAAATTTTGAACGCGATAATCCTGTGGTTCCTCATTGGCGAACCGATCTTGTCGTGTACCTCTAGCGACCGCGCGTATGTGACCATCGCGTTGGTGGTGCCGCCCGGTTTGGCTCCTGGCCTTCGGTCTAGGGGCGAATGCGCGCAATCCCTTCCATGGAACAAGTGCCTATCGGTGCCGTTTCTTGGGCACAGAAAAATTGCTGTTTCGATGCCACCGCGCTGCTGACCGGCTCAAACAGCTTCACCGAGGGCCAGGCGAAGAGCCGGCTCGAGGCCAATGGGTGCCGTGTCAGAACTCAGGAAGGACGACATTGGCGTCTTCAACGGCAGGGCGAGCCATGGCGGCCAGGCGGCGTGAGCCTCGATTGGCGAGGCAATATCACGCGCAACTGAGAGGGTCTCTCACATGATCCAGACAATCACTCGTTCGTACGACACCTACGATCAAGCTGAATCCGTAGTTCGAAAGCTGAAAGATATCGGCGTCGTCGATTCCGATATTAGCTTTGTTGGCCGCCGAGCGGATGTCGATGGCGAGAACCATGCAGGGGAGGGCGCCGGGGTCGGCGGCTTGATCGGCGGTGCTGCCGGACTACTCGCTGGGCTCGGCCTGATTGCGATCCCCGGCATTGGCCCTGTAGTCGCGGCTGGCTGGCTTGCCGCAACTGCCGCGGGGGCTGCGACCGGTGCCGTCGCCGGCGGCCTCGTAGGCGCTCTGACGAAGTCTGGCGTCGATCAGCAGGATGCCCACTACTATGCGGAGGCGGTGAGGCGTGGCGGCAGCGTTGTGGCTGTTCGAGCAAACGAGGAACAGGCTCCGGCGATCGTTGCAGTCATGGACGGCGCGACACCGATCGATGCGGTCGACCGCCGGACCACCTATGAGCGGGAAGGTTGGACGCAATTCGATCCCGAAGCTCCGCCTTATGTGCGGCCGCCGATCTAGGTGCCGCTGGGCATCGCCTGGCAAACTGGCGTCCAAGGCCGAACCCAGGGGGGCCGCTTGCTGACTGATCAGAGCGGCCGCGCCGCCAGTTGCGGCCGCCGCACCGGTCGCTGCTGTTTTGGCAGCCCCCAGCAGCGACGAGCTGGCGATCGCTACGATTAACGCCCCGGCAGCCCAAACGACCGGGCCATGAGCACCGTAAACATTCGCGAAAGGCCATCCAAGTTCACGCAGCTAGCGCGCCAGTGAACGCGAGGAGACGTCTCGGATCTTCATGACCGGCATCAGTTCGGGAAAGCTCGATCAAACTGACTGCCGGCGCGAGAAATTCGACAGGGTGCTGACGCAGTCTCTGCTGTTCCAGCGCGTAGAACCAAGTAGCGAAACTAAGTGAACCGACCAGTTGATCGATGGCTTGATATTGTAGGTTCAGTCGCCGGCTAGGACCGCCGTCTCGAAAAACCGCGCGGTTTAGTCGAACATGCGAAGGGGCCGCTGTAGAACACCATCACCAAACCTCAGCGTTCGCTTCTCACAGCTGGGACAAAGATGAAGGCCGCTCGAAAGCGTGTCCTTATCCCAGGACGCGACAGTACGGCCAGACACGTCGGATATTGCGGGATCGCCGTACTTCACAACCGCCTCTGATCCGCATCTGAGACAACGGTACGGCACCACCTGAAGGTTCACTGAGGTAAGGTCGGCGCAGTTCGTGCAGTGGCACGGCCAAGCCGAGTGCTCTCGAAACGCCGTCCTAGTTCCCCCGATCACGACGTCGCGTTGTAGATGGCAAGCCTCGCAACTTGCTGAAATGATCTGGCCCATCTGGAAACTCCCACTACAGCCCGCCCCGCATGGTCTGGCAGAGGGCGTTTGCGATCATGCCACGGGGCGCTTTTGAGCTTTTCGCATGTCGTTCGCCCGCTCCAGCAACAGGTTCCTGGCATTCGGAATGAGCTCGGCGCCCGGGCCTACCCATGTCTTTGCATCATGCTTTTCGGTGCCGCTATTCAGCTGCACCCCGTTACTGGGGACGTGGCTCCACTCGTGCTGGACGTAGAATTCGTTAGTGTCGGTCTCGTAGCAGAGGTGCCACCAATCTTCGTTCTCGGCCATAGGCCCTTTGATGCGGGACGCGAGCTGTTCGAACAAAATCATATTGTCTCCGTGCTTTTCGATAACACATTGGAGGTAAAGGCTGATTGCAACAACCGCCGTACTGGTGAAGGCAGGTACGCGGGAGATTGTCGACATCACGTCACAAGAGCCAGTGGGTGCGCCTGCGCTCCCAAGGAACCCTCCAGCGCCGGTCGATCCGCGCCGAGCGGTTTCAACGACGGGATACCGGCCTGGGGCACATTCCTCGGAACATGATCGCCGCTAGCCGCGGAGGCTGCAGCTTTCCATCGGCGGCGATCCCGTTCGGTCGGCGCCTGACACATCTGGCGAAAAACCCCGTAGACACCAGTTTGGGAGAGCCCTGGCGCTACGGGGTCTCCTGCACCCGGCAGTGTCACCCGGGGAAGGGGGTGCCGGGGAGCCTTGGATAAGTGTCGGCCTATCCGCTACCCTCACCTCCTGCCGCCGAAGATTGTCACGGCAAGGTCGTGCTGTGCCGTATGGTGCTGACGATCGGCAGCTTGGTCAAGCAAGGACAGAAATCGGCCAATGCTTGTCTTGTCTTGCCCACCTGGAAGGAGCGCCTGCCTGCGTTGGTAATGGCGTTCACAGCTGCGCTGCGCAGGTAGGCCATTAATTAGAGGAGGGTCTCCTCGAAGAGCTCGGCCTTGGCTTCCGGAGGGTCCTTTTTATGGCCGCGTGAAACGATCTGCAGCGAGCCATCAGGCATCGGCCTTTGAAGACCCTTTGCGATTTCCCATGGCGAGGACATCCAGAGTTCCAGATCGACAGGATTGGTCAGGATCACCGGCATCGCCTTGGGATGGATCGGCTGCACCTCCGCATTCGGCTCGGTCGTGAGAAAGGCGAAAACGTCGATTGTCTCTTCGCCGGACTTCATCTTGCGGACGCTGGTCCACTGCGGTGCCCAGATGCCTGCGAAGAAACCGAGCGGTCTGTCCTCCCCGAGTGCGAACCAGACATCGCCTCCCGCTTCACGGTTGAACTCGCTGAAGGCGGTGAAGGGCACCAGGCACCGGTTCTCGACGCCGAGCCAGAATGATAGCCGCGAAATCCAAGTTGGGCTGCATGAGACGACTCAGGCGCCACGTCACCTGTTCGGATCGCGCCTACATTCGGTTGTGCCTTGAGTTGGCGTCCCCGTGAGCAGGTTCATCAGCTGATGGAGGTCAGATTGCCGTGGCAAAGACGTCTCGTTGCAGCCGGTATCACCTTACTGTCTGCCGGAGTTGGAGGATGCATCGTTACGGACGACGCGTCCGCGGAGGCAGCGAAACCACTTGCTTACTCCAGTGAACAGTCCGTTGATCCGCGGTCGCCAGGCGGCCCGGCGCGCGCAGGCATCGACCGGATCATCGAGCAGAAGTCAGCGCATTACAAACTCCCCTCGGATTGGGTCCGGCGAATCGTCAAGCGCGAGAGCAACTTTCGCCCAACCGCCCAGAACGGTGGTCATTTTGGATTGATGCAGATCAAGCACGCTACGGCGCGCAGCATGGGTTACACCGGGTCGGCAGCGGGGTTGCTCGATCCCGAGGTCAATCTCACCTATGGGCTCAAATATCTGCGGGGAGCCTGGCTTGTGGCCGATCGCGACCAGGCCCGCGCCGGCCACTACTATCGGAGCGGGTACTACTACGATGCCAAGCGGAAGGGGCTTCTCGAAGCGACCGGCCTAGGCAAGGACCGTACGCGGTCAGCCAAACCGCTACGCGTCGGACAGAGTTCTTCCAACTCGCTAGTCGATTGATCGGAACGGAGGATCCCTGCTTGGGTGTCCGTGCGTCGGGATGATCTGCGACACAGCCGGATGGGGACAGTCAGCGGACCCGGAAGGCACATTCCCGACGGCGCCGATGAAATTAAAACGCGGACCGCCCGTGGGGGCCAGCGTTCGCCGCTTACCGGGCAACCGGGCGGCAGTTTCGCGGGTGAATGCTGGCTTCCGTCACCCAATGTCTCCTGGCTTTGGTGTCTTGGGAATTGCGGTTGCCAGGAAAGCATCAGAGGCGAGTAAGGCGGCCTCGACCATGGGGCGTACGAAAGCCCGGATGTCCCGCCTCCACTCCTCGGACGACTGCTCCCACTGGAATTGCCGCTTCTCGCGGGCGTTCTCATGGAAGGCTCTCGCAGCTGCTTCGACCGCGAGTTCGGTGCGTTCGTCAGGCATCGGTCCGGCTCCAATAAAGTCGAACGGTTCGCGTACGGCGTCTATCGACCGGCAAGCCAATATCGGACCGCACGAGCCGCGACCCAAATAATGATGCCCGTGCCAGCGATTGCCAATCCAAGGGGGTCTTTGTCCGGGCGAGCGAAGTAGAGCCAGACGGTGATCCCAGCGGTGATCACGATCACGGCGATCCATGACGCCACCCAGTACAACAGATAGCCGAGACGGGGTGCCATTCGGCGAATTCCTCAGGACCGGCCCAGATTCAGACCCCACACTCGGTGCCCCGTCGAACAAGCCTTTATGCGCCTCTTTAAGCGCAGGGACGGCCTTGAAAACCTGAGTTGTCAGGTCTTTTTCAGGAGAACCATATTCACCCAGCCCCAGGGCTGGTCATCCCCGACCTCTATCCATCGTCCGTCTCGCCTGAAAACGGTAACGACCATTCCTTTCGGAGCGACGCGCAGGGATGAGGAGGATCGCACAGGTCCGGATCGGACGTTTGCATGCTGGAGGAGAACGAGCCGCTCGCGTGTCCGAGCTGGGTTCGTCAAGACGGTTCCAATCTGTTGAGCCGGAGCGCCGGGCCTCACTGGCGCGGCCGAGACGTTGGTTGAGGGGAGGCCGGTTATGCGCGCTTCCGCAGGGTTCGAGCGCAGAGCGGCGATGATTGGGGGCGAGCTCGGAGGTTGTTGCCGCCAAGACACCAAAATGGGTGCGACAGCGAGCGCGACAGGAATGAGGATGAGCTCATAGGCGCCGCAGACCCGGTGGAGTTCGGGCAGGGGTTTCTCAGGCTCTGAGGTCGATGCAAATCGCATGGGAGGCGGCGGAGCGGCGCCGGGTTGTGGATTGGCCGCCTGACGGATCAGAGCCGACTTGAAAGCCGCGAGCGCATCTGCAAACCGAAATGCCGCTTCGCAGTTGCTTGCCAAAAATACCTCATGGAGCCCCTTTCCGCTGGTGATGGTGATCTGGCCATATTTGACGATCGGAAGCTGGTCGTTGCCCCTGAAACGTCCATCGGATGATTCATCCCTGTTGGATATGGCCGATACATGGTCGATCACCTGCGCGTCCGCGGGAACGGCTTCATTTTCGATGAACGGGATATCTGTCGCTTCGACAAAGACTTCACAGAAATCGATCACGGCGTAATCGCTGGCGCCTTTTGAGCGCATCAGGACGAAGCCGCCGAAGATATCGAGATTGTCTCCGTTTGCGTTCTCGAGGCGGACCCCAGGAGAGCCTGAGATAATTCCATCCAAGATGGGATGCAGCCGAACCTGGTATCGTGTGACGGCCGACGAAGAAGTGGGTCTCTCCTTGGCCCGTTCGTCCTCGCTCGACGAGGCTACGTCCCAGAGATAGTCAGAGCGAGCCAAGGCAGCATGGGAGTGCTCCACTTCGGCCCAAGCGCTCCGGGCATCCTGATCGAGTTCCATCTCAACCTTGATTTCGCTGGCTGAGAGCGCAGACAGCACCTTCCTGGCTTCGCTCTCGGACTCTTCAAAGGCCCCGCAGAGCCTTGGGATCGATGATTTCAGGAACCATCTCAGCGGGAGCTGTTCGCGCCGGCGTAGCTTGCTCCAGGCTGCCATGCGGCTTCTGAGCGCTGCCCGGTAGTCCGATTGGAGGGCCGCCTTCTGATGAGCAGCATCATTGATCAGGTCCTTTAGACCCTGAAGATCCGAACTTCTCAGCCGCGCGATCGCCTTGCTGGGTATCTCGCGGGGACGTTGGAACTCGGAAGGTTCGGCTTCGAGTGTCAGGGAACTGTCGAGAGGTCTGGAGGTGGTTTCGCTTACAGCCGCGGAAACGCTGATGCCGGTTTCGCTGAACGTCAGCCGAACACCAGGAAACAGACGCACTGAATGACCGAAGCGAAACCTCATAGGTCAGCGCCCCAACGAAACGTAACTGGCAGAGTAGGGTATCGAGCGCCGCTGGTCAGTTCACGACGCCGCCATCAGATTTAAACCAGGACGGCCCAGTACAGGACAACAAGCCAGACGATGATCGTCGGAATCACCGCCGCGACCGGAATTGGCCGCCAGCGATACCGCGGCAGAAAGCCTACGTTTCGGTCGCGGGGCGTGGGCTGGTTGCGCATCATCACAGGACAATGCCCGGACATGATGCAGCCGTCTTGCTATTCGCCGCCAATCAGTTGCGGTAAGCGGCGGGTCCGAGAGGGCGCCATTTGCGGGAGCATTCGTTTGGCAGACTTTTCTCCCACCATTGCGGTCCTGCTGATCCAGGAGGGGCCGAAAGACATCAGCTTCCCACGGTGGCGAGCGGAAATTAACACCAGGGGCGTCGGCCGCCATTCCATGGTCGGGCAAAGCCCTCGTCGACGAGTTGAGCGCCGATCGAACCACCGCCGTTCGCGACTATACGAAGTTTGCGGCCGTACGAATCTACGTCCCGGCTGCCAATCGCTTCCAATCGGAAGGGCCTCGAGCTCAGCAACTCGGCCAGCCTCAAGGTGGCCCGTTGACCGAGAGCTGCTTCGTCGGCGCATTTGGCTCTGCCTGTTTCCGGCGCGTCAATGTCAGCGATCCGGATCTTCTCGCCGCGGAACCGGAAGGTGTCACCGTCGATGACGCAGTCGCCGGCGCCCCGCCCACATAGCGGGAAGGAAGATTGCGCCTGGCTGGATCCTGCAGTCGCTGGGCGGATCACCTCGATCTCGTTCGGGCGCGGGTTTGATCTCAAAGACAGGGGATCGAGTAGCGTCGCCGGGATCTGATCCAGCCGGTTAGGGGAGGGCGTTAGCAAGCCGAGTGCGGCCCCCATCGAGACGATGAAGGTGCACACGCAGACGACTGCCCATTGGGCCGAACTCATGCCGGCCAAGTCTCGTCGGAACGACATTGCTGGTCCTCCAGGCTGGAGAGTGCCAGAGGCGTCCTAAGGGACAGCCAAGGGAGACAGCACGGTTTGATGGTTCGCAGAACGAAACCGTTAGTGAAAATGGCCCGGCTCGCGGGCCTCAAGCGATAGCTTCTGACGCCGGATGGCGGCAGCAAACCTGAGGAAGCGAAGCAGCCTCACTGGCCAGGGTTAGGAGCCCGATGAGGGCGACCAATAAGGCATCAAAATTCGCTCGTGCGCAGGCACGCGGAAGGGTCACGGGAGGCTCTTTGGCGAAGGCCAAGGCGCCTATCCCGTAGCCTCGTCATGAGGCGTCGGACACGCGAATTTCTGTGCCTTAATTCGAGGCCAGTCTACGTCTCCAAGCCCCATGAGCGCGCAGGCGCTAGACCGCCATTCAAGAGCCGCCGAAGGGCGGCCAAACGACATCCGAAACCGACCAGGCCCGGGCGAAGGCAGGGCTGGCGTGCGCAGGCGCGCATCAAGGTCGGAAGAGGATGGAAGTGGTGTGGTCCTGGGGGCTGTCGGAGACCGAAATGACGCGAAGGCGTCACTCAGTTTTTGATGCTGGCGAAGGCCTGCATAAAAACTGAGGTATTGAGCCTATTTTTTATTTTGGGAAATGAGGCCCATTCCGGGCCTGTCCTTGGTGGGAGGCAGCCCCTGTGAGGCTGCGCATTTGCGGGGGTTTCTGCCGTCCTTGCCTGGGGCTTCTCAGGCGCCCTGAGCGGGCAACGCCGTCAGCTCGGGGCAGGGCCTGGTCCTTGGCGGGGAGGGAGGCTCAATGGGGTCTTCAAGCCCGTCTATGGAGCGTCCGTCTTTATTGGGGAACGCCGGCGGCAGCTGCCAGTGCTTCAGCCAGCAGATGCCGCCAGCGGAATCGTCGCTTCGAAGCGGAGTGTCGTCAGCCACCGCGGGGTTTGCACGAATCCACAAAGCTGGAGCGTAGGCGCCAATTTCGAGCACCTTTTAGGGAAATTGGGTGAGTTTATCGGGGTCTGGCCCCGGTACGTGTCACACACGAATGCAGGTTCAAGCCGTCGGCCGCTGACGCTAGTCTCGATCGCAGGGAGAGGGACTATGGCAGATCTGCGGAGCTATTGCCTCGAGCGGCACCAGGAGAGCCGCATTCTCAATGCCTTATGGAGCGCGCAACACGAGGACTGGCCGCGGCCGAGAGGCTAGCATCCGCGCCCTGACGAAGTCGCGGCGCTGCGCCTCGAGGTCGTGATCGGCTTGGGGTTTGTCGGGCAGGAAATCGTCCGTTCATGGCTCGAAGACCACGGATTTCCGCGAAAACCGGACACAAGGGGCCGGGCGAGTAAATCCGGATGGGTGTCGCGAGACAAGCGTTGGGAGCGGTTTCGATCCCGACATTCAGGCTTGTGAACGGGCCCAGATCTGGGGGTGCCAGCGCCGGATGATCTCCTCGATCTGCGGCCGGCGATCGTCGGGGTAGGTGCCATTGGAGCGCGTCGCCAGGTAGTTGAAAACGCGGGACATATCCTGCGCGATCGCGGCATCGACGGCGAAGAGGTCGGCAAGGTCGAAGCCGCCGAACGTGTCCGCGTTCCACCACGCCAGGACGAAACTGGCGACCCGGCGGGCTTGCCCGGTATCGCTGCGGGCATGTCCGAGCAGCCGATCAAACGCGGCGCGGGTGACTTCGTTCATGTCATCCTCCGGAACGAAGCTTAGGCGACGCTGCGGCACGGGCCAAGGGTGGGGCAGCCATCCATAAGTAGTATGTCGAGCCATGCTCGATACACCAGATGATGCGTTTCGCTCCCGGGTTTTGTTGCAACAGCTTTGAAATGTCTCAGGGTTTCGCAATTTAGAAATGTCACAGCCACGGTCTCGACGGAGCCTCTGTTGGGGCTGCGGAGACCTCACATATCGCAGCAGCCCCAGCAGAGGCGTGGGGAAGGGCGCCTTTGGCGGCGAT
>NZ_JBFRGS010000016.1:0-174317 GCF_052115465.1 Allobosea sp. 2RAB26 | reverse complement strand
ACTCCGACCCGAGCCTCCAGATCCACATAGGAAAACAGCGATCCAGAGCGCTCATCCGACCCGCGCATCAAATGCCCCCAGCCAACTCCTCAAGCCGAGTGAATCACGCCAAACGCCGCCCCGCTACAGACTTTTTCAACAGCCTGCTAACGCCGCATGGCCGGCGTCTCGATCGGCAGGCCGCGCGCACGCCCGGCAAGATAGAGCTCGAGCGCCAGATATTCCGGCGCGCCATAGTCGAACTGCGTCGCCCGGACGCCGAGCGAGCAGGCGCGCAGGCGCCGATGCAGCGAACCGACGCCGTTCCATTCCAGCCGATAGGCCGGATAGCCGGTCCCAGCGCCATGGCTGATCGTGTCGCCGCGCAACTTCTGGCCAACCAGCCCGTCATGGCATTGCATGCAGGAGAGGTTGAGCTGCCCCTGGCGGCGTTCGAAGAAGGCCCTGCCCGCGTCGTAGAAAGGTTGTGCCGGACCGCGGGTCTCGACGTCCATCGGCAAGCCCCGGGACAACGAAGCGACATAGGCCGTCAGCGCCAGAAGCTCACCGCTCTCATAGCCGAAGGCCGGCTGCTTCTGCCGCTCCACGCGGCACTGTTCGATGCGCCCCTCGAGATTCAGGAGCTGCCCGGTGCCGGCATCCACCCGCGGATAATGCGTCGCCGCGCCACGCAGGCTCTTCTCCGGCTCGGCATGGCACTGGCTGCAGGCCTGGCTGGCCCCCGGCTTGCGGCTGAAGAGTTCCTGACCCTGCTCGACCCAGAACCAGGCCGGGTTTCGCGTCGGATCATCCTGCTGCCGGCGCAGATCGGGCGACAGGAAGGCGCTCCCCGAGGTGATCTCTTCGCCGCCCGCGGCTGTGCCGAGCGTCGCGATCAGGAGTCCCAAGGCCAGCTTCAACCGCATCGCCGGGTGCTCACGTCACCGTCAGCCTGGCCGTCCGGGTGAAGACCGCTCCGCCATCCTCGCGCCATTCGAAGACGATATCGCCCGTCTCGACCGCGCGCGTCGTGAAGGAGACGAAGGGATTGGCCGAGACCCCCGTATACATGTCGAGCCGGAAGATCGGTTCCCCGGAATAGGTCGCCGTCAGCCGGTTCAGGATTTTCCGCGGAACGGTGCCTCCCTTACCGTCGGATTGGCCGCCGCGATCCATCGGATGCCGCGTCAGAACGCGGATCTCGATGATCTCGCCGGCGCGAGCTTCCGTCGGCATGCTGATGCGGGCGTTGAATGCCATCGGAGATCTCTCCTCATCCGCCGTCGATGCAGGCGCTCAACGTCACGACGACATCGGCATCGCTCATGAGATAGCCCCCCGTGCTGAGCGCAGCGACGACGGTAACCTTCTGCGAGGTCGCCAGCCGCAAAGTGGTCGCGACCTCGGCGCGGCCGGAGCGGGGGCCAAGATGAAACCGCGCCATGTCCGGGAACGGGTTCTTCTCGGCGATAAGATGAATCCAGCGGACATGGTCCGCCTCCGTCATCGGGCTCTCGACCACGATCCTCGTATCGACCGAATTGCCGTTCTCGACGAGCGCCGGAATCTCCAGCGTGATCCTGCCGCGCTCCGGCACCGCGCCATCGGTCAGCCGCGCGATCAGTTCCGGCAGCGCCGGCTGCGTCGCAGCCATCGCCACCTTCGGCAGGCTGGCGAGGCCGATCCCGGCCGCAGCACCGACGACGATGTCACGCCGGCTCGGGGCGGACTCAGAATGTCTTGAGAGAGGCGAGATAGGCAACGACATCCTCGATCTCCTGCTCCGACAGAGCCGGCTTGCCACGATAGACCGGGCCGACATCGTGCAAGCCCTCGGTCCGGTAATAGGGCGGCATCACCGTCTCCGGATTGAGCCGCGATGAATCGACCAGCCTCAGCCTGATCTGCCCGGCGTCAAGCCGGGCCCCGATGCCGGCCAGTGGCGGCCCTATCGCACCCTGGAACGGCTCTGCCGGATCCGCCCCCTGATGACAGATCAGGCAATTGCCGCGCTCCCGGTCGCGCAGGATGGCCTGCCCTCGCGCCACATCGCCGACACGCGCGCCGAGAGCCTTCGGAATCGCGTCCCCGACGACGGCGTAGGACTCCAGCGCCGCGCCCGGCCCGGAGGAAGCCAGTCCTTCGAGCAGAAGAGCTGTGGCGAAGCCGAGGCGCGTCATACGCCGGGTCCTAGGCCTTCCGCAGATCCATGTTCTTCAGCGGGACCGAGCGCACACGCTTGCCGGTCGCCGCGAAGATCGCGTTGAACACCGCCGGGGCGGCAACCGCGATCGTCGGTTCGCCGACGCCACCCCAGAAACCGCCGGACGGAACGATCACCGTCCCGACCACCGGCATCTCATCCAGGCGCAGCACGGTGTAGGTGTCGAAATTCTCCTCGACCATGCGCCCGTCCTTGACCGTGCACTCGCCATAAAGCGCTGCCGAAAGGCCATAGACGAAGGAGCCCTCGACCTGGCGCTCGATCTGGGCCGGGTTGACGGCATGGCCGGGGTCGGTCGCCGCGACGATGCGGTGAATCTTCAGCTTGCCCTCTGCGCTGACCGAAACCTCTGCGACCGCCGCGACATAGGAGCCAAAACCCATGGTCTGGCAGATGCCGCGATAGACCCCGGCCGGCAGGGTCTTGCCCCATTCCGCCTTCTCGGCGACCGCATTGAGAACTGCCAGATGCTTGGGATGGTTCTTCATCAGCGCCCGGCGGAATTCGAGCGGGTCCCTGCCCGCCGCATGGGCGAGCTCGTCCATGAAGCATTCGAGATAGATCGTGTTCTGGTTCAGGTTCACGCCGCGCCAGAAGCCGGGCGGCACATGAGGATTGCGCATCGCATGGTCGATCAGCAGATTCGGGATGCCATATCCGATCGAAGCCTCCGGCCCCGGTGGATTGAGGCCCTGGAAGACGGCGGGGTCACGCCCGTTCTGGATATTCTGCGGGAAGATGCCGGCCACGATCGACTGGCCGGAAATGCGCATGTGCAGCCCGGTCAGATTGCCATCCTTGTCGAGCCCGCCGGTCAGTTTGCACTGCGTCACCGGGTGGTAGCGGCCATGCAGCATGTCCTCCTCGCGCGACCAGACCAGCTTGATCGGCGTGCCGGGAATCTGCTTGGCGATGGCAACCACTTGCCTGACCCAGTCATGCACCGCGCCGCGCCGGCCAAACCCGCCGCCAAGATCGATCTTGTAGGCCTCGCATTTGGCGATCGGCAGTCCCGAGGCTTCGGACGCCGCAGCCAGCGCCGCCTCCCCGTTCTGGGTCGGGGTCCAGACCTCGCAACGCTCCGGCGTGTAGCGCGCCGTCGCGTTCATCGGCTCCATCGTGGCGTGGTTCTGGAAGGGGTAGGAATAGACCGACTCGACGACACGCGCCGCCTTGGCGATCGCAGCCTTCGCGTCTCCGACCTGGTTGCCGATGACGGCTTCGGGCGCATCGAGACCTTCCTTGAGCCAGGCAGCGATGCTCTCGCTCGAGACCTTGGCATTCTCGCCATTGTCCCACTCGATCGGCAGCGCATCGAGCGCCGTCTTCGCCTGCCACCAGGTCTCGGCGACGACGGCGACGGCCGTCTCGCCCACCGGCACGACATGCGTCACACCCGGCATGGCCCTGACCTTGGCGGCGTCAAAACTCTTCACCTTGCCGCCGAAGACCGGGCAGTCCTTGATTGCGGCATTGAGCATGCCGGGCATCTTCAGATCGATGCCGTAGATCTTGGCGCCATTGGTCTTGTCGACCGTGTCGAGCCGCTTCAGCGGCTTGCCGGCAATCGTCCAGTCCTTCGGATCCTTGAGCGGAACATCCTTGGGAGCCTCGAGCTTCGACGCCGCCTCGGCGACCTGCCCATAGCGCAGCGAGCGGCCGGAAGCCTTGTGCGTGATGATGCTCTTCTCGGCGGAGCACTCCGCCGCCGGCACGCTCCACTGGTTCGCAGCAGCCTGGATCAGCATCATTCGCGCCGCCGCGCCGCCCTTGCGGACATACTCATGCGATTCCCGGATGCCACGGCTGCCACCCGTCGAAAAATTGCCCCAGACGCGGTTGCGCGCGACGTTCTGGCCCGGCGTCGGATATTCGGTCGTCACCCTGGCCCAGTCGCAGTTCAGTTCCTCGGCGACGAGCTGGGCGAGCCCCGTCAGCGTCCCCTGCCCCATTTCGGAGCGGGCGATGCGGATCACCACCTTGTCGTCGGGATGGACCACCACCCACGCATTGATTTCCTTGACGGCCCCCTGCGCCATCGCCTCGCCAGCAAACGGTATGGCAAAGCCGAAGGTGAAGGCCCCGGCCGCCGCAGCGGAGCCGGCCAGCATGGTGCGGCGGGACAGGGTTGCAGATGTGTCAGCCGAGGCAGAAATCATATCGTTCTCCAGATTCCGTTAGGGAAGCAGGGGAGCAAGGGCACCTGGCCCGTCGCGCTCGACCCTACCCAGGCGAAACGTGAAACATGCGGACCGACGCTCAGCCGGGCCGACGCGAAGAGGCTTAGCCGCGGCCGAGCGTGCCGCTGGCCGCCACATCCAGGATTGCCGCCTTGACCCGCGTATAGGTGCCGCAACGGCAGATATTGGTCATTTCATTCGCGATGTCCGCTTCGCTCGGCTTGGGATTGGCCTGGAGGAGCGCAGCAGCGGCCATGATCATACCGCTCTGGCAGTAGCCGCATTGCGGAACATCATGAGCGATCCAGGCTTTCTGCACCGGATGCGATCCATCCGGCGAAAGCCCTTCGATGGTGACGATCTTCTGTTCCGCCGAAACGGCGCTCACGGGGAGAGCGCAGGAGCGCGTCGCGACCCCGTCGATATGCACGGTACAGGCACCGCATTGCGCGACGCCGCAGCCATATTTCGTTCCGGTCAGGCCGATCTGTTCGCGTATCACCCAAAGCAGCGGCGTGTCGCCATCGACCGCCACATCCAGCACTTTGCCGTTTATGCTCAGCTTCGCCACCGCAACCTCCCGGTTCGATTTCAGAAGAGTGGCGAGAGAGCCAGCGCGCCTCGCCAGGAGTCCACCGAGCCAACGGGCACGCGGACAGATTGTATTTAGATGAGATTGAAATCCAGAAAGCGACCTTGAGCCAATGCCAAAAGTGCGAGCGCCGCACCCGTTTCCCAGACGCTCCGCTCCGGGATGACCTGTACGATCCCAGCAGGATCGACCCAAAAATGCGCAATCAGCCCCCTGATTGCCATGATCACGTCCTGATTATCGACGATCAGGGCAATCCTCGCATTTCGCTGACTGCTCCATTTCTCACATCAATGTGATGAATCAGGCGCCAGTTCGGCATTCCCAGCAACAAGGTGCCGTCCTTGCCCCATCCGACGCATTTTCCGATCTCGCCTTGCCTTACGCAGCTGGAGAGGGCGAGGTGCGGCATCGCGTCGAATCAGCCTGAACGAGCCAGGATCGCCATGACGGCCCTCGCCATACGAGAGGTTTCCATCGCCACAGCGTGGCGCGCCGCACTGGCGGCGCTTGGGCTTCTGGCCATAGCCCTGATCTTTGCCGCACAGAGCTGGGCCCAGGCTCCCGATCCGGCCCCGGCCAGGACTCGTCTCGACGCAGCGCGTGCCGAACTCGCCCAGATCGAGACCCTCTTCGCCAATCCGAATGCGACCGATGCCGAGCTGCAGCGCCACCGGCTCAGGCTGCAGCCTCTGCTCGAACAGCTCCGCCATATCACCGAGGAACAGGCTCCGAAGACCGAGCAGGCCAAGTTGCGCATCGAGCAGCTCGGCCCGAAGCCCGACGCAAAGGCGCCGGCCGAATCCGCCGAAGTCGTCCGCGAGCGCGAAACGCGAGAGAAGGCGTTTGCCGACGCTGACGAGACTTTGAAGATCTCGCGCTCGGCCCTTCTCCAGGCAGAACAGCTTCTGGCCAGCATCGGCGACCGGCGCCGCGACCTCTTCGCCAAGGCCTTGTTCGCGCCGGGGCCCGCCATCGTCAACCCGGAGCTCTGGGGCGCGGCACTGTCGACCTCGCCGGAGGACATGCGCGCGTCCGGCCTGATCTTCGGGGACTGGCTCTCCGTCGTCGTCGAAGCATCCAGCACGGCCCGCGGAGCGCTTGTCGCTGTCGCCCTCCTCGGCGCGATCCTGCTCTACGTCGCCCGTGCACGCTACCTGCCGCGCTTTGCGGAACGGCTCGATCCAACAGGCGATACCAACAGCTTGCGCTGCCTTCACGTCGCGCTCGCCCATATCGTGGCCGGTGCGGCCCCACCGGCGCTCGCAAGCTGGTTGATCTACGCCGCGCTCAAAACTGCGGGCCTCCTGCCGCCACGCATCCAGCCGGTCATCTGGGCGATCGTCGTCGGGCTCGCGATCTTCGCTTTCGTCCAGGCATTGGCCGACGCGCTGTTTGCTCCCAACAAGCCGCAGCGGCGCCTTGTCAGCGTCATGGACTCGACGGCCCGGACCGTGGTCTGGATCGCGGCGTCGCTCGCGCTCGTTGTATCGACCGGCAAGGTGCTCGAGGCCTGGCTCCAGGCCATCGCCGCCAGCCTGGCATCGTCGATTGTCGTCCGCGGCGTGGTTGTGCTCGTCTTCGCGGCGGTCCTGATCGCCGGGCTTTACCAGCTTCGCGACGACAAGGAAGTCGAGGAGGAGGCCTGTCTCGGCCCCTATGTGGCAGTCGATGGCGCCTCGCTCGGGCCGATCCGTATCTTCGGCTGGATCGTCGGCCTCGTCATCGCATTGGCTGCATTGACGGGCTATGTCGTCTTCGCCTCCTTCCTGACCGAGCAGGTGCTCTGGCTCGGCATTCTCGCCTGCCTGTTCGTCCTTGCCTACCAGCTGCTCGATCTCGGCATCAGCGAGCTCTTGACCGGCAACGGACATTTCGCGCTGACCCTGAAGGCCGGCGTCGGCATCCGGGGCTCGGCGCTGCAGAAGATCGCCGTCATCGTCACCGGGCTGCTCAAGCTCGTGCTGATCGTGGTGACGTTGATGCTCGCGCTGGCCCCCTGGGGCCTGGAATCGGTCGATTTCCTGACATCGCTGCGCGCCGCCTTCTTCGGTTTCCAGGTCGGCGGCGTCACGATCTCGCTGTCCTCGATCATCGTCTCCGGGTTGCTCTTCGCGCTCGCCCTGACGGCGACACGCGGCGCCCAGGGCTGGCTTGAAGGCAAGTTCCTGCCGACGACGCAGCTCGATACCGGTTTGCGCAACTCGATCATCACCGCCGCCGGCTATCTCGGCTATGCCGCAGCCGTCGCGCTCTCCGTCTCTGCGCTGGGTCTCAGCCTCGAACGCCTGACCCTCGTCGCCAGCGCCCTCTCCGTCGGTATCGGTTTTGGCCTGCAGTCCGTGGTCTCGAATTTCGTCTCGGGGCTGATCCTGCTGTGGGAGCGCCCGATCCGGGTCGGCGATCAGGTCGTGGTCGGCGACGCGGAAGGCATCGTCAAGCGCATCAATGTCCGCTCGACCGAGATCGCGACCTTCGATCGCTCGACCGTGATCGTGCCGAACTCCAACCTCGTCTCGGGTGTGGTCAGGAACCGGGTGCGCGCCGATCGCACCGGCCGCTCGCTGATCTCGATCACCGTGCCCAGGAGTTTGGACGCGTCCGACGTGCGCACGATGCTCGCCGAGGCCGCCCACTCCCATGGCGACGTGTTGCAGAAGCCGCCGCCAACCGTGCAGTTCAAGAAGATCGGCACCTCGACGATGGATTTCGACCTGATCTGCGTCGTCGCGGATGTCGACATCGTCGGCCGCGTCACCAGCGATCTCAACTTCGCCATTCACAAGCGCCTGACCGAAATGGAAGGGCCGGCAGCCGGCGCAGAGCTGCTCGTCAAGGGCCTCGACGGCATCGAACAATCGCTCGGAGACATCGCCGCCGCCGTCGGGCGCGAAACAAAGCCTTCGCATCGCAAGAAAGCCGTAACCACCGCGCGCGCATCAAGGCCCCGCCTCCTCAACGGTGAGACGGGGGAGGAGGAGGAGCCGGAGGAGCAGGTGCGGCGCGAAACCACGCACGCGCCCGAGCCGGCCAAGGATGCGTCCAAGGACGACAGCAAGGAATGATGCGATGCCCAAGCCTTTCCGTGCAGCCGCCGTGGCGCACCGAACCGTGACCTGCCCCGCCCTCGTCGCCGGTGCGCTCGCCGTCTTCGGCATTGCCGGCTGCACCGAGCCTGCCCGGACCAGCCAGCCCGCTTTCTACCGCGATCTCGGCTCGCCCTCGGCCCGGGTCGATGCAAATGAGGCGCGCGCCATGATCTCGGCCTACCGGATGAACCACGGGCTCGGCACGCTGAAGCTTGATCCGGCCCTGGTCGAGGCTGCCGAGCAGGAGGCCGGCGCCATGGCCGCGGCCGACAAGCCAGTCCAGGCCGAAGCCGTCAAGGCGCGGCTGGCGCGGGCCGGCCAGCCGGGAGCGGAAGCCAATCTGTCCGCCGGCTATCGGCGGTTGGCCGAAGCTTTCTCGGGCTGGCGCGACTCGCCACAGCACGACCGTGTCATGAAGACGCCGGGCGCCACCCGCATGGGCATTGCCACCGCCTACGCGCCGGGCTCGAAATATCAGGTCTACTGGGCACTGATCCTCGCCCCCTGAGACAAGGCTGACGCGCTGAGACGAAGCTGCCTCAGGGTTTCGCGCCGAAGGGCAGCGGCGGTGCATCCGCCTTGAGGACGATCCCGACACGGCGGTTATAGGCGAGATAAGGATTGTCCTTGATCAGCGGCTCGGTGTCGCCCTTGCCGGTGACGGAGGCGAAGCGGTCATCCGGGACACCCGTATTGCTGAGGATCTCGCGGACCGCCGCGGCACGCGCCACCGAAAGCTCCCAGGGATTGCCTTCCGGGGCCGCTCCGGGACGTGGCGCCGCCGTATGGCCCGTGATCGCGATCTTGTTGGACATCCGCCGCAGCGTCGGGGCGACGGCCGCGAGCAGCTTGCGCATGCGCTCGTTCGGCTGCGCCGAGCCCTCGGCAAACATCGCCCGCCCATCCTGATCGACGAGCTGGATATCGATGCCCGCCTCGGAAACCTCCACCAGGATGTTACGCGAGAGCTCGGCGATCTCCGGCATCTCGCGCAGGGCCTGCCGGAGCGAGGCGGCCGCGAGCGCAAAGCCACGGTCATGCGTCGCCGAGACCAGGCCGTCTTCCTTCTGCTGGTTGTGGTTGGGCGCTGTCGTGTCGGACGCATCGCTGAGCGGCCGGATATAGGCGTTCTTGATATGGGTCTTGGTCGGGATGCCGTCGACCTCGACGATGCCGGCGAGCCGCATGTCGGTCTGTGTGCCAAAAGCCTCGCGCATCGAGCCCGCGACGATCTGGAGCTTGTTCTTGTCCTGGCTCGAATAGGCCGCGACCATGACGAAGAACGCCATCAGCAGCGCCATCAGATCGGCGAAGGTCACGAACCAGCCGTGACCGCCATGGCCGCCGCGATTTTTCTTCGCCATCGCTCAGGTTTCCGTCAGGCAGCTTGGGCCATCTCGGCCCGATGATGGTCGGGGAGATAGGCGAGCAGCATTTCGCGCACCAGCGTCGCGCTCTTGGCATCGCGCATCTGCAGGACGCCGTCGATGATCAGCGTGCGCGAGATCTCTTCTTCCTCGAGCTTGATATGCAGCTTGTCGGCGATTGGCAGCGTGAACATGTTCGCGACCATCGCTCCATAGAGCGTCGCGAGCAGCGCCGTCGCCATGGCGGGGCCAAGCTTGGACGGGTCGCTCATATTGGCGAACATCGTCACCATGCCGAGAATCGTGCCGATCATGCCCCAGGCCGGGGCGCAGTCGCCGATGGCGCGATAGACCTTCGAACCCTCGTCGAGCCGCTGCAGGAAGTTGTCGCGGTCACGCTCCATCGTGTCGCGGATGAACTCCTTGTCATAGCCGTCGGCGATGTAGCGCAGGCCCTGGGCCAGGAACGGATCGGAGACCTCGACGTTTTCCAGCGCGACGGGGCCGCTCTTGCGGGCGATCTCGGCGACGCGCGTGATCTCGTCGATCAACTCGCGCGGATGGATCGAGCGCATCGTGAAGGCGAAACGGAAGCCCATCGGAATGCCATGGGCAATCACGGAGAACGGGAAGCGCAGCATGGTCGCGGCCGAGGCACCACCGAAGATGATGATCGCGGCGTGCTTATCCCAATAGGCGGCAAAATTGCCACCATCGATCATGATCAGCGAAATGATTGTCGCGATACCGCCCAGAATGCCGACGCCGGTTGCGATATCCATTTAAGCCATCCTGATCCACGCAGATCCAGCACCCGCGCAGCGCCCTGTCTTGGCAGTCTGGTAACCATAGCGGGAGCGGTTTGAACGAAGCGTTAAGCTTGAGCACTTGCTCAGGCCCGCGGCTCGGATAATGCTCCGCGGATGTCCTTGTTTGCGCTCTATGCCCGCGTCCTCGGCGAACTCGGCCCCGAAAAGCGGCTGGGGCTGATCCTTGCGCTCGCCAATATCCTGCTGGCGGCCGCAGCCTTCGCCGAGCCGATTCTGTTCGGCACGCTGATCGACAGGTTGACCAGCATCCAGAGCTCCGGCCAGCGACCAAACTGGAGCGACATCAATGTCCTAATCGCGGCTTGGGTCGGCTTCGGGCTCTTCAATATCGGAGCCAGCGTCTTCGTCGCCCTCCATGCCGACCGGCTGGCCCATCGCCGCCGCCTCGCCGTGATGGCCGACTATTTCGAGCATGCCCTGACCCTGCCGCTGGCCTACCACACCCAGACTCATTCCGGCCGGGTGCTCAAGGTGATGCTGGAAGGCACCAGCGGCATGTGGGCGCTATGGCTCTCCTTCTTCCGCGAACACTGCGCCAGCTTCGTCGCGCTCTTCATCCTGCTGCCCTTCACCCTCTGGAAGAACTGGCAGCTCGGGCTGCTGCTGATCAGCCTCGTCGTGCTCTTTGGCACGCTGACGGCCTTCGTGCTGCGCAAGACCGAAAAGCTCCAGAGCAATGTCGAAGGTTACCACTCCAACCTTGCCGAACGCGCCTCGGACGCGCTCGGCAATGTCCCGGTGATCCAGAGCTTCACCCGCATCGAAGCGGAGGTACGCGGCCTGCGCTCCACCATCGCCAGCCTGCTGGAGGCGCAGCTTCCGGTGCTGTCCTGGTGGGCGATCGCGACGGTGGCAACCCGCGCCTCGGCAACGCTCACCGTGCTGGCGATCTTCGTCGTCGGCACCTGGCTCCTGATGATGGGGCAGACAACCGTCGGTGAAATCGTCACCTTCATGGGCTTCGCCACCATGCTGGTCGGCCGGCTTGAGCAGATCGTCTCCTTCGTGAACTTCATCTTCATGCAGGCGCCGAAGATGCGCGAATTCTTCGGGGTGCTCGACACCATGCCGGCCGTGCGCGATCTCCCGGGCGCGCCCGATGTCGGCCGCCTCGAGGGCCGCATCACCTTCGATGACGTTTCGTTCTCCTATGACGGCAAGCGCGCGGCGGTCGCCGACGTGTCCTTCGCCGTCGAGCCCGGCGAGACCATCGCCATTGTCGGCTCGACCGGCTCCGGCAAGTCGACCACGCTCGGCCTGCTGCACCGCGCCTTCGATCCGCAATCCGGCCGTATCCTCGCCGATGGCAGTGATATTCGGGACATCTCGCTGCTCAGCCTGCGCCGCAATATCGGCGTCGTCTTTCAGGAGCCGATGCTCTTCGCTCGCTCGATCCGCGAGAATCTCACCGTCGGCAAGCCCGACGCGACCGATGCCGAGATGCTTGAGGCGCTCGACCGGGCCCAGGCGACCGAAGTCATGGCGCGCCAGACCGACGGGCTCGACACCCTGGTTGGCGAACGCGGCCGCACGCTGTCTGGCGGCGAGCGCCAGCGCCTTTCGATCGCGCGCGCGCTCCTCAAGAACCCACCGATCCTGATTCTCGACGAAGCCACCTCCGCGCTCGACGCTGCCACGGAAGTGAAGCTCCAGAAGGCGCTCGACGAGGTGATGAAGGGCCGCACGACTTTCGTCATTGCGCACCGCCTGGCCACCATCCGCAACGCCAACCGGATTCTCGTTTTCGAGCAGGGCCGCGTCATCGAGATGGGCTCCTTCGACGAACTCGTCGCCAGGGGCGGACGCTTCGCCGCGCTGGCGCGGGCGCAGTATCTCGTCACCGACAAGCCGGTCGCGATGCTGGCAGAGGACGCGGTCAGCCCGCTCGCCCAGAAGCTCGCCGCCGATTGACCGCGTGCTGCACCGGACGGCCTTGGATCATCGGCTGTGCCGAAAACCGCAATCCATTGTTCGAGCCGATGCCTTAGATCATCGGACCGGATATCGTATCCAGTCCGATGATCTAACCCTTTGTCTTTGCATCGGCTTTTCCGAAAACCGCAATCCACTTTTCGGGCCGATGCCTTAGCGCGGCCTCTCCTTGTCCGGTTCGTGATGCAGACAGGGATCGAGCTTCACATGGTTGGGTCCGACCCGTTCGAAGCTGCCGCTGGCCACGACCCGGTCGCCGAGCTTGCTGCCATTCTCGGCATAGGTGACGCACAGAACCTGCGGATCCGGCGCATGACAGAGCGCGAGATAGACCAGCGCCCCGTCGGAGCGGACCATGGTCAACTCTCCCTCGACCTGAATGGTCGTGAGTTCGCCCTCCTTCCCTTCGAGCCCCCGCAGCGCCTGCCGCAGTTCGGAACAGGCCGCGCGCAAGCTCGGCTCGGGCTGCGCCCTGCCCTGATCCGCCGCGGTCAGGGCCGCAACGAGAGTGGTGCCGCAGAGCAGCGAACGAAGGAGACGCTTGGTCATGCCCCAGCTGTCGCGCCGGTTTGCGGCGGGATTGCGAACGGGTTGCCGCGATAACCCTGGAGGTAATCGACTTCATTCCATCTGCAGGCGAAGGTCGCGACATCGGCAGACCAGCCCGGCTGACAACGAAGGGGATTTCACGATGAAGACCTACGCCATGGCCCACCTCACCCACGTCGCTCTGGGACCTGAGATCATTGGCTATCTCGAAGGCATCGATGCGACGCTGGCACCGTTCCAGGGGCGCTTCATCATCCATGGCGATCAGCCGGAGCTGCTGGAGGGCAGCTGGTCGGGCGACCTGATCGTGATCGAGTTCCCGAACCGTGCGGCCGCGAAGGCCTGGTACGAATCAGAGGCCTATCAGGCTATCCTGCCCTTGCGCATGCGCAATTCGTCCGGCGCGGTCTTTTTCATCGATGGTGTTTCGTCCGACCATCTGGCGACGGATGTGCTACGCCGACAGTGAATACTTGCGAATGAGGCGCGGCGGAGCCAACGATCCTCCAACGCCGCGGGTATTTCCCTCGGTCCATCGCCCGGCGTCCTCGCCGGGCGATGTCTCGTTTGTCGTCCGCGCGCCACAAGGATGGGGTCTGTATTTGACCAGCATGATCATCCGCCTCATCTGCGCCTGGGCCTCGGTCCTTGCTTATCTGTTCTTCGGCAAGACGATTCTCGGGCAGCTTGGCTCCCCCGTCCTGTCCATGCTGATCTTTGCCTGGTTGCTCGGCATCATCGCCTGGTCGGCGATCGGCGTCGTGCATGAGGCGGAGGAACTGGCGCACAGGCTGGGCGAACCCTATGGCACGCTGATCCTGACGCTCTCGATCGTCATCATCGAGGTGGCGCTGATCGGGGCCGTGATGCTCGGTGCAACCGGGGCGCCGACACTTGGCCGCGACACGATGTTCGCCGTGCTGATGATCGTGCTCAACGGCGTCGTCGGCATCGGGCTGATCTTCGGCGGCCTGCGCCATTTCCAGCAGAGCTACAATCTGCAAGGCGCCACCGCCTATCTGGTCGTGATCATCCCGCTGACGGTCATCGCGCTGGTCCTGCCGAATTTCACCACCTCGACCAGCGACGGCACGCTGACCAACGTGCAGGCCATCTGCTTCTCGCTGTTCACGCTGGCGCTCTACGCGGCCTTCCTGATCCTGCAGACCGGCCGCCACAGCGATTTCTTCATCGAGCCTGACATGCCGGCACGCACCGGTGAAGCGCAGCCTCAGGTCGAAGGCGTCGGGCACGCCGCGTCCGGGAGCATCCTGCCCAATATCGGCCTGCTCCTGGCCAATATCCTGCCGATCGTCATCCTGGCGAAGAGCCTGGCGGCCGTGCTCGATTTCGGCATCGCCAAGCTCGACGCCCCCCCGGCACTCGGCGGCATCCTGATCGCGATGGTCGTCTTCACGCCGGAATGCATTACGGCCTTGCGCGCGATCAATGCCAACCAGCTCCAGCGCGCGATCAATCTGTGCCTGGGTGCGGCAGCCTCGACGCTTGGCCTGACGGTGCCTGCCGTGCTGGGCATCGGCCTTCTCACCGGCCAGCCGGTCACGCTCGGCCTGTCGGCCACCAATATGGTCATCCTGGCGATGACGCTGATGCTGAGCACGCTGACTTTCACTGGCTCACGCACGACGATGCTGGAAGGCGCCGTGCATCTCTGCGTCTTCTTCGTCTTCCTGGTGCTGGTGTTCAGCCCGTAGCGGCCAGCGCCAGCGCCAGGGGGGTGATCCGGAGCGAGGTCACGCGGTTGCGGCTCTTGCGCACCACTTCGAACTTGAAGCCGTGGAAGGTGAAGGCCTGCCCAGCCTCGGGGATGGTGCGGGCCTCGTGAATGACGAGGCCCGCAATCGTCGTTGCCTCCTCGTCGGGTAGGTCCCAGTCCATCGCGCGGTTCAGGTCGCGGATCGGCACCCCGCCATCAACGACCACCGACCCATCCACCTGCTGGCGCAGGCCCGGCACCGCGATGTCATGTTCGTCGCGGATATCGCCGACGATTTCCTCGAGGATATCCTCGAGCGTCACCAGCCCCATCACCTCGCCATACTCGTCGACGACAAGCGCGAAATGGGTCTTGCGCGCCAGGAAGGCCTTGAGCTGATCAGGCAGCGAGGTCGTGACCGGGGTGAACCAGGGCGCGAGGGCGATCTGCGCCACGTCGAGCTTGCCGGCATCCCCGCCGGCAGCATCGAGCGCCCGCAGCAGGTCCTTGGCGTGCAGGATGCCGACAATGTTCTCCGGCTTGTCGCGCCAGAGCGGCATCCGCGTATAGGGCGAGGCCAGGACCTCGCGCACGATCGCTTCCGGTCCGATATCGAGATTGATCGTCCGCATCTTGGTGCGGTGGATCATCACGTCCTCGACGCCGAGCTCCTTCAGGTCGAGCAGCCCGCCGAGCATGTCGCGATCGGCCTTCTTGACCGCCCCCTCCTGGTGCATCAGGTCGACCTGACCACGCAGCTCTTCATTCGGTGAAAGGATCGACTGGTTCTCGTCGATACGGATGCCGAAGAGGCGCAGGAAGCGCCGAACAAACCATTCGATCGCCAGTGTCAGCGGGCCCAGCACGGCAACGACCCAGGCCACCGGCCGCGCCAGCCGCAGCGCCGCCTGGTCGGGCTTCGCGATCGCCGCTGTCTTCGGCATGATCTCCGCGAAGATGATCACGAGGACCGACATCACGGCCGTCGCATAGATCACCCCGGCATTGCCGAAGGCCGCGACCAGCACGCTGGTGGCGAAGGCCGAGGCACCGATATTGACGACATTGTTGCCGATCAGCATGGCGCCGATCAGCCGCTCCCGCGTCGCCAGCAGCCGCATCGCGATGCCGGCCCGTCGGCTTCCCGCCTTCTCCAGCGCGGCGATCCGGGCTTTCGAGGCAGCCGTCAGCGCCGTCTCGCTGCCCGAGAAGAAGGCTGATAGCAACAGGCAGATCAGGACGATCAGCGCGGCCAGCCAGGGGTTGATGTTCTCGAGCATGGTCCCAGCGTGCTCAGGCGGCCGCGAGCTCGGCCTCGATGAAGTCCCTGACCTCGTCCGCCGCGACGCCCGGCGCGATGAAGCTCTTGCCGATGCCGCGCGCCAGGATGAAGGTCAGCACGCCGCGCTTGACCTTCTTGTCCTGGGTCATCGCGGCAACGATCTCCTCCGTGCTGCCGGCCCCGCCCGGCACCTGCTGCAATCGGCTCGGCAGGCCGACGGCATCGAGATGCGCCGCGACCCGCCCTGCATCCTGTCCGGAACAAAGGCCGAGCCGCTGCGAGAAGCGGAAGGCGAGCGCAAGACCGATCGCCACCGCCTCGCCATGCACCAGCCGGTTCGCGTCATAGCCGGTCAGGCGCTCCAGCGCGTGAGCGAAGGTGTGGCCGAGATTGAGCAAGGCGCGGTCCCCCTCCTCGCGTTCGTCCCGTGCCACGATCGCCGCCTTGGCGCGGCAGGACACGGCGACAGCATGATCGCGCTCGGGTCCGCCTGCAATGATGCGGCTCCAGTTGACTTCGCACCAGTCGAAGAAATTCGGGTCGCCGATCAACCCGTATTTCACAACCTCGGCATAGCCAGCCTTGAACTCCCGCTCGCTCAGCGTATCGAGCAGCGCCGTGTCGGCAATGACCAGGGCTGGCTGGTGGAAGGCGCCGATCAGGTTCTTGCCATGCGAGGAGTTGATCCCGGTCTTGCCGCCGACGGATGAATCGACCTGCGACAGCAACGTCGTCGGGATCTGCACGAAGCGCACGCCGCGCCTGAGCACGGCCGCCGCGAAACCGGTCAGGTCGCCGACCACCCCGCCGCCAAGGGCGATGACGAGATCGTTGCGCTCGATCTTCGCAGCGAGCAGCGCGTCGCAAAGCGCCGCGAACCGGGCATAGGATTTCGACGCCTCGCCGGGCGGGATCTCGATCCGCGTGGTCGCGACGCCGGCCTGTTGGAGGCAGGTTTCGAAGGCGGGCGCATGCAGGCCGGCGACATGCTCGTCGGTGACCAGCGCCGCCTTGGCGCCAGGCGCGAAGCTGGCGATCAGGCTCGCCGCCTCGCAAAGCTGGTGGCGGCCGATATGGATGTCGTAGCTGCGCCCTTCGAGCGCAACGGGAACCACGATCCGCGCGCCGGACTTCTCGTTCGCAGGTTTGGTCATGTCTTCGCTCTCAGCAGCTCAAAGGCTCTCAAGGGAACGCAAATGGCGATCGAGCGCGACTATCGCCTCCTCGACGACGACCTCATGGGGGTCATCGCGCGAGGTCACCGTTACATCAGCCAGAGCATAGACCGGTTCGCGCTCCGCCAGCATCCGCCGCATCGTCGCTTCAGGGTCGGCAGTCTGCAGCAAGGGCCGGTTGGAGCGCTTGCGCACCCGGCGCATCAGCACATCGGCATCCGCCTTGAGCCAGATCGAGATGCCGAGTTCGATGATGCGCTCCCGCGTTTCCGCGTTCATGAAGGCGCCGCCCCCGGTCGCGAGCACCAGCGGCGCGCGTGTCGCCAGAACCCGGCTGATGACGCGTCTCTCGCCGTCACGGAACTCGGTTTCGCCGCGCTGCGCGAAAATCTCGGGAATCGTCATGCCGGCCGCAGTTTCGATTTCGACGTCGGCGTCGACGAAAGCCAGGCCGAGCCGCGTTGCCAGCCGCCGCCCCACGGAACTCTTGCCCGAGCCCATCATGCCGACAAGCACGACTGCGCGCTTCCCGAGCAGACTGCGCAACTCGGAATTGTCCAGGTTCTCGATGGGGTCGGCTATTGTCATCGCGGCATTTCCTCGCAGCCGGTCTAGCATGAGCTGTCAGCCGACGTCATGCCCTCACGACGCTGATGAACCGGTCTGCACTTGCGCGAACCGCCAGGCATCGGGAATAACCGGATAGTCCTGAATCGGGGCAAGGTTCCAGGAGACATCCGGCCCGTGCCGACCCTCTTCAGATTCATCGCCTTTCTCGCCATCGTCGGCGGGCTGATCTTCGCCGGGATGATCGCGCTGGTCACCTTCGTCCAGCCCGAGCAGCGCGAGATGGTCGAGATCGTGCCACCGTCCAAGCTGCAGCAGCGATGAGCCGGCTGGCTCGCAGCCGGATCACGGCCTTTCTCGACATGCTCGCGGCAGAGCGCGGCGCGGCGAAGAACACGCTCGAGGCTTATGGGCGCGACCTCGACGACTATACCGGCTTCATCGCCGGACGCGGTGACCTCGGCTCCATCGTCGCCCAGGACATCCGGGACTGGCTCGCCGATCTTGCCGCCCGTGGATTGAAGGCGTCATCGACGGCGCGCCGGCTTTCCGCGGTGCGCCAGTTCCATCGCTTCCTCTATACGGAAGGGCTGACGGGCGCCGACCCCTCCGCCGCGATCGACGGACCAAGGCAGGGCCGGCCGCTGCCCAAGGTCGTTTCCGTCGCCGATGTCGATCGCCTGATCGAGACGGCGCGGCTCCTCAGCGAACGCGATGGTCTTACCCCGGCGGCACGGCTGAAGGCCCTGCGCATGCGCTGCCTGATCGAGATGCTCTACGCCACGGGCCTGCGCGTGTCCGAACTGATGGCGTTGCCGCTCTCAGCGGCAACGACGCGCGAGCGCTTCCTTGTCGTGCGCGGCAAGGGCAACAAGGACCGGCTGGTGCCGCTGAACGACGCTGCCCGCGAGGCCGCACGCAGCTATCTGGAGGCCCTGCGCCAGGCTGGAAGCGCGGACAGCCGCTGGCTCTTCCCGTCCGATGGCGAGAGTGGGCATCTGACGCGCCAGGCCTTTGGCCGCGACCTCAAGATGCTGGCCGGTGCAGCAGGATTATCGGCGACGCTGAGCCCGCACGTGCTGCGCCACGCCTTCGCCAGCCATCTGCTGCAGAACGGTGCGGATCTTCGCGTCGTGCAGGAACTGCTCGGCCATGCCGATATCGCCACGACCCAGATCTACACCCATGTCCTCGACGAGCGCCTGAAGAGCATGGTGCGCGACCTGCACCCGCTGGCCGACGAGAGCTGATCGCCAGGCCCCGGGAAGACCGGAAATGCGAGGCCGCCCCGATCAGCGCGGGCCTTCTGCAAGGGCGAGCGTGCCGAGGCGGGCGGCGACGGCCCTTGCCGCCATTTCGAGATCTCGGGGCCCTGAGCGGTGATCGAAAGTGCGCCAGGTCAGGGCGCTCTGGATCGGCGGCAGATCAATCTCGATGAACTCGACGCCAGGATGGGCGAAGTAGTTCCGGGCTCGCGAGGTCAAGGTCATGACGCATTGGCCGGCTGCGACCGCGACCAGCCCTTCTCGCACCGTCGCGATCTCGGGACCGTCGGCGATGGCCTGCCCCGACGGGGTCACACGCGGAAAATGATAGTTGCACCACTCGTCGGACGCTGCGCTGGCGGGCAATCGGACCATTCGCTCGTATTGCAGCTCTTCTGGATCCACCAGCTTGTTGGCCGCCAGGCGGTGTCCGCTCGGCACAACGAGCGTGCGTGCATCCTGGAAGAGAATGGCGCCTCGCGTCAGGCTGTGTGTCGCAAGCGGCAGCCGCGCCAGCGCCACGTCGACCTTGCCGTCCAGGACCGCCGATCCCTGGTTCAGATAGTTGAGCTCGACGAAGCGGAGCGAGATGTCGGGACGAGAGCGCGCGAATTCCGCAACCACCGCCGATGTGAGCTCGTAGAATCCACCGCCGAGATAGCCGACGAGCAATTCCGTCTGCTGGCCCTGAGCGCGTTTGCGCGCATCGCCAAGCGCCGCCCTGAGAGCATTGACCGGCGGTTCGAGATCCTTCAGCAGAGCTTGCCCGAGAGCTGTGAGCGATACGCGCCGGCTCGTCCGCTCAAACAGCCGACCTCCGAGATGGCTCTCGAGAGATTTGATCGACTCCGATACGACGGATTGCTTCACGCCCAGTGCTTCGGCGGCCTGGCCGAAGTGCAGCCGGTGAGCCACGGCCAGGAAGCAATCGAGTTTGCGGAGATCCATGGCGCCTGATCAATCGGGAATACCGATTGATAAAGTTGTTTTGCGGCGTTGATCAAGAGGCACCATTCGCCAAAACCTCTTGAAAATACATCCGCTCCCGCAGCCAGCGCCAAGGCGGATCAGGAGGACAGGCGAATGGACGTTTCAACCACCCCCGTGGAATTTCGCGCCGGTGAGGATGTCATTCGCGGCTCCTTCCATCTGCCGTCGACGAGCGGACCGCTTCCCGCCGTTGCCCTCGGACACGGCTGGGGAATGGTCGCGGGCGGTGATCTCGAGGACTATGCCCGCATCATTGCGGCACAGGGCATCGCCTGCCTGACCTTCGATTATCGGCGGCTCGGCAAGAGCTCCGGACTGCCCCGCCAGGAGATCGATCCCGCCTGGCAGCAGGAGGACTATAGGACTGCGGTCACCTATCTTTGTTCGCGCCCCGAAGTCGACGTGCAGCGCATCGGGATCTGGGGAACCAGCTACAGCGGAGGCCATGTCCTCGTAGTCGGTGCCACCGATCGCCGGGTGAAATGCGTCGTGAGCCAGGTTCCGACGATCAGCGGCTACCTGTCCGGCCTGCGGAAGGTCCATCCGTGCCACGCCGAGACGCTCCAGCGCTTTTTCGCGGATGACCGGTTGGCGCGCCTGAACGGACAACCGCCAGGCACGATGCGCGAGGTCGGGCAGGATGAAGGGCCGGACGTCGCCTATCCCGGCGCGGAATCATACGACTACATGATCGGACAGGCCGCGCGCTGCCCCGAATGGCGTAACGAAGTGACCATCCGATCTCTCGAACTCGCGCGCAGCTACGAGCCAGGTCAATGGGTGTCGCGGATCGGGCCCGCAGCGCTCCTGATGATCGTTGCCGACAACGACCTTCAGACGCCGACCGATCTTCAACTCGACGCCTTCACCCAGGCGCGCGAGCCCAAGGAATTGCTGCTGCTCCAGGGCGGCCATTACTCCGCCTACCAGCAGCATTTCGAGACGACGAGCAGCGCGGCAGCGCGCTGGTTCTCGACCCATCTCTAAACAGAACGGCCAAAGAGCCACCAGGGAGGAATTCATGTCAGCCGATATTCTGGCGGGCGGCGAGGCCGCGCGTCCGCACGATCGTGTCGCTAGGAGCAAATCGCTCCAGTCGCTCCGAGCCGCCGCCGTCGGGAATCTGCTCGAGTGGTTCGACTGGACGCTCTATGGCACCTTCGCCGTCTATCTCGCAGCCAACTTCTTCGAGAAGACGGACTCCACATCCGCTCTGCTCTCGACGCTCGCCGTCTTTGCGGTTGGTTTCGTTGCGAGACCGATCGGCGGCATCATCTTTGGGCGCTTCGGCGATCGGATCGGCCGCAAGAACACCCTGATCGTGACGATGTCGACGATGGCTGCGGCCAGCCTGATGATCGCCCTCATCCCCTCCTACGCGAGCATCGGAATCTGGGCGTCGGCGCTGTTGCTGATCGCACGCCTGCTGCAGGGCCTGGCGCATGGCGGAGAGTCCGGCGTCTCCTATGCCTATGTTGCAGAGATCGCTCCCGCCGAACGGCGCGGCCTTTGGGCAAGCAGCGTCTTCATCAGCGTGACGCTCGGCGTCATGGCGGCGACCCTCCTCGGTATCGTGCTGACGTCGCTATTCTCGCCGGCGGACATGATGGCCTATGGCTGGCGTCTCGGCTTCGCCTTCGGTGGTATCCTCGGTCTGTTCGCGCTCTACATGCGCCGCGCCGCGCATGAGTCCCCGGTCTATGACGCGGACGAAGCCACACCTGCGGTTGTCGCGCCGATGAATGGCCGCGACAAACTCCAGATCCTGCTGAAGGTGGTCTTCTTCTCGGCCGGCTCCAATGTCGCCTACTATACCTGGGTGACCTTCGCTCCGAGCTTTGCGATCTCCGCGCGCGGAATGGATGCCCGCGGAGCCTTCATCGCGAGCCTGCTCGCTCAACTCGTCGTTCTCTGTCTGCTGCCCTTGTTCGGGCACCTCGCAGACAAGGTCGGCCGCAAGCCGATGGTGTTCATCTATGGGCTCGGACTGATCCTGGCTCCGATCCCGGTCGCAGCGATCCTGACAAACGAGCCCTGGACCCTCTTCCTCTCTCAAGGCATCGGCCTGGCCGTCTGGGCGATCATCGCCTCGATCTACCCGACCCTGATCGCAGAGCAGATCCCGACCCAGCAGCGGGCGCTCGGAGTCGGCTTCCTGTCGTCGCTTTCGGTCGCGATTTTCGGAGGCACGGCCCCTTATCTCAACGCCTGGCTGAGCTCGATCGGACTGTCCTGGGTGTTCTCGCTCTACATCATGGTCCTCGGCGCCCTCGCCGTCATCGCCGCCATCATGATCCGCGAAACCCGCGGCGTCCCCCTCAGCCAGATCCGCAGCGGTCGCTGACCAACCGGGCCGCGCGCACAGCGTGCGGCCGCCCATTTTTCCAGGAACAGGACCCATGCAGGATTGCCAGAAGGCCCATCAGGGCAAGATCGCCGTCGTGACCGGCGCGAGTGGCGGCATTGGAGCAGCCATCTGCGCGAAGCTGAATGCCGAAGGCGCCAGGGTCGTTGCGCTCGACCGCCAGGACGGACCAGGGTCGGCCGGCATCGATCGCCGGATCGTCGACATCGCGAATACGGCCGCCCTGCAGGATACCGTCGCGCAGATCGCAGCCGATCACGGCCGCATCGACATCTGGGTGAACAACGCGGGCTTCCTGGAACGCCAGGCCGCACTCGACATCACGGTCGATGACTGGAGCAAGTCGATCGACGTCAATCTGACGGCGGCATTCTTCGGGGCACAGGCCGCTGCGCGGGTCATGAAGGACGGCGGCGGTGGTTCGATCGTCAACCTCTCAAGCTATGCCGGCCTGAAGGCCCGGCCCAACTGCGCTCATTATGCTGCTGCCAAGGCCGCAATCGCGCATCTGACGTCCTGTCTCGCGATCGAGTGGGGCCCCCTGAATATTCGCGTCAACGCCATCGCCCCCGGCTATATCGAGACCCCGATGAGCGCATGGATGCATGCCGATCCCGAGCAGAAGGCGATCTATCTTGGTCGGACGCCACTCGGACGCATGGGGCAGCCGACAGAGATCGCGGATTCCGTGAGCTTCCTCGCTTCCGATGCCGCCGGCTACATCACCGGCCACGTTCTGGGTGTCGACGGAGGCATCGGCAGGTCATGAGTTCGTCCTTCTGGCAGGATCGGGTCTTCGTCGTCACCGGTGGGGCAAGGGGGCAAGGCGCTGCCGAGGTGTCCCGCCTTCTTGCGGCCGGCGCGAAGGTCGTGGTCGCCGACGTGCTTGGCCCCGACGACCCGCATTGGTCAGTGCTCGGCGACACAGCGGACAGGCTGAGTGTCGTCACGGCCGACATATCGCGGGAGGAATCCTGGGCCGAGATCCTCGCCGCAACCGGCACACTCGGAGGCTCGCTCTCGGGGCTGGTCAACAACGCCGGCATCACGCTGCGCAAGACCGTTACGGAGACCACGCATGACGAGTGGCTGGCCGTGCTGAACGTCAACCTCAATGCCGCCTTCCTGGGTATCCGGCACCTGGCGCCGCACATGGCCGACGGCGGGTCGATCGTGAACGTGTCTTCCACGGCTGGCCTCACCGGCTATTTCAGCGCCGCCTACACCGCCAGCAAATGGGGGCTGCGCGGTCTCGCGAAGGCGGCTGCCATCGAACTGGCGGCTCGGGGAATTCGGGTGAACACGATCTGCCCGGGGCTGGTCGATACCCCGATGATCAATCAGCCCAACGGAGGCTACGACGCTCAGCGCGCAACCGCCTTCTTCGAAGGGAACCGGATGATGACGCCACTCGCGCGTGGTGCCGACCCGGACGAGATCGCCGGCGCGGTGATGTTCCTGCTCGGACCCGATAGCCGCTTCATCACCGGCACGGATCTCGCCGTCGATGGTGGCATGATCGGCGCCGGCATCTACACGAAGATCGGGGGCGACGTCGGGACTGTGCAGTCCGCCTAGCGGGCGGCACCGCTCCGTCTCCGTTCTTCGCCTTCGACGAAACCTCGATCCGTCGGGTGAAGGGCGGTTGCATGAGGCCGCATGGCCTGTTAAACGTTTTACAGTAAAACGTTTAACAGGCCATGCGGTGAGCATGAAACGTGTCACGATCAAGGAGGTAGCGGCGCTCGCTGGCGTGTCGATCGCCACGGTGTCGAACGTCTTCAGCGGCAACAAGCCGGTCAATGCCGATCTCCAGGAGCGGGTCCAGAAGGCGGCCCGCGAGCTGTCCTACCAGGTCGACCGCGCTGCCTCTCAGCTCCGTTCGGGCCAGGCAAAGGTCGTGGGCGTACTCGTTCCGGATCTGGACGACGTGTTCTTCACCTCCCTGGTCTCGCAGCTCGAAGTGATGGCGCAGGCGGACGGATATGACATCATCGTCGCCAGTTCGCGTGACGACATCGCTTTGGAACAATCGCGGCTGCGTGCCCTGCTGGCCTGGCGCCCTTCCGGCCTGATCGCGATTCCCTGCAGCGACGGCATGCCCGCAGGACTCGAGCGCGAGATCGGTCGCCTGCCGATGGTTTTCGCGGATCGCGTGCCGCCCGAAGGCTGCATCGTCGACACGGTCGCAATCGATAATCGAGAAGCCGGTGAGATCGCGGCAAGGCATCTGTTGGGCAGGGGTCATCGTGACATCGTCGTCGCCGCCTCAAGCCTTGGAATTTCACCGATCCGCGAGCGCACGCGCGGCGCCTGCGACCTGATTCGTGCGACGATCGGCCACGAGCCGACCGTCATCGAACTCGGTTCCAATGCCGAGCGCGGGGCCGGCGCCTTCCTGCATTGGCTCGAGCGACACCGGCGGCCGAGCGCAGTCATCGCCCTGACCAACGTCACCACGCTCAGCGCGCTCTCGGCGCTGGCCCGCCTGCGGGTCGATATCCCCGATCCGGTCTCCGTGGTCGGTTTCGACGACTATCCCTGGATGAGCGCGCGCAAGACCGGCCTCACCGCAATTCGGCAGCCGATCGCGGAGATCGCCGCAGCCGCCTGGCAGCGCCTGCGCGCGCGCATGGCGGGCGACGGCTCGGCGCCGCAGCGCATCGTACTGCAGACGGGCCTGCAGGTCCGCGAGTCCGTCCGCGATCTCGTGCCCGCGGCGGACGATGGTCGCGACAGCGATAGCCCCGAACCGCTTCTGAACCCGGAGACGGCGATCTCTGCACCCAAAGCCATGCATTGACGGACAACCCCATGTCGGCGCCACCGGGCCAAAAGAGCCTGGATCGAAAGAAGTCCTGGAGGAAAGAGTGCAGCCTGAAAAAACGGCACGGATTCTGCCGCTGCTCGCGCCGGTCCATCTGCTCATCCTGAGCGTGATCGTGCTGCCGTCGCTCTATGTGATGTGGCTCAGCCTGAACACCTCGAGCTTCGGCCAGGCGCCGAGCTTCGTCGGGCTTCAGAATTATATGCGTGTCCTCGCGGACCCGGCCTTTCACAGCGCGCTGCTGAACACGGTCGTGCTCGTCGTCGTGGCCGTCCACCTCGAACTGGCCGTCGGGCTCGGCATGGCGCTGCTTTTCGCCAGTGGCCTGCCGTTTCGCCGCTTCCTTCTCGTCGCCGTGCTCGCGCCCTATGCCGTCAGCGAGGTCACCGCCGTGGTGATGTGGCGCTTCCTGTTCGATCCCGATGCCGGGCCGGTCACGCTGGCCTTGCGGGCATTGAGCCTGCCGACGCTGGATTGGTCCTTCGAACCGTCGCACGCCATGGTGCTGATCGGGCTGCTGACGGTCTGGCTGCACCTGCCCTTTACCTTCGTGATCGTCTATGCGGCACGCCTCGCCATCCCCGCCGAGCTCTACGAGGCGGCGCGGATCGACGGAGCCACGCGCTGGCAGGCCTTCCGGCGTGTGACACTGCCACTGCTCGGCCCGGCGATGCTGATCGCGCTGCTCTTCCGCTACATCTTCGCCTTCCGCCTGTTCTCGGAGGCGTGGCTGCTGACCAAGGGCGGACCGGCGCGCTCGACCGAAGTCGTGGCGATCTATCTCTATCAGGAGGCGTTCAGCTTCAACGCCTTCGGGTCGGCGGCGGCGACCGCCTGGATCATGGTCGTGGTCTCGCTGCTGCTCGCGGCCGGCTATGTTCTTCTGCTGCGACGGGGAGGCCTCTCCCATGCGCACTGAGCGTCTCCTCATCGGGGCCGGCAAGGCTCTCGCCGTCGCGGCGATCCTGTTCTGGTCGCTGTTTCCGATCCTCTTCATCGCCGTTTCGTCGCTGAAGCCGGGTCAGGACATTTTTGCGGTTCCGCCGAAATGGCTCTTCACGCCGACGCTGAAGCACTATGCCGAACTCTGGCGGTCCTGGGGTGTCTTCTTCGAAGCTCTGCTGAACAGCCTGCTGATCACCGTCGGCGCGACGCTGCTCGCGATCATCGCCAGCGCCTGTGCGGGCTATGTCTATTCCCGCCATTCCAGCCGATGGCTGGGAGCCAGCATCCTCGGACTGATCGTCGTACGCCTCATCCCGCCGATCGTGGTGACGCTGCCGCTGTTCCCTATCGTCAACGCGATCGGCCTCAGCGACACCCATCTCGTGCTGATCCTGCTCTACGCGACCTTCTTCGTGTCGCTCGGGACGGTGCTGATGCGCACCTTCATGGACCAGATCCCGCGCGAGCTCGACGAGGCCGCCTCGATCGACGGTGCCAGCCGCATGACGATCCTGCGCAAGATCATCGCGCCGCTGGCGATGCCGGGCGTTCTCGCCGTCGCGGTCTTCGTGATCGTCTTCTCCTGGAACGAGTTCCTGTTCGCCTTCATCTTCACGGCGACGCGCGCCAAGACGGCGCCGCTCGTCATCTCGGAGATGATCGGCTCGATCGACGGCGTCGACTGGGGGATCCTCTTTGCCGCCTCGACGGTGCAGCTCGTGCCCGTCCTGCTCTTCGTCGTCTTCATGAACCGCTATCTCGTGGCCGGCCTCACCGCCGGTTCGACGAAGGGGTAGCCAATCAAAAGAGGGAGGAAGCCATGTCGAACAAGCCTGCAACTGACGTGACACGCCGCAGTTTCATGGCCGGGGCAGCCGGTACCGCGGCCGCGCTCGCAACAGGGCCTGCCCTGGCCGCCGGCAAGACGCTGAACGTGCTGAGCCACAAGGTCCATCAGACCGTGCTCGGCAGCGGCGACAGTGACCCGCTGAAGGACTGGCGCAAGGCCAATGATGCCGAGATCACCTTCACCACCTTCGACTCCAACCCGCTGCAGGACCGGCTCTTCCGGGAGGCGAGCCTGAAGGAGACCGAGTACGGGGTCGGCTATCTCATCGACAACCGGCCGACCTCTCAGATCGCCGCCCTGTTCGAGCCGCTGGACGCTCTTCAGAAGCAGGATCCGATCGAGGATTTCGGCGATATCGCGCCCGGTCTCGTGCAGGGCATGACGGTCGACGGGAAGCTGATCGGCATCCCGGTGCGTCATGCAACGCAAGGCCTGTTCTACAACGAGGCCCTGCTGGAGGAGGCCGGAATCTCGGCGCCGCCGACGACCCTCGAAGAGCTGATCGAGCAGGCCAAAAAGACGACCTTTACCTCCAAGGCCGGTACGCCGGTAACCGGCATGGTGCTGGCGAGCGATCTCGCCGTCTTCCCCGTGATGTTTGCCCGCGCCTATGGCGGAGACTTCATCAGCCCCGATCTCAAGCTGGTTCCCGACCGTGCGGCTCTGGAAAGCGGGCTCTCGGCTTTGCGCGGCATGTTCGAATCCGGGAGCCTGCCGCGCAGCTATGCGACGACCAAGAACGACGATCAGGTGACCTGGCTGCAACAGGGCCGTGCCGCCTTCACCGTCCTGCCTTTCGCCCGCGGCGCGCAGCTCAACAATCCCGAGCAGAGTAAGTTTGCGGGCAAGATCAGGGCGGTCGAGTTCCCGATCGCCGCCGGGCTCAAGGGCAAGATGCCGATGGCCTCCGTGGTCGAAGCCTGGGCGATGTCGATCCCGAAGAATGCCAAGGACAAGGCGCTGGCCTGGAGCTTCATCAGGGAAGTGTCGAGCAAGCGCGTGACGCTCGGCATGGCCGTCAACGGCAATGGCCCGGTGCGCGTCTCGACCTATGCCGATGAAAGCCTGAAGGCCAAAAACGCTCTCGCCGCCACAGAAGCCAGGGTGCTGGCGACGGCGCGCGGCGCCTTCCCGCCATTTCCCGAGGCGGCCCGAGCGCAGGCGACGTTCCTTGAGGAGGTCCAACTCGCCGTGCTCGGACGCAAGCCCGTCAAGGACGCAGTCGGCGCCATCATCGAGCGCGTCAAGCCGATGATGCCGGCCTGATTGAACGACAACGGCCGGCGCCTCGGCGCCGGCCCCGCACCACGATCGAACGATGCCAATGGAAGGAAATCGCCTCATGTCCACCACCGGGGTTCGCTTCATCGAGGAGCCGGCGCGCTCCATCCCCGTTTCAGCCGATTATGACGTGCTCGTCGTCGGCGGCGGGCCGTCCGGAATCACCGCTGCCCTGGCCGCAGCCGAAGACGGTCTCCGCGTCGGGCTCATCGAAAGCCGCAGTTTCGTCGGCGGCAACATGACGATCGGCCTGCCGGTGCTCGGTTTCCTCGGCCAGAAGGGCAACCAGATCATCGACGGACTGCCGCAGAAATTCATCGAACGCCTGCGCAATGAGCGGGATGGCGCGAGCGAGCATCGGCCCTGCCCGCTGCATATGGGCATCACGCTGGTCGAACCCGAAGCGGTCAAGACCGTGGCGCTCGAGATGCTGACCGAGGCCGGCGTCGATGTGCTGTTCTACACCTTCTTCGCCGGCGCGCTTGTCGAGAACGACATCATTCGCGGCGTCATCACGGAGAGCAAGACCGGCCGCATCGCCATCCTCGCCAAGGTCGTCATCGACTGCAGCGGCGATGCCGACGTCGCCTACAGCGCCGGCGTGCCCACGGAGAAGGGCAATGCCGACGGCGGCATGCAGCCGCCGACGCTGATGTTCTGCCTGGCCGGCGTCGACACCGATGCGCTTCGGATGAGCATCGCAAATGCTCCGCCGGAAGCACGCACCTACCTCACCGACTTCATTCCCGCCGAGTATTTCGGCCAGAACCGGCAGTTCATCGTCGTCGGCATGCGTGAGCTGATGGCCAAGGCCAAGGCCGAGCGCGGCCTGCAGATCCCGAACGAGCGGACCATCATCATCACCGGTCTGAAGAAGGGCGAGGTCTGGATCAACATGACCCGCGTCAAGGGCACGGATGGAACCAACGCCCGCAGCCTGACCAAGGGCGAGATCGAAGGTCGCGCCCAGATCGACGATATCGTCACCTATCTCGTCAATTACGTGCCGGGCTTCGAGAAGGCCTATTTCACCAAGACCGCGCCTTTCCTGGGCATCCGCGAGACACGCCGCATCATCGGCCAGTATGTGATGACGCAGGACGACGTCCTCTCCTGTCGCCATTTCGACGATGCGATCGCGGTGGCGAGCTATCCGATCGATATTCACCGCCCGTCCGACGACGGCTGTACCCTGATCTGGTGCGGCGACTGCTACGATATTCCATACCGCTCACTGATCCCGCAGAAGATCGGCAATCTGCTGGTCGCCGGACGCAGCATCTCTGCGACACACGAGGCCATGGGCGCGATCCGCGTCATGGCAACCTGCATGGCAATGGGCGAGGCGGCCGGGCGCGCCGCCAGGATCTCGGTCCGCGGCAACCGCCCGCCGGCCGATATCGACATCGAGGACCTACGCCGCCAGCAACTCGAGCGCGGCGTCTACTTGCGCAATCCAGATGGGACGCGTGCCGGGTCGCCAAATCGCGCCGCAGCCTGACCGCTCTGCACGGGGCGGCCGATGCCGCCCCTTCCGACAGGATCGCGAGGATATGACCGAGCATTTCATTGGCATCGATGTCGGCACCGCGAGCGCCCGCGCCGGAATCTTCGACCCGAGCGGGCGCATGCTCGCGACGGCGAAGCGTGGCATCGCGCTCTATCGGGACGGGCCGGACATCGCCGAGCAATCGAGCGCTGACATTTGGAATGCGGTCTGCGCCTGCGTCCGCGAGGCCATGGCGATGGCACAGCTCGCGCCGGAGGCCATCGCGGGCATCGGCTTCGATGCGACATGCTCGCTGGTGGTGCTCGGGCAGAACGGCGTGCCGCTGCCCGTCGGTCCCCATGGCGATCCGGGCCGCAACATCATCGTCTGGATGGACCATCGTGCGCTGGATCAGGCCGAACGCATCAACCGCACGAACCATCCGGTGCTCGCCTATGTCGGCGGCACGATTTCGCCCGAGATGGAGACGCCCAAGCTGCTCTGGCTCAAGGAGAACCTGCCGGCCACCTACGATGCGGCGTGGCAGTTCCTCGACCTCGCCGACTTCCTGACCTGGCGGGCAAGCGGCTCGCTGGCGCGCTCGACCTGCACGGTGACCTGCAAATGGACCTATCTCGCGCATGAAGCGCGCTGGGACACCGGTTATTTCCGCCAGATCGGGCTCGGCGATCTCGCCGACGATGGCTTTGCCCGCATCGGCACGGAGATCGTTCCCGGAGGCACTGCCCTCGCACAGGGGCTGACCGAAGAGGCAGCTGCCGAACTCGGGCTGAAGCCAGGCACTGCCGTCGCGGCGGGCTTGATCGACGCTCATGCCGGCGGTGTCGGCTCGGTTGGTGTGCGCTCGTCGCACGGCACGGCACTAACCCGCATGGCCTATGTCTTCGGCACCTCCGCCTGTACCATGGCAAGCAGCCGCGAGCCGATCTTCATTCCCGGTGTGTGGGGCCCCTACTTCTCGGCGATGGCGCCTGATCTCTGGCTCAGCGAGGGCGGTCAATCCGGCGCCGGCGCCGCGATCGAACAATTGATCGGATTTCATCCGGCCGCGCCGGAGGCGCAGCAGCGTGCGGCGGCGGACCATTGCTCATTGCCAGACTGGCTCGCCGCGCGCGCGGCGACGAGCGCCGCCGACCTTTCGGAGGCTGCACGTCTTGCGAAGGGTCTCGTCGTCGTGCCGGATTTTCTCGGGAACCGATCGCCGCATGCCGATCCGCAGGCGCGGGCCTTGATCGCCGGCCTGGGCATGGAGCGCGATCTGGACCATCTCGTCGCGCTCTATGTCGCCGGGCTGACGGGCATCGGCTACGGCCTTCGGCAGATCATCGAGGTCAGCCGCGCCAAGGGCGCAACGATCGATGCGATCGTGCTCAGCGGCGGCGCCGGTCGCGCTCCGCTGATCCGGCAAATGCTCGCTGATTGTGCCGGATTGCCCGTGCTCGTTCCCGAGGATGTCGACCCCGTCCTTCTCGGATCCGCGATGCTTGGTGCGACGGCGGCCGGAAACTTCCAGGACCTCGCGCAAGCCATGGTCGAGATGGCACCGGGCGCCAGTGTCTTCGCACCGGTCGGCGGCGACATCGCCCGGTTACACGACAGGCGCTTTGCTGCCTTTGAAACGCTGCAGGCAGCCGCACGCGCGGCGCGCGATCTGCTGCAGGAGACGAAAGATCATGCCGTGTCGGAGGCGATGACGTGACTCAGGAACTGGCCGGAAAGGTCGCCGCGATTACCGGCGCCGCATCGGGGATCGGACTGGCCTGCGCGAAACGGCTGCTGGCGGCTGGCGCGCGCGTCGTTCTCGTCGATCGCGACAGTGAAGCATTGGGCCGTGTCACCGAGTCTCTCGGCGCCGAGGCCATACCGCTCGTCGTGGACCTGGCCGATCCGGCCTCCGTCTCCGGCATGATGTCGCAGATCCTCGAGCGGGCCGGAGAGCTCGACATCTTCCACGCCAATGCCGGAGCCTATGTCGGCGGGTCGGTCAGCGAGGGCGATCCCGACGCCTGGGATCGCATGCTGCATCTCAATATCAACGCCGTATTCCGCAGCATCCATGCGGTGCTCCCACATATGATCGCGCGCAAGACGGGCGATATTCTCGTCACCAGTTCTATCGCCGGCATTGTGCCCGTGGTGTGGGAGCCGATCTACACCGCCTCCAAGCACGCGGTGCAGGCCTTCGTTCATACCCTGCGGCGCCAGGTCATTCCGCACGGACTGCGCGTCGGGGCAGTCCTGCCGGGTCCGGTCGTGACCGCCCTCATCGCCGACTGGCCGCAGGAGAAGCTTGAAGCGGAACGAGCCAGGGGCGGCCTGATCGAAGCCGAGGAGGTCGCCGAGGCCGTGCATTTCATGCTGACCCGGCCGCGAAACGTCACCATCCGGGACCTGGTGATCCTACCCCAGAGCACCGACCTTTGAGCGCCCTCTCCAGGCTCCTCGTCAGCGCGTCATTGCAATGAGTGATTCTCGCGTGAGCTGGCGGGCCATCAGCGCCGGCAGGATATCGTTTTCCGCGGCGAGATCGCGACCGTAAAGCGCCGAGAAAATCTGGAGGCCGGCCTCGTGCAAAGGGGTCGCGACCCCGCATAGGCGTCCGAGTGCGACCAGGGGCGAGAGCCCGAACGGCACGTCCTCGAGTGTATAGCGCGTGTCTATCGTGGCCGGCCCGAGCGTCGGCTCCTGGCTGGCTGCCAGCAGTTTCGCGGTCTCTCCAAGGGCTGCATCGGGAAGCCCATAGGTCAGGGAATAATGCTCGCGCATGGTGCGGACCTCGACGCCGAACGCCGCCGCGATGGCGAGGCGTTCGGCGTCGATCGCTTCCAACAACCGCCCGACGGCCATCGTCATGTGCTCGCTCTGGCCCCAGGCCTCGGCCTTCTCCATGCGCGTGAAATTGCAGAGGGCCAGCGCCATGTGGCTTTGCGGATTGACGTTGCTCAGCGCCACGGCCAGCACATTCGAGATCGCGCGGAAACGGTCGCCAAACAGCGCCTTGCAGATAGTGAGGCCGCGCTCGGCGGCTTCCGTCGGCAGGGTCGACATATCGACCTTGCCGCGCAGCGTCGCGATCTTCACGGAGGTGTCGCTCGTCTGGCGCGCGCGCAGCACCGTCGTGCTCAACGCCACGACCGGGACATCGAGCCCGCGATCCGCGATCAATCGTGCCAGATAGATCGCGCCCAGCGAGGCGTGCGAGCTGATCACGACCGTCTGGCCCGAGACGAGATGCGGCGCCATGGCGTCCATCACCGCCTTATGGCCGTTCGCGGGAAGCGCGATCAGGATCGCATCCGCCCCTGCCAGCGCGGCAGCGCAATCCGCGGCGATGGTCGGCTTGAACTCCCCGGCGACGACCCCTTCGCTGCGCAGCGTCTGGCCCTGGGCGAGCGCTGCGGTGCGGCGGCCGGATGGCGACCACAGCCGGGCTTCATGACCGTTCTGGATCAGCAGTGCTGCGCTCGCATAGGCTATCGCGCCTGCGCCCATGATGGCGGTTTTCATGTCCTGTCCTCGTCGGGTCGTCAGTTGAAGAAGCGGGCCGGCCGGAACTCGGCCAGTTCGGAGCGGGTGCGGCCGCGCACGACTTCGTCGGCGATGGCTTCGCCGAGGAAGGCGCCGAGCGTCACGCCGCTATGCGTGACGGCGACATAGTAGTTGTCGAGCCCCGGGACCGGCCCGACAGCCGAGAGCGTGTCACGCGGGATCGGCCGGATCGCGATGCGAACGGCCTCAACCTCGACGGAGCGCAGGGCCGGGATCGTCGTCTTGGCCCGGGCGAGCAGCTCCTGAGCCTGGGGATGCGTCGGCAGCGAAGCGGCGTCGGCAGCGACCAGCCGGTCAAGCTCGTTCGAGCGCAGCAGGAACCTGCCGCCGCCATCGGGCCGCATATTGAGCAGGGGAGTGCGCAAGGCACTGCGCAGCGTCACCCCCGCCGGCGGGGTGTAGGCGACCAGGCCGACCGTCGGTGCGAGCGGAACCTGATGTTCGCTCCGGTTGGCGACCTCGTTGGACCAGCGTCCCGAACAGTTCACGACGATATCGGCATGGATCGGATCGCCGCCCGCGATCTCCACGCCATCGCAGCGCCCGCCGCTGACCAGCAGTCCCGAGACCTTGGCGTTGACGAGCCTCGCACCATGGCGCTCCTGCGCAGCAGTGACGAGCGCGCCGGCATAGGGCACGGCATCGAGCCAACCATCCCGGGGGTAGTAGATCACCGGCGCATTGCCGATCACATCCGGGTCGATCTCCGGCTCGAGCTCGCGAACCTCCTTCAGGCTGAGCAACTCGGCCGGGTAGCCCCAGTCGATCAGCTGCCTGAGCTTCACCAGCGGGTCGGTGCCGTCGCGTGCGCCGGCTTCGGCCTCCGCATTCTGCCATTGCAGCACGCCAGGGCGGTGGTACCAGTTCGCGTGCGGAAACTCGGCCAGGATGTCCTCATGGGCCTGCCGGCCGACGAAGTTCAGCTTGTAATAGGCATGGGAGGTCAGCTTCTCGCAGGCATTGACCCAGGCATAGGTCACGCTGGAGGTGCCGCCGCCGATCCGCCTTTCCTCAACGATGGTGACCGCCGCGCCGGCCTGGGCGAGGCGATAGGCGACCGACGAGCCGATGACACCGGCACCGACGACGATGGCTTTCATCTGGAATGTCCTTGACGATTGAGAAGAGGGGGCGCGGCGGCCTGGCCTGTCCGCGCTTGCCGGTCAGCCCGGCTAGTCAGCCTTTCCCGACCAGCATGCGATCGAGCCCGTAGATGCGGTCGACGAGGACCATCAGCAGGAAGGTCAGCAGGATGACGACGGTCGAGACCGAGGCGACGAGCGGATCGATCGATTCCTCGATGTAGTGGTACATCTTGACCGGCAGCGTCATCGAGGACGGCGTCGCCACGAACACCGTCATCGTCACCTCGTCGAAGCTCTGGATGAATGAGATCACCCAGCCGCCGGCGACGCCGGGGATCATCAGCGGAAACACCACTCGCCGGAACACGGTCCAGCTGGAGGCGCCGAGCGAGATCGCGGCGCGTTCGAGCGCCGGATCGGCCGCGGTCAGGGCCGCGAGCACCAGCCTCAGCCCATAGGGGAAAATGATCAGCACGTGGCTGGCGAGCAGGCCTGCGGTCGAGCCGGTAATATTGACCTGTGTGAAGAAGCGCAGGAACGCGACGCCGAGCACGACATGCGGGATGATCAGCGGCGACAGGAACAGCCCGACCAGGGCCTCGCGCCCCGGGAATTGATGCCGTGCCAGAGCGAGCGCGGCCGGCACGGCGAGCGCCATCGCGCAGGTCGCGGCAACGACGCCGAGCACGATGCTCATCCAGAAGGCGGAGACGAACTGCGGATTGGCCAGGATGGCCCTGAACCAGCGCAGCGAGAACGAGGTCGTGGGCAGCGAGAGCAGGTTGCTCGGCGTCAGCGACATCCACATCACCACAATCAGCGGTGCCAGCATGAAGATGACGAACAGGCTGTGGCAGAGGAGCGCGACGGGGCCGTTGCGGTTCATTGGGCAAACCTCGCATAGCGCCGCTCGAGCAAGCGGTTATAGGTCAGCATGATCGTGGCGTTGACGATGAGCAGCACGATCGCGATCGCCGCGCCGAGCGGCCAGTTCAGCGTGCCCAGGAACTCGTCATAGGTGGCGGTGGCGACGACCTTGAGCTGGCGCCCGCCGATGATCGCGGGCGTCGCGAAGGCACTGGCCGCGAGCGCGAAGACGATCAGCGATCCCGACAGGATGCCGGGCACGATCTGGGGCAGGATGATCCTGATGAAGATCGTGGTCTCGCCGGCGCCGAGCGACTGCGCCGCACGAACCACCTTGGGGTCGAGCCGTTGCAGGGCGGCCCAGACCGAGATGATCATGAACGGCACCGCGACATGGACGAGCGCGATGACGACGCCCTGGATGGTGTAGAGCATCGGGATCGGCCCGCTCGTCAGGCCGAGCCCGGAGGCGACGTTGTTGATCACACCGTTGCGGCCGAACAGCAGCGCCCATCCGAGCGTGCGCACCACGACCGAGATCAGCAGCGGGCTCAGCGTCACGATCAGGAAGATCGAGCGCCAGGGTGGTCGCATCCGCGACAGGAAATAGGCTTCGGGTGCGCCGATCAGCACGCAGAGCACCGTCGTCGCCAGCGCGATCCCGACCGTCCGCAGGAAGATGGTGTGGTAATAGGGATCGCCCAGCGTATCCGCGAAGTTCGACAGTGTCGCCCCGCCGGTCGCACCGGTCGCGAGGTCGAAGGACTGGAAGCTCAGCACGGCGATCATCACCAGCGGCGTCACCAGAAGCGCTGCGAAGAAGAGCAGCGCCGGCAGACTGAGCAGCAGCGGCACGCGGCTCCTGGATGCCTCAGCCATGATGCGCGTCCGCGATGATGGCGGCATCCTCGGGCCGCCAGTTGAGCCCGACATCGTCGCCCTCGTTGAAGGCGGGCACTCCACGATGCGGCTCCGACGACAGGACCGCACCAATGGCCGTCTCGACGGAGAACAGCCATGAACTGCCTTGGAAGACCCGTGATGTCAGCCGACCGCCGAGAAAACCGGTCCCGGGCGGCACGAGGCGGACCTTTTCCGGGCGCAAGGCGATCACCACCGCGCTGCCTGCCGAAAGCGAGGGCTGCGCCGTGCCGGGCACCGCCGCCTCGACGCCCTCGATGCGCAGCGAGCAACGCCCGGCCTCCACCGAGACGATCCTTGCCTTGAGTTGGGAGGAGCGGCCGACGAAGCTCGCGGCGAAATGGCTCGTCGGTGCGTCATAGAGCGTCAGCGGATCGGCAAGCTGGACGATCCGCCCGGCATCCATCACCGCGATCCGGTCACAGGTCGCCAGCGCCTCGGCCTGATCATGCGTGACCATGATCGTCGTCGTGCCGACGCGGCGCTGGATCGCCCGGATCTCGACCTGCATTTCCTCGCGTAGCTTGGCATCGAGATTGGAAAGCGGCTCGTCGAGCAGCAACAGGGCGGGCTCGATGGCGAGCGCCCGCGCCAGCGCGACCCGCTGTTGCTGCCCGCCGGACAATTGCCGGGGATAGCGCTCGGCGAGATGGCCGAGACGCACCAGATCGAGCGCTTCCTTGACCTTCTGCTGACGGGCGGGCTTGGCGATCTTCCGCATTTCGAGCCCGAACGCGACATTCTCGGCGACCGTCAGGTGCGGGAACAGGGCATAGCTCTGGAAGACGATGCCCATGCCGCGCTGGCTGGCCGGAACACCCCGGAGGCTGCGCCCGTCGAGCAGTACCTCGCCGCTGGTCGGCTCCTCGAAGCCGGCGACGATGTTCAACGTCGTGGTCTTGCCGCAGCCGGACGGACCGAGCAGCCCGACGAACTCGCCGGGCTCGATCGCCAGGTCGATTCCGTTGAGCGCCGTGAAGGCGGCAAAGCGCTTGGTAAGCCCGCGAAGGGCGATCTTGGCCATAGTCGAGGGTGATCCATGAAACCGCCTGCGCCCTTGGCGCAGGCCTGATGTCCGAAGGAACGAGGGCTTCAGGAATCGGCCCGAAAGGTGATGCAGATCAGAAGGTTAGATCGGCGGATCGGATAAGATCCGGTCCGCTGATCTAGCGCTCGATCTCGCGGTTCCAGCGCTGCGTCCAGGCGGCCCGGTTCTGGTTGACGGTCGGCCAGTCGATCTTGGCGAGCTTGGAAACGGCCTGGTCGCCGACCGCCAGCCCCGCGGCTTCATCCGCCGTCAGCTCCGTCTTGCGGTTCACCGGGCCATAGCCCGCGCCGGCAAAGACCTTCTGGATCGCTGGCGAGAGCATGTGCTGGATGAACTTTTGCGATTGCGGAGCCACGTCGCTGTCAACGACGGGGCACATCGTCACCATCAGTGCGCCGGCCCCTTCCTTCGGCTCGGCCACTTCAAGCGGCAGGCCCTCCTTCTTCAGCGCGACGGCGCGCGAGCGCGAGATCACGGTCAGCGCGATCTCGCCGCTTTGCAGCAGCTCCTCGAGCTTCGGTGCGGAGGGTGCGAAGGTCAGGATATTGGGCCGGATCTTGTCCTTGAAGGCGGCGAAGCCGGGCTCGATCTTGCTCTCGCCGCCGCCCTCGGCGCGCGCCACCATGATCAGCCCATGCAGGCCGGTCGTGCTGGCGGCGCCGAGCAGGGCAAGCTGGCCCTTATAGGCGCTGTTGCCGAGGTCGCCCCAGGAGGTCGGCACCGGCCAGCCCTTCTCCTTGAAAATCTTGGCATTGTAGACCGGGGTGGTGACGCCGATGCCGAAGGCGATGGCCTTCTCGTCCAGTTTCGCGATCGGATAGACATCGTCGAGCACCGGGGCCTTCTCGATCGGCGCGCAGAACCCGAACTGCACAGCCTGATACATCGGGCCGTCATCGACCATGGCGACGTCGATCTCCTGCTTGCCGCGCTGGGCCTGCAGCTTGGCGAGCGTCGCCGTCGACTGTCCCGCGACATACTCGACCTTGACGTTGTTCGCCTTCTCGAAGGGCGGAATGATCGCGGTGCGCATCAGGCGCTCGAAGGAGCCGCCATAGCCCGCGACATACATCGTCTGCTGGGCGCTCGCTCCCGCGCTGACAAGGCCGCCCGTGGCGAGCGCGAGGGCGAAGACGGATCCAAGCGAAGTCGAGCGCAAAGTGGCCATGCCGAAAAATCCCCTGTTTGGCCGGGGAACACGGCCCCCGTTGCAGCCAAGGGTTGGGGAGCGGCACCCATCTGTCAATCGACTGATTATGGATCATGCCATTCAGATTTGATATGATATCGCCGCGATTGCCCTGCCGGCGCACCGACCGGGTCGCAATGCCCGGTCAGGCCGACCGTGGCGGAACGGGAATGGAGTGCCCGATTTGGCTCAGATCACCCACAGGCATGCCGAAGCCTTCAACGCGGTTCTGCATGTCGGGAGCTTCACCAAGGCCGCGCGCCTGCTTCGCAGCTCCCAGCCCTCGATCAGCCGATTGATGAAGGAGCTGCAGGAGGCGGTCGGATTCGTGTTGTTCACGCGCAGCGATGGCCGCACGGTCGCGACGCCCGAAGCGATGGCCCTGCATCAGGAAGTCGAGCGCAGTTTCGTCGGGCTCGAACGGATCAGCGAGCGCGCCGCCCAGATCAAGGAGCGCCGCGTCGAGCAGTTGCGGATCGTCAGCATGCCCGCGCTGGCGCACACTTTCCTGCCTGTCGCCCTTGCCGGATTTCTCAAGGACCGCCCGAGCGTCGCCGCTGCGATCCAGGCGCAGCGTTCGGAATCCATTGCCTCATGGGTTTCGACACAGCAATTCGATGTCGGCTTCGCGATGCTCCCGATGGACAAGCCGGGTGTCGAGATCGAGCTGTTCGACCCTGCCATCGGCGTCTGCGTGATGCCGGCCGGTCACCCGCTTGCGGTGCGGCCGGAGATCGTCCCGCAGGACCTGGACGGCATGCCGTTCATCGGCAAGGGCGCGGGGAGTTTCATGTCCCGCTCGCTGCAGCAGGTGCTCGACGATGCCAGGGTGCGTTGCGACGTTCGCGTCGAAACCCCGATCGCCGCCATCGCCTGCCAGATGGTGGCGCAGGGACTGGGCCTGACCATTGCGGACCCGTTCACAGCAAAAGCGTTCGAACCGCTGGGGTTAGTCTCCCGTCCGTTCCGGCCAGCCATCGCCTATAATTTCGGAGTTCTCTACCCCTCGCACAGCCTGCGCTCGCAACTTGTCTCCGACTTCGTCGCGCATCTGCATCTCGAGCGCCAGAAGGTGCACGAGCAGCGGTGATGAATCTGCCGTTGGACTGAGCTTTCGGCTTGGTTCGCGCTCGGGCGGAGCCTTCTATGGATCGCGGCCTGGCTTCGCCCAGGTCAGGGTGCTCGCAACTGGCCGAGAACAAACAGGGCGAGCGCCGCGAAGGCCCCGACCGTTGCAACCGCGGCCGACAGCAGGAGCGCACCCGCCTCGCCGTAGCGCGTGATCGTGGCCGCGTAGGCGATCGGCGCCGTGGCCGATAGCAGGAAACTCGGGGCCACGAGTGTCCCAACGAAGTGTCCATAGCTCGCCGGATCGAACAGGATGAGCGGCACGGTTCCCCGCGTGATCGTCAGCAAGCCGTTGCCGGCGCCATACATGAAGGCGAAGACAAGCGCAGCCTGCCATGTCGACACCGCCAGGAAGCCAGCGACGAAACTGACGAGCAGGACGACGGTGGCAAAGAGGTTGAGAGCAATGGGATCGACCCGGGCTCCGAACAGGACCTCGCAGAGCCGCGCCGCCGATTGGCCGATCCCACGGAAGCTCGCGGCCATGATTGCAGTCGACGCGCTCAACCCGAGACCGGCCATCATCGCAATCATATGCGCCGACATCCCCGAATTCAGGAAGTTCGCCAGCGTCACGATCAAGGCAAACAGGCCTGCCGCCCAAATCTTCCGACGCGGGGTTTCGATGCGGCCGGTACTGGACCCGGAGGACGACGACCTGATCGGCCGCGAGGCGACGGGCAATGTGATCAGCAGCGGGATCGCCAGCAGAGAAATCGCCGCATAGGCGAACACGGCTCCCCGCCAGCCCAGGGTTTCCGCAAGAGCACTGCCGATCGGCCAGAAGACCGTCGAGGCCAGGCCTCCGAGGAGCGTGATCTGGGATATCGGGCGGCGCGCGTCGCTACCCAGCAACCGCGCCAGGGTGGCGAAGGCAGCGTCGTAGAGCGACATGCGCATGCCCAGACCGAGCATGAACCAGGCCGTGAAATAGAGCGCGAGATTGCCTCCCAGCGCGAGCAAGAGGCAGCCGAGCGCATTGAGCCACGCTCCCCCGATCATGACGGAGCGCCCGCCCCTTCGATCGATCAGTGCGCCGATCGGCGCAGAGCTCAGCCCCATCACCAGGAGGGCAAGCGAATACCCTCCGTAGACCGCCTCTCGCGACCACCCCGTATCCGCGACGATCAGATTGCCGAACGCGCCGATCAGGTAATACGTCACCCCCCACGAGATGAGCTGCGTGAGACCGAGATTGAAGACTGCCCAGGGGCGCATCATGCCGAGGCCGATGGATACGAACCGTCATCTGGCGGCGTATGGGCTCCCTGGCCCAACGCCCTTTGCATCAGCACCGTGTCCAGCCACCCTCCCAGCTTGAAGCCGATTGCCCGAAACGTGCCCACCGGCTCGAAGCCGAGCCTGCCGTGCAAGGCGATCGAACCACGATTGTCGCTATTGCCTATGACGGCCACCATCTGGCGCCAGGGGCCCATCTCACAGTGGTCGATGAGGGCGGCTAGGAGCCGGCTCCCGATACCGCGCCCTGCCATTCCCGGCGCGACATAGACGGAGTCCTCCACCGTATATCGATAGGCGGGCCGGGGCCGATAGCACGTCGCATAGCAGTAGCCGACGACCGCCGCGTCGATTTCCGCCACCAGGAAGGGCAGGCCGAGATCGAGGACAGCGGCGCGCCTGGCCGCCAACTCGTCGAGCGAAGGCGGAACGGTCTCGAAACTGGCGAGCCCATGCAGAACATGGTGCGCATAAATCTCCTGGATGGTCTCGAGGTCGTGCTCTTGCGCCGCGCGGATTGCGACCCTGGACGATGAGATGGCCGTTGGCTGTGATGGGCATTCCGCCAGACTGGGCATGTTTCGCTCTTCGAAGATGGGTCCTGGCACCCTCGCTACGCCTCCCTCCATCATTAAGGAAGATTTGCCTCATTATGCGGAGCATGAGATATTCTTTGGGTGTCCAATCTCAGCCTCGATCAACTACAGGCCTTCGTCGACGTCGTGGAGCTGGGCAGTTTCACCGCTGCGGCCGAACGCCGAAGGCTCTCGCAACCCGCGGTCAGCTTGCAGTTGCGCCAGCTGGAGCGGCGCCTGGGAGTGACGCTGATCGAACGGATCGGCCGCAAATGCCAGACCACACCGGCAGGCGATGAACTCCTGGCCTATGCGCACCAGATCGGCCGCCTGGTCGGCAGCGCGACCGAAGCCATGGCACGGCATGGCAAGGGCGCGATGGGACGTGTCAGGCTCGGGACAGGCGCAACGGCCTGCATCTATCTGCTGCCGCCGGTGCTGAAGGAACTCCGCCGGAAATTCCCGACGCTCGAGATCACGGTCACCACCGGCAACACGACCGATTTTCTCAAGGCCATCGAGGAGAACGCGATCGATGTCGCACTGGTGACGTTGCCTGCGGCGGGCCGCATGCTGGACGTGACCCCGGTGCTCGACGACGAGTTCGTGCTGATTGCGCCGCAGGACATGCCGCTCCCCGCCGAGGTCGACCCGGCCTGGCTCGCCGGGCGGCCCGTGATTCTGTTCGAGCCCGGCGGGAGGACACGCAGTATTGCCGATGCGTGGCTCTCTCAGTCGGGGGTGACGCTCAGGCCCATCATGTCGCTGGGGAGCGTCGAAGCCATCAAGGAACTCGTCGGTGCAGGGCTGGGCTGTGCCGTCCTGCCAGGTATGGCCGTCGCGGGCCACCGAGCACCATCCGGCGTCGCGGTGCGGAGCCTGACCCCGAACCTCAAGCGCACCCTCGCGATCGTCGTCCGGCGCGACAAGAAACTGCACAAGGGCCTCATGGAAACGATCCGCGCGTTGGGCAAGCTGTCCGTCTGAACGATCCCGGCAGCGCGTTTCGGGACACTGCGAGTTCGTGGCAAGCGCGATCTTTTCAGGTGGCAGGCCACCCGGCAAAATTCTGGCACCACATGTCGGCACGGGGGCTCAAGCTTCGTCCTTGAACCGAAGGGAGGTCTGCAGATGCTTTACACCGTGCTGTGCTACCATGACGAGGATATCACGACCGCCTGGTCGCGCGAGGAGGAAGCGGTCGTCGTCGATCGGTTGATTGCCGTACACGACAAATGGGGCCGGGCGTTCAGGCCGGTGGTTCGGCTGATGCCCACCAATACCGCGACAAGCGTGCGCAAGAGCGGGACACTCGTCACCGACGGTCCCTTTGCCGAGACAAAGGAACAGTTGCTCGGCATCTATGTGATCGAGGTTGCCGATCTTGAGCAGGCGCTCGCCGTGGCACGCGATCTGGGTCGCGCCAATCCCACCGCCAACTACGAGGTCCGACCGGTGATGACCCTCGTTCCCGACGCGGGCCTGGCCGGGACCAGCTAGAATGCTCGAGCTGGGCCCGATGGGCGCAACGCTCGCGGCCGCCCGCCCCCAGGCGGTTGCCGCTTTGCTGCGCCATTTTCGCGATCTCGACCTGGCCGAGGAGGCGTTCCAGGAGGCCTGTCTTCGCGCCTTGAGGAGTTGGCCCAAGAAGGGGCCGCCGCGCGACGCCACCGCCTGGCTGATCCTGGTCGGCCGCAACGCTGCGATCGATGCCGTTCGCCGCCAGAGCAAGCTGACCGAGTTGCCGTCAGAGGATGTGATGTCCGACCGCGATGATGCCGAGCCGGACCTGGTCGACCGGCTCGACCAGGCTGACTATCGCGACGACATATTACGGCTCCTCTTCGTGTGCTGCCATCCCGACGTGCCGGCAGCCCAGCAGATCGCGGTTGCCCTGCGGATCGTCTCCGGCCTGTCGGTCAAGCAGATCGCGCGCGCCTTTCTCGTAAGCGAGACGGCGATGGAGCAGCGTATCGCAAGGGCGAAGGCGCGGATCGCAAGAGGAGGCGTCCCCTTTGAGACGCCGGGGCCGGCAGAACGCGCCGAGCGCTTTGCGGCGGTCGCGGCCATGATCTACCTCCTCTTCAACGAAGGCTATACCGATTCCGATCCCCGCAGCGATCGGTCGAGCCTGTGCGGCGAGGCGATCCGGCTGGCGCGGCTGATGCTTCGGATGTTTCCCGCAGAGCCGGAAATGATGGGTCTGCTGGCACTGATGCTGCTCCAGCACTCGCGTCTGCTGGCACGGTTCGACGACGTGGGCACGCCAATCCTGCTTGAGAAACAGGACCGCCTGCGCTGGAACGGCGCGATGATCGCCGAGGCCCTGGCGATGATCGACAAGGCGATCCACCACAGAAGGACCGGTCCGTACCAGATCCAGGCGGCGATCGCGGCGCTTCACGCACGTGCGCAACGGCCGGAGGACACCGACTGGGCTCAGATCGAGCAGCTCTATTCGGCACTGGAACGCCGCGCACCCTCCCCTGTGGTGAGACTCAACCGCGCCGTCGCGGTCGCGAAGCTTCAGGGACCGGAAGCCGCGCTCCTCCTGATCGCCCCCCTCGCCGAACCCCTGGCAAGCTACTTCTATTTTCACGGCATGCGAGGAGCCCTGCTCGAGCAGGTCGGCCGGTTCGCCGAGGCGCGCGACGCCTTCGGCCGCGCCATCGCACTCGCCGGCACGGCTGCGGAAGCCGCACATATCCGGCAGAATCTCGATCGGCTGGAGAGCGAGATCGGCACGCAAAAAGATTCCGCAGGAGATGTCGGCCTGCGGTGAGCGAGATCGTCCTTGGGATGGAGGCAAGCAGGCCTCGTCCAAGGAGACAAAGAATGACCAAGATGATCTTCGTAAACCTGCCGGTGGCGGATCTTGCCGCGTCGAACCGCTTCTACGAAGCGATCGGCTGCCGGAAGAACGATCAGTTCAGCAATGAGAGCGCGTCGTCGATGGTCTGGTCGGACCGGATCACCTTTCAGCTTCTGACGCACGGCTATTTCGCGACCTTCATATCGAAGCCGATTCCCGATGCGCATGCGACCTGCCAGGTGCTGCTCTGCCTTTCCTGCGACAGTCGCGAAGAGGTGGATAGCTTGGCGGAAACCGCGGCCAGCGCCGGTGGGAGAGCCGATATTCGTGACCCGATTGACCTGGGCTTCTTGTATAACCGCGCCTACGAGGATCCGGACGGCCATGTCTTCGAGCTGGCGTGGATGGATATGAAGGCCGCGATGCCCGCGGCAGACACTGTGCCGGCCTGACGGCAGCGGAGCAGGTCGCGAGGCTCGGCCTTACCGTCCGCCCAGCATCGCGGCCATGTTGCCAGGCAGCCCTGCCACGCCAAAGCGCCTCGTCAACGGTGATACAAGGAAGGGCGGGCCATTCCCAAATGCGTGGCGGAGGCCGGCGCAAAGATCGAGATGGCCTTGGGATGAACCTTGAAATGGGCCGGCGTTGCAGTGACGATCTCACCGTCGGTGTTGATCGGCATGGGCCTCTTCGTCTCGATGTCGAACTCGACGCATTTCGCAGTGCGAACCTCGCGCCACGCACCATGAGTTCCCGAGCGGAATGAACGCAGCATCAATGCCAGCTTCCAGAGGTTCGTCATCTCCAGGCTGTAGAGGTCGAGATGCCCGTCATCGATCTCGGCATTCTCCTGCACCACATTGCCACCGCCATAGTGCCGCCCGTTGCCGACCGCGATCTGATAGGTCTCGACGTCGATCGCCCGCCCCTTCTCGGTGATGGTCGCGCTGAACCTCGACGCCCGGGTCATGACCTTCATGGCGGCCAGCGCATAACCCAGCCTTCCGAAACGCCGCTTCAGCACCGGGTCGAGACTTTGCGCGAGCTCGCTGCTCAGCCCGATGCTCGCGACATTGAAGAAGGCGTGGCCATTGACCGTGCCGACATCGACCGGGCGCGTTTCGCCACGCGCGATCACATCGGCGGCTGCCAGCAGGTCCATCGGGATGTCGAGCGTTCGAGCCAGGTCGTTGGCCGTGCCCATCGGGATGATGCCCAGCGGCAGGCCACTTTCCATCGCCGCGAGCGCCGCAGAGGACACCGAGCCATCGCCACCGCAAACGATGACGAGGTCCGCCATGTGGCGCAGGCGTACGATATCGCGGGCGATCTCGGGCAATGCCTCGAAGGTTTCAACGCTTACGGTGAGCCCGCCGCCTTCCAGCCGCTCGAGGAGAGGCACGATCGACTCCTGGCCACGCCGCGCCTTGGGATTGCGCAGCAGCAGCGCGCGCTTCTGGGTCAATTGGCTCATCGGCTCTTGGGTTGGCAGGAGATCGGGCAAGGCAGGTGGGGAAGCTGCCCGCCGATTTCAACCGCAAGGCCCGTCTCCGGCGGTCCGACCGGGGCTTGCCCTGATCGGACGGACCGGTTTCCCGATGCGCCGAAATCGGAAACCGAGCCCCACCTGAGCACACTCGCGAACGGGCGTCAGGCATTGGGCCGACCGGCTCAATCCGCAAGAACTCGCTTCCACCGAGACCTACGAAGGCGGGTTCCGGCAATCGCAGATATCGTGGGGTCCAGCGGAAACCTCAAGCTGCTTCTGCCGATGGCGGCGGCTCGGTTGGCGCCGAATCCGCTCTCACGCACAGCGCCAGCATGGCGCGCGCAATCTCGGCCTCTCCCATGATCGTCAGCGTCGCACCGCATTTGGTCAGGTGCTCGACCTCCGCATCCGAATGCGCGCGGGCGACGATCGGCAGCGTCGGGTTGTCGCGCCGGGCCTGCTCGCAAACCTGGCCGGCCTCGAAGCTCTGCGGAATCGCCACGAAGAGCCGTTTGGCCCGCGCCACACCCGCAGCCGAAAGGACTTCGGGATCAGCCGCATTCCCGACGATGATCTCGGCCCCATCGCGCCTGGCGGCTTCGATCGCATCGGACTGGTCCTCGATCACCAGCAGCTTCTCGCCATGCGCGAGCAGCCCGGCCCCCAGCAATGAGCCGACACGACCGTAACCGACGACGATCATGTGTTGGGAAAGCGAGGTCGGCACGATATCCCGTTCGGGCTCAGGCGCCGGCGCGGGCGCCGCCACGCTCGGCTTCGGCTTCGCCGGCTGCGTCTCCGCGCTGATCTTCTCGACGATCGCGAACAGGACGGGGTTGAGAAGGATCGACAGGATCGCGCCGGCCAGGATCAGGTCGCGCCCCTGCTCCGGCAGGATCGCGAGCGAAACGCCAAGCCCGGCCAGGATGAAGGAGAACTCGCCGATCTGCGCCAGACTGGCCGAGATCGTCAGCGCCACCGCATTCGACCGGCCAAAGGCGCGCACGATCAGCCAGGCCGCCACCGATTTGCCGACCAGGATGATCGCGAGCGTCGCGAGCAGCGGGCTCGGCGCGCGCAGCAGAATCCCCGGATCGAATAACATGCCGACCGAGACGAAGAACAGCACCGCGAAGGCATCGCGCAGCGGCAGGGATTCCTCGGCGGCGCGCTGGCTGAGCGGCGACTCGCTCAAGATCATGCCCGCGAAGAAGGCACCAAGCGCGAACGAGACACCGAACAGGCTAGCTGCCAGGAAGGCGACACCGAGAGCGACAGCGAGCACCGCCAGCCGGAACAGCTCGCGCGAGCCGGTATGGGCGACCCAGTGCAGGCACCAGGGAATGACGCGACGACCGACGATGAGCATGAACGCGACGAAGGCGATGACCTTGGCGAGGGTCAGCCCGAGCACGCCCCACAGCCCCAGATCGAACTGGGCCGCAAGCGGGCTCGGCGCACCCGGCCGCGCGCCGTTCAGCGCATCGGCGACCGCCGGAATCAGGACCAGCGCGAGGACCATGGTGAGATCCTCGACGATCAGCCAGCCGACCGCGATCTTGCCCTTCTCGGTCTGGACGAGGCGACGCTCCTGGAGCGCCCGCAACAGCACGACCGTACTCGCCACCGACAAAGCGAGGCCGAAGACCACGCCTGCGACCCATGTCCAGCCCAGCAGCAAGCCGAGGCCGAGGCCCAGCAAGGTCGCGACGCCGATCTGAACGATGGCGCCGGGCACGGCAACGGCTTTGACGGAAAGCAGGTCCTTCAGCGAGAAATGCAGGCCGACGCCGAACATCAGCAGGATGACGCCGATTTCGGCCAGCTGATTGGCAAGCCCCTGATCCGCGACGAACCCCGGGGTGAAGGGCCCGACCGCGACGCCTGCGAGCAAATAACCGACGAGAGGAGGGAAGCGGAATTTCTGGGCAAGCGCCCCGAAGACGAAAGCAAGGCCGAGGCCCGCGACAAGGATGGCGATCAGCGGGCCGTGATGCATTGGTCTCCCGGAGCGGTGAGTGATGAAAAGGGGTTGTCAGACCATGGCGGGCGGAAGGTGGAATTTCAACCGCAGCGCGCCGCCCCTCTCGCTTCAGGCAGCAATAATATTGCCGATCGTGCCCGGCGAATTGTCGCAATGGGTCACTGCAGCAGCCTGATGGTGAACGGAAACTTTACGAACGCGAAGCGTTCCGGCAGCGCCCGCCACCTGTGATCAGGAGCGTGGCTTCTCGAGCAGGACCTGTCCCTGCTTCTCGACGCCGAGCTTGAGCTTCTCGGCGAAGACCGCGAGCACCCAGGGCAACATCACCTCGATGCGGACAAGCGTCTCCTCGACCTCGAGCTTGCCCCTGACGGTATAGCCGAGTGCGGCGACGCCGAACTGGACGGCATCCCCGTCCCAGTTCTCCTCGACCAGCTGCATCTTCACCATGCCGAGCTTGTCGCGGATGCGGTCGATGCCGCTGCGCAGCCGGTCCAGGGCGGCCTCGCGTCCGAGGTCATGAGAAACGGTGATGCTGACAGGCTTGGCCATGGCGCTCTTCAATCAGGACGACTGACTGTCATGTGATGTATCGCCGCGCGATATCCAGAGGCACACCCGGCCAATGATGGCCATGAGACCGGGTTTTGGCCGAAAGGGCTTCCGCTCACCCCGAGAACGCGCTGGAGCAGAGCGAGCGCGAGGCCTGGGTATGCGCGAGCCACCAATAGTTGCGCTCGCTCAGAGCCCGGTGGCCGCGCGCAGTGACACGCCACAGGCCATCGGCCGGCTCCACGAGTCCCCGCTGCCGCAGCGACAGCAACACGGCATCGTCGAAGATGAAGTGCTTGGTCTCCTCGTCGAGGCTTTCAAGGGCAATCCATTCCGGGTCGGTCATGATGGGGTTGCACTGCATCTGAAGGTGCTGTGTTTCCATGATCATCTCCTTAGTCGATCCCGATCGGATGGTGACGACCTCGCATCCAATCTGGGCACCCTCGTGACCGGAAGTCGGCCTCAACAAGCCTTAGCCGGCAGGCTCGGCACATTTCCGTGAACGCTGACGGAACTCTGTCGCCGCAGCATCGTTCAGTTTGCACACCCGAAACGAGAGACTGGAGTGTCCGCGATGGCGACCAACAATGCGTTTCCGCCCGACATGCCGAAGGATTGGGACGAGGCAGAGGATGAGGCCAAGCGTGCCGGCAATACGATCCGCGCCAAGGCGGCCGATCTCGCTGGGACCGTCAAGGATGGCTATGATCGCGCCAAGGACGCGATCCGCGATGTAGATCCCGGCGAGGCAGGGCATTACGCCCAGGAAAAGGGCGAGGTTGCCCTGCGCGCGATCCAACGCCATCCGGTCGTCGCCTTCGGCCTCGGCGCCCTCAGCGTCGGCTTGATCGCCTGGGCGAGCATGCGCCCCGCACGACCGCAATGGGAGCCCGACTACGGGCGCCTGCGCCGGCTTTTCTCCGATTATGGCGGAGACGACATGATCAAGGCGGGGAGAGATTCGATGAAGGCCGGCGAAAGCTGGCTGCAATCGTCAGGCAATATCGCCCAGGATTATGCCCGTGATGGCAGCCGCCTGCTGGCGAAACGGACGGAGAAGGAACCGCTCGCAGCGTTGCTCGGCATTGGCATCGCGGTCTATGTGCTCGGCTCGCTGCTGACGTCATCGAGCGAGCCAGCGCCGGCTCCGGTGCGACGCCGCAGCACGAAACGCTAGAGCATCGGCCCGAGAGGTGGATCGCGGCCTTCGGGCAAGCCGATGCAAACAGGGAAGTGAAATCATTGGACGGATTTCGAGATCCAGTCCGGTGATCTTAAAAAGTGATCGGGCGAGACCTGCAGCCGGTCAACCAACCAGTGCGCGCTTCAAACAAAAACCGGGAGGCCGAAGCCTCCCGGAAATGGAATGTCACCACCAGTAGCCGGGACGGCCATAGTAATAGCCGCGACCGTAATAGGGGCGAGACGCTGCGGCACCGACAATTGCGCCGCCGACGACGCCCGCGGCAACGCCGGCGGTCACCGCACTGGCGGTCTCATTCGATGCACGGCGGTTCTCGACATAATTGGCAGAACGGCACTGCTGATAAGCGCGCGTGCCCGGACGGAAGCCCTGAGCTTCGCAGGTGATTTCTGCGTCGGCCATCGATTCCTGTGCAGTCTGGCAGCCGGCCAGCCCCGCGGCCAGAAGCCCCACGACAATAAGAGAACGCATCAATATATCCTTTTTCAGCCACCCAAGACCGCCAATTCGCATGAAAACTATCGCTACGGCAACCGTCAAGGCAGACGAGATATTAAGGTTTCCGCATGTGTGGCGTCGCGGTTACGCCTGCTAGCGGCGGGCTTTCTGCGCCGGCTTTTCCGGGGCGGCCTTTCCGGAACGGGTCAGCGAGGTGATCGCGAGAGCCGGCCTGCCGGACTTCTCCGCGATGATCTGGTCCTGTTCCATGATGGCCTCGCGCGCCGGCTCGTCACCATCGAGCCCGCCGAGCAGGTCGGAGGGAACCCGCCGGTTCGACGAGCGCGAGCCGTCGGAATAGACGATGTCGAACATGACGAACTCGGCATCGAGCGGTTTGGATTTCTTGCGGGCCATGGTCGATCCTTATGCGAAAGGTCGCCGGCTGCGGCGCGATGGGCCTGCGGCTCTTGAAGCGACCTGAGTGAAAGCGGCCCCGGGATAGAACACCTGCGTCCGCGGTTCAATGCGATCGTCCGCGGCGGCCTGTTTCCCGAAATTGCAGCCAGGCGGCTGATCGTGCGAAATGTGATATGGCCACACATAGGCCTTCAGGAAAGACCCCGATGCTACTGCGCCCGATACTGCTCCTGTCGACGCTCGCACTCGCCGCCTGCGCCGTTCCGAACTCGCGCTCCAACGCAGTCGTCGTGACGGAGAACAAGGAAATCGTTCAAGCCTGCAAGGAGATCGCGGAGATCAATGGCGATTCGACCATCAATCAGACGCTGCTGATCGACAGCGCCCGCGACAGTGCCCTTGCCAGGCTGAAGATCCGTGCCGCCGAAGCCGGCGGGACACATGTGGTCTCACCGGTCGCGGCCCATACCTGGAAGGGACCCAGCACCGCCGGCACAGTCTATAAGTGCTGAGACCCGCCTGGGGATCGGCCCGAGGCTCGGATTGCGTCGGGTTTCGTTCGTTCCTTCGCGGCAGCACGACAATAGGAAACGCCGCGGCAAACGCTCGTTCGGTTCAGGAAAGACCTAGCCGAGGCGCCGGATGACCTTCTCGCCATTCGGCCAGGGACCACGCGCGCGCCCGGAGCGTTTCTCATAAGGCACATACCGGTACCCGGACAGCACCGGCGCCGGAAACTCCGGCACAGGAGCGAAGATCCAGCATTGCCGCCTGATCCGCTCTGCTTCGGTCTGGGCTTCCGCACAGGCCATGATCTGGGAGCGCTCCCAGAAAGCCTCGGCGCGCGACGACAGTGCAGCGACGATTGTCGCTGCCGCAAGGCCGCTCAACAGAACTCTGCTCATGAGACAGTCATGGATTGGAGCCTCTTCGGTCTGCGCACCCGTCTTGCACCCCAGCATAACATCGTCTGCGTCTTACCGGGTCGTAAACACCACACTCGAAAACCTTCGCCAGTCTTCTGCCTCTGCACCAAAACTCTTCGCTTGACGATGAAACCGAGGCCGGCCCAGCTTCCCTCCATCACGATGTGGGGGACCGAATCGATGCGGCGGCACGTTTTGAAAATCGGTGCCGCAATCTGCGCCTTCGCTGGCCTGGCAGCGGGCCCGGCATTTGCGACCGAAGGCGGCGCTAGTCTTTATATCCCAGGCTTGCGCGGGGCTCTATCGGGCCTGGTGCCGCCGCCGGGCTTCTATTTTCAGAATGATTTCTACAGCTATTCCGGCAGCTTGCCGGGCTCCCGCCGTCTCCAGCTCGGCGGGGCTGTCCTCAGCGATGTCAAGGTCGAGGCGCGGGTCGATTTCCTGACACCGACCTGGGTGACTCCGCTCGAGGTCCTGGGCGGCAATCTCGGCTTCGCCGTGACCTTGCCCTTCGGCATTCCGAGAGTCAGCGCCGGAGCCCTAATTGCCGCCCCGCGCCTGGGGCGAGCTTTCGCCTTCAGCCAGCGCGACGCCACCTTCAACATCGGCGATCCCGTCGTCACCAGCTTCATCGGCTGGCATTCCGGCAATTTCCACTGGACGACCGGCGTTGCCGTCAACATTCCCGCCGGCGCCTATCAGGACGGCCAGCTGTCGAATGTCGCGCTCAATCGCTGGATTGGCGACCTCTACGGCGCCGTGACCTATCTCAACACGACCACGGGGCTGGAAGTCTCGGCCGCAGCCGGATTCGAGATCAACGGCACGAACACTGCCACCGACTACAACAGCGGCAACGCCTTTCACGCCGATCTTTCGATCAGCCAGTACCTGAGCAAGGACTTTTCCATCGGCGTGCAGGTCGGCCATTACCAGCAGGTGAGCGGGGATGGCGGCAGCGGCGCCTCGCTGGGCCCGTTCAAGGGTCGGACCACGGCGATCGGCGGAACCATCGGTTATAATTTCGAGGTTGGTGGCCTCCCGATCTCGACGCGATTGAAGGTCCTTCGCGAGGTGGGGGTCGAGAACCGCCCGCGCGGTACGATCGGGCTCTTCACAGTCGCCTTCCCGCTCGGGGGACAGGCGGCTCCGGCAGCGCCCAAGCCGACCATCGTCAAGCACTGACCCCACACCCCGGCCAAGAACCTGGTCCGTCCGGCGATACCGAACTTTGCCGGCCAAGGTCGCGGACGCAGCGTCCCCATCAAGACTCCGCTCTCGCTCCACGAAGGCTGCCACAAAGCCACGCGCTGACGCTGGCCGGTGTCACCGGCATGCCAGGCTGCCGTGCCGGCTGCCTGCAGGGAATCTTGTCATTTCCGTCCATCGAGCCAAGATGCGACGCTATCATTTGCGGCGGTCGGGCCGGCCTCGCATGACATCATCCGACGGCAGCGGGCCTCGTCGTGCCAGCGCGATGCCGACGCCGGGCAATCCAGGGGAATACCATGATGGACAAGGACTCTGAGGCCGGTTCGCGCACTGCGATCGATGGCGAGATCGGAATTCTCGCACGTCGCAAGATCGAGGCCGGAATCATCGCGCCGATCTACGAGGTCATGCGTGAAAAGCTGGGCGAAGAGCTGGCACAATCCATTCTCGACACGGCGATCAGGCGGGCCGCCGTTGAGACCGGCAAGGCCTTTGCCGCCAAGACACCGGGAGGGACGACACTGCGCACCTTCCAGGAACTCCAGGATCTCTGGACGCAGGACGATGCGCTGACGATCGAGGTCATCAAGGCCACCGACGCGGAATTTCACTACAACGTCAAACGGTGCCGCTATGCCGAGACCTATCGGGAGATGGGCCTCGGCCATATCGGCCATCTGCTCTCGTGCAATCGCGACGGCGTCTTTTGCACGGGTTACGACCCACGGATCTCGCTGGAACGCAGCCAGACCGTGATGGAGGGCGCTTCGCACTGCGATTTCAAGTATCGTTTCTCGGACAGGCTCGACACCACCCCGGAGTGAGCAGCACCGCCTTCCTGCGACCTCGCTTCACCGGCACGGATCGCCGCAAGAAAGGATGCGGCTCGAGCCTAGGCGCTGGGGTCGAGCCAGATTGTCGCAGCGGGGGAACGCCGGAGCGGACCCGCGGTTTCATCCGGTTGTGACTGGCGAAGGGAGCGACTGATGGCCAGCAAGAACAGTGCCCAGCGGGAAATCCGCAAAATCGCCTATGCCCTCTGGATGGAGCAAGGCCAGCCGGACGGCCGCGATCGCGAACATTGGGAAGCGGCCAAAGTCATTTGGGCTTTCCGCAACCACGAAGCCGGCGGGACACAAGTCGGGGATACCGCGTTAGAGATCCGCTCTCACGCGGCTCGACCGCTGCCGGATCGCAGATAGTGCTCGGCCAGCTGATAGTAGCGCTCGGCCTCGATGCGATGACCGGCCAAGGCTTCGGCATCACCAAGTTTCAGGGCACGCTCATAGCGCTGCCGCGCGCCCTGGAGCGGCGCTGTTCGGCGCGCCCGGACTGCGGCACCCGATATGGACGCGGGCGCGACGGGATGGAGTAGGTGCGAGGCATCGTTGCTTCTCCCTAACCTAGGATCTCAGCCACGATCTTGCGGAGCTCCTCACGGCTGAGGCCACAGGGTTCGGGCTTCCAGTTCGGATCTGCCCTGAGCGGGACGATGGCATTCTTCCTCAAGATCTCGGGGCGCGCACGCGCCTCAACAGGCTTCGTTTCAATGTTGTTGTGCATGTAGGTCCATTGGCCAGGCGGCGAGGCCGCAAGGCATTTGTGTTGGAGAATCGTCGAGCGAAATGCATGCGACGAGCGCGCTGCATCGAGGCAGCGATCAATCGTCGAAGGGATACGGGTTGAGGCTCCGCGCTCTCTCAGGAGACATGGGCCAAGCCGAGCATTTCTAAGTCGACCCGGCACTGTTAGCGGAACAATGTGGCGAATTCAGGTTGTCCAATTGCTGATCGAGCAACCGGCGTCGCCTTTCAGAAAGCCAGGCCATCATCCGCACCAACGGTCGGGTGCGATGCCCTGGCGCGCCACGGCGGGGCGTCGCTCAAAAAGCCAGGACCTTCGTCGCTTGCCGGGGAACAAGCGCCGCCAGCATCATGGTCCCTCCTCCCGGGGAGAGACCCAACATGATCGGATGGCTCATCCTCGCCTTCATCAGTGGGCTTCTGCTCGGAGATATCCTCGGCGCGCGTCGATGGCAGCGCCGGGCGGACGAAGCACTGCAGCTTGCAGCACAGTCTCTCCTGCTTGTCCGCCGCCGCTCGGGACCGACAGGCAATCCGAAATGAGGCGCCGGGCTTCGACCCCCAACAGGACAGATGGCGCAGAGCGCATTGGCGCGGGACACCATTTGTCAGGCCCCGTGGCATACGATGCCGTCTGGCTCTCGCCCTTGACCTTGCACACCGTTCAAGCCCCCGCGCCCGATCATACAGATTCGCTGAAGACTGTGTCAGGAGTTGCCGCGACTGAAGCCGAAGGGGAAAAGCGATGTCCGCCCTGTGGAAAGAGGCTGCCGCCCTCCCGAACAGCAGCCTCCTCCCGCAGAACGGCGTTCCCTCGAGATTATTACTAGCCCTGCGCTCTCTCCCGGCTGACCAAACGATTCCACACGCTTCGGGAGGCCGACAGCTAGACTTTATGCTGCGTATCATCGATCTGCGGTGGTGAGCTTCGCAACTTCCGCGCGTGTCGCGCCGGGTGTCGATCGCGCCTCGTCAGTTCCGCCGCGACCGCGATGGTGAGGCGAGGGAGACGAGGCCTGGAACTGAACACTCCGGCGCGGCGATCAATCCGGCAGGCGGGTTTCCGCGAGAGTGCCGTGTCCCACAGCGTAAGGGCCCGGCGCCCCATTCAAGGAGCCGGGCCCTGTTCAAGGCTATGGCGATTGAGCCTATTTCGCGAAGCGGCCTTCATATTTGAACTGCGGCGCCGCCTTCAGCTGGTCCTTGGTGGCGTTGATCCTGGCATTCCACTTCTTGTCCGTCGCATTCCAGGTGATCGCGAGCGCGTTCGGGCTGACCGCAACATAGTGCGTGCCCATTCCAAGGAAGCCGCCGACCGACAGAATGTAAGAGGCGAGGGAGTTACCGGCGATGACGACGTCCTCGATCTCGCCCACATTCTCGTCACCGGCATTCTTGACGTTGAGCCCCTTGAGACTGCTAGTCAGGGCGGATGCTTCGTTCACTGAGACGAAGACCGGAGCCTGAGCCGGAGTGGGAGCGGTCTGTGCGAAAGCGGCGCTGGAAAGCATGGTGGCGGCGAGAGCAAGAGCAATGGGGCGCATTTTTGGGATAACCTTCTTGTTGGGCCGCAGTCGGAGACCGCTGCGGCGTGACAGAGAGGTAATTCCCGGCCTCCCGATCGGTTCCGGGAATATCTGCAGTGCGACAAGGGGGCTCATGGCCCGGTCGGACCTCTGACATCTGCATCGCGCGCCTGGAGATTCGCAGGAGCGCGCGGAGGAACATCTCTCGAGGAGATCACGATTTTCGAGAAGGACTGATCCGATCCCTGCCTCGGGCGTTTAGCCGGCAGGAGGAACGGCCATGAAACATGATCACATGCTCAAGGCATTGACCGTGATGCTTGCGACGACCGCGATGACACCGGCTTCAGCCCAGCAGGCCATGATCGACGAAGCGTCCTTTCTACAGGCGTTCGAAGGACACTTTACGGGCACCGGGACGCTCGAAAATGCGGGCGGATCGAGCCATAAACTGAGCTGCAAATTCGACGGCGATCAGCAGGGCTCCCGGGTCACTCTAAGCGGCCATTGCTCGACCGCGCTGGTCCTCTCCACGACGGTGAAGATCGATCTGCGCTATGATCCCAGGACGCAGCGCTATGACGGTGAGTTCCGCGAGAGCAAAGGCACTGTGGCAAACCTCGCCGGCGCGCGTCGTGGTGACAATCTCGCATTGTCCTTCCGCGAGACGGCGGAGAGCGTTCGGCCCAGTCCGCCGGCCACGCTGACGATCAGCCGGCACGCAGAGGGGTTGGCCCTGGCGCTCAGAGCGAGCCAGCCGGGGCAAGGGCAGAACCTCGACCTGCGCCTCAGCGGAAAACAGCGCAGCCCTTGAGGACCGGGGCTTGGCGAAGGGCAATTCGCGTATAGTCTTGCCCCATGACCAGATCTCTTCACCTCCTCGGCTCGATCGCAGCACTGGCGCTCGCTGCTTGCACGGCCGCCGGTCAACCATCCAGTGCCGCGCCGCCAAGTCCGTGCTCGCCCGAAGGAGCAAAGCGCCTTGCAGGGCAGATCGGCAAGAGCGACGCCGAGGTCATGCGTGCGACCGGCGCAAGTGTGCTGCGACGTCTTTCACCCGGCTCGCCCATGACAATGGATTACCGCCGGGAGCGGGTGACGATCGAGGTGGATGAGAGCGGAAAAATCCAGCGGGCGCTCTGCGGCTGACGTCAAACGGCGCTCCGGCCATTGCTCGGGGCGATGAAACCCCTGAGCGGGAAGATGGCGGACAGGGAGGGATTTGAACCCCCGATACCCTTGCGGGTATGCCGCATTTCGAGTGCGGTGCATTCAACCACTCTGCCACCTGTCCGCGGTCGCCTTCGGTCGAAGCGGGCTGGTTACTACACGCCACATCGGACGGTTACAAGTCTCCTCGCTGTCATAAATCCGACGAATCTGAAGCCTCGCGACTTGACCTGAAGAGCCGCCAAGACTATCGAGCCTCGTCCGGCGTGGGGAAACCCGCGCCTGATCTCTTTTGCGTGTCCGGCTCCGCGTCGCGGCATCCGGCATGATCGAAGAGTGAACCCGACCACGTAACGACTGCCAAAAAGCCGTCCCGCATGCGCCTCGCGAGGCCATGACAGGGCGGGGCTGAACATGGAGAACAACGATGTTCGCAGTCATCAAGACCGGCGGTAAGCAGTTCCGCGTCGCCGCGAACGATGAAATCACCATTGCCAAGCTCGAAGGCGAGCCTGGCGATACCGTTGCCTTCGGCAACGTCCTGATGCTGACCGACGGCGAGAAGTCGACGCTCGGCGCGAAGGAACTGGCCGAGATCACCGTTGCCGGTGAGATCGTGCGCCAGGCTCGCGGCGAGAAGGTCATCGCCTTCAAGAAGCGCCGCCGCCAGAACTCGAAGCGCAAGCGTGGGTTCCGCGCCGAGCTGACGATCGTGCGCATCACCGACATCCTCACGGGCGGCAAGAAGCCCGAGATGAAGAAGGGTGACGCTTCGACCGTTGCCGTGAAGGCCGCCGCCAGCGCCGTCAAGGGCAAGGCGAAGGCTGAAGCCAAGGCCGAGGCGCTCGACGCCTCGAACCTCTCGCTGATCTCGGGCGTCGGCCCGACCATCGAGAAGAAGCTGCGCGCTGCCGGCATCACCTCCTGGAACGACATCGCCGCCTGGTCCGAGGCCGACGTCGCCAAGTGGGACGAAGAGCTCAAGCTGCGTGGCCGCGCCACCCGCGAGGAGTGGGTTGTTCAGGCCAAGGAACTCCTGGCCGGCAAGCCCCCGCGCGCCAAGGTCGACCAGGCCGAACAGGCTTCCGGCGAGGACTACTGACAGCTCCTGTCAGGCAGTCTTCGGCTTTCATCTCCGAACCGGTGGCTTTTGCCGCCGATTCGGGTTAGAGAGACAACAGTAGTTTCGAGGTAGGGCGTTATGGCTCACAAAAAAGCAGGCGGCTCGTCGCGCAATGGTCGCGACTCCGAAAGCAAGCGTCTCGGCGTGAAGCGCTTCGGCGACCAGGCGGTCGTGGCCGGCAACATCATTATTCGTCAGCGCGGCACCAAGTGGCATGCCGGCGTGAACGTTGGCATGGGCAAAGACCATACGCTCTTTGCGACGACCAATGGACGAGTCCGATTCACGACGAAACTCGGCCGAGCTTTCGTGAACGTAGTCCCGGCCCAAGAGGCCGCAGAGTAAAAGGCGGATAGGGAAGTTCCTTGATCCGCCGGTTCCATCGAACCGATCGGATCAAGGGCAAGGCCCGACAAGGGTCTCCCGAAGGTCAAGCGAAAGGGGAGATGGGACCAAAGTCCCAGCTCCCTTTTTTCGTTTGCGCCGACGGAGAGACCGATGTTCCCCGAACTGACCCGCGACGATGTCTTCCGGCTCGAGACCCGCCGTCTCTGGCTGCGTTGGCCGCGCATGGCAGACGCTTCCGCCATCCTGCGTCAGGCTGGGGAGAAAGCCGTGGCCGAGATGACGGCCTCGATCCCGCATCCCTATCCGGCGGATGCGGTCGAGCCCTTCATTTTCGCCATGCGCAAGGGCAATGCGCTCGGCGAGCATCTGGCGCTGGCGATCACGCCGCGCTCCAGGCCGAACGAGCTCATCGGCATGATCGGCGCCCATAAGCAGGCGACCGGCATCCCCTTCATCGGCTACTGGCTCGGCACCCCGCACTGGGGCAAGGGCTACACGACCGAGGCCGCGCAGGCTCTGATCGACACGCTCTTCACCTTGCTCGACATTCCGGCGATCGAGGCGGACACGCGCGTCATCAACCCGGCCTCACGCCGGGTGCTGGAGAAGTCCGGCTTCCGGCAGGAGGGCTCCTTCTTGAAGTCGCTGCCGGCTCGCGGCGGGCTGTTCCCCTGCGAGCAGTACCGGCTCGACCGCTCGACCTGGGCTGCCCTGAAGAGCTGGGGAGCAACGGGCTGGACCCACGCGCCCGAAATCGAGACCCCCGGCGAATTCTGCGTCGCCTGAAACGAAAGCCCCGGCAGATGATGCCGGGGCTGATTGCTGTTGGCCGTGAGCTCTAGGCTTACCTAATGAAGTTGCCGCCAAGCTCGTCATCGATATGGGCGCGGATGATCTCCTCGAAGCTCGCTTCCGCCTTGAAGCCGAGCGCGGTCGAACGCTGCGGGTTGAAGTTGCGCGGCCAGCCGGCAACGATGCCATCGATGACCGGGTCCGGAACCCGCTTGATCCGCTTCACCACATTCTCGCCGGCGACCTTGCGCAACGCCTCGATCTGCTCCGCCACCGTGCAGGAATAGCCGGGCATGGTCAGGGTGCGGCGAGGCCCGATGGCGCCGGTATCCATCGTCGCGGCATGGATGAGGAAGCCGACGGCCGAACGCGGCGAGGCATGCCAGTGCCGGACCTGATCGGAAACCGGCAGCACCGCCTCTTCACCGTTCAGCGGCTCGCGGATGATGTTGGAGAAGAAGCCGGACGCGGCCTTGTTCGGCTTGCCCGGACGCACGCAGATCGTCGGCAGGCGAATTCCGACGCCATCGAAGAAGCCACGGCGGGAGTAATCGGAGAGCAGCAGCTCGCCGATCGCCTTCTGCGTCCCGTAGGAGGTCAGCGGCGTGGTGAAGAACTCGTCCTCGATCTTCTCATGGAAGGGCGCACCGAAGACCGCGATCGAGGAGGTGAAGACGACACGCGGCTTGTAGCCGCCGCCGACCTTTCGGATCGCTTCGAAGAGATGGCGCGTGCCGTCGAGATTGATCCGGTAGCCCTTGTCGAAATCGGCCTCGGCTTCGCCCGAGACGATCGCCGCGAGATGGACGATCAGGTCGGGGCGGGAAGCGATCAGCGACTCGGCCTCCCCCTCGTTCGACATGTCGGAGACGACGACGTCGAAGATGAAGGGCGCTGCGGCTGGCGCGCTTGCAGCGACGACATCCTGGGCCGTGATCTTGGTGACCGGCTTGCCGCCGAGCTGACCGTCATGGGCCAGTCTTTCGATGAACTTGCGGCCGACCATGCCGGCGCCACCGAGAACGAGAATATGCATGGGGATTTCCTGGTGCTTGTTGTTGATCAGTGTGGCAGGCGCCCGCCGAGTTCATCTTCGATATGGACGCGGATGATCTCGTCGAAATCCTTTTCGGCCCGGAAGCCGAGCCCAAGCGCGCGCCTGGCCTCGAAGCCGGTCGGCCAGCCGGCGACGATCTCGGTGACTGCCTTGTCCGGAGCACGGCGGATCAGATTGACCGCCTTCTCGCCGGCCACGCGCCGCAGGGCCGCGATCTGCTCCCCGACCGAGCAGAAGACGCCCGGCATGGTCAGATTGATCCGCGGACCGAGGGTTTCGCGGTCCAGCCCGGCAGCATGGAGCAGGAAGCCGACAGCCGAACGCGGGCTCGCATGCGTGAAGACGAGATCGTCGCCGACCGGCAATGACGCCTCCAGCCCGACCAGCGGCTCGCGGATGATGCTGGAGAAGAAGCCCCCGGCCGAAGCATTCGGCTTGCCTGGGCGTACCGCGATCGACGGGAAGCGGATTCCGACACCGTCGACGAAACCCCGCCGCGTGTAATCCGCAAGCAGCAACTCGCCGACCGCCTTCTGCGTCCCGTATGAGGTCAGCGGCGTGGCATGGAACTCGTCCGGAATCACCGCCGGATAGGGCGCACCGAACACGCCGCTCGACGAGGTGAAGACGAGACGGGGCACATAGGAGCCGCCATCCTTCCGTCCTTCCCGGCGGATTGTCTCGAGCTGGCTCAGGGTCCCGTCGAGATTGATCCGATAGCCCTTGTCGAAATCTCGCTCGGCCTCGCCGGAGATGATCGCAGCAAGATGGAAGATCACGAGCGGGCGGGCCCCGATCAGTTCCGCGGCGATGGCGGGATCGGCGAAATCCTCGGTGCGGATCTCGATCTCGCCGTCAAAGCCCCCGGGCGTCTCCGGCGTAACGACATCGGTCAGCGTCAGCTTGCTGATGGCCCTGCCGGCGCAAGCACCGTCAGCCGCCAGCTGCGCTGCGAGCTTGCGGCCGACCATGCCGGCCGCACCTGTCACCAGGACGTGCATCGACGCGCCCTTCCCTGCGTCAGAGCGCGAAGCCACCATCGGCGAGATGAATCTGCCCGGTGGTGTAGCTCGACTCGTCGGAACCCAGATAGACGGCAAGCCAGGCGATTTCCTCGGCCGTGCCAAGCCGGCCCATCGGCTGGCGGTCGACGAAGGCCTGACGCGCAGCCGCCTCGGTCGTCTTCGTCACCTTGGCGAGATCGGCGATGCGCTGGTCGAGCGAGGGCGACTGGATCGTGCCCGGGCAGATTGCGTTCGCGCGAATGCCTTTCTTGATGTAGTCGGCGGCGACTGCCTTGGTCAGGCCGATCACGGCCGCCTTGGTCGCGCCATAAGCATAGCGGTTTGGAATGCCGCGCACCGAGCCGGCGCCCGAAGCGATATTCACGATGGAGCCCGCGCCCTTCGACAACATCCCCGGCAGGAAGGCCTTGGTCGTGCGGTGCATCGACTTGACGTTGAGGTCGAAGGAAAAATCCCAGGCCTTGTCGTCGCAGTCCAGAACGGTGCCGTGGTGAACGAAGCCGGCGGCATTGACCAGGATGTCGATCGGTCCGACCTTCTCGGCGAAAGCGTCGACGGCCTTGCTCGAAAGCACGTCGAGCTTACGCTTCTTCGCCTTCGGGATTCCCTCCAGCAGCGCAACATCCTTGTCCGTTGCCCAGACCGTCGCGCCTTCCCTGACGAAGGCTTCCGCGATCGCCCGGCCGATGCCCTGCCCCGCGGCCGTGACGACGGCGACCTTGCCCTTCAAACGTCCTGCCATGTCCTTGGTCCTCTTGTTAAGCCGGCTTATTGTCAGAGCTGCTTGCGCATATGCGTCAGGCGCCGATCGGCCAGATCAGTGTGATGGGTAACCGCGAAACCCAGGCGCTCATACCAGGCGATGCGCTCGGTCAGTTTCGCGTGGGTGTAGAGATGCACCGAACCAAAGCTGAGTGCGGCGGCGCGCTCGTCGGCAAAGCGCATCAGCAGCAGACCGAGCTTGCGCCCTTGTGCCCCTGGGGAGACCGCCACGCTCCAGATCGTGAAATCGTCCGGAGAGATCTCGAGAACAAGCGCGGCATCCAGCCCGTTGTCGCCGTCGACCAGCCAGACCTCATGCTCGGCCACGACCTGCGCATAATCGGCGATCCGCGGGAGCGAAGGCACGCCGATAATGGCCTCGTTCGGCGTATAGGCTGCGCTCTTCAGCGCCCTGATGGCGGGAATGTCGCCGGATGACGCCCGGCGCAAGGACAGCCCATCGATCCCGCCCAGCATCTGGTTGAAGGTCCCGAGCGCCAGCTTCTGCCGGCCCTCGGCGTCGAAATTCGCGGGATCCAGCCAGCGCTGGAAGCCTTGCGCCCGCACCGGCCATTCGCTGTCGAGGATCGAATACCAGGCGGTGTCGCGATTCCTGCCCTTCACCACCATGTGCTGGCGGAACAGGCCTTCGTACTGAAAGCCGAAGCGAAGCGCTGCTCGCTTCGACGGTTCGTTCAGGGTGTTGCACTTCCACTCGAAACGGCGATAGCCGAGCGAGAATCCGTAGGCGCCGCACAGATAGATCGCCTCGGTCGCAACCCGGGTCTTCTGCAGGCTCGGCGAATAGGTGATGTAGCCGACCTCGAAGACGCCATGCTCGGGCCTGATCTCCATCAGCCAGAGATGGCCCTTGGCCTTGCCGTCGGCCCTGTCAATCACCGCGAACGGCACGATGCCGGCCTTCGCCGCCATCGTCGTCAGCAGCTCGCGATAGCTTTCGCGATCCTGCGGCGGATGGGCCGGCATCCAGGTCCAGATCTGATCATGCCCGCCATTGGCCTGCCAGATATCGTCAAGATGCCGGTCCGGATCGATCGGCTCGAGCCGACAATAGCGCCCTTCCAGTACCTTGGCCGGCGGAAAGGGCGGTGCTTTCCAATCAGGCGAAAGGGTCATGATTTCCCCCGCGCATGCCAGGCGGAGAGATCGAGCGAGATATTCCAGCCAGCACCGAGCTCGGCAGCGGCCGCATGGGCAAGCGCTGAACCCTCCGCCTCCCAGACAAGCCGCTCGACCTCGTTCGCGAAGGCCGACGCCGCCTCGTCCTCTTCATCGTAGATCGCGTCGAACGCATCCATCCAGGCTTCCAGCCGATCGCCGAACGCCTCGGAGAGACCGGCGTCCTCAGCGTCGATCGCCTTGCGCCTGCCCTTGGCGTCGATCATCCAGAGGCCGCTTCGCCCGAGCCATTCGGGCGCAATGACGAGTTCGCTGCTCACGAGCGCGCCTTGAGGTCGTCCTCGAAGAAATTGTTAAGCGGGACCGACGGCCCGTTGCCGGCGAAGCCTGCAAAACTGCCCTGCTCGGTGATCAGGCGTGTCGCCTCGATGAAGGCAGCCCAGGCCGCGCGCGCCAGCGCCGCGCCGATCGAGATGCGCCGGACACCAAGTGCGGCGACATCAGACACCGTCAGGCCGAAATCGCCATAGATCAGCGCATTGACCGGCTTGCCGCCGGCAGCCGCGACAATCGCGGCGATCTGCTCGCGTGTCTTTGGTCCGGGCGCGTAGAGCACATCGGCGCCAGCTTCGGCATAGGCGGCAATGCGCCTGACCGATTCGTTCAGCGGGTCGCCATGGCCAGTGAGAAAGCACTCGGCACGCGCCGTCAGCAGAACGCCGGAGCCGGTCTCGTCAATCGCCCGCCGCGCCGCGCGGATCCGCTCGACCGCGAGCTCGAAAGGATAGAGCGGCACGTCATCGCGCCCGGTCGCATCCTCGATCGAGAGCCCGGCAACACCGGTCGCCACACAAGCCTTCACATTGAGCGCGACATCGGCCGGTTCGTCGGCATAGCCGTTCTCGAAATCGGCGTTGATCGGCAGGTCCGGTACGGCCTTCACCATATCCGCGATATGAGCGAGCATCATGTCGCGCGGCACGTCCTGATCAGCCCGCCCCTGCGTGAAGGCGAAACCGGCGCTGGTCGTGGCCAGTGCCCTGAAACCCTGCCCGCGCAGCCAGCGCGCCGAACCGACATCCCATGGGTTCGGCATGACGAAGCAGCCAGATTCGTGAAGTGCACGAAAGGCGGCGATCTGCGGACTGTCGGTCATTTTAAATCGTTTCAGATGCGAGTTGGCCGAGCGATGCCCCATACTGTCCGGGCGCGTGCCGTTTGTCAGCCCTTCACGTCATGCGTCAAGGCTCGGCGCCGATGCGCAACCGGCATGGAGGCCGATCAATAGGCTGCAATCAGCTCGTAGATGAAAGCCGTGAGACCGGCCGGGCCCGGGATCCCGGAGGCAAGAGCACCGCGCAGGAGCGCAGGCAGTGCCTCCCGGTCTGTGCCGCTGAGCAGGGCAATGCCATGCGCTGCACTCGCATCCTGCGTTGTGGGAAAGGCGGGATGGGGCCTGGCCGCCAGGGCAACGCCTGTTCGGACCGAGAGGACGCCAGAACGCCCGATCAGGTCCACCAGGCTCGGTGGCGGCACCGCCTCTTCACCCCTGCCCTGCCATGTCACTCCAGCGAGATAGCGGCCGAGGCCACGCCCGGCCCGGCCCGTCTCACGATAGACAGAGCGGCTGAACGCCCCCATGGCCGGTCGCATCCTGCGCGTTTCCGGGGTCGGATTGGCAAGCAGATCGAGATATTCGGGCGTCTCCAGTGCCTCTGCCGAGCCGAGGTCGTAGAGCGTCAGATAGCGGGCGGCGGCGCCACGCCCCCCGACGTAACGCTTCGCGGCGAGGAAGCCGGGCATCGTCAGCCGCTCCGGGACATGCTCGCCCCCGTGCCAGGCCTCGTAATCCGGGCGCATGGCCGGGTCGACGCTGTTGCCGATCGCCAGGAAGACTGGTCCGGGCCAATCGGCCGAACCTGACGGCATGCCCGTCATGGCCGCAGGACGATCTTGGATGCAGTGCGACGGCTTGCTCTTGCAAAGGCGTCGAGCCCCGCTGCGAGCGGCCTCTCTTCACTGATCATCCGCCGGATGCGCTCCTGTTGCGCAGCCATGAGCGCGATCACCCGCGGCCAAGTTGCCAATGGCGAGCGATAACTCCCGCGAATCTGCTGGTGCCGCCGCACGAGCGCCGTCAGGTCGATTGGCGCCGGACGGGGATGAATCCCGCAGATGACCAGGACACCGCGCAAGGCAAGCAGATCGATCGCCTCCGGCACCACTGCCGGTGCGCCCGCGGCCTCGATGATCACATCATAGCTGACAGGCAGGCCGACGCGCGTGAGCGCCTCTCGCAAGGTCGTCCCGGCCGTGTCAACCGTCTCGGGAAAGCCGAGTCCCTCGACGGTGGCGAGGCGGACCGCGTCGTCGCGCCCAGCCACGACAACCCGCGCTGCACCCGCCACCTCGGCGGCCAGCGCTGCCCCTTGCCCGATCGTGCCGGGCCCGATGACCAGCACCATATCGCCCGGTTTGACGCCGCCTATATCCACGGCCTCGGTCGAAACCGTCATCGGCTCGGCGAGCGCCGCAACCGCATCATCGAGCTCATCGGGAAGGGCGATGCAGTTCTCTGCCGGAATGGCAGCAAGGGCTGCAAAGCCGCCATTGCGAGCAATGCCGATGCCGGTCCGCGTGGTGCAATCTTCCGCCCGCCCTGAGCGGCAGCGCTCACAACGCCCGCAGACGACGGAGGGACGCACCACCACGCGTGTTCCGACCGCGATTCCGTCGGTGCCTTCCCCGAAATGCCGGACGCGGCCGACGAACTCGTGCCCGAGCGTAACCGGCATTGCGGCCGCCATCGCTTCGTATCCGCCCGACCAGTCCGCGATATGGAGATCCGTGCCGCAAAGACCGGCAGCCATAACCTCAAGCAGCACTTCGCCGGGACCGGCACTCGGCTCGGATATCTCACCGAGCCAGAGCCCGGGCGCGGGGGCGGTCTTGCGAAGCGCGAGCATGAACCGCTCTCACTCGACCTTGATCGCAGCCGACTTGACCACCTTTGCCCAGGTTTCGGCATCCTTGGCCATGAACGCCGCGAGTTCGGCCGGCGTGCCGGGCGCCGGCTCGGCGCCGATCTCGACCAGGCGGGTGTTCACATCGGGCCGGGCCAAGGCCGCATTGATCGCGGAATTGAGCACCTGCACCACTTCGGGAGCCGTTCCCTTGGGAGCGACGAGGGCCACCCAGGCCGAGAGGTCGTAGCCGGGATAGCCTTGCTCGGCGACAGTCGGCACATCCGGCAACAACGAGGCACGCTTGCCCGTGGTCACCGCGAGCGCCTTCATCGTGCCGCCCTTGACGTGGCTGGAGGCGCCGGCAAGGGTCGAGAACATGACGTCGATATTGCCGCTGATCGCATCGGTCAAAGCCGGCGCTTCGCCGCGATAGGGCACATGCTGGACCTTGGTATCCGAGACCAGGCCGAAGAATTCTCCAGCCAGATGCGCGACCGTGCCGGTGCCGCCCGAACCGAAGGTGATCGGCCGCTTGCTCGCCTGCCCATGCGCAGCCAGTTCCTTCATCGTATTGGCCGGATAGGATTTCCCGGCCGCAACAACGAAGGGCAGCTTCGCGATCATCGCGACCGGGACGAAATCCTTCTCCCAATCGAAGGGCACATTCGCCTTCAGCGCGGGATTGATCACCATCGTGGTCGGCGCAGCGAGCAGCGTGTAGCCGTCGGGCTCAGCCTTGGCGACGGTCTGGGAGCCGAGGATCGTGGCAGCACCGCCGCGGTTCTCGATGACGAAGCGCTGCTTGAGCACGTCGCCCGCCGCTTCGGCAACGACGCGCGTCACGACATCGACGCCACCACCTGCAGCAAAGGGCACGACGAGCTGCATGGCCCGCACCGGATAGGCCTGGGCCCGCGCCGGCCCGGCAGCCGTTGYCGCAAGCAGCCCGAGCGCCGCCGCCATCGCCTCACGCCTGCTCAGGGGGCCCGGCCGGGTGGGGGTAAGCGCCAACGGGTCCGTCATGATGTTTCCTCCTGCTCTTATTGCAACGACAAGGCCATCGATGGGGAGGGGCGACAACAGCGAATCCTGCGTCCCGCGATAGCCTGAGGCTATAGATCAGCCCCGACTTTTGAGATCTCGGCCCGCAACACCGTCTCGAAATGCTGGATCAGGCGGCTGCGCGCGCGTTCGACATTCCGATGCAGGAAGACCTCGTACTGGGCCGGGTGATCGAGCGGCAGGAGCGCGACCACATCGCGGTTGGCCGCCAGCGCGCTGAAACGGTCGACGATGGCAAGACCGAGCCCTGCCTCGGCAAGCGCAATCGCGGTTTCGGCGAAGCGGGCGACATGCGTCCGCTCCGGCACGACGCCACCGTCGCGCAGAACCGCGTCGACGACCTGACCATGCACGGATTGTGGCTCGAACACGATGATCGGGATGCCGGCCAGAGCCGAGGGCGACAGGCGCTTGGCCGAAGCCAGCGGCCAGTCACGCGGACACACGGCAACCGCCTTGCCGGTCCCGACCGATATGCTCCGGATTCCCGCATGAAGAATAGGGAACAAGGTGACGGCACCCTCGCCCTGAGCCGAGAGCAGATACTCCATCACCTGGCTGACCGACAGGATATCGAGATGCAGGCTGAGCCCGGGATGGTCATTCAGCAGGCTGGCGGCTGCGCGCGGGATCAGGACGCGGCCAATGCTCGGCGAAGCGCCGAGACGGAGCGAGCCGGTATCGGCGCGTGCCAGCCTGAGCGCCCGCGCCAAAGCGCCTTCGAGCTGGTCGAAGGCGATGTCGACCTCACCGAGAAGACGATGCGCCTCCGCCGTCGGCGTCAGGCGGCCGCCATGCCGGTCGAACAGGGCAAACGCGCAGATATCCTCGATCCGCCGCACCGTCTTGGTCACGGTCGGCTGGGCGATACCGAGATCGCGCGCCGCACCGACGATGGTGCGAGCGCGCATCACGGCGCGGAAGACTTCGATCTGCCTCAGCGTGAGCAGCAAAGCGGCGCGCTCCTCCGCCAGCGACGACCGACTAGTGATTGTCGCGCGGAACGCCGAACTTCTTGTGGATTTTCTGGTACTTGACCGCCGGCTTCAGCACCATGCCCTCGGAGAGCTCGCCAACGATCTTGCGCTGGATCTCCTGCCAGGGGGTCTGGCTCTTCGGATATTTGTAGCCGCCGGCCGCCTTCAGCGCGACGCGGCGCTCGTCCAGCTCCTTGTCGGAAATCAGGATGTCGGCCGTGCGCTTCTTCAGGTCGATGCGGACCTTGTCGCCGGTCTTCAGCAGCGCAAGTCCGCCGCCGGTCGCCGCTTCCGGCGAGGCGTTCAGGATCGAGGGCGAGCCCGACGTGCCGGACTGGCGGCCGTCACCGATACAGGCCAGCGCCGTGATGCCCTTCTTGATCAGGTAATCCGGCGGCCGCATGTTCACGACCTCGGCCGCGCCGGGGTAGCCGATCGGCCCGACGCCGCGAATGAAGAGCACGCTGTGCTCGTCGATCGCGAGCGACGGATCGTCGATGCGGTGGTGGTAATCCTCCGGTCCGTCGAAGACGATTGCCTTGCCCTCGAAGGCCATCGGGTCCTTCGGGTTCTCGAGATAGCGCTTGCGGAATTCCGGCGTGATCACGCTGGTCTTCATGATCGCGGAATCGAACAGGTTGCCGCGCAGATTGAGGAAGCCGGACTGCGCCTTCATCGGCTCGTCATAGGCCTTGATGACGCGACGATCGCCGGAGAAGAAGCCTTCGCAGTTCTCGGCCAGCGTCTTGCCGTTGGCGGTGATGGCGGGCTTGATCTTGCCCTTGGCGACGAGCTCGGCAACGACCGCAGGCACGCCGCCGGCGCGGTAGAAATCCTCGCCGAGATATTCGCCGGCGGGCTGCAGGTTGACCAGCAGCGGGATGTCGTAGCCGATCGCAGTCCAATCCTCGTTGTCGAGCTTCACGCCAATATGCTTGGCGATGGCGTTGACATGGATCGGCGCATTGGTGGAGCCGCCGATTGCCGAGTTGACGACGATGGTGTTCTCCAGCGCTTCGCGCGTCAGGATCTTCGACGGGATCAGGTTCTCCCAGACCATCTCAACGATGCGCTTGCCGGTGTGATAAGCCATCTCGTAACGGTCGCGATAGGGCGCCGGGATGGCGGCGCCGCCGGGCAGGGTCATGCCCATCGCCTCGGCCAGGGAGTTCATGGTCGAGGCCGTGCCCATGGTGTTGCAGTGGCCGGCCGACGGAGCCGACGACGCCACCAGATCGACGAAGCCGCGATAGTCGATTTCGCCGGCGGCCATCATCTGGCGCGCCTTCCAGACAATCGTGCCCGAACCGGTGCGTTCGCCGCGGAAATTGCCGTTCAGCATCGGCCCGCCCGGCAGCGCGATGGCGGGGATGTCGACCGTGGCGGCCGCCATGATCTGGGCCGGGGTGGTCTTGTCGCAGCCGGTCGTCAGCACGACCCCGTCGAGCGGATAGCCGTAGAGGATCTCGACGAGCGAGAGATATTGCAGGTTGCGGTCGAGGCTCGCGGTCGGGCGCTTGCAGGTTTCCTGGATCGGATGGATCGGGAACTCGAAAGGCACGCCGCCCATCTCGCGGATACCGTCGCGGACGCGGGCGGCGAGCTCGATATGATGGCGGTTGCAGGGCGCGATATCGGAGCCTGTCTGGGCGATGCCGATGATCGGGCGGCCCGACTGCAGCTCTTCGCGCGACAGGCCGAAATTCATGGTGCGCTCGATATAGAGCGCGGTCATGTCGGCATTGGCGGGATTATCGAACCAGGCCTTGGAGCGCAGCTGCTCCGGCTTGATCTTGCGGACCGACTTCCTTGCAGGCGTCTTGGCCATCCCCGTCATTCCCTCTCGCACCGGCGCGCAGCCTTCGCGCCGCGTCCGCCATGGTCTTTAAATCGATTTGACCAGCCAATCATGCCGATCGCCATGCGCGCGACAAGAGTCAAATTCGACCAAATCGCGTCGCCTGCATTCTGCATACAGCACACAAATTACTTCGCCAATCCATGCAGATGCCGGCTGCGCAGGAAAGGTCGCCGCCCCGCAGTTTGCAAGTGTTCCAAATGCGCGGCCGCCCGGCGGCCGGTGCAGACGGCGGGCTTGCATCGCCGCTGCGTTTCCGGCCAAGACAGCGCACCACGACAGCGCAAGGCCCGCGACAGGGCCACCCGCGTCGAGAGCTTGCAGAGGAAAACGCACCATGACGCTGCAGACCGTCTCCTCCTTCGCCCGGATCGGCGAGGAAAACGCTTTCGCCGTGCTGGCACGAGCGACCGAGCTGCAGCGCAAGGGCAAGGACATCATCAATCTCGGCATTGGCCAACCCGATTTCCCGACGCCCGACCACATCGTCGAGGCCGCGGTGAAGGCGCTGCGCGACGGCCATCACGGCTATACGCCGGCCAATGGCATCCTGCCGCTGCGCGAGGCGGTCGCCGCCGACCTGCACAAGCGCTTCTCGGTCGACGTCTCGCCGGAAGAGGTGATGATCGTGCCGGGCGGCAAGGTCACCATGTTCATGGCGATCCTGATGTTCGGCGAGCCCGGCGCCGAGATCCTCTATCCCGATCCCGGCTTCCCGATCTATCGCTCGATGATCGAGTTCACCGGCGCGACCCCGATCCCGGTACCGATCCGCGAGGAGAACGGTTTTGCCTTCTCGGCCGAGGAGACGCTCTCGCTGATCACGCCCAAAACCCGGCTGCTGATCGTCAATTCGCCGGCAAACCCGACCGGCGGCGTCACGCCGAAGGCCGAGGTCGACAAGCTCGTTGCCGGGCTCAGCCGCTTCCCCAATGTCGCGGTGATGTCGGACGAGATCTACGACCAGATGCTCTATGACGGCGAGAAGCACGTCTGCCTGCTGAGCTACCCCGAAATTCGCGACCGGCTGATCCTGCTCAATGGCTGGTCGAAGACCTATGCCATGACCGGCTGGCGCATGGGGTTCTCGGTCTGGCCGAAGCCGCTCTACGACAATGCCCGCAAGCTCGCGGTCAATTCGCATTCCTGCGTCAACGCCCCGGCGCAATGGGCCGGGCTCGCCGCACTCACCGGCCCGCAGGACGCGGTGCATGCCATGGTCGCCGAGTTCGATCGGCGCCGGAAGGCGGTGGTCGCCGGCTTGAACGCCTTGCCCGATGTGTCCTGCGCCGTGCCGAAGGGCGCCTTCTACGCCTTCCCGAATATCTCGAAGACCGGGTGGAAGGCGAAGAAACTGGCCTCCGCCCTGCTCGAGGATGCGGGTGTCGCGACGATCGGCGGGCCCGATTTCGGCATCCATGGCGAAGGCTATATCCGCCTGTCCTATGCCAACTCGCTGGAGAACATCGAACGCGCGCTGGAGCGGATGAAGAGCTTCCTCGCCAACGCGAAGGCAGCATGACGATGATCACCTGCCATTTGAGCTATATCGTCGATCCCTACCAGCTGCCGGCCTTCGAGGCCTATGGCAAGCTCTGGATCAGGCTGGTCGAGAAATTCGGCGGCAAGCATCACGGCTATTTCATGCCCTCGGAAGGCTCGTCGAACGTCGCATTGGCGATGTTCAGCTTTCCGTCGCTTGCGGCCTATGAGGAGTATCGCACCGCCTCGTTCAAGGACGAGGAATGCCTGGCGGCCGTGGCGATGAACGAGAAGCACCGCTTCATCATCAGCTATGAACGCTCATTCTTCCGACCGGTCTTCGAAGACGATCAGGGCGCGCGCCGCGCACCCTGATCGCGCCGATTGGAACGGCGTCAGGCTTTCGCCGCGCTCGCGGCCGCGTCGATATTGGCGACCAGTTCGGCATCGAGCCCGACCGAGCCCGCAAGCCCGGCGAGGAAGTCCTTCTCCGCGGGCGTATCCGGATTGATGGCGATGCGAGCCGCCGTGTAGATCTGCGCCGCGAGTTCGGGCGTTTCCGCCGCTTCGGCGAGAACATCGACCGAAGCCGGATTGGCCATTTCATGGGCGAGCCAGGCATTGGCTTCCGGATCGAAACCGGCTTCGCGCAGGCCGCCGAGAATGGCATTGCGCTCCTCGGTGTCGATATGACCGTCGGCGGCAGCGGCTGCGATCATCGCCCGGATGAAGATCAGGGCCGTCGCCTCGCTTGCGGCCTCCGGCTCGAAACCGGTCCCGACTGGTGCCGGCAGAACCTCCTGACGCTTCAGATCGAGCAGGGGTTTGCCGGCTTGATGGTTCTGGTAGGCCTTGTAGGCGAGGCCGCCGATCAGCGCGAGGCCGCCGAGTTTCGCCGCAGAGCCGGCAACCGAACGCCCTGCCGAGGAACCGAAGAGCAAGGCGCCGAGGCCGCCGAGCACCGCCGTCGCCACGGCCGGATTGCTGCTGAACATCCCCTTGGCCTGTTCCAGCAACTGGTCGGGCGTCTTGCCGCCGGAGACCTGGCCGAGAACGTCGCTCGCCTTCTGCTCCAGCCCTGTCTGGCGCGCGGCATCCTGCATGCCCTGCGTCGCCTGGCCGAGCACGCTGCCGACGAGGCCGCCAATGCCGCCCGAACCACCGGCCGGCTGAACCTGTTGCGCCAGATTGCCCAGCATTCCGCCGAGCCCCCCGGACTGGCCGGCCTGCTGACCGGCTTGATTGCCGGCGCTGACCAGCGCGTCCAGCAGAGATTTTGCGTTGAACATCGAGAGGCTCCCTCGTTTAGGCCATTCACCGCAAAGCGGCGGCGTAACCTGCACCCGGGCCACGGGCTTCACAAGCCGCCCCGCATGGAAGGGAACCTTGACGCGATCATGACAAAGGCAACGGCAGGAGCCCCGGCTCCTTCAACGTCTCAAGCGCGATTTCCGAGCGGACCCGCGCGACGCTTTCATGCGGCATCAGGATCTCGTTGACGAAGCGCGAGAGCTCCTTGAGGTCGCCTACCGCAACCTTGAGCAGATAATCCGCCTCACCTGTCAGGGCATGCGCCTCCAGGATCGCGGGAGTCAGCTTGACGAGATCGCGAAAGCGGCGGGCATTGTCACGCGAATGCGCGTTCAGCGCGACATGGATGAAGACGGTCACCCCGAGCCCGACGGCTGCCGGATCGATCAGCGCGCGGTAACCACGGATCGTCCCCTCCTCCTCGAGCCGTTGGCGCCGGCGGGAAATCTGGCTCGCCGACAACCCGACCTTCTCGGCCAGCGCGCCATTCGTCAGGGAGGCATCCTGCTGGAGCGCATCGATCAAGCGCCAGTCGAAAGAATCGAGACCGCTCACATCACGCACCGTTGGTGACCTCCCTGCACGAACTGTGCGGATCTCGCGCCATGACGCGGCATTTTGCAAGCTCCTTGCCTTCGCCGTGCGCGACCATGTCGGCAATCATATCGAGAGGAGAACGCCATGGGTCCATTTCCGCACGACACCGCCCCTCCCGCTATTTCCGAGGCCAATCCGATGGGAACGGACGGTTTCGAGTTCGTTGAATACGCCCATCCCGAGCCAGAGAAGCTCGGCCCGCTCTTCCAGCAGATGGGCTTCACCGCCGTCGCCCGGCATCGCTCCAAGAAGGTCACGCTGTACCGTCAGGGTGACGTCAATTTCGTCGTCAATGCCGAGCCGGATTCCTTTGCCCAGCGCTTTGCGGCCGAGCATGGCCCCTGCGCTTGCGCCATGGCCTTCCGCGTCGTCGATGCCAGGCATGCTTTCGAGCGCGCCGTGTCGCTTGGCGCCGAGCCCTATGAAAGCAAGGTCGGCCCCGGCGAGATGCAAATTCCCGCCGTGAAGGGCATTGGCGGCTCGATCCTGTATTTCGTCGAGCGTTATGGCGCGAAGGGCTCGATCTGGGATGTCGATTTCGAGTGGATCGACGAGCCGGATCCGCACCCGGAGCAGGCCGGTCTCTATTACCTCGACCACCTCACCCACAACGTCCATCGCGGCCGCATGGACCATTGGGCGGGCTGGTATGGCAAACTCTTCAACTTCCGCGAGATCCGCTTCTTCAATATCGAGGGCAAGCTCACAGGCCTGATCTCGCGCGCCTTGACCTCGCCCTGCGGCAAGATCCGCATCCCGATCAACGAGTCGCTCGACGACAAGAGCCAGATCGAGGAGTACCTGCGCCAGTACAAGGGCGAGGGTATCCAGCACGTCGCGCTCGGAGCCCACGACATTTACGCCACCGTCGAGCAGCTGCGCCGCAACGCCCTGCCCTTCATGCCGGCGCCGCCGGCAACCTATTATGAGCGCGTCGAGGCGCGCGTTCCCGGCCATGGCGAACCGGTCGAGCGGCTGAAGGCCAACGGCATCCTGATCGACGGCGAGGGTGCGGTTGCGGTCGGCTCCAAGGAGGGCCGGATGAGCAAGGTCCTGCTCCAGATCTTCTCCGGCACGGTGCTCGGGCCGATCTTCTTCGAGTTCATCCAGCGCAAGGGCGATGACGGCTTCGGCGAGGGCAACTTCCGCGCCCTGTTCGAGTCGATCGAAGAGGACCAGATCCGTCGCGGCGTGCTGAAGGTCGAGGCGGCCGAGTAACCTCCGCGATCGCGGCACAGGACGCGGCGCCGCCCCCACGGCAGCGCCGCGTTTCGCTTGTCGGGGAGCCAAGACAAGCGTAGCATTTTCGAGAGCGCGCACGCAGCCAAGTGCGCGTCTCGAGGGACTGCCCATGTCGACAGCTGCGATTACGCGCGGTCATCAGGGTCCCTGGTGGACGCATCTCTACGTCCAGGTGCTGACCGCCATCGCGATCGGGGTGCTCGTCGGGCATTTCTATCCGCATACCGGCGAGGCGATGAAGCCGCTCGGCGACGCCTTCATCAAGGCCATCAAGATGATCATCGCGCCGATCATCTTTCTCACCGTCGTGCACGGCGTCGCGTCGATGGACGACATGAAGAAGGTCGGCCGCGTCGGCGTGAAGGCACTGCTCTATTTCGAGGTGGTGACGACGCTTGCGCTCATCGTCGGGCTCATCGTGATCAATCTCTGGAAACCCGGAGTCGGCATGAGTGTCGATGTCGGCGGGCTCGACACCAGCTCAATCACCGCGTTCACGGCCAAGGCGAAGGAGCAGAGTACCATCGGCTTCCTGATGGACATCATCCCGGCGACAGTGGTCGGTGCCTTCGCAACCGGCGAAATCTTGCAGGTGCTGTTCTTCGCCCTGCTCTTTGCCTTTGGTCTGCAGATGCTCGGCGAACGCGGCAAGCCGGTCCTGCACTTCGTCGACGATATCGCCCAGGTCTTCTTCAAGATCGTCGGCATCATCATGAAGGCGGCACCGATCGGTGCTTTCGGCGCGATGGCCTTCACGATCGGAAAATTCGGCATCGGCACGCTGCTGTCGCTGGGCAGCTTCATGGCCGCCTTCTACACGACCTGCCTCATCTTCATTTTCCTCGTGCTCGGCACGATCGCCCGGCTGCATGGCTTCAGCATCGTGAAGTTCATCGCCTACATCAAGGAAGAGCTGCTGATCGTGCTCGGCACCTCCTCCTCCGAGAGCGTCCTGCCACGGATGATCGCCAAGATGAGCTATCTCGGCTGCAAGGAGAATGTCGTCGGCCTGGTCATCCCCACCGGCTATTCCTTCAACCTCGACGGCACCTGCATCTATCTGACGATGGCCGCGATCTTTCTCGCCCAGGCAACCAATACCGAGCTGAGCCTGTCGCAGGAGATCGGCATCATCGCCGTGCTGCTGCTGACCTCGAAAGGCGCGGCCGGCGTCACGGGCTCCGGCTTCATCGTACTCGCCGCAACACTGGCCTCGGTCGGCACTATTCCCGTGGCGTCGATCGCCCTGATCCTCGGCGTCGACCGCTTCATGTCGGAGGCGCGCGCCCTCACCAATCTGATCGGCAATGGCGTCGCGACGATCGTCGTGGCGAAATGGGAAAATTCGCTCGACGAGCGTCGCATGCAGCGCATCCTCGCCAAGGAAGCCGATTACGACGCCGCCGAGCCCGAGCGCGTCGTGGCGGTCTGAGCGCTGCCAGATCATCGGACGGGATATCGTATCCAGTCCGATGATCTCACCTTTGTGTTTGCATCGGCTTTCCCGAAAACCGCGATCCACTTTTCGGGCCGATGCTTAGGGCGCGAGCTTGCGCAGCATCAGCGGTGCGCCCACCGCAGGGTCCTTGCGCCATTGGCCGTTCTCGAAGACGAGATCGACGCTGTGCCCCTTGCGTGCAACCAGCGAAAGGCGCCCGGCCGCATAGCGCCAACCGACGGGATCGAAGATCGTCAAGCCAGTATCGTCGCAGCGCCCGTCGAAACGGGCGGGAGCGCCACCCGGAGAATTTGCGGGGCCGGCCGCAAGCATGAGGCGACATCCCTCGCGGTTCTGCTGGCGCATCGTGACATAGCGGCCGGGCACGGCGTCGGTGGCAGGCGCGCCCGCAGGGTCGACGACGGTCGGCCGGGCCGCAGCGGTCGCGGCGCGCTCTGCCGCGCTCGGAGGCACCGGGCGCGCGCTGCGGGGATGATCCTTCGGATCCAGCAGATAGTCCTGCCCGTCCGTGCCCTTGCCATTCAGGCCGGCGCCGGACTTGCTGAGCGTGATCACGGCCTTGCCGGCCTCGTCATTCAGGCGCAGCCCGCCCCCCTCAGCCACACTCCAGGACACAATCTGCCCGATAATGGGCAATGCGCGGCGGCAGGTGGCAGGGAAGCGCAATTGCCGCCCCTGTCCCGACTGTTCCGCTCCAAGGGTAATGGTGCATTGGCGCGGCGCGCCGACCTGTTCGAGGTTCCAGGCACCGATCATGGGGCGAACGGTGTCAGGCGCGGTCTCCGCTCCCTTCGGAAGCGGCGGCTTCTGCGCCTGTACGGGCCCCGCGAAAAGGACGCCCGCCACAAGCGGCAGGCATCCGCGCCTCATCTGAACCAAAACGTGGTGTCTCAGGCTTTCTTCCATGGTGTCTCGGCAACCGGCGTCAGAGGACCCCTGCCATCGAACCATGAAACCAGGTTGTCGACCAGAAGCTGGCCCATCTGTTCACGCGTATGCACCGATGCCGATCCGACATGCGGCAACAGCACCACATGATCCATCGCGATCAGTTCGGCCGGCACGCGCGGCTCGTCCTCGAAGACGTCCAGGCCGGCCGAAAGGATGACCTTGTTCTTGAGCGCCTCGATCAACGCCTGTTCGTCGACCACCGAACCGCGGCCGACATTGATGACGATGCCATTGGGGCCGAGCGCCTTCAGGACGTCGGCATTGATCATGTGACGAGTCGCAGCGCCGCCAGGCGCAACCGAGATCAGGGTGTCGACATCGGCCGCCATCTCGATCAGCGAAGGATAGTAGCGATAGGACACATCCGCCTGGCGGGTGCGGCCATGATAGCTGACCGGCAGGCCGAAGGCCTCGATACGCTGCGCCACGGCCTTGCCGATTCGGCCGAGCCCAACGATGCCGACCTTGCGGGTCCGCAGCGAGGTCGTCAGCGGATAGGCCTTCTCCAGCCACTTGCCGGCGCGCAGGTACCGGTCGACCTGCGGCAGCTGGCGCACCGTCGCGAGCAGCAGGCCGAGTGCCAAGTCCGCAACCTCATCGGTCAGCACGTCCGGAGTATTGGTGACGATCAGCCCGCGCTTGCCGGCTTCCTTGGCATCGACGGTGTCGTAACCGACGCCGAAATTGGCAACGATCTCCAGTTTCGGCAGGGCGTCGAACAGCGTGCCATCGATCCTGACATGCGCGCCGCCCCCGGCGACGCCACGAACCTTGCCGCCGATCTCCTTCAGCATGGCGGTCCGGTCCTCTGCCTTCCAGAGTTCATGCACCGTGAAACGGGCCTTCAACTGGTCGGCAGCATAGGCCATCAGCGGGCCGGTCATGATGATGTCGGTCATATCGTGAACTTTCGTCGGGCGTGAGTGTCAGAGCGGCTGGCTTGATTTCAATTCTTTAAAACGATTAGATCGCGAAACCTCAAGGCCTCCGCCACGCGGCATCGGCAGAGCAGTACTACACGGGCTGCAGAGCGAGAAAAGCGCGTCGTTGTCATATGTAGTATGACTTATTCAGGCGATTTTCGGGGTGCTCTGCTGTCCGGCCCATGCCAGGAAGGTGAGCGTGGTGTTCAGGCTGTCCGTTACAAGCGCACTCATCCGGGCCGCGGCGAGATCGCCGTCCCGCTGGATGATCGCATCCAGCACCCGCTCGTGATCGAACAGCGACGTGACATAGAACCCCTGATCGTCTCCCGATTTCAGCAGCAGCGACCATTGGATCGTCGCCGAGACGACGCTTGCCAGACATTGCAGCGTCGAATTCTGCGCGGCAGCGAGGATCGCCTCGTGGAAAGCCAGGTCGGCGCGAATGGTTGCCTCGGCATAGGGCGGGTTGTCGATCATGCCGTGATAGCCCGCCTGGATTCGTACGAGATCGGCGGGTGTACGCCGCAGGGCCGCAAGGCGCGCTGCGCTCGGCTCTACAAAACTGCGCAACTCGAACAGGTCGCGAATGAATTTCTCGTTCGGGTCGGCCTCGAAATGCCAGGACAGCACGTCGGGATCGAGCAGGTTCCAACCGTCGCGCGGCGCTACCCGCGTGCCGCTCTTCGGGCGCGCCTCGACCAGCCCCTTCGCCGTCAGGTACTTCACAGCTTCGCGATAGGCGGTGCGCGAGACCGAGATTTCGGATTTCAGATCGGCCTCGTTCGGCAACAGTTCGCCGGCCTTGAACGTCCCTGAAATGATCGCAACCGCGAGCTTCTGAGCCACCTGCCCGAACAGGCGGTCGGGATTCAGGGTCGTCGGCCGCGAAAAGTCGCGCACCCGCATCTGCTGGCGTCCTCACCCGTTTTCAATCGCGCCCAAGCCGCCGGAAGGCGGTTTCATTGGAGCGATTCCGGCGCTTGACACGCCTGTCCGTATCGTATGACTTTATCGTAGATGAAACCCGGCGCAACAGGCACTGCCTGGTCTGCGGCGCTTTTCGTCGGTCGGTCACGAGAAGCCGACAGCAGCGGCGGTGCGGAGTGCCCGGACACGGGACGATACCGGACCCCAGAGGAAACTTAAGTCCGGGAGAGGGTTCAGATGGCCTCAGTCCAGATCGCTGATGTGCGCAAGGCTTACGGCTCGACGCAGGTCATCCATGGCGTCGATATCGACATCAACGATGGCGAGTTCGTTATTCTCGTCGGCCCCTCGGGCTGCGGAAAATCGACCCTTCTGCGCATGATCGCCGGGCTGGAGAATATTTCCGGAGGCGAGATCCGCATCGGCCCGCGCGTCGTCAACGACGTGCCGCCGAAAGAGCGCGACATCGCCATGGTGTTCCAGAATTACGCGCTCTATCCGCACATGACAGTGGCCGACAACATGGCCTTCTCGATGAAGCTGCGGAATGCCCCCAAGGCCGAGATCGACGAGCGCGTCAACAAGGCTGCCGGCATTCTCGGCCTCAACAAGCTGCTCGACCGCTATCCGCGCCAGCTTTCGGGCGGTCAGCGCCAGCGTGTCGCCATGGGCCGCGCGATCGTGCGCGATCCGCAGGTCTTCCTCTTCGACGAGCCGCTTTCGAATCTCGACGCCAAGCTGCGCGTGCAGATGCGCACCGAGATCAAGGAACTGCATCAGCGTCTCAAGACCACGACGGTCTATGTCACGCACGACCAGATCGAGGCCATGACCATGGCCGACAAGATCGTCGTGATGCATGACGGCATCGTCGAGCAGATGGGCGCTCCGCTCGACCTCTACGACCGGCCGAACAACCTTTTCGTCGCGGGCTTCATCGGCTCGCCGTCGATGAACTTCCTCAAGGGCAAGATCACCGCGGCCGGGTTCGAGACCGAGGGCGGCGTGATCTGGCCCATCGGGCAGCATCCGGCTGACTCGAACGGCAAGGCCGCGGTTTTCGGCATCCGTCCGGAGCACCTCCAACTCAACCCCAACGGCCTCAAGGCCGAGGTCGTGGTCATCGAACCGACCGGCTCCGAGACGCAGGTCGTCGTGCGCTGCGGCGGGCAGGAACTGACCTGCGTCTTCCGCGAACGCATCACGGCCAAGCCCGGCGAGACCATTGGCATCACGCCGGACACCAGCGTCACGCATCTGTTCGACGCCGCCACCGGCAAGCGTATCTGAGCTTCTGACTGCTGCGGAGGCCCGCGCCTGATTGCGCCTTGGCCCGCATGACATGACGTTACGACAGGCCAGCACGGACACCGGCTGGCCTGGCGCAGCCAAAAGAGCCGGCGATGACTTCCAGGGACGGGTCGCAGGCCACATATAAAAGGTCCCTTCTTTCCGGGAAGGAACAACCAATGACGATTTCAAGACGCGATATGCTGCTGGGCAGCGCCGGCGTGGCTGCGGGCGCCGGCCTGATGGGGCACTTGGGGACCGCCCCCGCCTTCGCCCAGGCGGCCGCTCCAAAATTCACCCCCGAACCAGGCGCTCAACTGCGCGTGCTGCGCTGGGCCCCCTTCGTCAAGGGTGAGGAAGACGCCTGGCTCGCCAATACCAAGAAGTTCACGGATGCGACCGGCGTTCAGATCCGGGTCGACAAGGAAGGCTGGGAAGATATTCGTCCGAAGGCCGCCGTCGCCGCCAATGTCGGCGCAGGCCCCGACATCGTGCTCGTCTGGTTCGACGATGCCTTCCAGTATCCCGACAAGCTGCTCGACGTCACCGAGCTCGGCAATTATCTCGGCGGCAAATATGGCGGCTGGTATCCCGGCCTTGAAGGTTACGCCAAGAAGGACGGCAAGTTCATCGGCCTGCCGCTGGCTGCCATCGCAAACGCCGTGCTTTATCGCGACAGCTGGGTCAAGGAAGCCGGCCACTCGACCTTCCCGACCAAGACCGACGCCTTCCTCGATCTCTGCAAGGCGCTGAAGGCCAAGGGGCACCCCGCCGGCTTCACCCTCGGAAAGGGTGTCGGCGACGGCAACAACTTCTGCCACTGGCTGCTCTGGAGCCATGGTGGCCGAACCGTCGATGATGCCGGCAAGGTCGCGATCAACAGCCCCGAGACGATCGCGGCCATCAAATACGCCGCCGAGCTCTACAAGACCTTCATCCCGGGCACGGAAAGCTGGCTCGACATCAACAACAACCGCGCCTTCCTGGCCGGTGAGGTTTCGGTCACCGCCAACGGCGTCTCGCTCTATTACTCCGCGAAGAACGACCCCAAGCTCGCCGACATGGCCAAGGACATGAGGTCGGCGAACATGCCGATCGGCCCGGTGGGCCAGTCGGTCGAATTGCACCAGACCACCACCTGCGTGATCTTCAAGCACACCAAGTTCCCGCAGGCGGCACAGGCCTATCTCCAGTTCATGTACGAGCAGGAACAGATGCCGACCTGGATCACCCAGGCCAGCGCCTATTGCTGCCAGCCGCTGAAGGCCTACGCCAATAATCCGGTCTGGACCTCGGATCCGGTTCACACCCCGTATCAGAAGGCCTCTGAGACACTGCGCCCGAACGGCTATTCCGGCCCGCTCGGCTACGCTTCGGCTGCGGTGATGGCCGACTACGTTCTTGTCGACATGTTCGCGGAAGGCGCCACCGGCCAGCGGACGCCTGAGGAAGCAGCCAAGCGCGCAGAGGCACGGATCAACCGCTACTATCGCGTCTGATCGCTGCAACGAAACGGCGCGGCCACGGCCGCGCCCGCCGGCGGCGAAGAGCCGCCGGCCCTGCATCCGGGAGAGATCACCATGGCTGACACCGCAATCGCGCGGCCGGCGGAGCGTGCGAGACCTTCTATGCTGGCGCGGCTGGGCCAGAGCCGCAACGGACTCGGCATCCTGTTCATGGTGCCCGCGGCGATCTTCCTGATCGTCTTCCTCGCCTGGCCGCTGGCCCTCGGCGTCTGGCTCGGCTTCACCGATACCCGCATCGGCCGGGCGGGCGTCTTCATCGGGCTCGAGAATTACGAGTCGCTGCTGACCGACTCGGTGTTCCGGCTCGCGGTCTTCAACACCATCCTCTACACGGTCGTCGCTTCGGCCCTGAAATTCGCGCTCGGGCTCTGGCTGGCGCTGCTCCTGAACGAGCACCTACCCTTCAAGGCCTTCATCCGCGCCATTGTACTGCTGCCCTGGGTGGTGCCGACCGTACTCTCGGCGATCGCCTTCTGGTGGATCTTCGACACCCAGTTCTCGGTGATCTCCTGGGCTCTGAAGGAGCTCGGCCTGATCTCGACCAATATCAACTTCCTCGGCGACACCACGAATGCGCGCGCCTCGGTGATCGCAGCCAATGTCTGGCGCGGCATTCCCTTCGTCGCGATCTCGCTGCTGGCCGGCCTGCAGACCATTTCGCCCTCGCTCTACGAGGCCGCGATGCTCGACGGTGCAACCAACTGGCAGCGCTTCCGCTTCATCACCTTGCCTCTGCTCTCGCCGATCATCGCGGTCGTGATGACCTTCTCTGTGCTGTTCACCTTCACCGATTTCCAGCTCATCTACGTGCTGACCCGCGGCGGCCCGCTCAACGCCACTCACCTGATGGCGACCCTCTCCTTCCAGCGCGCCATCCCCGGCGGCCAGCTTGGCGAAGGCGCAGCGATCGCAGTCGCGATGATCCCCTTCCTGCTCGGAGCGATCCTGTTCAGCTATTTCGGCCTGCAGCGGCGGAAATGGCAGCAGGGCGGCGCGGACTGAGGACGCCAGCCATGACCGACATCAGTCAACCGACCGCCCCGCGCGTTCAGCTCACCGACGAAAGCGTCGGCACCAGCTACATGGCCAACCTGCCGCGTCGGCTGGTGACCACCTGGTTGCCGCTCATGGTCTTCATCTTCGTGCTGCTGTTTCCGTTCTACTGGATGGGCGTGACGGCGCTGAAGCCCAATCACGAGCTGACGGATTTCAAGAGCCACAACCCGCTCTGGCCGGGCGAGCCTACGCTGCGCCACATCAAATATCTGCTGTTCGAAACTACATATCCGCACTGGCTGCTCAACACGATCTTGGTCTCGATCGGATCGACGATCCTGTCGCTCACCGCCGCCGTGTTCGCCGCCTATGCGATCGAGCGTCTGCGCTTCAGTGGCTCGCGGGTCACCGGGCTGGCGATCTTCCTCGCCTATCTCGTACCGCCCTCGATCCTGTTCATCCCGCTCGCCGTGCTGATCTTCGGCTTCGGCATCTACGACACCAAGCTCGCGCTGATCTTCACCTATCCGACCTTCCTGGTGCCGTTCTGCACCTGGCTGCTGATGGGCTATTTCCGCTCGATCCCCTACGAGCTGGAGGAATGCGCGCTCGTCGACGGCGCCAGCCGCTGGCAGATCCTGGTCAAGATCATCCTGCCACTGGCGGTGCCGGGGCTGATCTCGGCCGGCATCTTCGCCTTTACCCTCTCCTGGAACGAGTTCATCTACGCGCTCACCTTCATCCAGTCCTCGGAGAACAAGACCGTCGCTGTCGGCGTTCTCACCGAGCTGGTGCGCGGGGACGTCTATGAATGGGGGGCGCTGATGGCCGGCGCGCTGCTCGGCTCGCTCCCGGTCGTCATTCTCTACTCCTTCTTCGTCGAGCATTACGTCTCGTCGATGACCGGAGCCGTGAAGGAATAATCCAGCGGGGCCCGCCGGGCCCCGTTTGCGTTTGAGGGACTGCGTTCGTGAACGAGATCAAATCCATCGCCTTCGTCGGGCTCGGCGCCATGGGGGCGCCGATGGCCGAGAACCTCGTGAAGCGTCAGTTCCGGGTCACTGGCTTCGATATGCGCAAGAGCGCCCGCGAGGCGCTGGTTTCAGCCGGGGGCCACGCTGCCGAGAGCGCCGCGGCGGCCGCAAGAGATGCCGATGCGCTCGTCCTGATGGTCGTCAATGCCGCGCAGGCGCGCTCGGTCCTGTTCGAGGCCGGCGCCCTGGCGGCACTCGCTCCCGGCGCAAGCGTGCAGCTGATGGCGACCTGCCCTCCCGGCGAGGTCGAGGCGATCGCGACGGAGGTCACGAAAACCGGCCGTCACTTCGTCGATGCCCCGGTCTCCGGCGGCATCAGCGGCGCGCGCGGCGCGACGCTGACCATCATGGTCGGTGCGCCGCAGGAGAGTTTCGCACTGGCAAAGCCCGTGCTCGATGCGATGGGCGACAAGGTCTTCCATGTCGGCCAGAAGCCCGGGCAGGGTGCGACCGTGAAGACGGTCAACCAACTGCTCTGCGGCGTCCATATCGCGGTGGCGGCCGAAGCGCTCTCGCTCGCCGAGAAGGCGGGGATCGACGGCAAGATTCTCTTCGAGATCATGGGTGGCTCGGCTGCCTCGTCCTGGATGCTGCGGGATCGCGGTCCGCGCATGCTGCTGGAAGATGCCCCCGTCGCCAGTGCGGTCGACATTTTCGTCAAGGATCTCGGGATCGTGCTCGATGCCGGCCGCGCCGCCAGGACAGCACTGCCGCTCGCCGCCGCTGCACATCAGATGTTCCTGGCGAGCTCGGGCCTCGGCCATGGCGCGCGCGACGATTCGCAGGTCGTGCGCGCCTATCGCGCGCTCAACGCCAAACCCGCGAATGATCCATGAGCGGGATCTAGCGTTTGGGCGGTGTCGTCGTGCCCCGCACGACGAGCTCCGGCGTCAGCACGATCCGCTGCGTCGGCGCAGTCGGATTCTCGATGCGCCGGATCAGCAGTTCCGCCGATTTGCGGCCCATCTCGTCCTGGAAGTTCTTCAGCGTGGTCAGCGCCGGATACCACTGCGCCGCTTCCTGGACGTCGTCGCAGCCCACGAGCGAAAACTCGACCCCGGCCTCCAGCCCACGATGACGCAGGCCGAGCATCGCGCCGAAGGCGATGAGGTCATTGAAGCAGACGGCCGCGGTTGGCGGAATCTCCGCATCGAGCACCTTCTGAATGCCCTTGAGGCCGTTCTCGCGGGTGCCGATCGACGCATAGACCAACGCAGGATCAAGCGGAATCCCGTGCCGGGCGAGCGTCTCGCAATAGCCCCGATACCGGTTCCGGCCCGTCGAGATCAGGTTGTTTTCGCCGAGGAAGGCGATGCGCCGGTGGCCAAGACCGATCAGATGCTCCAGCGCCAGCACGGTGCCGTGATGATCATCCGACCCCACGAAATCGAGGTTGAGACCCGGAATCTCCCGGGAGAGCTGGACCAGCGGAACACCGGCCTCAATCAGATGGCCGAAGGTTTCAGCCGTGCTGCCGCCTGCGGCACAGATCACCATGCCGTCGGGTCGATACTCCTTCAGGGTGTTCAGGACCCGGTCCTGCCGCTCCAGGTTCTCCGCATAGGTACCGAGCAGGATCGAGCGGCCATGCGCCGTCGCCGTTTCCTCGATCGCGGCCAGGAGTTCGGCGAAATAGGGATTCGTGATGTCGTGGAAGCCGACGCCAAGGATATTGGTGCGGTCGGTCCTCAGCGACGCGGCGCTGCGGTTGTAGCTGTAGCCCATGTCGCGCGCGATCTGCTGAACCCGCAGCCGTGTCGCGTCCGCGACGAGAGGCGAGCCGCGCAGGGCCAGCGACACCGTCGCCGTCGACACCGAGAGATGGTCGGCGATGATCTGCAATGTCACCCGCCCACGGCCCGGCGCAGCCAGTCCCGCCTTCCCGGCTGGCCCGGCCTCGGGGGTGTGGCCGTTGCTGGTCATGACACGCCCTCTTCAGACGGAAGCGAAAGAGTCCCGCGAGTTTCAACCGGCCTGCGAAAGGCCGTCTGATCGAGTCCTTCTCATATAAGTCGGAGAAATTGAAGATGAGCACCGCGAAAGAGTCGATCGGCTTCATCGGCGTCGGCCTGATGGGGCAAGGCATGGCCCGCAATCTGCTCGACAAGGGCTTCCAGCTGACGGTGATGGGCCACCGCAACCGCAAGCCGGTCGAGGAACTGGTGGCGGCTGGTGCAACCGAGGCCAGGACACCGAAGGAACTGGCCTCGCAGGCGACGATCATCTTCCTGTGCGTGACCGGCTCGCCCCAGGTCGAGGCCGTGCTGAACGGCCCGGACGGCATCGTCGCCGGCGCCGGGCCCGGCACGATCGTGGTCGATTGCTCGACCTCAGATCCCGGTTCGACCATCCGCCTTGCTGCCGAACTCGAGGCGAAAGGCCTGCATCTCTGCGACGCACCGCTCGGCGGCACGCCGGCACAGGCCGCCCAGGGCCAGCTCTCGACCATGATCGGCGCCAGCGATGCGGTCTTCGCCCGCATCAAGCCGGCCTGCGAGGCTTGGGCACAGAAGGTCGTCCATCTCGGCCCCGTCGGCGACGGCCACAAGATGAAGCTGCTCAACAACTTCCTGTCGATGGGCTATGGCGCGATCTATTCCGAGGCGCTCGCACTGGCCCAGAAGATCGGCATCACGCCGCAGACCTTCAACAGCGTGCTCTCCGGCAGCCGGATGGATTGCGGCTTCTATCAGACCTTCATGAAATACGTGCTGGAGCGCGACCGTGACGCGCACAAGTTCACGCTGGTCAACGCGCTGAAGGATGTGCGCTATCTCGAAGGCGTCGCCAATGCGGCAGGCGTCCCGAACCCGATCGGCAACGCCGTCAAGAACGCCTATGCCTCCGCCGTGGCCAATGGCCGGGGCGATGATTACGTGCCGATGCTCTCCGACTGGATCGCCCAGCAGAGCGGCGTTTCGCTGGCGCCGAAGGACTGAGCCCTGCCAGTGCTCAATCGAGCCGGGCCGAGCCCTCGGGCACGGCCCGGACCCGCTCGCGATAGAGCAGATAGAGGCCCGACGAGATCACGATGGCTGCGCCGATGAAGGTCCAGCGGTCGGGAAGCTGCCCGAAGACGAGATAGCCGAGCGTGACCATCCAGACGATCTGCGAATAGATGAACGGCGCCAGCACCGTGGCGGGCGCCAGCCGGTGTGCCAGGATCAGCAGCCAATGCCCGAAGCCGCCCATGGCGCCGGTCACCAGCATCAGCGCCCAGGGCAACGGCCCGTTCGGCCAGGTCCAGAACAGGGGAATGAGCGGCAGCAGCGCAACCGTTCCCGCGACGCCGGAATAGACCATTGTCGTTTCCGGCGGGTCGAAGGCCGCCAGAAGCCGGGTCGAGATCGAATAGAAGGCGTAGCAGACGACGCCGATCATGCAGAGCAGCGCCGCCGGATGCATGCCGCCAAGGCCGGGCCGTGTGATCACGAGCACGCCGATGAACCCGACACCGATCGCGGCGAGCCGGCGCGGCCCCGGCCATTCGCCGAGCAGCGGCCCGGAAACCAGCGCCACCAGAAGCGGTGTCGCGAACATGATCGACACGGTCTCGGCGAGCTGCAGGTATTTCAGCGCGAAGAAGTTCAGCGCCGTCGAACCGAGTAGCAGCAGCGAACGCACCGCCTGCAGCCAGGGCTTCTTGGTGCGCAGGATACCGGGATGGCTCCAGGGGTTCAGCAGCAGCGAGACCAGGATCATGCTGCCGGCATAGCGCGCGAACACCACTTGAAGCGGGTCCATATGACCGGCCAGCCATTTCGCACTGGTATCGAGCAGCGAGAAACACAGCACAGCACCGCACATCAGCCCGATGGCGATCAGGCGGGAGCGGCCCGTTTCCGGTCGATGGGAATAGGCGGGCAAAGGACCGTCCCGTCATGCGTGAGGAGAATGACGGAGAGAGATTTAACCGATTTAGGGAACGACGCCAGCGCCAGAGGGCATGCGTTCCATGCGCTGATCAGGCCTCAGCCTCGGCCTCATCCCCATCGGCGTCAGGCTCGTCGATTTCGGCCCCGGCCTTGGAAAGGCCCTTCGAGGCCTTGCGCAGCAGCTTGCGGAGCTGCTTGCGCTCCTTGGCGTCTAGCTTTTCCAGCAGTTCGTCCTCGACCTGATTCCAGACCGCATCGAGCGCAGCCGCGGTCTTCTGACCGTGCTCGGTCAACGCGACCTGAACCAGCCGGCCATCGCGGCTACCGCCCTCGCGCGTCACCAGCCCCTGCAAGGAGAGCCGGCCAATGGTCTTGGACACGGTCGGCGGTTTGACCCGAAGCAGGGTCGCCAGTTCGCCCATCGTCATCGGGGCTGGCTGGAGGGCCTTCAGCGCCTGCTCCTGCCCGGGAAAGAGTCCGAGGCCGTTGAGCCTCTCGCCCATGCGCGCCCGATGCAGGCGCGCCGCCACAAGGAGAGCTCGACCGACGCTTTTCTCGAGGGACTTGGTCATGAGCCGGTCCTTGGAAACTGCTCGGAAATCTATTCGCCGGCTCTGAGATCGCTTGCGATCATGACAGTGTGATGACGCAAGTGCAGCGCACAATCACAGAGTACGCATCTTTTTCGAGACGCGCGCAAGGAAGGCGTCTCGGCTCCCCGCTGTTGCGCGATTCATGTCGTAGTGAGCCAGGTAAAGCGGCCGCGCACTTGGATGACAAACGGCGCGCAGGGCCCGACACACCACCTTGCGCGGCGGATCGCCCATCAGAAAGGCGCGCCAGCGCGAGCCGCCATAGGTCGTGACGGCCACGAGACGGCGAATATTCCAGAGATTGGGCCTGACCTTGCCATCGTTCAGCTTGAACGAAACACCGGGCAGGAAGACGCGATCGAAATAGCCCTTGAGGATCGCGGGATAGCCGAAATTCCAGACAGGAAAGCACAGGACCAGCGCCTCGGCTGCTCGTAGCCGCTCGACATAGCCGGCAACCGGAAGCGTGTTGCTGGCAACATCGTGATAGCCGACCCGGCCCTCCCGGCTCAGCACCGGATCGAAGCCCTCGGCATTGAGATCGCAATCGTCGACGTCATGGCCGGCCTCTTCGAGCCCCTTCACCACGGCCCGATGCAACGCCGCCCCAAAACTGTCCGGATCGGGATGAGCGTAGAGGACGAGCACGCGCATGATCAGCCACCCACGCCGGCATCGGCCAGGCTGCGGAACAGGAAGGTCTTGCCCGACTTGTAATCGTAGGACGGATCCTCCCAGGCGATCATCTTGCCGGGATTGAGCAGCCCTTGCGGATCGGCCTCGCGCTTGAAGGCGAGCTGCAGCTCGTCGGTCTGCTTCATGCCGCCTTCTTCCAAGGTATAGCGATGCGGGTTGAAGATCGGCGCTCCCATCTCCTCGTGGATCGCCATGATCTCCTCGAGCCGCTCCTCGCTGGTGAAGCGCACCAGCGGCAGGCCGAAGCAGGTGACCTTGCCGTCGAAGCGGACGAATTCGAGATGGCAGCGCACCTCGTCGCCAAAGCGCTCATGAATGCGCTGGATCAGCTCGACCTGGTTCGGGAAGGGGTAGAGCACCTGGAGATAGGTGATGGACGGGTCAACCCGCAGCGCCCGCAGCGTCGTGTGGTTCCAGCCCAGCTCATAGCCCGGCGGCAGGCCCTTGGCCTCTTCCGGCGAGAGTTTGTCGGAGCGCATCAGCAGTTCGGCGCCGCGGAAATGCCGGGCGTAGGCGAGCAGCGCATCGACTGCGAAATCCGCGGCCATGACGATCACGACATGGCTGTCGCGCGGCAGGAATTTCTTGTGCCGCAGAAAATAGTCATGCGGCGCCGGGGCCGCGACGACCGCGAGGTTCTTCAGCGCCAGCCCGTCCTGCTCGCCGAGCGCATTGGCGAACTCGGTCGCCGCGCGCAGCGTGTCGAAGCCGAGGATGACGTCGACCCAGTCATAGGCGGGCCCGAGCGGCATCTCGACCTCGGTGATGATGCCGTTGGTGCCATAGGCATGGGCAACCTTGTGCAGGTCGTCGCCGGTGAATTCGAGGATCCGGGGCGAGGCCTCCATCGTCGCGACCTTGAGCCGGATGATGTTGCCCCAGTCGCGCAGGCCACCCCATTTGATCGAGCCGACGCCGCCCGAGCCACCGGCGATGAAGCCGCCGATCGAAGCGGTCTGATAGGTCGAGGGATGCAGGCGCAGCTCCTGCCTGGAATGCGCCCGCGTCTGCTCGTCGATGCGGGCCATGACCGCGCCCGGCTCGGCGACATAGCGTCCAGGCCGGATCGACTTGACCTTGTTGAACCCCGAGAGATCGAGCAGCACCCCGCCAGAGAGCGGCATCGCCTGGCCGTAATTGCCGGTCCCGGTGCCGCGCGGCGTCACCGGAATGCCGAGTGCATGAGCGGCCGCAAGGACGTCCAGCACCTCGGCCTCGCTGGTCGGCGAGACGATGATATCGGCCGTGACGTGGTCGAGCTGACGCTTGAGGGTGGGCGAGTACCAGAAGAAGTCGCGGCTCTTCTGCTTCACCAGTGCCGGATTGTCCTCGGTCCTGATTCCGCCGAGACGGTTCTTCAGGGCGGCGATGTCGTAGCGGGGGCTCATGCGCTCTTGCTCATCAGATGGTCGAGTTCGCGGTAGTCCGGCAGCGTCCGGTCGATCGCCTTGCCGGCGACCAGCACCGTGCGATCAGCCTGGGGGCGCGCGAAGAATTCGGTCCAGTCGCGGGCGCGGGTCAGGATCAGGTCGGCGGACAGCCCTTGCGCCACAACGCCCTTGTCGGCGACGCCCATGATCGCAGCCGGTGCGCGCGCGATCATCGCCGCGAAATCGGTCGGGCCATGATCGAGCTGGAGGATGCGGGTGCCTTCGCGCAGCACCTCGACGAGGTCGAGATCGCCATAGGCATAGAACGGATCGCGCGTATTGTCGGAAGCGATCATCACCGCCACGCCGGCAGCCTTCAGTTCGTGCAGCGCAGTGACGCCGCGCCAGCGTGGCGTGCGGCCGCCGTCGCGGTCCTGCAGATACATGTTGCACATCGGCAGGGACACAACCGCAATGCCGGCTTGCCCGACCTTGGCGATGATCCGCGCCTCATCCTGCGGAGCCTGTACCGCGAGCGAACAGCAATGGCCGGCGAGGATCTTTCCGCTGAAGCGATGCCGGAGCGCTGCCTCGGCAATGTATTCAAGCGACCGCGCCGCCGGATCATTGGTCTCATCGACATGGAAGTCGAGGTCGAAGCCGTTCTCGATCGCCGTGCGAAAGACGATGTCGAGCGCCTCCGCGAGCTCCGGGATCATATAGGTGACGCAGCCGAAGATGCCGTCGCCATGCGCCTTCACGGCCCGCGTCACCGCCTGCATGTGCTCGGCGTCGAGCGCAAACTGGATGCCGAAAAGCGGCGAGGCCTGCAGCGCGACGCGCCCGGCCCATTCCGCCCGCATCTCGGCCAGCACCGGCCAGGAGATGCCGATCTGCTTGCCGAGCGAGTCGATATGGGTGCGGACCGCGCTCGTGCCATGGGCGAAGGCGCAGCGCAGGCCGAAATCCATGCGGGCACGCACATCTTCCGACGTCCAATTGGCCTCGCGATCGGCCATGACATTCTCGAGTGCGCCCATGAAGGTGCCGTCCGGATTGCGGCGGCGCGGCCAGATATGGCCCTTGTCGAGATGGACATGCGCATCGACCAGCCGCGGCAGCACGATGCCGCCATCGAGATCGAGCCCGGGACCGCCCTCCGGCGCTTCCGTGCCGGCCGGCAGGATCGACGCGATGCGCCCATCCTCGACGCGAAGGTCGACCAGCGCCAGCCCGTCACGATCGGCTGCAAGATCCGCGCCCTCGATCAGGCAGAGCGGGGAGCGGGCATTGGTCAGGCGATAGCTGGTCGAGGCGGGAATGGCGGCAAATCCTGTCGTCACGTCGTCAGCACTCCATCCCGTCAATCGCTGCCTTGCCCTCGCTCGATACAGGCCAGCATGAGTGGCGGCAAGGCGGCGATCACGCTGCCGTCGCCGCAGGCAAGAACAGCGCCTGTGGCGCAAATGGCCAAGGCGACGGCGCATCGATAATGGTGCGTCGATACTTGCCGCCCGCACGATGATCGCGCATGAGGAGCACTCAGCGAAACACAGGCGGTGGGTCATGGCGGATCAGGCGCGCATCATCGACGGCAAGGCGGCAGCTGCGGCACTGCGTGCCGAGATCGGCCAGGAGATCACCGCGATCAAGGCTGAACGGGGCCTAGTCCCCGGCCTGCATGTCGTGCTCGTCGGCGACGACCCGGCGAGCCGTGTCTATGTGAACTCCAAGGAAAAGCTTGCCGGCGAGATCGGCATGAACTCTGCGGTTCACCGCCTGCCGGCCGAGACCAGCGAAGCGGAGTTGCTGGCCAAGGTCGCCGCGCTGAATGCCGACGACAGCGTCGACGGCATTCTGGTGCAATTGCCCTTGCCGAAGCACATCAATCCCGACCGTGTGATCGAGGCGATAGACCCCGCCAAGGACGTCGACTGCTTCCATCCGATCAATGTCGGCCGCCTCGCCAACGGACAGGCCAGCCTGATCCCCTGCACGCCGCTCGGCTCGATGATCCTGCTGAAGCAGACCCTGCCAACGCTCGCCGGACTGGAAGCCGTGGTGATCGGCCGCTCGGGCATCGTCGGCCGGCCGATGGCGCAGTTGCTGGTCCAGGCCGACTGCACCGTCACCATCGCCCATTCCCGTACCCGCGATCTTCCCGCAATCTGCCGGCGCGCCGACATCCTGGTCGCGGCGGTCGGGCGGCCCCACTTCGTAAGGGGTGACTGGATCAAGCCCGGCGCCACCATAATCGATGTCGGCATCAACCGCCTGCCCGACGGCAAGCTCGCCGGCGATGTCGACTTTGCCGAGGCCATGAAGGTTGCAGGCGCGATCACGCCTGTACCGGGCGGCGTCGGCCCGATGACCATCGCCTGCCTGCTGCGCAACACCCTGACCGCCTTTCACGCAAGGCGGGGCCGATAAAGCCGAGGTCACGCGGACGCCGGTTCTGCCTTCGCATCACCCGAAACGTGAAACGCCCGGCGAAGCGCCGGGCGTTTGTCATAGGGGCTGAGTTTCCCGGGCCTCCGCCTACGCTTCGGCCGGGAATCGAGATGCCGCTCACATATGGATCGCGCGCTTGTCGACGGCGAGCGCAGCTTCCTTGACCGCCTCGGCCAGCGTCGGATGAGCATGGCAGGTGCGGGCGAGATCCTCCGACGAGCCGCCGAACTCCATCAGCACCGTGACTTCGGCGATCAGGTCCCCGGCATGCGGGCCGATGATATGGCAGCCGAGCACGCGGTCGGTCGCCGCATCGGCGAGGAACTTCACGAAGCCCTCGGTGTGGCGCATGGCGCGGGCGCGGCCATTGGCGGTGAAGGGGAACTTGCCGATCTTGTAGGCGATGCCCGCAGCCTTCAGTTCCTCCTCGGTCTTGCCGATCGCGGCGACTTCGGGAGCCGTGTAGATGATGCTCGGGATGGCGTCATAGTTCACATGCCCAACCTTGCCGGCGATCAGCTCGGCCACCGCCATGCCCTCGTCCTCGGCCTTGTGAGCGAGCATCGGACCGCGCACCACGTCGCCGATGGCATAGATGCCCGCGACGTTGGTCTTGAAATGGTCGTCGATCACGACGCGACCACGCTCGGTCGCGACACCAGCGGCGTCCAGGCCGAGGCCATCGGTGTTCGGACGACGGCCGATCGCGACCAGCACGATATCGGCAGACAGCGTCTTGGCCTCACCGCCGGCGGCGGGCTCGACCGTGACGGTCGCGCCCTTCTTGCCCGTCTCGACCTTGGTGACCTTGGAACCCAGGTGGAATTCGAAGCCCTGCTTCTGCAGGATGCGCTGGAACTGCTTGGCGATCTCGTCATCCATGCCGGGCAGGATGCGGTCGAGATATTCGACCACGGTGACCTTGGCGCCGAGACGGCTCCAGACCGAACCGATTTCGAGACCGATCACGCCGGCGCCCACCACCAGCAGCTCCTTCGGCACGGACGCAAGCTCGAGTGCGCCGGTCGAGGTCACCACGGTCTTCTCGTCGATCTCGACGCCCGGCAGGCCGGCCGCTTCCGAACCCGTCGCAATGACGATGTTCTTGGTCTCGAGGGCCTGGCTCTTGCCGTCCGCACCCGTGACCTCGACTTTCCCCGCGCCGGGGATGCTCGCGGTGCCCTGGAAGGCCTCGATCTTGTTCTTCTTCAGCAGGAAGGCGACGCCATTGACGTTCGCGTCGATGGTCTCCTGCTTGTGGACCAACATCTGCTTGAGATCGAGCTTGGGCGTGCCGACGCTGATGCCGAGACTCGGGAAGGTGTGGCCGGCCTCTTCGAACATTTCCGACGCGTGCAGCAAGGCCTTGGACGGGATGCAGCCGACATTCAGGCAGGTGCCGCCATGAGTCTTGCGCTTCTCCACCACGGCGACCTTGAGGCCGAGCTGAGCGGCGCGGATGGCACAGACATAGCCCCCGGGGCCAGTACCGATGACGACGAGATCGTAGGACATGACTTCCTTCCGTTGAGCAGGCAATGCGCGCCGACACTCGCGGCGCGGCGTCTTACCGGCCGCAATACATCGCTTTGACGCAGTCCGCCATGCCCGCAATAGGTGTCGACATTGCGAGCGCGATTGCTATCATTTCCGTTGATTGAGCGTATAATTCGCAACAATACCAAGAAGCACATTTCGCGTTCCCGCCTTGCGATGGCTCAAGGGAAGATAGCGCCATGTGGAATCAGGTCTACGACCCATTCGGAAACAGCGCCCTGTCGACGCTCGCCGCAGCGCTTCCGGTCCTTGTATTATTAGGATTGATCGCATCAAATACCGTCAAAGCACATATTGCAGCGATCATTGCTCTGATTGTCGCCAATCTTGTGGCGATATTTATATTCACGATGCCCGCCGGAATGTCGGCCCGCGCTACGGCGCTCGGAGCGGTGACTGGATTCTTCCCAATAGGCTGGATTGTCCTAAATGTTATCTTTCTATACCGACTTACGGTCGAGAAAGGCGCCTTCGAAACCTTGCAGACCACGATCGGCGGAGTGACCAGCGACCGACGGATTCAGCTCCTGCTGATTGCCTTCGCCTTCGGAGCCTTCTTCGAAGGCGCTTCCGGTTTCGGCACTCCGGTCGCGGTGACAGGTGCGATCCTGATCGGCCTCGGCTTTTCCCCCTTGGCGGCATCTGGGCTCTCGCTCATCGCCAATACGGCGCCGGTTGCCTTTGGTGCTCTTGGAACCCCGATCCAGGGGCTCAGCCAGGTCACCGGAATTGATCCGTTCCTGCTTGGAGCCATGGTCGGCCGACAATTGCCGTTCTTCTCGTTGCTCGTGCCGTTCTGGCTGATCTGGGTCTTCGCCGGCCGGCGTGGCATGCTGCAGATCTGGCCGGCGATATTGGTCACCGGCGTCTCTTTTGCAGTGCCGCAGTTCCTCATCTCGAACTTCATCAATCCCTGGATCGTCGATATCGGCGCCTCGCTGATCTCGATGGCTTGCCTGATCGGCTTCTTGCAGATCTGGAAGCCCCGCGAGATCTGGGCCTCCCCGGCCCTGCGCGGCCATGACATCTCCGCCGAGGGGCGAATCATACCGGCTGTATCCACGGAGCGGCCCGCACCTGCGCAGGTCTGGATGGCCCTGGCGCCCTGGATCATCGTTTGCGCGATCCTGCTGATCTGGGGCACGGACTGGTTCAAGACCAGTGTGAATTCCTGGGCCGTGTGGAGCTATCCGGTGCCGGATCTCCATAACCAGATCGCCAAGGTGGCGCCGGTTGCGCCACGTCCGACACCGGAGGCCGCCGTGTTCTCATTCACCTGGCTCTCCTATACCGGCTCGGGCATGTTGATCGCAGCGATCATTTCCGGCTTCGTCATGGGATTCACGCCTGGTCGCATGATCATGACCTATGTCCGGACGATCAGGCTCTGCGCCTATTCTCTGATCACCATTTCGGCCATGCTGGCGATTGGTACCCTGACCAGGCTCTCAGGCATCGATGCCACCCTCGGGCTCGCCTTTGCCGGAACCGGGGTGCTCTATCCCTTCTTCGGCACCCTGCTCGGCTGGCTCGGCGTGGCGCTGACGGGCTCGGACACCGCCTCGAACGTGCTGTTCGGCAATCTGCAGAAGGTCACCTCCGAACAGCTCGGCCTTTCGCCGATCCTGATGGGGGCGGCGAACTCGTCCGGCGGTGTCATGGGCAAGATGATCGATGCCCAGTCGATCGTCGTCGCCTCCACGGCGACAAACTGGTTCGGGCACGAGGGCACGATCCTGCGTTTCGTCTTCTGGCATTCGATCGCGCTGGCCTGCCTCGTCGGCGGCCTCGTGATGCTGCAGGCCTATGTCCACCCCTTCTCGGCGATGGTCGTGCACTGAAGCAATGGCGCGATCGGGCTTAGGCTTCAGCCCGGCGCCAGCGGCGCGTTGAAGGCCCAGACATGGCCGAAGGGATCGGTCAGGCGGCCGTAACGCGCGCCCCAGAACACATCGCCCGCCGGCATCAAGGTGATTGCGCCCGCAGCTTCCGCCCGGGCCATTGCCGCGTCGACATCGCTCGGGCTCGGCAGATTGACGTTGAGCGCGATGCTGGCGCCGCCATGTGCATGCGGCGAAGCGACAGGCCCCCCGAATTCCGGGAACTCGTCATGCAGCAGGATTTCGCTGCCGAACAGCGCAAGATTGGCGTGCAACACCCGCACGCCATCCTGCGCCATCTGCTTGAAGGTGCACTCGGCGCCGAAAGCCTTCTCGTAGAAGGCGATCGCCTGGAGGCCGCCCTTGACGCAAAGATGCGCCTGGAGCGAGGGAGGATTGGGGCCAAAAGCCATCGCGAACTCCTTCCCTATCCCTGATCCCAGCGCGAGACCGCAAGACAAGCCGAGTGGTCGCGCAGCCGGATCAGGCCCTTGAAATGGGAACCAAGCTCGCACCCGGCGATGGCCGCCTGAGCGACGTGCCGGGCACGGGCACGGGTCCCGCGGTCCTATGCGAACTCAGAGGTCCAGGACGAGACGTGCCGGGTCCTCAAGAGCTTCCTTGATGCGAACGAGGAAGGTCACAGCCTCCTTGCCGTCGATGATGCGGTGATCGTAGCTGACCGCCAGATACATCATCGGGCGCACGACGATCTGGCCACCGACCACCATCGGGCGCTCCTGGATCTTGTGCATGCCGAGGATAGCCGACTGCGGCGCGTTCAGGATCGGCGTCGACATCAGCGAGCCATAGACGCCGCCATTCGAGATCGTGAAGGTGCCGCCCTGCATGTCCTCGATCTTGAGCGCGCCATCGCGCGCCTTCTTGCCGAGCGCACCGATTTCCTTCTCGACACCGGCAATCGAGAGCTGGTCGGCATCGCGAACCACCGGCACGACGAGGCCCTTGTCTGTGCCGACCGCGACCGCGATATGGTAGTAGTTCTTGTAGACGATATCGGTGCCGTCGATCTCGGCATTGACCGAGGGGATTTCCTTCAGGGCCTGCACGCAGGCCTTCACGAAGAAGCCCATGAAGCCGAGCTTCACGCCGTGCTTCTTCTCGAACACGTCCTTGTACTGGTTGCGCAGCGCCATCACGGCCGACATGTCCACCTCGTTGAAGGTGGTGAGCATGGCGGCAGTGTTCTGCGCCTCCTTGAGGCGGCGCGCGATGGTCTGGCGCAGCTTCGTCATCTTGACGCGCTCTTCGCGCGAAGCGTCATCGGGAGCCGACGGGGCGCGGACCTGGACCGGAGCTGCGGGCGCAGCCGCAGCCACTGAACCCGTCGCGATGGCGGCCAGCATGTCGCCCTTGGTGACGCGACCGTCCTTGCCGGACGCCGCGACATTCGTCGGATTGACGCCGCTCTCGGCGGCGAGGCGCGCGACGGCCGGGCCGGAATCGGCAGCCTTGGTCGCCGGCGCAGCAGCAGCGGCCGGAGCAGCGGCAGGCTTCGCAGCCTCGGCAGCCGCGACAGGCTTTGCCGGAGCTGCAGCCACGCCGTCACCGGCCGAGATCGAGCCGAGCAGGGCGTTGACGCCGACCGTTTCGCCTTCCTTGGCGACGATCTCGCCGAGGACGCCGGCAGCCGGGGCGTTCACCTCGAGCGTGACCTTGTCGGTCTCGAGCTCGACCAGGGGCTCGTCGGCCTTCACAGCCTCGCCCGGCTTCTTGAACCATTTGCCGATCGTCGCCTCCGAGACGGATTCGCCGAGTGTGGGTACGCGGATTTCGGTCGCCATATCAGGCCTCTTGTTCGTGTCTTTGTCTGGCGTCTTCGGACAGGGTCAGGCCGCGAAGGCCTCGTCCATGAACGCTGCGAGCTGGGCGGTATGCTTCGACATCAGGCCGGTCGCTGTCGCGGCCGAGGCCGGGCGTCCGACATAACGCGGGCGCTTCGGCTTCGAGCCGGCATGGCCCAGCACCCATTCGAGATAGGGCTCGACGAAGGTCCAGGAGCCCATGTTCTTCGGCTCCTCCTGGCACCAGACCACATCGGCGGCCTTGAAGCGCGCCAACTCCTGCGCCAGCGTCTTCAGCGGGAACGGATAGAGCTGCTCGACGCGCATCAGGTAGACGTCGTCGATGCCGCGCTTCTCGCGCTCGTCGAGCAGGTCGAAATAGACCTTGCCGGAGCACAGCACGACCCGGCGGATCTTGCCATCTTTGACCAGCTTCGTCTCGGACCGGCCGCGCTCGGCATCATCATGCAGCACGCGGTGGAAGGTCGAGCCCTCGGCCAGCTCCGACAGGTCGGAGATGCAGCGCTTGTGGCGCAGCAGCGATTTCGGCGTCATCAGGATCAGCGGCTTGCGGAAGTCGCGCTTCAGCTGCCGGCGCAGGATGTGGAAATAGCTCGCAGGGGTCGAGCAGTTCGCGACCTGCATGTTGTCCTCGGCGCACATCTGCAGGAAGCGCTCGAGGCGGGCCGAGGAATGCTCCGGCCCCTGGCCCTCATAGCCATGCGGCAGCAGGCAGACGAGGCCCGACATGCGCAGCCACTTGCGCTCACCCGACGAGATGAACTGGTCGAAAACGACCTGCGCGCCATTGGCGAAATCGCCGAACTGCGCTTCCCATGCAGTCAGGGCGTTGGGCTCCGACAGCGAGTAGCCGTATTCGAACCCGAGCACCGCCTCTTCCGAGAGCATCGAGTTGATGACCTCGTAGCGCGACTGGCCTTCGCGGATGTTGTTCAGCGAGGTATGGCGAGCCTCGGTCTCCTGGTCGATCAGCACCGAGTGGCGCTGTGAGAAGGTGCCGCGTTCGCAATCCTGGCCGGAGAGACGCACGGGGTGGCCGTCGAGCAGCAGCGAACCGAAGGCGAGCGCCTCGGCCGTCGCCCAATCGATGCCCTGCCCGGCCTCGACCGCCTTGCGGCGATTGTCGAGGAAGCGCTGGATCGTGCGGTGGACGTTGAAGCCGGGCGGCGTCGAGGTGATCTTCTCGGTGATCTCCTTCAGCACCGCGGCCGGAACGCCGGTCGCGCCGCGGCGCGGGTCGTCCTCGTCGGCGCGGATCGCCTTCATGCCGGCCCAGCGCCCGTCCAGCCAGTCGGCCTTGTTGGGCTTGAAGGTCTGGCCGGCGTCGAACTCGATCTCGAGCTTGCCCTTCCAGGCCGCCCTCATCTCGTCGAACTCGCCCGGCTGCACCACGCCTTCGGCTTCCAGCTTGGTGGCGTAGAGCTCCAGCGTCGTCTTGTGGCCACGGATCTTGCGATACATCAGCGGCTGGGTGAAGCCCGGCTCGTCGCCTTCGTTATGGCCGAAGCGGCGATAGCAGAACATGTCGATGACGACCGGCTTGTGGAATTTCTGCCGGAACTCGATCGCGATCTTGGCGGCGAACACGACCGCTTCGGGGTCGTCGCCGTTCACATGGAAGACCGGCGCCTCGACCATCTTCGCCACGTCGGACGGATAGGGCGAGGACCGCGAATAGCGCGGATAGGTGGTGAAGCCGATCTGGTTGTTGATGATGAAATGCACCGAGCCGCCGGTGCGATGGCCCTTCAGTCCGGACAGCCCGAGGCACTCGGCCACGACCCCCTGGCCGGCGAAGGCGGCATCGCCATGCAGCAGCAGCGGCAGCACCTTGGAGCGCTCGACGATATCGCCGAACTGGTCCTGCTTGGCGCGGACCTTGCCGAGCACCACGGGATCGACGATCTCGAGATGCGACGGGTTGGCGGTCAGCGAGAGATGGACGTTGTTGCCGTCGAACTCACGGTCGGACGAGGCACCGAGATGGTACTTCACGTCGCCCGAGCCCTCGACATCGTCGGGAGCGAAGGAGCCGCCCTTGAACTCGTGGAACAGCGCGCGGTGCGGCTTGCCCAGCACCTGGGTCAGCACGTTGAGGCGGCCGCGATGGGCCATGCCGAAGACGATGTCGCGCACGCCGAGCGCGCCGCCGCGCTTGATGATCTGCTCCAGCGCCGGGATCAGCGCCTCGGCGCCATCAAGGCCGAAGCGCTTGGTGCCGGTATATTTCAGGTCGATGAACTTCTCGAAGCCCTCGGCCTCGACCAGCTTGTTGAGGATCGCCTTCTTGCCTTCGCGGGTGAAGGCGATCTCCTTGTCCGGCCCCTCGATCCGCTCCTGCAGCCATGCCTTCTGCTCCGGATCGGAGATGTGCATGAACTCGATGCCGATCGTGTTGCAATAGGTCCGCTGCAGGATCGCGACCATCTCGCGAAGCGTGGCGAACTCCATGCCGAGCACGTTGTCGATGAAGATCTTGCGGTCGAGATCAGCGTCGGTGAAGCCGAAAGTGGCCGGCGACAGCTCCTCGGGATCCCTCGCCTGCTCGATGTCGAGCGGATCAAGCTTGGCGTGGAGATGGCCGCGCATCCGGTAGGCGCGGATGAGCATGATGGCGCGCACGGAATCGCGCGTCGCCTGCTGCACGTCCGACGCGCTGAGCGTCGCGCCGGCAGCCTTGGCCTTGGCGCTGAGCTTGTCGCCGATGACCTTCTCGACCACGCCCCAATGGCCATCAAGCGCCGAGATGAGCTCGCCATTGGCATGGATCGGCCAGTTCGGCTTCGTCCAGGACGCACCCTTGGCGTTCTGGATAATGGCCGGGCCATCATCCTTCAGCCCGGCGAAGAACCCGCGCCACTGCTCGTCGACCGAATTCGGATCGGCCTGATAGCGCGCATAGAGGTCCTCGATATAGGCCGCGTTGCCGCCATAGAGGAAACCCGTCTGCGCGAGAGCCTCGTTGATGTCCTGGCGAGCCATTGTCGTCCTGCCTTCTACCGTCGTCCTGCCCCGTTCCCGGAGCGTCTCATGCCGTCATTGCGTCTTAAGTAAGATGGCCGGGCTGGCCCGGCCATCTCATCGCGTGGGCGTTCAGCCCTTCAACACGTCGACCAAGGTCTTTCCGAGGCGAGCCGGCGAAGGCGAGACCCGGATACCGGCCGCTTCCATCGCGGCGATCTTGTCTTCCGCGCCGCCCTTGCCGCCGGAGATGATCGCGCCGGCATGGCCCATGCGGCGGCCGGGAGGAGCCGTGCGGCCGGCGATGAAGCCGACCATCGGCTTCTTGCGGCCGCGCTTGGCCTCGTCCTTGATGAACTGCGCGGCGTCCTCTTCCGCCGAGCCGCCGATCTCGCCGATCATGACGATCGACTCGGTCTTGGGGTCGGCCAGGAACATCTCGAGCATGTCGATGAACTCGGTGCCCTTGACCGGGTCGCCGCCGATGCCGACGGCAGTGGTCTGACCGAGACCCTCGCGGGTGGTCTGGAACACGGCCTCATAGGTCAGCGTGCCGGAGCGCGAGACGATGCCGACCGAGCCGGGCTTGAAGATATTGGCCGGCATGATGCCGATCTTGCTCTGGCCGGCGGTGACGACGCCCGGGCAATTCGGCCCGATCAGGCGCGACTTCGAGCCGGAAAGCGAACGCTTGACCCGCACCATGTCGAGCACCGGGATGCCCTCGGTGATGCAGATGATCAGCGGGATCTCGGCGTCGATCGCCTCGCAGATCGCGTCCGCTGCGCCCGGAGGCGGCACATAGACGACGGAGGCATCGGCCCCGGTCGCGTCACGCGCCTCGGCGACGGTGTCGAAGACCGGCAGGCCGAGATGCAGCGCACCGCCCTTACCGGGCGAGGTGCCGCCGACCATCTGCGTGCCATAGGCGATCGCCTGCTCGGAGTGGAAGGTGCCGTTCTTGCCGGTGAAGCCCTGGCAGATGACCTTGGTGTTCTTGTCGATCAGGATGGACATTGTTTTTCCTCAAGCCTTCTTGACCGCAGCGACGATCTTCTGTGCCGCATCGTCGAGGTCGTCCGCCGGGATGACATTGAGGCCGGAGGTCCGGATGATCTCCTTGCCTTCCTCGACATTCGTGCCCTCGAGGCGCACCACCAGCGGGACCTGGAGGCCGACCGCCTTCACGGCGGCGATGACGCCGCGCGCGATGACGTCGCACTTCATGATGCCGCCGAAGATGTTGACCAGGATGCCCTTCACCTGCGGGTCGGCGGTGATGATCTTGAAGGCTGCAGTGACCTTCTCTTCCGAGGCGCCGCCGCCGACATCGAGGAAGTTCGCCGGCTCCTCGCCGTAGAGCTTGATGATGTCGAGCGTCGCCATGGCGAGGCCCGCCCCGTTGACCATGCAGCCGATCGTGCCGTCGAGCGCGATATAGGCGAGGTCATACTTGGACGCCTCGATCTCCTTGGCATCCTCTTCGGTCTCGTCGCGCAGCGTCATCACCTCGGGGTGACGGTAGAGCGAGTTGGAATCGAACGAGACCTTGGCGTCGAGGCACTTGAGCTGGCCCTGCGTCGTCACGATCAGCGGGTTGATCTCGAGCATCGCCATGTCCTTGCCGACGAAGGCGGCATAGATCTGGGCGATGACCTTCTCGGCCTGCTTGGCGAGGTCGCCGGTGAGACCCAGCGCCTTGGCAACGGTGCGGCCGTGATGCGGCATGATGCCGGTCGCGGGATCGACCGAGAAGGTCAGGATCTTCTCGGGCGTGTCATGGGCGACAGCCTCGATGTCCATGCCGCCTTCGGTCGAAACCACGAAGGCAACGCGCGAGGTCTCGCGGTCGACCAGGGCCGAAAGGTAGAACTCCTTCTCGATGTCCGAGCCGTCCTCGATATAGAGGCGGTTGACCTGCTTGCCGGCCGGGCCGGTCTGGGCCGTCACGAGCGTGTTGCCGAGCATTTCCTTGGCATGGGACTCGACCTCTTCGATCGACTTGGCGAGACGCACGCCCCCCTTCGCATCGGCCGGCAGTTCCTTGAACTTGCCCTTGCCGCGACCACCCGCATGGATCTGGCTCTTCACGACATAGAGCGGGCCCGGGAGCTTCTTGGCGGCCTCGACGGCTTCCGCCACCGTAAGGGCCGGGAAGCCGGCGGAGACGGGCGCGCCGTACTCCTTGAGGACCGCCTTGCCTTGATATTCGTGGATGTTCATGTGCTCGAATTCCTTGCGTGCGCTGGCGAGGGCGAATGGAAGGGCGCGCAGCAGCGAGACTGCCGCACGCCCTTCGCTCTATCTCACGCCAATGACGAATCGATGGACTTGCAGGCGTCGATCAGGCCCTGCACCGAAGCCACCGACTTCGAGAGCATTTCCTGCTCCGCCTTGTTGAGACGGATCTTCACGACCTTCTCGACGCCCTTGGCGCCGATGACCACGGGAACGCCGACGAACATGTCGCGCACGCCGTACTGGCCCTTCAACGCGGCAGCCGCCGGCAGGACGCGCTTCTGGTCCTTGAGGTAGCTCTCGGCCATCGCGATGGCCGAGGCCGCCGGAGCGTAGAAGGCCGAGCCGGTCTTGAGCAGGTTGACGATCTCGCCGCCGCCCTTGCGGGTGCGCTCGACGATGGCGTCCAGACGCTCCTGCGTCGTCCACTTCATCTTGACGAGATCGGGCAGCGGGATGCCGGCGACGCCGGAATAGCGCACCAGCGGCACCATGTCGTCGCCATGGCCGCCGAGCACGAAGGCCGAGACGTCCTTGACCGAGACCTGGAACTCTTCAGCCAGGAAATGGCGGAAACGGGCCGAGTCGAGCACGCCGGCCATGCCGCAGATCATGTTGGGCTTCAGGCCCGAGAACTTCTGCAGGGCCCAGACCATCGCGTCGAGCGGGTTGGTGATGCAGATCACGAAGGCCTTCGGCGCATATTGCTTGATGCCCTCGCCGACCGACTTCATCACCTTGAGGTTGATGCCGATCAGGTCGTCGCGGCTCATGCCGGGCTTGCGCGGCACGCCGGCGGTGACGATGACGACATCGGCGCCCTTGATGTCCTCATAGGACTGGGTGCCCTTGTAGCCGGCGTCGAAGCCGTCGACCGGGGATGACTCGGCAATGTCGAGGCCTTTGCCCTGCGGGATGCCTTCGGCGATGTCGAACAGCACGACGTCGCCGAGTTCCTTGAGCCCGGCGAGATGGGCGAGCGTGCCGCCGATCTGGCCGGCGCCGATGAGGGCGATCTTCTTGCGGGCCATAGCCTAGTCCTTGTGCTTGCGCTGCGAGATGCCGGAGACCCGGCGAAACCGTGGGTTTCTTTGGCCCAAACAGGCCTTTTGCTGCAAGTCGTCTTATGGCGATCACGGTCGGGCTGGAGCGCACGCGCCCTGGAAAACAGCCTTCACCTTTCTCGCCGTCAAATCAATGTCTTGCGCAATGCACGCCTCGCGCGAGGCAGGAATAAGGCCGGCAAATTTCCGATTACAAATTACAAAAAATGTAATTTGTAGCCAGATTTTTCAGACGATGCCCGTCGCCAGCACGCGCAGGATGACCCTGATCAGCGTCGCCAACCGAAGGTCTACCGAAGCCTGCGGCACATCCGCGTCGAGCGCCAGCGCAGCAGGGTGAATGAAGCGATGCGTGGCATCGATGACGAAGGCGATCGCCCTGTCGCGATCGCGCGGTTCGAAGGCGCCCGAGCCGATGCCCTCGTCGATGACCCGCTCGAACAGCGCCCTCACCCGGGTGCGGTTGCGACGGCTGATCGCATGACGCCCGGCGACAGCCTGCGACAACGCGGCGAACAGATGCCGGTCCTCCAGCAGCAGGTCGCGATTGGCCTTGGCCAGAGCCAGGATCAGCCGCTCCAGCTTGTCATGGGCGGGGTCTGGTCCGTCGGCGATGTCGGCGAGGCTGCGCTCCGTCGCCTTGAGCCAGACATCGACCACGGCGTCGACGAGCGCGGCCCGCGACGGGAAATAGCGATAGACATTGGCATGCGTCATGCCGGCTTCTTCGGCGACCGCCACGACGGTGAAGCGCTTCAGCCCGTGCAGGCGCAGATGCTCGCTGGCGACGGTGAGGATGCGGGTTTCGCTCGGCTCGCGCGTCGGCATGCGGCGACGCTTCTCAAGTCTCGACCAGGCCGGTCGTGTCGCCGCTGGCGGCGGAATCGGCACGGCCATGCGGCAAGGCCAGGTAATCGCCGGAGCGCATCTCGATCAGCCGCGAGACCGTACGGTCGAACTCGAACGCCTCGCGACCGCTCGTGGCGATGTAGAGTTCGTGCGGCTCGGCCTGCGCCGACGCGATCAGCTTCACATGGAGCTCATAGAGCGTGTCGATCAGGATGATGAAGCGCTTCGCCTCGTTGCGCTGCGTCTCGTCCATCACCGGAATGCCTTCGATCATCAGCGTATGGAAGCGCTCCGCCAGCTCGAGATAATCCGAGGCGCCATAGGCCTCGGCGCAGAGATCCCTGAAACCGGCGCGCGCGACGCCGCCGGCCGCTTCCGGCACGCGCAGCTCATGCCCCTTGACGGACAGGACGAGCGGCTGCCCATGGGCGACCCCGCTCAGAGTCAGAAAAGCCTTGTCGAGCGCGGCCCTGGCCGTTGCATCGGCAGGCACATGATAGGTCGGTGCGCCGCCAAGCTTCTCCAGCCGGAAGTCGGTGCGGGCATCGAGACGCAGCACATCGACCTTCTCGGTCAGCAATGCGATGAAGGGCAGGAACAGCGCTCGGTTGAGCCCGCCCTCATACAGACGCGACGGCTCGACATTCGAGGTTGCGACCACCACCACGCCGGCCGCGAAGAGCGCCGTGAACAAGCGCCCCAGAATCATCGCATCGGCGATATCGGTGACGGTGAATTCGTCGAAGCAGAGCAGCGTCGCCTCTTCGGCGAGCTCGGCTGCGACGGGACTGATCGGGTCGGGCTCCTTGACCTCGCCCGCCTTCAGGCGCTGGCGGTAGGCGTGGATGCGCGCATGGACATCGGCCAGGAAGGAATGGAAATGCACGCGCCTGCGGGCCGTAACCGGCGCCGAGTCGTAGAACATGTCCATCAGCATGGTCTTGCCGCGGCCAACCGAACCCCAGATGTAGAGGCCCTTGATGCCATTGGCCGACGCCTGCCGCTTGCCGAACAGCCAGCCGAGCGCACTGCTCTTTCTGGCCAGTTGGCGTGAGGCGAGCGTCTCCGACAACGCCTCGAGCCGCTTCACCACGGCGAATTGCGCCGCATCGCGCTCGATGACGCCGGCCTCGACCATGGCGACATAGCGTTCGGAGATGGTGGCGGGCATGGCCTGCGGGCGGGACAGCATCGGCTGCCCGGGTTAAGCCAGGCTCGGCGCAACCGCAAGCCTGCTGGCTGATGCACGCTTAGGCATGGGCCGCAGATCGGGGCAGATTGGGCGAAATATCCGCGCTCCCGCCCAAATTTGCCACAGCTTCGCCTCTTGCATTCCCAGATTGGGGGCGCATCTTCCGACCCGAGCTCTAGGGACGAACGCCTCCTGGACGGTAGCGCGACTTGGCGCTGTGACAGGAGAAGACAATTGGCTCGTTCGACAAAGGCCGGCGCAATGTCCGGCCAGGGTGAAATTCGCCGGCTCTGGCCTGCGGAACGCACCCTCTTCATCGATCATCTGCTGCGCTTGGACGTGCTTACGCGTCGCGAGCGCTTTGGCACGGCCGTCAACGACGATTTTCTCGTCAATTACGCTGAGACCACCTTCGGCGTCGGCGGGCTGGTCTATGCCTATATCGAGGACGGAAAGGTCCGCGGCGCGGCCGAACTGCGCGGCCTGGAAGACATCGTCACCCAGACGGGCGAAGCCGCGTTCAGCGTCGAGAAGGCCTGGCGCCGGCAAGGCATCGGCGAAGCGCTGTTCACGCGGCTGATCACGGCCTCGCGCAATCGCGGCATTCGCACGCTCTACATGACCTGCCTGCCCGAGAACGCTGCCATGCGCCGGCTGGCGCGCAAGTTCGAGGCCGAGCTGATTGGCGGCTACAACGATGTCGAGGGGACGATCGCCACCGGCGGGCCGACGCCTTTCACCGTCCTCGACGAAGCCTTCGACAATGCCAAGGGCTTTGCCACTCTGGCGCTGTCGCTGCAGCGCCGGTTCTGGCGCCCGGCCTTTTTCGCGAGATCGTCGTCGCGCCCATGAGGCGCGACGAGCAGGCCCGCCTCAGCGGTTGAGCGAGAGGGCGGCGCCGGATTTGGTGACGGCGCCGTTCATGCTGCCGCTGTCCCCGGCACGCAAACGCGCGACTACCGTGCCGCCGGGCTGGTAGAGATAGACCTCGCCGTCGCGATAGTCCCAGGCATTGACCTTCTGCAGGTCACGATTGGCGCAGCCTGCCGCATTGGCGCGGTAGAGATCGAGAGCCGGCGTGCTCGACAGCTGGATCCGGCAGGAACTGCCCGTCGCCTCGCGCGCGGTCCAGCTCCCGATGACGCTGTCGCGCGAAGATCCCGTGCTGCGGGCGGGTGCCGCGCTCTGGCCCAGCGTCGCAACCTGGCCGCTGCCGCCTCTGAGTTGCGGAATCTCGGTTGCCCCGGCGACAGGCGGCGCGCTCTGCGGTTGCGGCCGTCCTGCATTGGGATCGAAGAACGGATCCTGCGGCGGAGGCAGGGCTCCCGGCGACGAAGGCGCGGAGGCGGCCGGATATCCGCCCGGCGGCGGCAAGGGCTGCGACGTCACGGGAGCAGAGCTGATCGGCGGAGCCGATTGCAGCTGAGGCTGGCCGTAGCCCGGCCCACCGGAAAAGCCGGGTCCCGGCCCGTTGAAACGCTGCGACCCCGCGCAGGCCGTGAGCGCAAGGAAGGGCAGCAGGCAGGCGGCCTTGAAGAAGCGATGTCGTGTCGCGGTCACGGTCGTCATGCGGTGCCTATTCCCGTCTCGTTGGCTCAGCTGATTCGCAAGCCTAGGCCTGCGCAATGAACGTGGCATGAGCACCTCAATCCCCCAAATACCGGAACTGATCAACTCCGCCACGGGGCATTTGGTTCTTGGGTGCCCGGCGCGGCATAATCCGGCAGCTTTGGAGAACCAGCATGAAGCCGCTCAACCCGCCCTCGATCCGCCCGCCCTTCGCCCGCTATAGCCATGGAGCCGAACTGCCCGGCGGGCAGCGCCTCGTCTTCTGCTCCGGGCAGCTCGGCATCACGGCCGATGGCAGCATTCCCGAAGATGCACGGGCTCAGGCCGATCTCTGCTTCGCCAACATCGCCAAGATCCTCGGCGAAGCCGGCATGACGCTCGCCGATATCGTGCGGATCAATGCCTATGTCACCGACCGGGCGTATATGAAGCCCTATATGGAATCGCGTGACGCTCATGTCGGCACGCCGCCTCCGGCCTCCACCCTGATGATCGTCTCCGGCTTCACGCTGCCAGAGTTCAAGGTCGAGATCGAGGTCGTGGCCGCAGCAGCCTGATCCGAGCGATCAGGCCTCGGCACGCCACGGATAGCTCCAGGTCTCCGTCAGCGTTTTGTCGCCGCTCTTCAGGAAGGCACGCATCTCTGCGAGTTGCCCGGGCTCGACGACGATGTCGATGAAGGCGCGGAAACCTTCGGTCTTCGGGTTGGGCACGATAAAGGCACGGTTGATCCGGCCATAGGCGATCGACGGCACGATCTCGACCTTCTCCGGCTGCTTCAGGTGATAGTCGAGATCGCCGCCGGCGAAATCGACGATGAAGCGGCGCGCGCCATCGGTGACGGGCTCGCCCGAGCCGAGCGCCTTCGGCTTCGCCTGGTAGGTGTTGATCACGCGGCCGCCGGGGTGGAGGTCGCTGGAGTCGAGCAGCGCGGTCAGCTTGTAGCCGAAGCGGAACTCGCGGCCGGCCTCGAGCGCGGCCTTGGGTGCCCAGAGCGCGACGATATTGTCATTGGTCTCGTCGCCGGTCGGCAGCTCGATCAGCTCGACCACGCCCTCGCCCCAGTCGCCCTGGGGCTCGATCCAGTAGGACGGCCTGAGCTCGTAGCTGAGATCGAGATCCTGATAGTGCTCGAAGACACGGTCGCGCTGCATCAGCCCGAAGCCGCGCACATTGCTTTCGACGAAGGAGGAAACCGCCTGCTGCCGCGGATTGCGCAAGGGCCGCCAGATCCATTCGCCGGTGCGCGAGTGCACCATCAGGCCGTCGGAATCATGCAGCTCGGTCCGGAAATCGTCATGGAAGCGCCGGTCGTTCTCGCCGGTGAAGAACATCGAGGTCAGCGGCGCGAGGCCGAGCTTTTCGATCGTCTTGCGCGGGAACAGCGCGACGCTGATATCGACCACGCTGTCGACATCCGGATAGATATGGAACTGGTAGGCGCCCGATACCGAGGCTGAATCGAGAAGCGCATAGACCGTGACGCGCTCGGCGCCCGCGCTCGGTGCCTCCACCCAGAACTCGCGGAAGACAGGGAACTCCTCGCCTCCGGGCACGCCGGCACCGATGGCCAGGCCGCGCGCCGAAAGCCCGTAACGCTGCTCGCGGCCGAGCACCCGGAAATAGCTGGCGCCGATGAAGGAGATCAGCTCGTCGAAAATGCGCGGATCGTTGAGCGGATAATGCAGGCGGAAGCCGGCAAAGCCGAGATTGACCGGCAGCGGCTTCTCGAACTTGATCCGGCCATAGTCGAACAGGTTCGACGAATAAGGCACCGGTGTCGGTACGCCGTCGCGCACGATGTTCACGGTCACCGGGCGCGTGAACAGGAAGCCGGGATGGAACATCTGCATCCGGAAACCCGAACCGGTCGGCGCCAGCAGCGCCCGCTCGGGGCGGAAGCGGATATCGCGCCAGGCGTCGAAATCGAGACGCGACAACGGTTCCGGCAGGGTCGGACCAGGCTCATAGGGCGCGGCCGCGATCTCGCGAGCCCGGCGCACCACGTCCTCGAAGCCGAAGCGCGGCTGCGGTGGGGTCGGGGCCGGAGCCGGCTGCGTCTCCGGCTGCTGCGCGAGCAGCGCGGCGGGCGCCACGGAAAAGCTCAAGGCGGCGGAAAGGCCGGCCAGGATCTGGCGGCGATTGGATACGATCATGATTCGAGGAAGCCCCGTCGCGTTTGCGCCCGAAGGCGCATCTCGCCAACGACTTAGGCGATGAAATGGGGCCGGTCTAGGGCGCAGCGGCGGCGCATCTCCGGCACGCACGATGTTGACAGCCGATCGCCCTGTTTTCTACGTTTCGCCCCGGGCCGGATGCAGCCCGCCGCTCGCGCCCTCCCAGGGCATGGTGAATGCATCCCGCTTCCGTCCCGATCCCGATCGATCCGGTGGACGCTTCCAGCAATGCGAGCCCTGGCCGCTTCGTCCACCATCGAGAAGGATTGTGACCATGCGCACCTATCGCGATGCGAAACTGATGGCCAAGGCCCTGCGCGAAGCCGTGGCTCCGCAGACCGCGCTTTCACACGCCCAGGCGCTCGAAATCATCGCCCGGCAGTTCGGCTATGACGACTGGAACATCCTCGCGGCGAAAATCGGCGAGGCAGAAGCCCGCCCGGCCGCCGGCACCGACCAGACAGGCGTGACCCTGAATATGGGTATCCCGATCCTGCGGATCTTCGACCTGGAGAAAGCCAAGGAGTTCTATCTCGGCTTCCTCGGCTTCAGCATGGATTGGGACCACCGCTACGGACCTGAATTCCCGATCTATATGCAGGTTTCACGCTCGGGCCTGCAACTTCACCTCTCCGAGCATCATGGCGACGCCAGCCCAGGGTCGACCGTCTTCGTCTGGATGCAGGGCGTGGACGCCTATCGCGCCGAACTGATCGGCAAGCGCTATCCCTTCTCGAAACCCGGTATCCAGGAAAATGGCGCGGGCGGTCGCACGCTGGAGGTGCCGGACCCATTTGGGAACCGCATCCGCTTTTGCGAGAAGCGGGTCTAGATTGAGGCTCGATCAGCCTCGATACCTGCGATTGCGCGCCCGTCGACCAGCCCGGCGCGCTTCTGCCTCGCGCGTTCGGCGAAAAAACCGAACCCCGAGGTCAAAAAGAACTTGTAGAGGGGGGCCGCAGTTCGTATATGCGGCTTACCCAATTCGCACGTGCCTGTGGCCGCGTGCTGGTCGGTGGGCATTCGGACAAGAGGCCGGACAGCCGCCAGGGATGGGAAACGGATGGAGGGGGATGGATATCCCCTCAAATCACGCTCCCGGTTCTCGCAAGAGAGCCGCTCCCGAACAGCGACCAGCAGCCGGAGGCGAAACCGGCAAACCCCGAATCTCCACGGGGGACGCAGCTTAAAGCAACGACGGAGCGGGCTTTTTTGGTCTCGTTGGCTTTCCACAGGTCAACACCGAAGAGGCTTGTCCTTCATTGCCGGCCGTGCGGGGGGTCCCCAATCGACGGTGTTTCGGGTCCGGACGTTTCGTCCGCTGTTCTCGGCGTCTCCATCGCGCCGTGACCTGCGAACGACTCACCCGGCGATACGTCGTATCGGCGCCGCTTGCGCCGTAGGGGAGTCGCGCCGATGACCGAGCGCATCCGTGAATTTCTGCGTAACCGCCGTGAAGACGGTCCCTGCGTCGTCATCGATCTCGATGTCGTGCGCGAGAATTATCGTGCCTTCTCCCGGGCCCTTCCCGACACGCGCGTCTTCTACGCCGTGAAGGCGAACCCGGCACCGGAGGTGCTTGCCCTGCTGGCCAAGCTCGGCTCCTGCTTCGATTGCGCCTCGGTCGTCGAGATCGAGCTCGCTCTCGCGGCCGGCGCCACCGCTGACCGCATCTCCTATGGCAACACGATCAAGAAGGAGCGCGACGTCGCGCGCGCCATGGAGCTCGGCGTGCGCCTGTTCGCCGTCGATTGCGTAGCCGAGGTCGACAAGATCGCCCGTTCCGCCGCCCTCACCGCGGTCAAGGACGCGCGCATTTTCTGCCGCATCCTCTGCGACGGCGCCGGCGCCGACTGGCCGCTCTCGCGCAAGTTCGGCTGCGTGCCCGAAATGGCCGCGGACGTGCTTGAGCATGGCCATCGTCTTGGCCTGGGCGCCTATGGCATCTCGTTCCATGTCGGCTCGCAGCAGGCGAATGTGAACGCCTGGGATTCCGCCCTGGCCTCGGCCTCGGCGGTGTTCAAGGAATGCGCCACCCGTGGCATGTCGCTGTCGATGGTCAATCTCGGCGGTGGCTTCCCGGCGCGCTACCTGCGTCCGATCCCGGGCGTTCCGGCCTATGGCGATGCGATCTTCCGGGCGCTGTCGAAGCATTTCGGCAACCAGCTTCCGGAGACGATCATCGAGCCGGGCCGCGGCATGGTCGGCGAAGCCGGCATGATCGAGGCCGAGGTCGTGCTTGTCTCGAAGAAGAGCGAGGACGATCAGGTTCGCTGGGTCTATCTCGACATCGGCAAGTTCAGCGGTCTCGCCGAGACCATGGACGAGGCGATCCGCTATCCGATCCGCACCCCGCGCGACGGTGACGCGACCGTGCCGAGCGTCCTGGCCGGCCCGACCTGCGACTCGGTCGACGTCATGTACGAGAAGACCCCGTACATGCTGCCGTTCAGCCTGGAGATCGGCGATCGCGTGCTGATCGAGGGCACCGGTGCTTATACGACGACCTATTCGGCCGTCGCCTTCAACGGCTTCCCGCCGCTGAAGCAATACGTCATCTGACGTTCTGGCTCCGGCACCTGCCGGAGCCGCCCCCCAAATCATTCTGTTTGGCCGCGTTCGCGCGCGGCGCCGGGAAGATCTGCGCTCTTGCGCAGGCGCTCCGGCCGGAGGTGCGTCATGATCACGATCCGCGAGGAAACCGCGTTCGACATCCAGGCCCGTGAGGCCCTGCTCGACCGTTGCTTCGGCGAGCGCCGTTTCGCCAAGACCAGCGAACGCCTGCGTGAAGGCCGGATGCCGGCCGCCGGGCTGGCGCTTGTCGCGGAGCGCGACGGCGCAGTCGTGGCAACCGTCAGGCTCTGGAACATCGATGCCGGCGGCCATGATGCGCTGCTGCTCGGGCCGCTCGCCGTCTCCCCGGATCTGCACGGCGAAGGGCTCGGCAAGACGATGATGCGCGAGGCGATCTGGCGCGCCGCCTGCCATGGCCACGGCGCTGTGCTGCTGGTCGGCGATGCGCCCTATTACGCTCGGTTTGGCTTCTCGGCCGAGCCGATGCGCGATCTTGCCATGCCCGGCCCGGTCGAGCGCGAGCGCTTCCTCGGCCTCGAACTGCGCCCCGGCGCGCTCGCGGGCGCCGCCGGCGTCCTGTCCGCAACGGGGCGCCTGATCGAGCCCCTGCCTGCCGCGGCGCTCGCAGCCTGATCGCGAGCGTCACCGCGGCGTCATCCGCACCGGGTTGTCTTCAGCGTCGTCGGGGTCGAAATCGACCCTGGCGGCGCAAAAATGGCGTTCCGGATTGACGAGCGCGGCCGCTCTCCATACGAGCCCGCGAAAGATTTACCCCCGTTCCACCCCAACCAAGGAAACATCATGACTCATTGGCCCGTCCACGGCACCATCACCGGACCGATCGTAATGATCGGGTTCGGCTCCATCGGACGCGGAACACTGCCGTTGATCGAGCGGCATTTCGAATACGACCGCAGCCGCTTCGTCGTCATCGACCCGCATGACACCAACCGTGCCCTCCTCGACGAGCGCGGCATCCGCTTCATCCAGGAAGCGGTGACCCCCGAGAACTACAAGAGCCTGCTGCAGCCGCTTCTCACCGAAGGCGGTGGCCAGGGCTTCTGCGTCAACCTGTCGGTCGACACCGGCTCGCTCGACATCATGCAATTCTGCTCCGAGCTTGGCGCACTCTATATCGACACCGTCAACGAGCCTTGGCTCGGCTTCTATTTCGACCACAGCAAGGGTCCCGAGGCCCGCTCGAACTATGCGCTGCGCGAAGCCACCATGGCTGCCAAGCGCGCGCGTCCGGCCGGCACCACCACGGCGGTCTCCTGCTGCGGCGCCAATCCCGGCATGGTCTCATGGTTCGTCAAGCAGGGCCTGCTCAACGTCGCGGCCGATCTCGGCCTCCAGACCCCCGAACCGAAGAACCGCGCCGAATGGGGCGCCCTGATGCAGCAGGTTGGCGTCAAGGGTATCCATATCGCCGAGCGCGACACCCAGCGTGCCAAGCATCCCAAGCCGCGCGATGTCTTCGTCAACACCTGGTCGGTCGAGGGTTTCGTCTCGGAAGGCCAGCAGCCGGCGGAGCTCGGCTGGGGCACGCATGAGCGCTGGATGCCAGAGAACGGTCGCACGCATGAGGCTGGCTGCCAGTCGGCGATCTATCTGCTCCAGGCCGGGGCCGAGACGCGCGTGCGGAGCTGGTGCCCGACGCCCGGCCCGCAATACGGCTTCCTGGTGACGCATAACGAGGCGATCTCGCTCTCCGATTACTTCACCGTACGCGACGAGGCCGGCAACCCGGCCTATCGGCCGACCTGCCACTATGCTTATCACCCCGCCAATGACGCCGTGCTTTCGTTGCATGAGATGTTCGGTAGCGCCGGCAAGGTGCAGGAGAAGCAGCACATCCTCGAGGAGAGCGAAATCGTCGATGGCATCGACGAACTCGGCGTACTGCTCTATGGCCACGGCAAGAATGCCTACTGGTTCGGCTCGCAGCTCTCCGTGGAAGAGACCCGCCGGATTGCGCCTTATCAGAACGCCACGGGCCTCCAGGTGACCTCCGCCGTGCTTGCCGGCATGGTCTGGGCGCTGGAGAACCCGAAGGCCGGCATCGTCGAATCCGATGAGCTCGATTTCCGTCGCTGCCTGGAAGTGCAGTTGCCCTATCTCGGCCCGGTGGTCGGGACCTATACCGACTGGACGCCGCTGCAGGGCCGCCCGGGCTTCTTCCCGGAGGATATCGACACCAGCGATCCCTGGCAGTTCCGGAACATTCTGGTCCGCTGACGCCTACCATCCTCGGGACGCCTCGCACCGGCCCGAGGGTCTCCGGCCCCCGTTGCACCGCCTGAAGCAAGGCAGCACGCACCAAACAGAAAGGCCCGCCAAACCGGCGGGCCTTTCTCGTCTCTGCCCGGACGGCTCAGAAGCCCGGCGTCGAAAACGTGTTCCGGAACGGGTTCACACCGGCGCCGATGCGCGGCGGCAAGGTGCTATCGCCGTAAAGCTCAGCGACATTCGAATAGACCGGGGGTGAGATGAGCTGCTGAGTGGCGTATCGGTTCAGCGAGCCGACCGGCACGACATTGCCGGGATCGAGATAGCTGCGCTTCTGCACGATCACGCGCAACGGCTTGCGCTGCTGCTGCGCCTCGGCCACCGAAGCGACCGCGGTCAACGCCACGAGCGAAATGCCGAGACCGGCGGCGAGACGCTTGAAGGAATTCATGGCGAGGGTCTCCTGAGGCGATGACCAAGGGGAAGCAAAGCGGCGATTGATAGCGCCAAATCTATCCCGCCGCGGTTAACGCTTTTACTGCCCCATAGCTCAGAGATAACGCTCGGGCAGCTGATTTCAACGGCCGCCCCCTCACCTTTTCGCGGCCGCCTTGTGGCTCGGCACCGTGCCTTCGGCGTCGAGCGATGACGTCTTGCGACCGGCCGCGGACGGGCGCGGCGGCAAGCAGGCAACGTCGCGGTTGCGTTCAGATGCGGCAAAGAGGCTGCGCAGCACTTGATCCTCGCCGGCGCTGAGCAGGGCAAGCCCATCGACCAGGCAGGCCAGTTGCTGACGATCGGCCGGGCGCGCCGCCCCACCGCACCACCAGCCGCTCAGTCGCAGCGGCGTGTCGCCGCCCCGGTGGCGGAAGCCGATGCAGGCGCGTTCAGTCGCACCATCGCTCAGGGTCACATCCGTGGCTTCGACAGAGCCGAATTTGGTGGGGAGCCCTGTCGGCGCACCGCTGCGCTGCACGGACATGCCGCGTGCAGCGGCCTCGCGCACCAGCGCGATGATGAAGGGCTGCGTCAGATGATCGTCGCCATGGTCGACGACGAGGCGCAGGAGCAGATGCGGCTTTGCCTCGGCGAACACCCCAAAGCTCAACACATCCTCACGCTTCGCGCCGTCCTGGCTCCGGCTCGCCTCATAGGCCATGGCCTGGCGCTCCAGTTCCGGTGAGTCGAGGCCAAACATCGCGATCGGCCGCGCGATCCTGGTCCAGTCTTCATGTTGGGCGCCGAGCAGGCGCGGCTCCTGGCGAACGTCCCGAACGGACCGGATCTCCGCAGCCGGTTGCTCGGCAAGGCTGGCGACCTGCATTTCGCCGCCATCGCCCGAAAGGCTCGTGACGAGCGCAGCGGCCATCCCGATACCGGCAACGGCTGCCAGGCCGCGCCAGACCAGACCGCCGGTCAGGCCCAGGCCACGATGGCGGACTGCAGCGCGCAGCCAGCGGAGGATTGTCCGCATCGCGGCCTCGACATGGTCCATCACGCTGATCAAGGCGCCGATCGGATCGGGACCGCCGAGCTTGCCCTTCACGCTACCCGCCACGGGCAAGGCACGATGTGCGGCCGCCGAGCCGAGCTCCCGGCAGCTCGAGCCGAGCCGGCGAAAGCCATTGACCAGTAACGCTGCGAACTCACGCGACACGACAAGACCCCGCTCGTTGCCTGCGCCTCCGCGCCAGCAGCCTGTCCTCACCCGCCGGCGACGCTGAGGGCATCCGGGTCAGTATCGGGTTACCGGCGGCCTGCGAACCGCGATTGTCGTGAATCGCTGGTTAGGAGGCAGGGTTAATCCCGTCCTGACGCGCTGGGCTGCCGAGACCAATTGACTTTTTATCGCCGCGGGTGTTCTGGATGGGCATCGCGAGGCGAGGATCCACTCGAGCGCGACCGCGAATGCTTTCAGCCCTATGGGATTTGGCTTGTGATTGTCGCCCTGACGACGAAACGCACGACCAAAACGACGACCGGCACGCTCCGGACGTCGCGCTGACGCTTCGCCTCGGTTCCGGGCCCTCCCCCCCGGCGGGGGCTACGGCCGAACCCGCCATCCAGACCAGGCGGGTCGGCATCTCCCGGGGGAGACAGAACCGGTTACTTCCAAAAGGAACAGCAGCATGAGCTTCAAGGTCGCGGTTGTCGGCGCCACAGGCAATGTGGGTCGCGAAATATTCGACATCCTTGCCGAGCGGGCTTTCCCGGTGAGCGAGGTCGTGGCGCTTGCCTCCTCGCGCTCGATTGGTACCGAGGTCTCCTTCGGCGACAAGACGCTGAAGGTGAAGGCGCTCGATCACTATGATTTCTCCGATACCGATATCTGCCTGATGTCGGCGGGGGGCGAGGTCTCGAAGCAATGGTCGCCGAAGATCGGCGGCCAGGGCTGCGTCGTCATCGACAATTCCTCGGCCTGGCGCATGCATCCCGACGTGCCCCTGATCGTGCCGGAGGTGAATGCCGCAGCGGCCGCCGGCTTCTCCAAGATGAACATCATCGCCAACCCGAACTGCTCGACCGCGCAGCTCGTCGTGGCGCTGAAGCCGCTGCATGACCGCTTCGGCGTCAAGCGCGTCGTCGTCTCGACCTATCAGTCGGTCTCCGGCGCCGGTAAGGAGGGCATGGACGAGCTCTTCAACCAGACGCGCGCCGTGTTCTCGGCCGGCGACGTCGTCACCAAGAAGTTCCCCAAGCGCATCTCCTTCAACCTCATCCCGCAGATCGACGTCTTCATGGAGGACGGCTTCACCAAGGAAGAGTGGAAGATGATGGCGGAAACCAAGAAGATCCTCGATCCGAAGATCAAGCTGACCGCCACCTGCGTGCGCGTGCCCGTCTTCATCGGCCATTCCGAGAGCGTCAACATCGAATGCGAGAAGCCGATCACCGCCGACGAGGCGCGCGAGGTGCTCCGCACCGCGCCCGGCATCCTCGTCATCGATAAGCACGAGCCCGGCGGCTACATCACCCCGCACGAGGCGGCCGGCGAGGACGCGACCTATGTTTCGCGCATCCGCGAGGACAATACGGTCGAGAACGGTCTCGCCTTCTGGTGCGTCTCGGACAATCTGCGCAAGGGCGCAGCCCTGAACGCCGTGCAGATCGCCGAGGTGCTGGTCAACCGCAAGCTGATCCAGCCGCGCAAGAAGGCGGCCTGATTCCGACAGCTCGGAAAGCTCCACGAAGGCGGGCGCAAGCCCGCCTTTTTCATGAAGGGCCCGGGCGCATGGGCGCTGTTCCGAGTTTGCGCGCCCGCCGCAGGCAAATCCTGCTAGCGTCGTCCCACTCTCCAGTTCCGGCGTCGCCTTGTCCTCTCCCCACCCTTCAAAAGCTCCGGTACCGGCCTTGCCCGCGCATACCGAGGCCGTTCCTCCCGTGCCGCAACGTCGCGATGCTGCGCTGCGCGGCATCGGATTGATGCTGCTTGCCAGCATCTTCCTGTCCAGCTCCGATGTCGCTTCGAAATATCTCGCGGCGACGATGCCCGCGCTACAGATCACCTGGCTGCGCTATGCCGCCTTTACGGCGATCATGTTGGGGGTGGCACTGCGCGGCGGCGCAGCACGCCTGCGACCGAAGCGTCTGCACATGCAGTTGCTCAGAGGCGTCGCAGTCACCCTCTCCTCCATCATCTTCGTCTCGTCGCTGCGATACCTGCCGATCGCTGATGCGACCGCAACAAGCTTCATTGCGCCGCTCTTCGTCACCGCCTTGTCGATCCCGATGCTTGGGGAGAAGGTTGGCTGGCGGCGCTGGACCGCGACCCTGGTCGGTTTGGCCGGTGTCCTGATCATCGTCCGGCCCGGAGGTGCCAACTTCCACGCCGCATCGCTTTTGCCAGCGCTTTCAGCCGCGACCTGGGCCTTTGCCCTGATCGTCACCCGCATGATGAGCACGACGGAGGACCCGGTGACGACGCTGACCTGGTCGGCCGTGGTCGGCTTCCTGCTGCTGACTTTGCTGCAGCCCCTCGGCTGGAAGCCACTGACGGCGGAGGCGATCGCCATCGGCATCTTCATCGGCGTCGCTTCGACCATCGGGCACTGGTTCGTCATCATCGCCTTCCGCCATGCCGACGCCTCGCTGCTCGCGCCCTTCTCCTATGTGCAGCTGCTCTGGGCTTCGGTCTTCGGCTTCTTCCTGTTCTCGGTCCTGCCGGATCTCTTCACCTTGCTGGGCTCGGTGATCATCGCCGCCTCGGGCCTCTACACCGCCCATCGCGAGCGGATGCGGGCGCGAGCCTTGTAAGCGGACTATCGCTTGCCGTATCGCGCGAGGAACATCGCGACCGCCGAGGCAACCACGCGGGAGATCTCGGCGTCGGACGGTCGCTCGCGCACCGCATTGAACAGGCGCGGGCGCAGCACGGTCGACTGACACAGGTCAACGAATTGCACGGCTGCCAGCGCGGTATCGTCGATCTCCAGCTGTCCCTCCGCTACCTTGCGGTCTAGATAGCCGGCGATGCGCCGTGCGCCCTGCAACGGTCCGTTCTCGTAGAATTCACGGCCGAGATCGGGCATGCGCTCCGCCACGCCAACGACGATGCGCTGGGCGCTGAGCGCAAAATCGCAGACCAAGAGCTGGACGATCCGCTCGCCGAAATGCGTCAGCGCATGACCGAGATCGGGATCATCGTCGAGCGCTTCGAAGATCCCGCGCTTCTGTTCTTCACGCTCGCGTTCGATCAGAGCGACGAAGAGATGTTCCTTGTCCTCGAAATAGACATAGAGCGTGCCCTTCGAGACATTCGCGGCCGCGGCAATGTCGCTCATGCTGGCATTGTCGAACCCGCGCGTCAGGAAGACCTCATGGGCTCCGTCCAGGATCTGGCGACGTTTGTCGGGATCTGCGCCCGCCGCACGCCGCTTCCGGCGCGGCGGCACTCCTGCGATCTTCACAACCTCGTCCATAACCCCATCTCGTCCCGGCATTTTGCGCCGCACAAAAATAATCGAACCGCTCAGTTCGATTTCACTTGATATGCGCCATCGCCAGCGCTACTTCAACTGAAATCGAACCGATCGGTTCGAACAGTGATTATCAGGATCGCCCATGTCCGCCGAGACAAAGACTGAGTCGCGTCGGGACCGGCTGAAGCTGGTCGACCCCGCGCTCGAAACCACGCCGCTCCCCGCCCAGGCCCGCAAGGCCGACGAAGCAGCTCCGCGCGAAGCGGAGAGCCCTGCTGCCGCCAAGCCGCGCGGCAAGACGGTGCGCCGTGCGGGCATGATGCTGCTGGCGACAGCCGCGCTCGGCACCGGACTCTGGTTCGGCGTCGACTGGTGGCGCAATGGCCGTTTCATCGTTTCGACTGACGACGCCTATGTCGGCGCCGAGATGGCCACGATCTCGGCCAAGCTCGCAGCCAATGTCGCAACTGTCGCCGTCAAGCAGAACCAGCAGGTCAAGGCCGGCGAGCCGCTGGTCACCCTCGACGATGGCGACCAGCGCATCGCACTGGAGAGCGCCCGCGCCAAGAGCGCGACGGCAGCCGCGACGCTGCTGCGCATCGACAGCCAGATCGAGGCCGGCCGCGCCAGCCTGCTGCAGGCCCAGGCGCAGCGGGACTCGACCCAGGCCGATATCATCCGCACCGTCGCCGATTTCGACCGCGCCAACAGCCTTGCCGCCAAGTCCTACGGATCGCAGGCGACCCTCGATGCGGCAACGGCAGCGCGTGACCGAGCCCGCGCCGCACTGGCCAGCGCCGAGGCCGGGGTCTCCGCGGCCGAAGCCAATATCAAGGTGCTGGAGGCACAGCGCAACGAAGCCTCCCGCCAGATGGACGAGCTGAAGGTCGCCGAGGACAAGGCCGCCCGCGACCTGTCCTTCACCAGGATCGCAGCGCCGATCGACGGACTGGTCGCCAACACCAATGTCCAGCTTGGCGACCTCGTCAGTGCCGGCAAGCGGCTGATGTCGATCGTCCCGCTCGACCAGGTCTATATCGATGCCAACTTCAAGGAGACGCAGGTTGGCGGCCTGAAGATCGGCGACAAGGCAAGGGTCACGGTCGACGCCCTGCCCGATCAGGTGTTTGACGGCGTCGTCAGCGGCATTTCCGGCGGCACGGGCTCGGTGTTCTCGCTGCTGCCTCCTGACAACGCCACCGGCAATTTCACCAAAATCGTCCAGCGCGTCCCGGTGCGCATCACGCTCAGCCCGCAGGCCATTGCGCGCCATGCGCTGCGCCCGGGCATGTCGGTCGTGGTGAAGATCGACCCGCGCCCTCAGGCCTGAACGGAACCACAAGACCCATTCCGGATGGCGCGTCGCGACGATCCGGAATCCATGCAGCCGTAACGCCCACCGATTGACCCCGGCTTTGCGCGGCCAATGCCGCTTGGCCAGGGCGACGGTGCAGGGCGCCAGGAAGACGAGGCCGTCATGGCCACTGCAACACTGACAGCCGGCGCGCCGGCGGCCTCCGACGCCATCCCGATGCGGCGGATCTTCGCCTTCCTGGCGATGGTCTTCGGCATGTTCATGGCGATCCTCGACATCCAGATCGTCTCCGCCTCGCTGGCCGAGATCCAGGCGGGCCTGTCAGCCAGCGCCGACGAGATCGCCTGGGTCCAGACCGCCTATCTGATCGCAGAAGTGATCATGATCCCGCTCTCCGGCTATCTCAGCCGGGCGCTGTCGACCCGCGTCTTCTTCTCGATCGCCGCAGCCGGGTTCACGGTCTCGAGCGTGCTGTGCGCGATGTCGTCCTCGATCAACGAGATGATCCTGTGGCGCGCGGTCCAGGGCTTCATCGGCGGCGGCATGATTCCCGGCGTCTTCGCGGCCGCCTTCACCATCTTCCCGGCCTCGAAGCGGCCGATCGTCTCGCCGCTGATCGGGCTTGTCGCGACGCTCGCGCCGACCATCGGCCCGACGGTCGGCGGCTATCTCAGCCATGCCTTCTCCTGGCATTGGCTCTTCCTGGTCAACGTCATCCCCGGCATCGGCGTCACCATCGCAGCCTGGACGCTGATCGATTTCGACAAGCCGCAGCCCGGCCTGCTCAAGCGTTTCGACTGGCTCGGCCTCGCCAGCATGGCCGCCTTCCTCGGCAGCCTCGAATATGTGCTGGAGGAAGGCACGCGGCTCGACTGGTTCCAGAGCCACGAGATCGTGTTCTTCACCGCGTTGATGCTGGTGGGCGCGGTCCTGTTCTTCTGGCGGGCGCTGACGCGCGAGGATCCGCTCGTCGATCTCTACGCTTTCACCAACCGCAACTTCGCCTTCGGCTCGCTCTTCAGCTTCACGATGGGCATTGGCCTCTACGGGCTGACCTATCTCTACCCCGTCTTTCTCGGCCGCATCCGCGGCTATGACGCGCTGATGATCGGCGAGACGATGTTCGTCACCGGCCTGTGCATGTTCCTGACGGCGCCCGTCGCCGGCAAGCTGTCGCAGAAGCTCGATCCACGCGTGATGATGATGATCGGTTTCGCCGGCTTCGCCGCCGGCACCTATCTCGCGTCCTTCATCACCAAGGACTGGGACTTCCACGAACTGCTGCTGCCCCAGATCCTGCGCGGCGTCTCGCTGATGCTGTGCATGGTGCCGATCAACAATCTGGCGCTCGGCACCTTGCCTCCGGCGCAGCTCAAGAACGCATCGGGCCTCTACAACCTGACGCGCAATCTTGGCGGCGCGGTGGGCCTCGCCGTGATCAACACGCTGCTGAACACCCGGACCGACCTGCACATCACCCGGCTGCATGAAGCTGTCGCTGTCGGCAGCCAGGTCGCCGAAGAGAGGCTGGCCCAGATGATGCAGCTTTTCGCCGGCTATGGCGCCAATGCCGAGGCGATGGCGCTCGCCAAAATCAGCCAACTCGCCCATCGCGAGGCCTTGGTCATGGCCTTCGGCGATGTCTTTCTCGGCCTGACCTGGATCTTTGCAGGGCTGGTCGTGCTGGCCGTGTTCATGCGCAAGCCGCCGAAAGCGGCCCCCGCCGAGGCCGGGCACTAGCCGCACCGGGACGTGGTGCACCGTGTCGCAGCCGGCTCCGGATTGACATTCGCGCGGAGTCCCGCCAAATATAGCAATGATATCAGTAGTTTAGATGTTTTCTAAACTACGAGGCCGGCATGCCGGCGATGTGGAAGGCGTACCGATGAGCGTTTTGCCCGTGAAGGATCCCAGCCAGGCCCGTGCTGCCGCGGAACAGATTCCGTGGCCGCAGAAGAGCCCTGCTTCCTGCCCGATCAGCGCGGTGAAAACGCGGCTACGCAATGCTGGCCTGCGTCCGACCAGGCAGCGCATGGCGCTGGGCTGGCTGCTCTTCGCCAAGGGCGACCGGCACGTCAGCGCCGAAATGCTCTATGAGGAGGCACTGCGCGCCCGCGAACCGCTGTCCCTCGCGACCGTCTACAACACGCTGCGGCAGTTCTCGGAAGCTGGCCTGCTCCGCCAGGTTTCGGTGTCCGGCCCCAAGACTTTCTTCGACACCAATGTGTCGGAGCATCACCATTTCTATAACGAGGACGACGAAACCGTCGTCGACATCCCTGGCTCGGAAATCCAGGTCTCCGGCCTGCCCGTCGCCCCGGAAGGCATGATGATCTCGTCCGTGGAGGTCATTGTCCGCCTGCGCAACGCCGATGGCGCCGAAGTCGAGACCCGGGTCGCCGCCGGAGCTGGGCACCACGCGTGATCGTCTGCTCCTGCAACGTCCTGTCCTGCCGGCAGATCAAGGGAACCATTGCCCCCGATGGCACTGGACCGGTGACGGCTGGCGAGGCCTATGACTGTCTGGGCTGCAGCCCGGACTGCGGACGTTGCGCCCGGGCCGTCAGAGCCATTCTTGCTGAGGCCCGCGCCGCCTGCGCCAGCCAATGCCATTCCTGCGCCAGTCGCGACGTTGAATGCGCGGTACATGTCTCCGTCACCCAGATGATGGACGGGCTGGCGATCGAGGAAGACACGATCGCGGCCTGAGGCTTCTCGGCCGCGGGCCACGTCGATATTTCCCGGTCCTGGCGCGACTTCTCCCTTTCATTCTCCGAATTGCCGCTCTACATTAGGATCATTCTAATGTGATGCGAGCCCGAGGAGAGCTGCGATGAAGGGTGACAAGAAGGTCATCGAATACCTCAACAAGGGGCTCCGCTCCGAGCTGACCGCGATCAATCAGTACTGGCTGCACTACCGGATGCTCGACAATTGGGGGCTGAAGGAGATGGCCAAGACCTGGAAGAAGGAATCGATCGAGGAAATGGTCCATGCCGACCGTTTCGTCGACCGCATCCTTTTCCTAGAGGGCTTCCCCAATCTGCAGACGCTTGACGCGCTGCGCATCGGCGAGAACGTCAAGGAAGTGATCGAGTGCGATCTCAAGGCCGAGGTCGAGGCGCGCGGACTCTATCAGGAAGCGGCCAAGTATTGCCGCGAGGTCGGCGACTACCCGTCCGAGGACCTGTTCAAGGCGCTGATGAAGGATGAGGAAGGTCATATCGACTTCCTCGAGACCCAGCTCGACCTGATCGAGCGCGTCGGCATCGAACTCTACACCCAGAAGCATATTGGCGGACTCGAAGCGGATCATTGATCCCCGAAGCATTCCGACGCCAGTCGCAAGCCGGACCTGCCCCGCAGGTCCGGCTTTTTCGTGCGGAAGCAGTTGCTCGAAGTCGCAACAGGACCACCGCCTTGACGGAGCGATTGAAAGCGACCTAATTCATAGGCTGATACCGACGTAGTTTGTAATGATTATCGTTCAATACTGAAGCTCTACGGAAGATCAGCGCCGAACCTTGTCTGCCTCCTGCAGATTGTCGATTTGGATCGCTGCGATGAGTTCCGTTCCGCCATCTGATCTTGCTGGCAAAACAGCACCCCACCCCGGACAATCGGACGTCCCGGTCGTCGACGTCCGTCAACTGGTCGGCACTGGACGCGAGGTCATCCTGATGCATCTTGGCGAAGCCTATCGCCTGCGCGTCACCGCCCGCGACCGGTTGATCCTGACCAAATAGCGCCCCGCTCGCCAAGCCACGCGCTCTGTGCCAGAGAGCCTGCTTCCGTCCCGGGCTCCTCTCCGCTGTCCTCGGGCGCGTTTCCGAGGGCCGGCTCGTGCGCGAGTCCGGGATCATGGCGATCGTTCTGGCGGGCGGCGAAATCCGCCCAGGCGATGCCATCGGCCTGACCTTGCCTGACCTCCCGCATCGCGCGCTCGAACGGGTCTAGTCGAGCGCTCGCAACCAAGAATCACTCGCCCCTGCGCGATCATTGCGCCAATCGAAGAGCGCAATGTGCGTCGCTCGCCAATGATCGGGCGTGCGCGCTGCCAATAAGCCAGAACCGTCTTGTCCGGCGCGATAGGGTGAACCATCCCAGCGGGCGACGCGGCCGCCAGCCTCGCTCAAGAACAACGCTCCGGGCAGATGATCCCATGGCAGCGTTCGCCAGAAGACGGCGAAATCGCGCTCGCCAGTAGCAATGGCAGGATATTCGGCCCCCGCGCAAAGCAGCGGCGGCACGATCAAGGGCACTCGATCCGAGCGCGCCTCGATGGCCTCAAGCACGTCAGGCGGCAGGAAACGAGTGGAGATAGAGCCCCTCCGCAGCCCATCCGGCTTCCCATCAGCGACCACAGGCACTCCATTGATCTGGGCGCCGCTGCCCAGCTCGGCAACATGAAGCTGATCCGACAACGGATCGAGCATCCAGGCTGCGACGGCCTCGCCTTCGCGCAGCAGTGCGAGCATGATCGAAAATGGCCCTCGGCCGGAAATGAAATTTCCGGTGCCGTCCAGCGGATCGATCAACCAGACGGTGCCCCGATCGAGAGTGTCAGCCAATGCTGGCGTCTTTGCGCAGGCTTCCTCGCCCACGACCCTGGCGGACGGATCAAGCAGCAGCAATTGCTCGCCGATCAACCGTTCGGCATGCCGATCGGCAACGGTGACGAGTTCTCCCGGGGACTTTTCCTCCACATCACGCGCGGTCAGATTGCGAAAGCGCGGCAAAATCGCCTCTGCAGCTGCCTGTCGCAGAACCGTCGATACTTTATCGATCAGACTCATCGTGATTTCGGCTCCCCTATCTCGGGCTTGCCCTCTGGATCCCGCCAATTTGCCAAGGACCGCCTACCACCACCCAAACCGGCGCCGCGTTTCAAAGGAAGCGCCCCGAACTCGCGCCCGAACCGCGAGCACCGATCGCGAAACAAAAAGGCCCGCCAAACCGGCGGGCCTTGGATCAGGTCGGTGCAAAAGCAACGATCAGATGAAACTGACGTTCGCAGCTTCCGGGCCCTTCTTGCCGGCGCGGATCGAGAAGCGCACGCGCTGGCCGTCCATCGGCGGCTGCAGGCCGCTGCGGCTCAGCGAACTGACATGCAGGAACACATCCGGTCCGCCATTGTCAGGCGCGATGAAGCCGAATCCGCGATCGGAGTTGAAGAACTTGACGGCACCGTCATAGGGCCCTTCCATCGGGGCGCTGTTGCGATCGCCGAAGCCGCCGCGATCGCCGCGGTCGTAACCGCCGCCACCGTAGCCACCACCACCGCCACCATAACCACCGCCACCGCCGCCGCCATAGCCGCCACCACCGAAATCGTCACGCGGCGGGCGCGGCGAGAACGGGCGCGGAGCACGCTCGCCACGCGGGGCGGCGGGCGTTGCGGTCGAGGCGTCGATCTCGTGCACGGCCACGACCTGAAGACCGCGGCGGCCTTCGCCGAGATCGGCAACGATCGTCGCACCCGGCTGCAGATCCTGCGGATCGAGCGGACCGATGGACGAGACATGCACAAAAACGTCGCCGGATCCGTCGGCAGGAGACGCGAATCCGAAGCCCTTCTCAGGGTCGAACCACTTGATCTTGGCTTCGATATTTTCGTGGGTGACGAAGGGAGCGGGAGCCGAGGGCTTACGACGATCGAACATGCGAGCTTCAAAAATCAGTGACCGGGAAGCGACAATCTAGCGCAAGCCGCGCCCGCCGTCATGGGGGGCGGAGCAGCTAAATTTTCGCCCTCATCCGGCTTCGCTGCAGCGGATAGTCTGCACCTTTTTGGGCATCTCGCCAATGGCCGGAACGAACTGTCCGGTCGCGGCATCGAGCACCATCAGCACGCCGGTCGCGACGGCGAAATAGGCACCGTGCAGCTTCAGCCGGCCCTTGCCCTCGAGGATGCTGATGCAGGGAAACGTCCGCAGATTGGCGAGCGATTGCTGGATCGAGGCCAGCGCCAGGCGCTCGACATAGGTTTCTAGGTCCTCGTTGCGGCCGCGGCCGCCACTGCGCTGTGCTGCCGGATTGATCAGCGTGATCCATTTTCCGATGAAATCGCCGGGCGAAAGCGGCCCCTGCGCATCATCGGCAAAGGCGCGGATGCCGCCACAGCGGCCATGGCCCATCACGACGATATGCTCGACCTTCAGCGCCTGAACGCCATATTCGAGCGCGGCCGAGGTGCCGTGCAGCTGATCGTCGGGCGAGAATGGCGGAACCAGATTGGCGACGTTGCGCACCACGAACATTTCGCCGGGGCGCGCATCGAAGATGGTTTCGGGCGCGACACGCGAGTCGCAGCAACCGATCAGCATGATCTTGGGAGTCTGGCCGCTTTCGGCGAGCTCCTCATAGCGGCTCCTCTCGCGCGAGAAACGTTCGTCGAGGAAGACGCGATAGCCTTCCGTGAGCCGCTCAGGAAAAGACTGGGGTGTGTCCATTGCCCTTGTTCGGACAGGAACTGGCCGCCTTCGTCAAGAGATTTGTGCAGCGCGGGAGGAGCGAAGAGCCCCTAGCCCGACGCAAGGAGCTGCTCCAGCCGCGCCGCGAGCAGGTCGGTTTCCCCCGCAACCAGCAGATTCTTGAGCCGCGCCGTGCTTCCGGCAGCCAGTGTCACGGCGGAGCGGGAGACCGACAAGCTGCGCGCCAGCAAGGCGATCAGCGCCGCATTGGCCTCCCCCTCGCTGGGCGCGGCCCGCACCCGTGCCTTGAGCACGGCACGGCCGTCCGCGAGGACCTCGATGCCGTCGACCCCGTCGCGCCCACCGCGCGGGGTCAGCCTGACGCTCAGCCGCAATCCCCCGGGCGTCGCCGTCCAGGGAACGGCCATCTCAGAATACGGCAGGGTACAGATAGCGCTCGATCACGCGCTCGATGAAGAAGATGATCAGCAGCAGGATGATCGGCGAGATGTCGATACCGCCGAGATTGGGCAGCATGTTCCGGATCGGCCTGAGCACCGGCTCGGTCACCCGATAGAGGAAATCCCAGACCGAGGAGACGAACTGATTGCGGGTATTAACGACGTTGAAGGCGATCAGCCAACTCAAAACCGCTGATATGATGAGGAGCCAAGTGTAGATGTTCAGCGCGAGCATCACCACGTCGAGAACGGCACGCATCGACATTCCTCTTGTCGTCTTCAGGCTGGTGACGCGGAAAGATTTCGCCATCGCCGAAAAACTCCCGGCGCAGGCGATTGACATTCACGCGACGCAAGGCCTAGAAGGCCAGCGCCTTGGGGCTGTAGCTCAGATGGGAGAGCGCTGCAATCGCACTGCAGAGGTCAGGGGTTCGAATCCCCTCAGCTCCACCAGGCCTTTCCTGGTGGAATTAAGCTAGAAGAAACAAGGGCCTGACGCAGCCGCCGTCACGGCGCGTGCACATGGGCGCTCCTGGTTCGCGAACCAGCTTTTTCGCTGCCTCTTCCCGGCCAATGGGTGACTGCCCGATTGCTTCATCAATCTGCTCCGCAGTCCTGCCGACGCTGGCGGGATGACAGGGGGAGCGTAGCTAACTTCGAACGCTCCAGCCGGACCGGCCTCACCAAATCCCCGAACCAATATCGAGCGTCATTGGGCAGGAAGCCACCCGTCACGTGTCCAGATCGTCCGCCGCAGAGTTGCCGCAAGTCCGCGTACCTTGGAGCCTGGGGTAGTTGAGCCTAGGATCAGGAGTTGTTGGCGTCCCCGTGAGCAGGTTCATCAGCTGATGGAGGCCAGATTGTCTTGGCAAAGATGTCTTGTTGCAGCCGGTATCATCCTGCTGTCTGCCGGGATTGCGGGATGCACCACCACGGACGACGCTTCCGCGGAGGCAGCGAAACCGCTCGCTTACTCCAGCGAACAGCCCGTTGACCCGCAACCGGGCTCGGACCGCGCGGGAATCGACCGACTTATCGAACGACATTCCGCGCATTACGAACTCCCTGCGGATTGGGTCCGTCGAATCGTCAAGCGCGAAAGCAACTATCGCCCCACCGCCCAGAAGAATGGCCATTTCGGCCTGATGCAGATCAAACACGCGACGGCGCGAACCATGGGTTATGCCGGCCCGGCGGCCGGGTTGCTCGATCCCGAAGTCAATCTCACCTATGGGCTCAAATACCTGCGGGGAGCCTGGCTCGTGGCCGATCGCGATCAGATCCGCGCCGACCGCTACTATCGCAATGGGTACTATTACGATGCCAAGCGGAAGGGGCTTCTCGAAGCAACCGGTCTCGGCAAGGACCGTACGCGGCTAGCCAAATCCCGCCACGCGACGGACAGAGTTCCCGAGGCTCGTTAGCGAAGCTAGGCCATGCGACTGAGGACGTCAGTCACCCGCCGTTCTCGCGCCCGGACGGGCCTGGGCACGTCTGAGATCGTTCTCGGACACTGAGAGGCAGGTGCATCCGTAGACCTGCTGGAACATCGGGGTCGATCTCCCGTTCAGCCAGCAGTGACCAACAGCGCGCACCTTCTACCGCTGAGTGGATGAAACGTGGCCGAGGAAAACCAATTCATGCGTCCGATCGCGCCTCTCGCCCCCTCTCGGGCGGCGCCCGCTCGGGCGATCGACAGTGGCCTTGGCAATGTTGCCATTGGCGCTTTGATCGTGACGGCGCTCTATCTCGGGCGCGATGTCTTCGTTCCGATTGCTCTCGCAATCCTGTTCAGTTTTGTTCTCGCGCCACTCGTCAAAGGGCTCCAGAAACTTCGGGTTCCCCGTTCGCTCGCCGTCATCACTGTCGTTCTCATCGCCTTCGCGGCGCTCGGCGCCTTGACGGTGGCCATGGTCGGCCAGGCAACCCAGCTCGCGGGAGAACTCCCAGTCTATCAGAGCACGATGCGGGAGAAGATCGCTTCGCTGCGGGGGGCCGGCCCAGGCAGCGGTGTCCTCTCGCGCGCGGCGGACGTCCTGCAGGATCTGGGCAAGGAGCTCGATAGGCCAAAGAAGGACGCTTCGCCGTTGGACCCGACGGTCCGCCCCCCGGACGCGAGGCCGATCCCGGTCGAGGTTCACCAGCCAGAGCCAGGAGCGCTGGAGACACTGCGAGCCTTTCTCACTCCCCTCATCCATCCGCTCACGACGACGGGTATCGTCCTGATCTTCGTCGTTTTTATCCTTCTGCAGCGTGAGGATCTGAGGAACAGGTTCATCCGGCTGACAGGAACCTATGATCTTCAGAAGACCACAGCCGCATTCGACGACGCCGCTCGCCGCCTCAGCCGGCTGTTCCTGACCCAGCTTGTCCTCAATGCCGGCTTCGGTCTCGTCATCGGCACCGGGCTCTGGATGATCGGCGTCCCGAGCGCCCTGCTCTGGGGCATTCTCTCGGCGATCCTTCGCTTCATTCCCTATCTCGGCGCCATCCTCTCCGCGATTTTCCCAATGGTGATCGCTGCATCCGTCGATCCCGGCTGGACTATGCTGGCCTGGACCGCCGCGCTGTTTCTGGTTGCCGAGCCGCTCGCCGGTCATGTTGTCGAACCGCTGGTCTATGGCCGCTCGACGGGGCTTTCGCCTGTCGCGATCGTCGTTGCTGCCACGTTCTGGACGTGGTTGTGGGGGCCGATCGGGCTGGTCCTTGCGACTCCGCTGACAGTTTGCCTCGTGGTTCTGGGCCGTCATGTCGAACGGCTGGAGTTTCTCGATGTCCTCTTGGGAGATCGGCCAGCACTGTCCGCTCCCGAGATCTTCTATCAGCGTGTGCTCGCCGGGGATCCCGCTGAGGCAGCAGACAAGGCCGAAGAGGTTCTCAAGGAGCGCTCCCTCTCCGTCTACTATGACGAAGTCGCCCTGGAAGGTCTGCGGCTGGCAGCCAGCGACGCGGCGCGCGGCGTCCTTGATGCGACACGACAGGCACGGATCCTGGAAACGGTGCGGGAAGTCGTCGATGACCTCGCCGACCATGATGACCGCAATCCAACAGTCGGAGAAACGACCAACGACCCCGAGGCAGAAGCAGCAATCGCAGAAACCGACGAGGCCGAAAGTTCAGCCGACCTGCCGATTCTGGCATCGGAAAACCTGGGGGAGGCCTTCCGCGGTGAAGACCGGGTGGTTTGCGTCGCCGCCCAATCGGAGCTCGATGAGGCTGCTGCCCTAATGCTGGCGCAGATCCTCAGCAAGCATGGGCTCCCGGCCCGCGTACTGCCTACAGACACGCTCTCGACGAATAACCTCGCCGCGCTGGCAGCGGATCAACCCGCCCTGATCTGCCTGTGCTATCTCGACGGCACGAGCTCCGCTCATATGAAATACGCCATCAAGCGCCTGCGCCGCAGGCTACCATCCGCGATTATCATCCTTGGCAGTTTGTCGCCAGCAGCGGGCTCGGCGGCCCAACTCAAGACGGCGGTCCTCGCCGACGAGGTCGAAACGAGCCTGCGCGGCATGAGCAATGCCTGCCTGACGCACGCGATGCGCAACACAGACACCTCCATCGCCAAAGAGTTGAGTGTGCCCGACATCGGAATGTCAGGAAACTTGGCGACCATGTCCGCCGGACATTCGAGCTAAGACAGGCCTACGCTATCGCACCGAGCACTCTCCCCTATAGTCGTGGCGATCGTCCATCAGTGAGCGGAACCATGCGCGTTGCAATCGTTGGAGCAGGAGCGATCGGCGGGGTTGTTGCCTGGCATATGACCCAGGCGGGTCAGCGGCCCGTTATCATCGCGCGCGCTGAGACCGCTGCTCTGCTCGCAACGGAGGGCCTGACGCTCCAGTCTCCCTCAGGGACCGAAACCGTGGCGGTGCAGGTCGCCGCCGATGCAGCCTCCGCAGGGGTCCAGGATCTCGTTCTGGTCGGGTTCAAGGCTCATGACTGGGCGAGCGGTCTCGATTCGATCCGGCCCCTGATCGGGCCATCGACGATCGTTCTGCCGATGCTGAACGGCATTCCCTGGTGGTATCTGCAAGGTCTGGGAACGCAGTTCGGCGACCGGAGGCTGGCATCGGTCGATGCGAGCGGTGCGATCGAGGCCTCCATTCCAGCCGGTCAGGTTCTCGGCTGCGTCGTCTATATCGGTGCAAACCGGCCCGCGCCGAACGTCATCGCCTGGAACGGCAGAAAGCGTCTTGTTGTCGGCGAGCCATTGAAGCCGCATGACAGCCGGCTGGCAGACGTCGTCGCGTTGTTGAGAGCGGGCGGGGTCGATAGCGAGCAGAGCGCAGATATCCGGACTGAGGTCTGGCAAAAGCTGCTCGGCAATGCAGCCTATAATCCGCTTTCGGCCGTGACCGGGGCGACGGTCGACAAGATCGTGGGAGATCCTGCGGTCAGGGCCGTCGCAAAGTCGATCATGGCGGAGTGTGTCGCGGTTGCCGCCGCGCTCGGGGTCGAGAATCTGCCAGAGCTCGAGGCACGCCTCGAACTCCCTCCGACATTGATCGGTGTGAAAACCTCGATGCTGCAGGACATGGAGGCGGGGCGCCCGCTGGAGCTTGGCGCCATTGTCAGCGCTGTTGCGGAACTCGGTCGCAGGACGGGCGTGCCAACGCCGCTGATCGAGTGCGTTGGCGCCCTGGCGGCCAATGCCTGGCAGCAGCGATGGGGACAATGATCGGGGCGAGGTCAGAACATTATCCGCCTGTGATGATCTCGACCATGCGCGCTGCCAGGTGAGACAGCGGGCGGCTGCGGGCGGTCATCATGCATATCGTGATCGGGATGCGCGGCGTGATCTGCAGTTGGGCGAGGCCATCGAAACGTTGCGCCTCGAACAGCATGCTGTCGACGAGTGAGACATCGCCATCCCGGGCCAGCAAATGCGCGACGGTGATGCTGTAGGGCGCCGTCATGAAAGGGGCGTAGACGAGCCCGGCCTCTTCGTGCGCCTTGGCGATCAGCCAGCCGAGCGGCGACGATTCCCGATCGAAGCAGAGCAACCGGCGCCCCGCGAGTTCGGCAAGATCGACGCTGCCCTGCGCAGCCAGAGGATCATCCTTCCGGACCAGGGCAACGATCGAGCCTTCGGCTAGCGGCGTCAAAGCAATGTCGTCGCTCACGCGCGGCGAGAACATGAAGCCGATATCGGCCGTCCCGTTCGAAAGCTCCGCGACCGGATTGCCCATGATGAGCTCAGCACGTGCGTCGGGATGCGTCGCCAGCAGCTTGCGCAGGGCCCCTGCAACCAGTCCCTGTCCGATGCTGGGCGTCGCGGCGATGCGCAGTGGCAAGGCGCGCCCGGCACGCAAATCCGCGACGGTTTCTCGCAGATTGCACCATTCGCTCTCGACCGCGTCGAGGCTCGCCATCAGTTCCCGCGCTTCGGAGCGCAATACCAACCTGCCGTCGCGCCGCTCGAAGACCGGCACACCAAGGCTTGTTTCACTCCTCGCCACGATCTTGCTGATGGCCGATTGCGTCAGGTTGAACGCACGTGCGGCCTCAATCGTCGTGCCCAAGCGATGCACCGCAAGCAGGATGCCGGCCTGGGTCGGCGTGAGTTCGCTCATGGGGCGCGCTCCATCAAGCAGGCGAGCAGGACCTGCCCGGAGTGCTGCAGGTGGGAGCCTTCCCGATGATGCGCATAGGCGATGACGGCCGGGCTCGCGCGCAGCGGCCGCACGGCCAGCCCCTCGGTCAATCCGCTGCTGATCACGAAACCATCAACGATGGCGACGCCGCAGCCCTCGCGCACGAGATGGCAAGCCGAGTCGGTATGACGGACGGTGATCGAGATCCGCGGTGCAAGGCCCGCTTTGGTCAGAGCCTGCTGGAAACTGTCGGCGCTGCTGAAACCATCCGGCCCATAGCTGATCAGTCGACGCCCCGCGAGGTCCTCGAGGCCGATTTCGTCTCGCGCAGCCAATGGATCTGTCTGAAAAAACACGCAGACAAGCGGACTTTCCTGCAGCGTGATATTCCGCAGCCCTTCGTTCGGCAGGGGCCCGTAGGTGATTGCGAGATCGGCATCTCCCGCCGCCAGATGGGCGGCGACATGATCGAACATGATCTCGACAGGTGCCGCATCGCCGATGGCGCGTCGGGCTGCCGTGATCGCGGGCGGCAGGATGCTGTGGGCCAGTCCCGGCACCGTCACGATCCGGAGGCGGTCGACCATGCCGACCCGCATCATGTCGGCCTCATGGCGAGCCCGCCTGAGCGCCGCGAAAGCCGGCTGCGCCCGCTGGGTCAGGGCCTGCGCCTCAGGCGTCGGCATCAAGCGGCCCTGCAAGGTTGTGACGAGGTTCAAGCCGAGTTCGAACTCGGCAAGCCTCAACGCCTTGATCACGGCGGACTGGCTCATCTCTAGCCCTTGCGCCGCCTCACCGGTCCCGCCGAGCCGGACGAAGGCGTCGAGGACCTGCAGTGAGGAGAGCTTCATGACGCACCCTATTCCAACTGGTTGAAGATCTTGCCAAATCTTTCATTAGCAAGACTAGGAGGCCCATGAAAGGATGCCGGCCATTGTCGGCATAGAACCGGCACCACAGGGGATCGCGATGACCAGATTTCGTTCGATGGTTTCGGCTGCCGCGCTTGCGCTCGCCGTGATGACGCCTGTGATGGGCGGCCTTGCTTCCCCCGCCCTTGCCAAGGGTGTGTTGAGACTGGCGCAGACGCAGGATCTCGTCTCGCTCGATCCGATCGCCACCAGCGACAACGCTTCGATCTTCGCGCAACTGCTGATTTTCGACACACTGCTCCGCCCGAGCAAGGATGCCACCAAGCTCGAGCCTGGCCTTGCCGAGAGCTGGCAGCTCAGTGCCGACGGCACGACCTACACATTCAAGCTGCGCGAAGCGAAATTCTCCGACGGTACCCCGGTCACGTCCGCAGATGTGGCGTTCTCACTGAAGCGGGCCGGCAGCGATGCGAGCAACTGGAAGCGCTTCTTTTCGGGCATCGAGACGATCGAGACGCCGGATCAGCGCACGGTGATCCTCACGCTCAAGAAGCCCTTCACGCCGCTTCTGAACAACCTGGCCTTGTTCTCTTCCGCCATCTTGCCGCAAAGGGCTTTCGAGGCGGCGCCCGACCGCTTCTTCGAAAAGCCGATCGGCTCGGGCCCCTTTACGGTTGCAGCATGGAATAAGGGCCAGGGTCTTTCGCTGAAGAAGAACGCATCCTACTGGCAGGCCGGCAAGCCCGACCTCGACGGCGCCGAGCTCCTTGTCATTCCCGAAGGCAACAGCCGCGTCCTGAAACTGCAGGCTGGTGAGATCGACGTCGCCTTGGAAATCCCGCTCAACCAGTTGCAGAGCCTCAGCCGTTCGGGCGCGATCAAGACTGCTGTTGCCGATGTCCTGCGCAGCGACTTCGTGATGATGAACACGAAGAAGAAGCCCTTCGACGATGTCCGTGTCCGTCAAGCGCTGAACTATGCCGTCGACAAGGAAGGCCTGGTCAAGGCGCTGCTCTATGGAACCGGCAAGGTCGCGAACTCGCCGATGCCGCCCATGGCCTATGCCGATTCGACGCTGAAGCCCTATTCCCACGATGTCGCCAAGGCGAAAGCCCTGCTGAAGGAAGCCGGCTATGCGGACGGCTTCAAGACCTCGCTGTTGATCCACTCGGGACGTCCGCTGCACCGCCAGCTCGGACAGGCGATGCAAAGCGCTCTGGCGCAGGTCGGGGTGACGGCCGAGATCAAGCTGGTCGAAGGCGGCACGCATTGGTCGACAACCAAGGCGGGCGACTACGAGATGGCGGTTTCCTATGCCTCGAGCGACACGATCGATCCCGATCAGCTCGCCGGCTTTCTGATCGTCAATCCCGAGCGCGCCAATGCCTACCACACGGAATGGAAGAGCGAGCGGGTCAACGAGCTCTACGAAAAGGAGCGCGTCACGGCCGATGGTCCGGAGCGCGGTGGGATGTTCAAGGAGATGATCAAGCTCGCGCATGAGGGCGCGCCGTCGGTCTTCCTGTTCTATCCCGGCACGTCCTACGCCTATCGCAGCAATGTCGAAGGCTTCGAAGTGCTTCCGACCTCCAATTTCCGCCTGGAGGACGTCAAGCTGAAGTGAAGCGCCGGCGGCCCCGCAGGGCCGCCTCTTCTTTCAGAAGCTCATCATGGTCGGTTACATCTTCAAACGGCTGTTCCAGCTGGTGCCGGTGCTGCTTGGCATCACGCTGGCCTGCTTCTTCCTGCTGCGCGCGCTGCCGGGGGATCCGGCAACGCTCTTGCTCGGGGCGCGCGGCGGCCCTGAGGAAGTTGCGCTGCTGAAACAGCGCCTCGGGCTCGATCTGCCGCTCTGGCGGCAATATTGGCTGTTCCTCGGCGATATCGGTTCAGGGACCCTCGGCCGTTCGGTGGTGCACGGCCGCGCGGTCTCGGAACTCGTGCTCGAGCGCCTGCCGGCGACGCTGTGGCTCGTCGCCTATTCAACCATCATTGCCGTCATCCTCACCGTTCCTCTTGCCCTGCTCTCGGCGGTCGAGCGGGACAAGCCGGTGGATGTCCTGATCAAACTCGTCTTCACCATCCTGCTCGCCATCCCCTCATTCTGGCTGGGGCTGGTCCTTGTCGTAATGCTGGCGATCTGGGTGCCACTGTTCCCCACCTCCGGGTACGGGGACGGCTTTCTTTCGCGGCTGCATCATCTGACGCTTCCCGCCCTGGTGATTGCCCTCGCGACGGCATCGCTGACGATCCGCAGCCTGCGCAGCGGCATCCTGAACGTGCTCGGCTCGGATTATGTCACGACGGCCCGGGCCAAGGGTAATGGCACCAACCGCACGATGCGCGTGCACGTCCTGCCGAATGCCCTGATCAGCTCGATCTCGGTGCTCGGCGCACATACGAGCTGGATCATCGGTGGCACGGTCGTGATCGAAACGGTCTTCGCCCTGCCCGGGCTCGGCTCGCTCTTCGTTGAATCGATATTCGCCCGCGACTACCCGATGATCCAGGGGCTGACCATCGTCTTTGCCGTGCTCGTGGTCCTGATCAACCTGGCGACGGATATCGCCTACGCGCTGGCCGACCCGCGCATCAGGCTGGATTGAACCATGACGCGACTGCGCCGCCTCAATCCGACGCTGCTAATCGGCCTCGTGATGCTCGCCCTGCTGAGCCTGTTCGTCGGGTTGGGGCAAGTCTGGACACCGCATGATCCCTTCCTCATCGACTACGGCAATACGTTGCAGCCGCCCTCACTCGGCCACTGGTTCGGCACGGACGATCTCGGGCGCGATGTCGCCTCGCGGGTCATGGCGGGCGGTCTCGTCGATCTGAGGGTGGCACTGATCTGTGTCGCGGCGCCGGCCATGTTGGGCGCGGCGATCGGTGCGCTCTCCGGCTATGTCGGTGGCCGCGTCGATACCGTGATCATGCGTATCACCGACATCTTCTGGGCCTTCCCCTTCCATGTCCTGGTGATCGCCATCGTCGGCGTGCTGGGTCCCGGGGAATTCAACCTCTATCTCGCCTTCCTGCTGGTGAACTGGATCTCGTTTGCCCGCATTGTCCGTGGCGAGGTGCTGGTGCTGCGCGAACTCGAATTCGTGCAGGCAGCACGCAGTTTCGGCGGTACCGACCGGCACATCGTTGCCAGGCATGTCCTGCCCAACGCCGTGACCCCGGCAATCGTCTATGCAATGGCGGATGTCGTCCTGACGATCCTGGCCGTGACCTCGCTCAGCTTCCTCGGCCTCGGCATCCAGCCGCCGACACCGGAATGGGGGCTGATGATCTCGGACGGCCGCGAGTTCCTGTTCGACGCCTGGTGGATCGCGACCTGCCCGGGTCTCGCCATCATCTATACCGGTGTGACCTTCGCCCTGATCGGCGAGGGGCTCGACACCGCCTTGCGCCCGAAGGGCTGACCTTTTCCTGCGCGGCCGATGCCTGCGCCATGAGGACATCATGAGCTTCTTTCGCGACGATACAGAACTGCAGCGGATCGGCCGCGCCATCGAGGCCCATGCGTCTTCGATCTATTCCGGACGTGGTGTCCCGCTGGACCAGTTCGCCTATGTCCTGCTGCGCCCTCAGCCTGCTGGTGAGAAACCGGTTGGAGCTGCCCGCCATGCCGACTGGCGGAGCTACCCATGCTCTTTGGTCAAGGTCTTTCACCTCGTCGCGGCGCAGGCGGCCCTCACGGAGGGACGGTTGACCGAGCATGAGGAACTCGACCGCGCGATGCGCGACATGATCCTCTGGTCGTCCAATTCGGCAACGAACTACATCATCGACCTGCTCACCGGCACGACCGGCGACACATTGCTGCAGGGGGAGGCCCTGGCCGACTGGTGCGAGCGCCGCCGGGAGATCAACCGCTTCTTCGCCGGCTTGGGCTGGTCCGAGTTGGTCGGCATCAATCTCGACCAGAAGCTGATGGATGATTTGCGCTACGGCCGCGAGAAAATCGGGCTCGATCTCTCTCCCATCGGCCACAACCGCCTGACGCCGATCGCAATGGCGCGTCTGATGTCAGAGATCTTTTATGGCTCCTCGCTGTTGCCGGAAGCTCGCCTGAAGCGGGTGCGCGACCACCTCATTCGCGACCAGGAAAGTCCCGACCGGGCCCGCGGCGCCTATCAACTGCTCGGATATCTCGGCGGCGGCCTGCCGGACGGTTCGCGGATCTGGTCCAAGGCCGGACGGACCCGCTGGCTGGGCGATGTACGCGCCGAATTTCGCCGTCACGACGCGATGCGCGCCATCCTGCCTGGCGGCGAGGACTTCATCCTGACCGTCTTCACCCAGGGCGAAGCGATCGGAGAGGATGACGGCTTCCTGCCGGGGATTGGTAAGTTGGTTGCAGCCGAGATAGCCGGGATTTGAACGGAATCTTGATGTGCACGGCGACGACCGGCGGTCGGGCGCAACGGAGCGACAGGACCAGCCGCCTCGACGAGGATCAATTTCTGTAGAAAGCGGGGACAGGCCGGGCTATATCAGGCGTTCCTCTTTCGTTCGCGAGACTTCGCCATGACCCGGCGATCCGGCAGCGCCGACCTTCCGCTCCACCATGGCCGCGTGCCCGCCTGGCTCGGTCGGCGCATGACGCAGCTCGGCGCGGTCATCTGCGCGGCGATCATCCATCATTATGGCCGCGACGAGTTGCTGCGGCGGTTGGCGCATCCATTCTGGTTCCAGTCCTTCGGGGCGGTGATGGGAATGGACTGGCACTCGTCGGGTATCACCACCAGCGTGATAGGCGCGCTCAAGCGTGGGCTGGCTCCGCTGTCGGGCGAGCTGGGCCTGCATGTCTGTGGCGGGCGGGGCCGCCATTCGCGCGAGACACCGGCCGAGCTCGAACAGATTGGAGCGAGGGTCGGGTTCGACGGACAGGCGCTCGCCACCGCGAGCCGGCTGGTCGCCAAGGTCGACAGTGCCGCCGTGCAGGACGGCTTCGACCTTTATCTCCATGGCTTCTTCGTCGGGAATGACGGCCATTGGGTCGTGGTGCAGCAGGGCATGAATGGCGATGGCGGCCTCGCCCGGCGCTATCACTGGCAGTCTGAAGGGCTGGGCAGTTTCGTCGAGGCGCCACATGCCGCCATCGATGGCAAGAACCAGGGCAGCATCATCAATCTGACCGACAGGCGCGCCGCCCTCTCCCGCAACGGCCAGATCGATCTGCTGCGCGACATCGGACCGTCGGGGATCGTGAGGGAATTTGCGGCGCTGGAGCGCGACCGGGCGCCGCCGGTCCTGTCGCCGGCGCAGCTTTCCCTACCTCATCTCGTCATGCCGGCACATCACGAGGTCAGGCCCAAGGACGTCATTGCGCGACGGCTCCATGGTGCGCTCGCCGCAGCCGCCGACAGCGCCCCCGCCGATTTCTCGGAATTGCTGCTCGTGCCCGGCGTCGGCGCCCGCACGGTCCGTTCGCTTGCGATGGTCGCGGAAGTGATCCATGGCGCGCCGTGCCGGTTCGCCGATCCTGCGCGCTTCTCTCTCGCCCATGGCGGCAAGGACAGACAGCCGTTCGCCGTGCCCACCAAGGTCTACGACCAGACGATCGCGGTGCTGAAATCCGCCATCGATCGGGCGAAACTCGGTCAGGACGACAGGCTCGCTGCCATCGCACGTCTGGACCGGGAAAGCCGGCGCCTGGAGCGCGTCGTCTCCGGTCCGACGTTGGATGAGTATGTCACGGAGGAGAGACTGCGCTCCGCCGAGTATGGTGGCCGGAGCGTCTTCGGCTGGGAGCGGTCGGACGGTGAAGCGGCACCCGCGCCGCCTGCGAAGGCGAACCCGGCTTGACCGTCAGCCATGGCGCCAGCGCGTCGCCATCGGCATTCCGCCGACGGCGTCTGGCATGCTGACTGGGGGGAGAACAGGACTGCTCTTCATTCGACCGTCCACTGGCAAATGCGAAACCCTCGCGAGCGCTGGCGCATGTCGAGATGAAGATGGTCCTTGTGGGAACTGTCGGCTCCCGGGCCGAGCACGGTGGCGAACCGTTGGCAGACGCTCTTCTGCACCGCGTCGCGCATTGAGCGGGACAGAGGCTCCTGACCCGCGAATGCCACGGCGCGGCCATCCTGCATCAGCAACCCGCCGACATCGAGAGCGTTGCCGCTCGCATGCTCACTGATCGGCGCACCTGTATCGGCGTTTCGTGACCGGCAGGCATATCCGCCGACCCCTGTCAGCTTCGCAAGCCGGGCGTTCTCCTGCCTCGCCAGCGCAGCGAGATCGTCGCGGATCCAGGCGAGAACCTCGAGCGCAAGAGAGCACCGCACGGTGATCGCGCTGTCCAACTCGATCCTGGAACCGTCGGGCATGGTCAAGCGCTGGAACGTCACCGGATCCTCGATCGCACATTCCCCCGTGCTTGCGCCGTTCTGCGAGGGCAATACGAAACCCCCGCTCTCCTCGAAGGCCCTGATACAGGTCGATGGAACTGCCGGAACACGCTGTTCCAACGAATTCCCGTTTGCAGTGGAGTCAGCCTGCGGGGCCAATCTGCTCGGCCGCGGCGGAGGCAGCGGCGCGAGCACGCGTGCTGGATCCGATTGCGAAACGCCTTGCACTTTTGCCTGGCTGTCGCGCGCCAGCGCCCCGAAGCCGAACATGAACAGAGAAATGGCTAGCGCGATCCCTGCGAGAACTCGCCGTCTCTGGCGACCTGACACCGCCCTCAATCCAGGAATCGCACCGGCACACCCGGGCGCACGAGGTCGGCCAGCTCCTCCGCATCCCAGTTCGTCAATCTCACGCATCCATGCGACGTCGTCTTGCTGACCCGCGAGGGTTCCGGCGTGCCGTGTATGCCGTATGTCGGTTCCGACAAAGCGATCCAGACGGTTCCAACCGGTCCATTGGGTCCGGGCGGAAGGACGAGGGTTTCATCGTTCTTGCCCTGCCGGAAGTTTTTCTCGGGATTGTAGGTGTATCTCGGGTTCCTCGCGATGCGCGTGACCTTGTACTGCCCGCTCAAAGAGGGCGTGTCAGTGCTTCCGATTGTTGCCGGATAGCTGGAAAGGATGGTGTCCCCATCGCCATAAGCGACGACCATGCCCGTACTCTTAACGACATCGACCCGTTTGGCAGCGCCCTTCTGGAGAGAGCGTTCGGAAGAGATGACGTAAATTCCGCGGCCAGCGCTGGTGAAGCGCTGCTCGGGATTAAGCGCCATCAATAGCCCTTCGCTCATGTGAAAGCGCTCGCTGAGCATCTCCTGCGGGCTCGTGTAGGAGAGCCGCTTCATCCTGGCCTGCTTGGCGTAGTCGCGGGGAATGGCGTCGGCGAATTTGTATTCCGTGTCCTTTTCGGACAGCTTGTATTCGACCACGACATCCTGATCGGTATCGCCGCCGAGACCGAGCCACGCGACCTCGTCCAGCTCGTCGCTTTCGCCTAGGTTCTCCTGGCGCCGGAACTGCGCGACCGCCTTGCGAAAGTTCTCGCCATCGACGCCATCGATCACGCCGGGCGAGATGCTGCGCCGGCTGAGCAGGGCCTGAGCCTTCACGATGAAGGGATCGGGCCCGTTCGCCGCCTGACGGATCGGTCGCGCGAATGTCGCCGTGTTGATCTGATCGGGCGTCAAGGCCGACACAGGGGCCGCACCGAGTACGAGCACCATAAGGACCATTACGTGCAGATCGGTGAGCTTCATCGATCGGGGGTTCCGATGAGGTCAAACCCTATACGGCGGAAGCGCCAACATGTTCCCGAGATCTTGACAGGGCACCAGTTCGGCTCAGCCAGTCAGCGTGGCCAAGTCGCCCTTGGGACGCCGGCATGGTCGGCAATCCAACAGCCATTAGACCTCCGACAACCATCACGCAGATGCGCTACCGAAGCGACCTCGCCCAGGGAACCTAACGGCTTCGTGATACGAGATGTTTGGCATGTTCCGCATTGGATCAGCTTAAGTTCTTGGGGATCGTCATCGGGACATGCCATGAGATTTCGCGCGCTTTTCGCACTTGCCGTTGCCGGGCTGTCCATTTCAGCGCCTCTGGCTTTCCTGGACCAGGCGCGAGCGCAGGAGACTGCGCCGGCGCGGCGGGATCAGGGCCCAGCAGATGCGCAGGCAAATCGGCAGGAGTCTCGCCCTGTCACCGGCCAGGGCGTAGCCCTGCCGCCGCCTTCCGTCACGCGTCACGAATTGACCCTGCCCGGCCGTACGCTGCGCTATACGGCCACGGCCGGCGCGCTGCCGGTCAGTGATCAGTCCGGCCGCAAGCTCGCCGAAATCGCCTATATCGCCTATGTGCTCGACCGTGGTCAGGGCGTCCCCGCCTCGTCGCGCCCGGTCACATTTGCCTTCAACGGCGGACCTGGTGCCGCCTCTGCCTATCTCAATCTCGGCCTGATGGGGCCGAAGCGGCTGCCTTTCGGCCGGCAGGGCGACGCCCCGTCCATGCCGCCCCTCGTCGTCGACAATGCCGATACCTGGCTCGACTTCACCGATCTCGTCTTCATCGACCCGGTGGGCACGGGATTCAGCCGTTTCGCCGCCGGCACCGATGAGGCACGCGGGCTGCTCTGGTCGGTCGAGGGAGACTACAAGTCGCTCTCACGCTTCGTCACCAACTGGCTGCGGCTGAACGACCGCCTCGCTTCGCCGAAATTCCTCGTCGGCGAGAGCTATGGCGGGTTCCGCGCCCCCAAGATCGCCAGCGAGTTGCAGACCGGCGACGGTGTCGGCGTCTCCGGCATCGTGATGCTCTCCCCGGTACTCGACTTCACCTACCAGCGCGACGCCGGCAGCTCGCCGCTTCGCTGGGTGGTGTCGCTCCCGGCGATGGCCGCGGTGAAGCTGGAGCGCGAAGGCAAACTCTCCCACCAGACGCTCGCAGAGGCCGAAAACTATGCTGCCGGCGACTATCTCGCCGATCTCCTGAAGGGGCCACGCGACAGCGACGCGACCAAACGACTGGCCGACAGGGTCTCAGCGCTGACAGGGCTCGACCGGGCTCTCGTGGAGCGCATGGGCGGCAAGGTCGATGCAACCACCTTTCTGCGCGAGCTGGACCGCAACAAGGGGCTTGTCGGCAGTCCTTATGATGGAAACGTCGCGGCCCTCGACCCCGATCCCGAAGCCGCGCGCGGCCGGGCGCCGGACGCCGTGCTGGGCGCGATCACGGCCCCCCTGACGAGCGCAATGCTCAGTCATTATGCGAGCGATCTGAATTGGCGGCCCGAAGGGCGCTACTTTCTTTTGAACGAAGAGGTCAACCGCCGCTGGAGTTATGGCCAGGGTCGCGGCGACCGCGAATCCATCCGCGAGCTCCGCAATGTGCTCGCGCTCGATCCCCGCCTCGAGGTCATCGTCGCACACGGGTTCACCGATCTCGTCACGCCCTATTTCGAGACCAAGCTGCTTCTCGATCAACTGCCTGCCTTGGGCGATCCTGCCCGCGTCAAGCTGCAGGTCCTTCCCGGCGGGCACATGTTCTATTCGCGTGACGCCTCGCGCGCGAATTTGCGCGAGGCGGCTCGCACCATGATCGAGGCCCGCCAGGGATTGTGAGGAGGAGCCGGGCCCTCGCGCTGAAGCCCCGCTTTCCCAACTGATCACAGCGAAAGCTGCCACGCCATGTCCAATGACATTGCGGGTGGTCAAGCACGGCGACATATAGGATCCTGCGCCGATTGAGCCGGGACAAGATGTTGAACAACCTAGGTGAATCGGCCGAGAGCAAACTTCGCGCCCGCGAAGCCGAGCTCGCACGCATCCAACGCATCGGGCAGATCGGCGGCCTGGAGGTCGACCTGCGCCACGGTGAATTCAAGAATGTCCGCTCGCCAGAGTATTTGGCCGTCCACGGATTACCGCCGGACGCGATCCATGAAAGCCACGAGGCCTGGGTTGCCCGGATTCATCCCGATGACCGCGCGCGTGTCGTGGGCCATTTCCTCGCCACCGTTAAAAGCCCTGCCACCGAGTACGAAGTCGAGTATCGCATCATCAGGCCAAGTGACGGCCAGACGCGCTGGATCCTCGCAAAGGCCGAAATCACCAGAGACGAGCATGGCGGCGCGGTTCGCCTCGTCGGGGCCCATATCGACATTACAGCAAGGCGCCGCGCCGAAGAGCAGCGTGAGCTGATCGCCCGCGAGCTTTCGCATCGAATCGCCAACATCTTCACCGTTGTGAACAGTCTGGTGCGGATGGCGGCCCGCTTCGAGCCGGCGAGCAAGGGCTTCGCCGAGAAACTGCAGAGCCGGTTCCAGGCCCTGCATCGCGCCCATGCCTTCGTCGTCGACAAGGAGATCGGCGACGGAGGATTGACGCTGCTGCTGTCACGCCTGCTCGACCCTTATCGCGAGGGCCACGCAGATCGCGTGACCATTCAAGGAGAGGATGCTGCGGTCGGCCCGAGTGCAGCGACCGCGCTGGCGCTGATCTTTCATGAGCTGGCGACCAATGCGGTCAAGTATGGTGCGCTGTCCAGCGAAAGCGGGTCCGTGTCGGTTTCCACCGAGGTTCGGCAGGAGCAGCTTTTCATAACCTGGCAAGAGATCGGCGGCCCCGACGTGGTCACGCCTTCCGGACAGCCGGGCTTCGGCAGCGTTCTCGTCGATAGGGCGGCGCAATCTCAGCTTGGCGCCAAGATGCAGTACCTTTGGCTGCCCACCGGTTTGGTCGCAGTGATCGAGGCGGACCTCGCCGATCTGCGTCGCTGATGCGCCATCGACCTCCATGTCATGACCGGCCAGACCCGCAGGGCTCGCGTCGGCCAGAACCGCGTTGCAACGTTCAGGACACCGTTTCAGGCGCCTGAACGCTCAATGGCAGCGCAGGCGTAAAATTCTCCCGGCAGAACTCGGAAACGGCGTGAGGCACGGCTCACGCCGTTGGATCTGCCTTTCGGTCCCGGAAGGCAGCCTCTCCGGCATCCGACACCTCGACCCATTTTTTGTCGGGCGCCGCGTCGGCAACGTAGCTGTCGTGCCAGTTCCACCACTTATAGGTTAGCGTCTGCGGATAGCCTGCGGGAGAGTCCTCCCAGACCTCCTGCCGGCCCAGCGGCGTGATGTCGAGATAGTTCCAGGTGTTCCCCATCTGCTCGTCGCCGCGGTTATTGATGAAATAGGTGCGAAACACCCGACCACCGTGACGGTAGAACACGTTCGTGCCGTGCCATTCGTCCACGCCGAAATCGGCATCGAAACCGTCCGTGAGGGTGAACCAGGGCATCGTCCAGCCCATCCGCTCCTTGAGCCGTGCGATATCCGCCTGCGGCGCACGCGAGACGAAGACGAGGGTGGTGTCGCGGGCGTTCAGGTGGGCGAGATGCGCAACCTGGTCGGCCACCATGGAGCAGCCCCGGCAGGCATGGTCCGGCCAGCCAAAAACGCCCGGCTCGAAGAAGGCGCGGTAGACGATCAGCTGCCGCCGACCGTCGAACAGGTCGAGCAGGCTGGCTTTGCCCGCAGGCCCCTCGAACGCATACGCACTCGTCACGGCCGTCCACGGCATGCGCCGCCGCTCAGCGGCCAGGGCGTCACGGGCCAGGGTCTGGGCTTTTTCCTTCACGATCAGTTGCTTGCGGGCTTCCTCCCATGCCAGCGACGGTACGACCGCTGGTGTCCGCATGACCGGTTGTCCGCCTTTCCGTCCGCTCTCGGCTGATTGTGTCATGGCCTCTGAAACCTCCTGGTTTAGGCGATCTCCCGCACCTTCAGGACGCAACACGCTTCCATTTGGCGCTCATTGATCGCCATTGATCGTCAGGCAGTTTGGCACCGCAGATCGGCCAGTGGGAGTAACAAGCGTGGCGATATTCGGACGGAGCCGCTGATCGCAGGCGCGGGGCCTGCGCCACTCAAGGAAGTCGCCGCGATCGGACCCTGCCACTCAGCCCCTTTGAGCGGCAGGACAAACTCCATGCGCCAAAGAATCCGAAGCTGCGTTGAGGGCTCAGATCCGGACTGACACGGATCGAATCAACCGCCTGCAGTCCCGGCGGCGACGAAGCGGTCATGAATCGTCATGCCGGCCAGCATGGCCGCAACGAACAGTTCGACCGGCAGAAACCCCATGGAAAGCGCGGCAATCGCCGGACCCGGGCAGAAGCCGGCCATGCCCCAGCCGAGCCCGAACAGAGCAGATCCGAGGATGAGCCGCCGGTCGACCTGGCCGGACACAGGGATATGGAAATGATCGTCGAGGACGGGACGCTTCATTCGCCGCACCAGCGCCATCGCAGCGAGCGCAACGGCAAGAGCGCCGCCGAGCACGAAGGCGAGGCTCGGGTCCCAATGATCGCTCCCGATATCCAGGAAGCCGATGACGCGGGCCGGATCGAGCATGCCCGACAGCGCAAGGCCGAAGCCGAACATGGCGCCGGCGACAAGCGCGACGAACAGGCGTGGCAAGCGCTGTGTCATCCGACGAGCCTCATGAGGGTGGCCGCAGCGATTCCGGCTACCAGGAAGGTGACGGTCGCGGCAATCGAACGGCGGGAGAAGCGCGCAAGCCCGAGGATGCCGTGGCCCGATGTGCAGCCCGAGCCCATCCGCGTGCCGAAGCCGACCAGCAGCCCCGCAATCAGGATGATCGGCAAGGAGGCCGCGATCGTCACCTGCGGCCAGCGGCCGAAGGCGATGGCGAAGAGAACCGGACCGGCCAGGAGCCCGATCAGGAAAGCGGCGTTGGCCGGCACCTGAGCGCCCTGCGCCAGCCGGCCCACGATGCCGCTGATGCCGGCGATGCGACCGTTGAGAAGCAGCAGCAGCGCCGCAGAGAGCCCGATCAGCATGCCGCCGAAGAGCGAGGGCCAGTAACTCATGGTTGCGGGGCCTCCGGCTCGCAGAAGATGTCATAGAGCGCGCGGATCAGCAGCGCCGCCTTGTCCGCCGTCAGGCGATAGAAGATCTGCTTGCCCTCCCGCCGCGTCTCGACAATTCCCGCCTCCCGCAGCACCGTGAGCTGTTGCGAGAGCGTCGGCTGGTGAATGCCGAGCCGGCTTTCCAGTTCGCCGACGGCGTATTCTCCCTCGGCAAGCATGCAGGCAAGCATCAGCCGCGCCGGGTGGGCCATCGTCTTGAGCAGTCCCGCGACCTCGTCCGCGCGGGCCGCCATATCGACTGGCTTCGTCACCTCGCTCGACAGGGTCACCAGACGGCACCTTCGAGCGCATCGAGCGGGATCTTGAGATAGCGCCGGCCGTTGTCTTCCGGCTCCGGCAGGCGCCCGCCCCGAATATTCACCTGCAGCGCATGCAGGATCAGCTTTGGCATCGGCAATGTCTTGTCGCGTGCCTCGCGCAGCGCGACGTAGCCCACCTCGTCCATCCCCGCGACATGCGGGTTCGCTCGCCTCTGCTCTGCGACCGTACTCTCCCAGCGCGGCTCGCGTCCGCCCGGCCGATAGTCGTGACCGGTGAAGAGCCGGGTCTCGTCAGGCATCGCCAGAATATCCTGGATCGAGGCCCAGAGCGCTGTGGCGCTGCCGCCGGGGAAATCGGCCCGGGCGCTGCCGGAATCCGGCATGAAGAGCGTGTCATGGATGAAGGCGGCATCGCCGATCACATAGGTGATCGAGGCCAGCGTATGGCCGGGCGAAAACAGGACATGCGCATCGATCGAGCCAAGCCTGAAATGGTCGCCATGAGAAAACAGCCGGTCCCATTGCGAACCATCGGTCAGCAGCGCCGGGCAGTTATAGAGCTTCTTCCAAAGCTTCTGCACCTCGACCACATGCGCACCGATGCCGGTCGGCGCCCCGGTCCTCTGCTTCAGATAATGCGCGGCTGAGAAATGGTCGGCATGCGGATGGGTGTCGAGAATCCACGCGACGGTCAGCCCCTGCGCCGCGACATGCGACAGGAGCGCATCGGCGCTCGCCGTGCTGGTCGCCCCGGATTTCTCGTCATAGTCGAGCACCGGGTCGATGATCGCACAGCTCTTCGTCGCAGGATCCGAGACGACATACTGGATGCTGCCGCTGCGCGGCTCGTAGAACCCCTTGACCTCGGGCCGGGCCGGCAGCGCTCGGGCAGCGAGCCAGGCCTGCGCGCCCTTGAGATCGAAGCCGAGCCGCTCGCCGAATGCCCGGACATCCGCCGCCTCGAGGCGCCCGTCGATAACCTCGCCCAGCGCGTGCAGGGTCAACGCGCGCGTTCCGGATTTGCAATGGGCGAAGACCGGTCCGGATGCCGAGGCGACCGCTCTCTGGAATGCCCGCACATTGGCCTCGGTGATGGTCGGCCCGGTGACGGGTATGTGCGCATAGGCAATCCCGGCTTCAGCTGCGGCGGACGCCTCGGCCTCGGTGCCGGGCTGCCCGGCCTCCTCGCCATCGGGCCGGTTGTTGACGACCGTCGCGAAGCCTTCGCCTGCGAGCTGCGCAAACTCGGCAAGCGATGGCTGGCCACCAATGGTGAGCCTGTCGCTGATCCTGACGGTCGGCATGGCGTCGCTCCTCTTGCGGGTCTTCAATATACAATATCATATAATGTATATTGAAGGCCCGCAAGAGGCACGTCACGCGGTCAGAGCACCACCACCCTGGAGCCGCCGGCAACGCGATTATACAGGTCGATCACGTCCTGGTTCATCATTCGAATGCAGCCTGACGAGACGGCCTCGCCGATCGTCCAGGGCTCGTTGGTGCCGTGGATGCGGTAGAGCGTGTCCTTGCCGTTCTTGAACAGATAGAGCGCCCGGGCGCCGAGCGGATTGCTCGCGCCACCTGCCATGCCGCCGGCCCATTTCGCATAGCGGCCGGGCTCTCGCCGGATCATGTCCGGCGTCGGCGTCCAGCGCGGCCATTGCGCCTTGCGCTCGACGCGCGCCGTCCCGGTGAATTCAAGCCCCTCCTTGCCGACCCCGACGCCATAGCGCAGCGCCTTGCCGCCCTCCTGCACGAGATAGAGGAAGCGTGCCTCGGGATCGACGACGATCGTTCCGGGCTGCTCGCGGGTCCGGTAATCGACGAGCTGGCGCATATAGGCCGGCTTCAGATCCTCGAGCGAAACGGCAGGGACAGAGAAGCGTTCATTGTCGAGCGCCGCATAGCGCTCAGCCGCCAGCGGGTCGACGGTCGGGATGGCATTCGCGATCTGCGGCGGCGGCAGCGAGGTCGTCGTGCAGGCGCCGGCCAGAAGCGGAAAGCCGACGGCGGAGAGGACCATCCTGACCGCCTTGCGGCGCGATGGCAGCATCGCCGAGCGAGTCTGCAGCCTCATCGTGCCGCCTGCTTTCCGCGTGCATCGGCGACGACCTGCTTGAAGCCCTTGTAGTCGAGCGTCGAGGTCCGGAACGGTCCGACCAGATAGGTTGGCGTGCCCTGCAGGCCCAGCGAATCCGCTTGCGCCAGATTGCGCCGCAGCTGTGCCGTGATCTTCTCTGCATTCGCATCGAGATCGGCCTGCAGGCGGTTCATGTCGACGCCTGCGCCCTTGACCGCCGTCAGGATCGTGTCCTTCGAGCTCAGCCGGCCGGGAAGCCCCATCAGAGCCTTGTGAACGGCCTCGTAGCGCCCCTGATAGCCGGCACCGAGCGCGATCTGCGACGCAAGGACAGAGGATTCGCCCAGGATCGGCCATTCCTTGTAGACAAGGCGGATCTTGCCATCCTCCCTGACGACGCGCGCGAGGTCGGGGGCGGATTTCTTGCAGTAGGGGCAGTTGTAGTCGAGGAAGGCAACGATCGTGACATCGCCCTTCGGGTTCCCGCCAGCCGGCGCTTCGGGATCATTGAGGATTCCTTCGACATCGATGGTTTGGGCCATCGCCATGGGCGAGATGAAGGGCGCAGCGGCCAGCGCGGCCGCAATACGAATGAGGTTTCTGCGATTCATGCTGGGTTCCGCTCAGGCTTCCGGGTCCGGATGGACGAATGAGGTCTGGCACCGCACGGCACGCCGGACGGCATGGCCATGCGCTGCGCAAAGGATGCCCCCGGGTCGGAAATCCACCTTAAGCCAGCCTTAAGCCGCGCCAGCGAGGGAGGGCGTGGCCAATGGAGAGAACCGAAATGCGTATCCTCGTCGTCGAGGATGATCCTGTTCTGTCGGACGGGCTGAAGGTCGGGCTCGGGCTTGCCGGGGCGACGGTGGACCGCGTCGAGACCTGCGCCGAGGCGCTGGCCGCGCTCGCGACCTCCTGTTTTGACGCCGTGGTGCTCGATCTGATGTTGCCGGATGGGTCCGGGCTCCACGTGCTGAAGGAGATGCGGGGCAAGTCCGACCGCACGCCCGTCCTCCTCCTGACGGCGCTCGACGAGGTCGCAGACCGGATCCGCGGCCTCGATGCCGGCGCCGACGACTATCTCGGCAAACCCTTCGATCTCGACGAGCTGGCGGCCAGGGTGCGCTCCGTGGCGCGCCGAAATGCCGGTCGGGCCGCGCCCGTCATGGCTGCGGGCGCCATCATGCTCGACCCCGCAACGCTTGCTGCCAGCGTCGCCGGCACGCCCGTCACGCTCTCCCGACGCGAATTCGCAGTGCTGTCGGCACTCATGGAGCGTCCTGGCGCGGTCCGCTCGAAGGGTGAAATCGAAGACCGGCTCTATGGCTGGCAGGAGGATATCGAGAGCAACGCCGTCGAGGTCCATATCCACAATCTGCGTGCCAAGATCGGCCGCGACGTGATCGAGACCGTGCGCGGCCTTGGCTACCGGATGAGACAGGTGACGAAATGAGGCCTGGGCCATGACCTCCCTGCGCACGCGCCTCTTCGTCATCCTGATTGCCGCCACCGGGCTGATCTGGCTCAGCGCGGTCGCCTGGATCTATCTCGACAGTAGGTCCAAGCTGGAACATGTGCTCGACACCCGCCTGCAGGAGGCGGCGAAGATGGTGCATTCGCTGGTCGACGCCGGCCGGATGCCGGACACCGCTATCGCCGGACTACCCGGCGCGACGGTCGAGCCGGCATTCTACGAGCGCCAGCTATCCTGCCAGATCTGGTCGCTCGACGGCCGGCTGGTTGCCCGTTCCAGCGGTGCGCCGGGCTCCCAGCTGACCGATCAGGCCGCCGGCTTCTCCGATCGAACGGTCGATGGCGAACGCTGGCGGGTCTACGCGGTCGAGGATGCCCAGAAGGGCATCCGCGTCATGGTCGGCGATCGCATCGGCTTGCGTCATGGGCTGGTCAACGACCTGATCACCGGGCTTCTCGCGCCCGCGCTGCTGATCGCCCCGTTGCTCGGCCTGCTGATCTGGCTCAGCCTCGGCCGGGGCTTGCGCCCGCTCGCGACCATGGCTGCGGAACTCAAGTCCCGTGACGCCGAGGACATGCGCCCCCTCGCGGCGGCCGAAGCCCCCATCGAGGTCCGGCCGCTCGCGCAGGCGCTGAACGGTCTGTTCGACAAGGTTGCGGCCGCCCGCCGCCATGAGCGCGAGATCACGGCCTTCGCCGCCCATGAATTGCGAACCCCGCTGGCTGGCTTGAAGACGCAGGCGCAGATCGCGCTGGCCACAACCGACGCATCGATCAGGGAAGGCGCGCTACGCCAGATCCTGATCTCAGTGGACCGGACGGCCCGCCTCGTTCGGCAGCTGCTGACGCTCGCCAAGCTCGAAACGGAACAGCAAGGTCCGGTCTCGGGCCGTGTCCGGGTCAGCGGGCTCCTCGCCGAGATCATCGACAATGCGACTCCGGCGGCCGGCATCGACGTCGAAATCGACCCTGGGCTCGCAGCCCTGGATGTGCCAGGCGACCGCGAGAGCCTCGCCCTGGCGCTGCGCAACCTGCACGAAAACGCGATCCAGCATATGCCGGGCGGTGGTGTCGTGTCCTGGCGTCCGACGGCCGATGGTCGCGGCGTCGCGGTATTCGACCAGGGCCCCGGCATCCCCCAGGAAGAACTCGGCCTGGTCACGCAACGCTTCTACCGCGGTCGCCACAAGAGCCCGACAGGCACAGGGCTCGGCCTGACCATCGTCGACATCGCCGCCAGGCGCGTCGGAGCGCTGCTCGTCCTGAGCAACCGCACAGACGGCCCGGGATTGCAGGCAGCGCTCCTCTGGAACGACGGTTCGCTGCAGCGCTGAAGCAGCGGCCGGAAGGGTGGATTGCGCTACTCGGGCCGCTGCAAACACAGGTGGTTAGGTCAGTGCTTCGCGAAGACCGTCGTCTCGCCATCTGCCCCGACCAGAAGCGTCTCATACCGGTCCGGCGTCACGCCCTCGACCTCCATGCCGGGAGATCCGACCGGCATGTCGGGCACAGCCAGGCCGATTGCAGCCGGCTTGTCCTGCAGCAGCTTGCGGATGTCCGGGGCCGGCACATGGCCTTCGATGAAATACCCCTCGATGATCGCGGTATGGCAGGACTGGACCTTATCGGGCACGCCGACCAGGCGCTTGCTTGCTGCCATGTCCTTGCTCTCGACGACCTTGGGCGAGAACCCCGCCTGTTCGAGATGCTTGACCCAGGACTTGCAGCAGCCGCAGGTCGGGCTGAGATGGACCTGGATCGACTGGGCCGCCGCCGGAGCAGCGAAGAGCGCGAGCGTCAGCGCGGTAGCAAGGGTTTTCATCGTTCTCTCCAGATAGACATCATGAGCGGGCCGGGTTCGCGGCCGGCAAGGGAAAGCGCCCCGTCGTCAGCGCATCCGCGAATTGCTGTTCGCTGGCAGCCAGCGTCGGCAACGTCACCGTGACCCGGAGGCCTCCTTCCGCCCGGTTGGCGAGCAAGATCTCGCCGCCATGGGCATGAATGACCGCGCGCGCGATCGTCAGCCCGAGTCCGGTACCGCCGGTTTCCCGGCTGCGCGATTCCTCGAGCCGGACGAATGGCTGGAAGGCACGCTCGACCTCCTGCTCGGGAATGCCCGGCCCGTCATCCTCGATGATGAAGCTCAGGCCGGTCGGTGTCTCCGATATGGCGATCGAGACCTGATCGCCATATTTCACCGCGTTACCGATCAGGTTCCAGAAGGCGCGCTTCAAGGCGAGCAGTCGCCCGAGTACGCGGCCATGACCGAGTCCGCTGAGCGTGATCGTTCGCCCCTGATCGATATGGTCGTCGACGATGGTTTCGATCACCGAGACGATGTCGAGTGGACGGATCGCCTCGCTGGAGACGCCGCCGCGCAGGAATTCGAGCGTCGAATCGATCATCGCCTCCATTTCGGAGAGGTCGGCATCGACCAGATCGCGCGTCGCATCGTCCTCCATCAGCTCCGAGCGCAGCCGCAGACGCGTGATCGGCGTGCGCAGGTCGTGCGAGACCGCCGCCAGCGCCTGCATGCGCTCGGCGACGAGGCGCTGGATGCGCTCGCCCATGGTGTTGAAGGCGCGCGCCGCCCGGCGCACCTCAGCGGGGCCGACCTCGCTGAGCGGTGTCGGGGCCTGGTCGAGGCTGAAGCGCTCGGCTGCCAGCGCCAGGTCGCGCAGCGGCCGCGTCGCCCAGCGCAGCAGCAGCACGCCGATGACGATGATCGCCACGCCGAAACAGATCATGATCGCCAGCACGTTCCAGTCGGCATGCTGCGCGGCCCCGAGCGTCGTCGAGGAGAAATTGACCCAGGAGCCGTCGTCCAGCCTGACCGAGACCAGCATCATGTGGCGATCGGCATCTCCCTCTCCGGCGCCTGGGGCCCCGCCATCGGCATAGCCCAGGCGAAACGATTCCGATGCGAGCTCAGGCGCGAGTTCCTTCAGCCGTGCCGCCATCGCCTGCGTGCGTTCGGTTTTCGGCGCGGTACCGAGGACGAGGCTGACATTGCTCCAGTGCACCTCCAGGCTCGCGCTCGACAGATCATGGGCGACGCGATCGCGCTCTGCATCGTGCACGTTGCCGGCGATCGCGCGCTTGATCGTGACAATGCGCTCCGCCAGCGCCTTGTCGCGCTGCACATTGGCCATGCTGTCGACGCTGACGCGATAGGCCCAGTAGCCGGCGAAATGGAAAGCCAGCAGCGCCGCGACGAGGATCAGGATGGCGCGGCCCGCAACCGTGTCGGGCCAGCGCGGACGGAGGGACTTGCTCATGCCGGCTCACCCTCGCGCGCCTGCACGGTCGGCGTGAACATGTAGCCCGAGCCTCGGATGGTCTTGATCAGCTGGCTGCCATTCGTATCCGCCTCGAGCTTGCGGCGCAGGCGGCTGATCTGGACATCGATCGTCCTGTCGAAAGGGTCGTCACTGCTGCGCGTCTTGGCAAACTGCATCAGCGCCTCTCGCGAGAGCACCCTGTTGGCGTGTTCGGCAAAGGCAAGCAGCAGGTCGAACTCGCCAGTCGAAAGATCGACCAGCGTTCCCGACGGCGACAGCAATTCCCGGCGGCGCAGATCCATCGTCCAGCCATCGAAGCCTATCTGCTCGCTGGCGCGATCACTCGGCTCGCCCCGGCGGATGCGCGTGCGCCGCAGCACGGCCCGAACCCGCGCCAGCAGCTCGCGTGGACTGAACGGCTTGGTCACATAGTCATCGGCGCCGACCTCGAGCCCCTGTATGCGGTCGCTCTCCTCGCTGCGGGCCGTCAGCATCACGATCGGCACCGGCGAGACCGCGCGGATATCGCGGCAGAGTTCAATCCCCGAACGGCCCGGCAGCATCAGGTCGAGAATGACGAGGTCGATCTCGCTGCGTTTGAGGATGTCGAACATCGCATCGCCATCGGCGGCGCCGCTGACCTGATAGCTATGCCGCTGCAGGAAGCGCGCGACCAGCAGGCGGATCTGCGGGTCGTCGTCGACCACCAGCACATGGCCGTGATCCTCGGCCTGAACGCTTGCAGGGAATGGGTTCAACTTCGGACTTCCGACTGGACGGGCGAGGAGTGATCGGTACGCGGCTCAAGGGTCAAGATAACGCCTGCTTGCGCCAAATGCGCGGATCGCTTCGCAACAATTTGTAACGGACGCGGCCGGAGCGCCGTTGCTAGTCAGACGTCACCACGCCGCTGGAGACGCCGAATCGCAATGATTGCAAGACCACTCCTCCTCGCAACCCTTGCGATCGTGCTCGGCGCCTGCGCCGGCAAACCGCTGCCTGACTATCTCGCACGTCCGGCCGATCCGAACGTGAACGTCCCCGCCCCTGCCTATCAGAGCGTCACTGCCGGCAGCACCGTGCTGCGCCCGGCCGAGCCGAAGGACTGGCGTGAACTCAATCGGCGCGTTGGACCGCAGCCATGACCGAAGGACCGATCACTGTGGCCACGCCTGCGTCCGTCCCTTTCCGGTCGATCATGCGCTTCCCGTCTGTTTCCCGCCTCGCCCTTGTCGCCGGCATGGCCGCGCTCCTTGGCGGTTGCGCGACCTTCTCCGCCGATGGCGGCATCGGCCCGGCGCAGAATCTCGCCTTCAGCGAGCTGAAGAAGGACGTGGTCAAGATCAATGATGCCGGGGCGGCGATCAGCGCCAAGGCTCGCGTCGACCAGCTGCTGAGGAAACCGCTGACGGCCGATTCCGCGGTGCAGATCGCGCTGCTTAACAATCGCGGCCTGCAAGCCGCCTTCAATGATCTCGGCATTGCCGAGGCACAGATGGTCGCGGCGAGCCTGCCGCCCAATCCCCGCTTTGGCATCTCCAAGCTTTCAGGACGATTTGAACTGGAGATCGAGCGCCAGGTCGCAGGCAGCCTCTTCGCGCTTGCGACATTGCCGGCGCGCGCCGCAATCGCCCGCGAGACATTCCAGACCGCCCAGTTGCGCGCCGCCGAATCCGTGCTGAAGCTGGCAGCCGAAACGCGCCGGCAGTATTACCGGGCCGTCGCCGCCAATGCGCAGGTCGGCTTCTTCGAGCAGGCCAAGAACTCCACCGACGCCGCCTCCGAGCTGTTCAAGCGGCTCGGCGAGTCCGGCGGCATCAACAAGCTCGATCAGGCCCGCGAATTCGCCTTCGACGCCGAGCTCGACGCCCAGCTCGGCCAGGCACGCCTGCTGCAGCGCCAGGAGCGCGAACGCCTCGTGCGGCTGCTTGGCCTGTGGGGCGACGAGCTGAAGTTCCAGATCCCCGCCAATCTTGCGCCCCTTCCGCAAATCCAGAGTGCCAAGGCGATCGAAGCCGAGGCCTTGCGCAAGCGGATCGATCTGCAGATCGCCCGCGGCGATCTCGACGCGCTGGCGAAGTCGCTGGGCCTCACCAACGCAACCCGCTTCGTCAACGACGTCGATCTGCTCGGCCGGCGCACCTATGACCGTGGGCGCAGGGCTCTGGCCGATGGTGACGTCGAGCGGGAGTCGAAGCGCAGCACCACGCTCGAACTCGAAATCGAGATCCCGATCTATGATTTCGGACAGTCGCGCGTGGTCCAGGCCGAGCAGAACTATATGCAGGCCGCCAACAAGCTTGCCGAGAAGGCCGTCAAAATCCGCTCGGAAGCGCGCGAAGCCTATACCAGCTATCGCGCCACCTATGACATCGCTCGGCAATACCAGAATAACGTCCTGCCGCTGCGCAAGATCATCCAGGACGAGTCGCTGCTGCACTATAACGGCATGCTCGTCGATGTGACGCAGCTCATCACCGATGCGCGCGGGCGCATCCTGTCAAATGTCGCCGCGATCAATGCGCGCCGCGATTTCTGGATCGCCCATACCGACCTCAAGCACGTCGTGATCGGCGGTGGCGGCACCGGTGGCGGTGGAGCGACCGCCGCCGCGAGCACCGGTGGCGACGGCGGCGGCGCAGGCCATTAGCGAGCAAGGAACGACACCATGACCATGTCACGCAGAGGCTTCATCGGCTCGTCCGGCCTCGTCCTTGCCGGTGCGACAGCCGTCTCCGGCCGCACCGCCTTCGCTTCGGTCCCCGAGGCGCCGACCATGACGGACGCCTCGACCCAGGCACCACTGGTTCCAACCAGCGGGCCGGATTACCAGCCGGTCGCCACTTTGAACGGCTGGACCCTGCCCTGGCGGATGAACGGCGACTGGAAGGAGTTCCATCTCGTCGCCGAACCGGTCGAGCGCGAGCTCGCGCCGGGCATGAAGGCCTATCTCTGGGGCTATAACGGCCAGTCGCCGGGCCCCACCATCGAGGCCGTGGAGGGCGACAAGGTCCGCATCTTCGTCACCAACAAGCTGCCAGAGAACACGACGATCCATTGGCATGGCCAGCGTCTGCCCAACGGCATGGACGGCGTCGGCGGGCTGAACCAGCCGCATATCCCGCCGGGCAAGACCTATGTCTACGAGTTCCTGCTGCGGCGCTCCGGCACCTACATGTACCACCCGCATTCGGACGAAATGGTCCAGATGGCGATGGGCATGATGGGCTTCTTCGTCGTTCATCCCAAGGACCCGGCCTTCCGCCGCGTCGACCGTGATTTCGTCTTCCTGCTCAATGCCTTCGACATCGAGGCCGGCTCCTATGTGCCGAAGGTCAACACGATGCTCGACTTCAACCTGTGGTGCTGGAACAGCCGGGTCTTCCCGGGGATCGATCCTTTCGTCGTGGCGAAGAACGACAAGGTGCGCATCCGCTTCGGCAATCTGACGATGACGAACCATCCGATCCACATGCACGGCTACGAGTTCAAGGTCTCCTGCACGGATGGCGGCTGGGTCGATCCAGCGGCCGCCTGGGACGAGGTCTCGATCGATGTCGCGGTGGGCCAGATGCGCGCCTTCGACTTCGTCGCCGACGAGCTCGGCGACTGGGCGATCCATTGCCACAAGTCGCACCACACCATGAATGCCATGGGCCACTCGGTGAAAACCTATATCGGCGTCGGCAAGAAGGACATTGCCAAGCGGATCGCCAAGATCGCGCCAGGCTATATGCCGATGGGCTCCAACGGCATGGGCGAGATGGGCGCGATGGAAATGCCCCTGCCGAACAACACTCTGCCGATGATGACGGGTTTCGCGCAGTTCGGCCCGGTTGAAATGGGGGGCATGTTCTCGGTCGTGAAGGTCCGCGAGGGCCTCGCCAAGAACGACTACAAGGACCCCGGCTGGTTCAAGCACCCGGAAGGCACCGTCGCCTACGAATTCAAGGGCGCCACGCTGACCGAGGCACCCCGTGCGACTGCGCCCGACAGCGGCGTGCAATCAGCCGACTGGCGCGTGAAGGATCCGCGCAAACCCCGACTCGGCCCGGATGGCAAACCGCTGCCCGCGGCCAAGGCCGGCGGCCTTTCCAACCACTGAGCGTCCATCGACATCCCTTCGGGAGAGGAACCATGTCAAAGCAGTTCACGAAACTCGGCTTGGCGGCTGTGGCCGTCATGTTCTCCGCCGCCGCAGCGCTGGCCGGTCCTGGCGGAGCCGGGCACGGCCATGGCGACGAGACCGCCTATGGCAAGCCGGGCGATCCCAAGAAGCCGGCCCGGCTGATCCAGATCGCCATGGCCGAGCGTGACGGCAAGATGCAGTTCATCCCGGACAGGATCGAGGTCCGGCGCGGTGAACAGATCCGTTTCCAGCTGCGCAACAATGGCGAGCTCGATCACGAGCTGGTCGTGGCGACGCTCGAGGAGAACCTCAAGCACGCCGTCGAGATGCAGAAGAACCCCGACATGGAGCATGACGATCCGAACGCCAAGCGCCTCTCCCCCAAGAAGACCGGGGAGATCGTCTGGCAGTTCACCAAGGCCGGGCAGTTCGATTTCTCGTGCCTGATCCCCGGCCACCGCGAAGCCGGAATGACCGGCACCATCACCGTCAAGTGACCGCGGCAACCCTCACATCACGATGGAGACCATGATGCGCAGACTTCTCACGATCGCGCTCGTTAGCGGCAGCCTTGCTGGCGCGGCCCTGGCGCAGGACGCAGCTCTGGTGAGCGCGACGGTCAAGAAGGTCGATATGGCTCAGGGCAAGATCACGCTTGATCACGGCCCGATCAAGAACCTCGACATGGACGGCATGACGATGGTGTTCAAGGCCGCCGACCCGGCCATGCTCAAGGAGTTGAAGGCCGGCGAAAAGGTCAAGTTCACCGCCGAGCGCGTCAACGGTCAGATCACCGTCACCTCGCTGCAGAAGGCGAAGTAAGCACGGCGGTGACCCGCAACTCGGCGGGCAGCGGGCGCGATCGGTTCTTCGCGGCACTCGCTGCCCTCGTCATATCCGCTCCATCCCCTGGCGCCGCAAGCGACGGTGACCTGCAACGCGCCCTGCTCGAATCCGGTTGTGCCAACGCCAAGGTCACTAGGCTGCCCGATCAGGGCAAGATCGTCATCTACCGGGCGAACTGCCTCAGTACCGAGCACAAGGTGATCGAACTGGTCTGCATCGCTGGTCGTTGCACAGCAAGCAGCCCCTCGTCGGAGGACGAGCGGGACAGGTAGCCGATGAGCCCCTTGCCGACAGTCCGCTCAGGGGAAAGAGCACAATGGAAAGAAGGCCGGCAGCGCAATCATCGCTGCCGGCCTTCCTTTTTGGCTTCAAGCGGCGTCACAGGTCCAGCGGCATCGGCCTTGCCGGATGCTTCGGCGCCCGCAGCGAGGCGACGATCGTCCAGGCAATGATCCCGACCGTCACCGCCGCAAGCACCGCCGCGATCGGTCGATTGACCAGGCCGATCAGGCTGCCGTCGGACTTGATCATCGAGTTGATGAAATACTCCTCCAGCAGCGGGCCGAGCACCACGCCAAGAATGACCGGCGCAATCGGAAAGCCGTTCTCCTCAAGCACGAAGGCAAGCGCACCGAAGGCCAGCATCAGCCCGACATCGAAGAGCGAGTTGTTGATCGCATAGGAGCCGACGATGGCGAAGAGCAGGATGATCGGCATCAGGATCTTGCGGGGCACCTGCAGCACCCGCGAGGCCACCTTGATAATCGCCCAGCCGAGCGGCAGCATCAACAGGTTGGCAATGACGAAGACGAGAAACAGCGCGTAGACGTTCTCGGGATTGTTGACGAAGATCGTCGGCCCCGGCGCCATGTTCTTCATCATCAGGACACCGATGGCAATCGCGGTGATCGAGTCGCCGGGAATGCCGAAGACGAGAGCCGGAATCCAGGCGCCGGCAAGCGAGCTGTTATTGGAGGCTCCTGCCTCGATCAGTCCTTCGGGGTGACCCGTGCCGAATTTCTCGGGCGTCTTCGAGAAGCGCTTGCTCATCGCATAGGACATCCAGGCCGCCATGTCGGCGCCGCTGCCGGGCTGGATGCCGACGACGGTCCCGAGCGCACTGCCGCGAACAAGCTGCCACGGGTACTGCTTGGTCAGCCGCCACATATTGGCGAAGATCGGCCCCATCTTCTTGATGACGATCTGCGGCGCGCTTCCGTCCGAGATCATGTGGCGCATCACCTCCGAGCAGGCGAACATGCCGACCATCATCGGGATCAGCGAGACACCGCCGAGCATCTCGGTGGAGTCGAAGGTGAAGCGCGGCTGGCCGGCCGGATTGTTCATGCCGACAAGCGAGATCATCAGGCCGATCAGCAATGCGATACAGGCCTTGAGCGGCGTCGAAGAGCCAATGAAGACTGCCCCGCCGAGACCGAGCATGACGATCCAGAAGAACTCGACCGAGCCGAAGCCAAGCGCGAAATCGGCGATGGCCGGGGACGCCGCCATCATCACCGCGGTTCCGAACAGGCCACCGAGAACCGAGAACCAGAGCCCGATGCCGAGCGCCAGCTCAGGCTCGCCCCGCAGCGTCATCTGGTAGGAATCGTCGACATAGGCCGCCGAGGCCGGCGTGCCGGGAATGCGCAGCAGGCAGCCCGGAATATCGCCGGAAAAGATTGCCATCGTACTGGTCGTGACGATCGCGGCGATGGCCGGGACGGGCGGCATGAAGAAGGTCAGCGGCACCAGAAGCGCTGTCGCCATCGTGGCGGACAGGCCGGGAATGCATCCGACAATGAGGCCGTAAATGGCCGAGGCGGTGATGACAGCGAGCACATAGGGATCGAGCACCATCCCCAGCGCGGTGACATAGGCATCGAGCATGGCAGCCTCACCAGCGGATCGGTTCGAGGGGCCCCCACGGCAGCTGCACGCCGAGACCGAGATAGAAGATCGAATGCATCGCAAGCGCCGCGAGCAGGGAGAGCGCGAGTGCCAGGCCCGGCCGGACCCCGCCCGCCATGAACAGCACGAAGAGGATCAGCGGTGCCGTGATGAGGAAGCCCAACACCTCCGAGAACCAGAGGTAGAACAGCACTGCGGCCGGCACGAGCGCGAGCTTCATCAACGCCGCAGGGCTGCGTGCCCAGTCGGCCAGGGCCAGCATCGGGCCGCGGTCGACCGCGCGAGCGCCATTGACCCCGAGGATCGCGGCGCAAAGCGCCAGCAATCCGGACAGGATCAGCGGGAAGGCCGAGGGGCCCAGCGGTTGCTGCGAAGGGTTCGGCAGATGCCAGGATGCCGTCGCGACGAGCGCGGCCAGCCCGAGAAACACCAGCCCGGCGAAGAGATCGTTGAATTTCATGGAGACCTGCCCGGCGCGAAGGACACGATGGGGTGGACGCGGCGCGGGCAAGCCAGCGCCGCGTCATGCTCCGGCGCGGGGCCGGGCTGGCTTCGGCTGGCGCTACTGGCGCAGGCGCAGGCCGAGCGCGCCCATGATCTCGCCATTGCGCTTGTGCTGCTCGGCGAGGAAGCTGCCGAAGGCCGGCCCCTTGGCGAAGGCATAGCCAAAGCCGCGCTCGGCCAGGAAGCCCTTGTAGCTGTCGGAATTCGCCACCTTGTCGGTCGCCTCGACAAGACGTGCCGTGACCTCGGCCGGCAGATTGGCGGGAGCCGCAAGGCCGCGCCAGGTACCGCCCTCATAGTCCTTGCCGATCGCGTCCTTGACCGTCGGCACCGACGGGAAGGCCGAGGTCTTCTCCTTCGAGAGCACGGCCAGCGACTTGACGCGGCCTGCATCGATCATCGGCTTGCCCTCGGGCAGCGATGACGGGACGATCTGCACGCCGCCGGAAGCCAGCTCCTGGAAACCAGGCGCCGCACCCTGGCTCGGCACGACGACGACGCTCTTCGGGTCGATGCCCTCGAGCTGCAGCAGCCCGGCAAAAGCGAGGTGATAGGCGGCTCCTGCCGCCATGCCCGACATCTTGAAATGGCCGACCGGCTGCTTGCGGATGTCGTCCAGCGCCGCGCGCAGACTGGCCCAGGGGCTGTTGGACGCGACGTTGAACGCGGCGGAATCGAAGTTCACCAGCGCCAGCGGCGTCAGCTTCTCATAGGTGAAGGGTGCGGTGTTCGACCAGTAGAAGGTCGTCACCTCGGCGGTGGCCAGACCGATCGTGTAACCGTCCGGCTTGGCATTGACGATCTCGGTATGGCCGACGACGCCGCCACCACCGGTGCGATTGACGACATTGACCGGCTTGCCGAGCTCCTTCTCCAGCCCCGCCGCGAGAATGCGGGCAACGGCATCGGTGCCGCCGCCGGCGGCCCAGGGCACGATCAGGGTGACCGGCCGCTCCGGCCAGGCGGCGGACGCGGCAAGGCTCGTCGCCGTCATCGCTGCGGCGAGCATCAGGGTCTTGAATGTCATGGCGTTTCTCCAAGGGTGGATTTCTTGAGATCCGGCGGCGTTATTGCGCCGTCCGAGAGCAGGTGCCCGTAGGTGTAACCAAGCAGGACTTCCATGGCTTCGCGCGCCTGCTTTGCGTCGCGGGCCTCGATCGCACGCGCAACGGCGGCATGGTTCGGCAGGTTGCCGGTGAAGACGCCGACGGTGATGTCGAAGATGGCGCTCAGGATCGCATCGATTGCGCCGCGAAAGCTGCGCAGCACCGGGTTATGTGTGGCCTCGAGAATGGCGAGGTGAAAAGCCTTGTCCGCCGCAATCGCTGCCTGCGGGTCGAACTGGCCGTCGTCCATCGCCGCAAGCGCGGCATTGATCCGCCAGACATCCTCAGGCGTTGCGCGCTGCGCCGCGAGGGCACCCGCTGCCGGCTCGATGATCGCGCGGGTTTCCTCCAATGCGAGCAACAGGCTGCGGTCGAGCCCCCCGCTGTTCCGCACCCATCCCAGGACATCGCTGTCGAGCAGCATCCAGTCCTGGGCCGGACGAACATGCGTGCCGTGGCGCGGGCGGACGCTCACCAACCCCTTCGCAGTCAGCGTCTTCATCGCCTCGCGGACGACGCTGCGGCCAACCCGGTAATGCGCCTCCAGTTCGTGCTCGGGAGGCAGTACCGCCCCCGGCGCGATCTCGCCGCGCACGATCGCAGCGCCGAGCGCGGAGACCATCGCGCCGATCTTTCCGGGCTTCGCGCCTTTCCGCATGCCATGAGCCTGGGACATTCGACCCTCCATTTTCATGAAATTGCCACGCTCGGGTTTCGCTTGCAACTATTCATCTGATGTTTAACATCTGATCTTCGAAACGATACGCTACCGTGAGGATACGAGATGGGCTTCGCGCCGCCTTTCGCCGGCATTCATGCCATGGTCTACGCCTTGTTCGACGAGCAGGAGCGGCTTGACCGGGCAGCGATGCGCCGCCAGACGGAGCTCTGCCTTGCGCTGGGCGTGCACGGCATGGCCGCGCTCGGCCTCGCCACCGAAGTGTCCAAACTGACCCAGTCCGAGCGCCTGGCGCTGATGGAATGGGTTTCCGAGGACACTGCCGGACGCGTGCCGCTCGCCTTCACGATCTACGGTTCGTCCGTCGCGGAACAGATCGAGCAGGTCAGGGCAGCCGAGGCTGCGAAGGCCGACTGGGTCATCCTGCAGCCGCCGATGGTCGGCAGTTTTGGAGCGGCTGAATATATCCGCTTCTTCGGCCGGGTCGCTGACGCGACCTCCCTGCCCGTCGCGATCCAGAATGCACCAGCCTATATGGGGCGCGGCCTCTCGGCCGAAGACATCCGCGAACTGGTGTCGCGCCATCCGAATATCAGCTTGATCAAGGGTGAAGGCCCAGCCGTGGACATTCGGCAGCTGATCACGACCACGGAAGGGCGGCTTCCCGTCTTCAACGGTCGCGGCGGCCTCGAACTGGTCGACAACCTGCGCGCCGGCTGCGCGGGCATGATCCTGGCCCCCGACACGATCGATCACTCGCTACGCGCCTATAACCACTTCATGGCTGGAGACGAGCCCAGCGCGGAGGCCGCCTATCGCGACGTCTCGCCTGCAATCGTCTTCATCATGCAGTCGATCGAGAGCCTGCTCTGCTACGGCAAGCGCCTCTTCGGCGAGCGCGCCGGTCTTGCCATTCACGACCGGTCCCCCGCTCTGCGCCCGACGGAATTCGGTTTGGAACTCGTGCGGCGGCACGCCGCGCAGCTCGGCCCCTACAGCGCTGCGGCCTAAGGCAGCGGCCCGAAAAGCGGATTGCGGTTTTTCGGGAATGCCGATGCAAACACAGAAGGTTGGATCATGGACCGGATGCGATACCGGCCTGATGATCGAGCGTCGTGATCGGGCCTGACGGAGTCGGCCCGCCTGCCTTGCCCCGCGTCTCAGAGCAGCGTTGCGCTCCGCGACCGCGGCCTTCCGGCAGGCTTGTGATTTGACAATTCGGGCGGCGAGCCTAAGTCATGAGTCATGATGGCGCGCTTCTCCAATTTCCGTCGCGGCCTGCACCGGGCAGGTAACCTGATCGCGGGCAACTAGCCCCGGATTCGTCGCGCCGCGCGCCTCGGGTTCGGGGCGGTCGGCCTTCCGGCGCCGAATCGGCATCATTCCGGACTTAAGGTCGAAGCGGGCAACGCCCCGCAAACCCATCCATCAGCGCAAGCGACGAAAGCGTCTGCCGAAGGCAGAGAGCCCCCCGACGCCATTGTCCGGCATCGTGCAAGCTCGCCTGCGCGCAATTTTCCACTGCTACGCGAGGCCTGCGGGCGCGCATTCATTCAGGACGATGTTCACATGACCAACCGGACCTCCGGCGGGGCAAAGCCCCGCATCACCTTGACCGCAATCGATCACGAGAAGCTCACCCAGCTCGCGATTGCGGCGACCAACACCTTTCCCGATGTCGCCGCGGAACTCGCGGACGAAGTGGCGCGCGCCCGCGTTCTCGCCAAGGGGCGCCAGCTTGCCGACGCCGTCCGCATGGGCAGCGAAGTGCTGTTCCAGGACGAGGTCACGGGCAAGACCACGACCGTCACCCTGGTCTATCCGCCCGAGGCCGACATTGCCCAGGGCAAGATCTCGATCCTGACCCCGATCGGGACCGCTCTGATCGGCCTCTCGGTCGGCCAATCCATCAACTGGACGACGCGCAGCGGCGACGTGAAGCGGCTGACGGTTCAGGCCGTCCGCGATCCGGCCGATGGCGCGCCGCAACCGGCCTGATTGCGACGGGCGACAGCGAGTCCTCAGGAGCGGCCGAGAACGTCGGCGAGCGAAGGCCTCGCATGACCGTCTCTCCCCGCCACCGCCGGCGCGGCGAGCATGGCGTTGAGGACGGCCTCCTGGGTCGCCTCGGCGGCCGCGCGAAACGGCAGATCGATTCGATTCTCGTTGAGCACGACCATCGGCGCGAGATCGGCGCGCTCATGATGGCTGATGCGGCCGGCCGTGCTGAAGGCCAGCGCGATATCGCCGCTGCCATTGCCCCAGAATGCGCCGAGCCGCGCCAGCCCCGCACCGCACCGCCTGGCAACGCGCGTCAGCTGCCGCGACTCCATCGGAATATCGGTCGCCACCACGATGATGACGGACCCACGCTCGGGCGCGGCCGCGTGCGGCATGGCGGGCGGAACGGGCCGGCGGCCATCAGGCAGAACCAGGTCTCCCGCATTGCCAAAATTGGCCTGGACCAGCACGCCGAGCGTATAATCCCTGCCGTCCAGCCTGAGCAGGCGCGAGGCCGTGCCGATGCCGCCCTTGAAACCAAAGGCGCTCATGCCGGTCCCGCCGCCGACGGCGCCCTCCTCGACCGGGCCTGCCATAGCAGCATCAAGTGCCGCGAAGGCGTCGCTCTCGCTCAGAACGCGCGCCCGAATGTCTGAGAGAAAACCGTCATTGCACTCGAGCACGACCGGATTGACCGTTCCGGTCGTCCGGCCAATGTCGGGATTGGCCGCGAGCGCGCGCGTGACCAGGGCATTGAAGCCAGTTCCGACCGACAATGTGTTTCCCAGCAGAAGCGGGGTTTCGATCTGGCCGAGTTCGGAGACCTGCACCAGCCCGGCACTCTTGCCAAAGCCGTTGATGACATCGACACCGGCGCGCAGTTTCTCGCGGAACAGATCGTCGCCGTGGGGCAGGATGGCCGTGAACCCGGTCTGGATATCCCCGTCGCAAATGGTCCTGTGGCCGACACGGACGCCGGCAACATCGGTAATCGCATTGAGCGGGCCGGGCGGCAGCGAGCCGCAGATCAAACCAAGGGAACGGGCGCGGGCAGGCATGGGCGGCAATCCGGCTGGCTGACGATACTTCCGGCTATAGCGCAAACCCCGGCATCCGCCAGCACCGGAACGCAGGCCCGTTCCCGCGATCAGGGGGACCGGGCGAGAGCGATCGCATCGGCGACTTCCTCATAGCGATCGGTCAGGGTCGCGGTCGCGACGCGGATATGCGCGCTGGGCAGGACTGAGAACTTGCTGCCGGGATTGACCGCGATGTTGCGCGCGGCGAGCGTCACCATGGCGAAGGGCTCCGAGATGATCGGAACCCACAGGCAAAGGCCGCTTCCGGGCGCGGTGCGGATGCCGCGCGCGGCCAGCGCCGCAGCCAGCCTGTCGCGCCGCTGCTGGTAGACGGTGCGGGCCTTCGCCACGATATCCCGACTCGCCTCGTCACGCAGCAGCCAGGAGGTTGCGCCCTGGAGCAGGCGGCTCGTCCAGCCCGCGCTGAAGGCCCGGTAGGACTGGACCTGTTCGACAATCGCAGCCGAACTCGACAGCACCGCGAGCCGCAGATCGGGCCCGAGGGTCTTCGAATAGGAGACGATATGGATGGTGCGCTCCGGAAAGCGCACGCCGAGTGACGCGGGCGGTGCCCCCGAGATGTCGGCCACGCCGTCATCCTCGATGATCAGCGCATCGCTCTCCGCAAGGATGTCGCCGATCAGCGCGAGCCGCTCAGCGCTGACCGTCTGCCCCGTAACCGAGTGCAGTCTCGGCTGGAACACGAATGCAGCAAGCCGTTCCTTCGCCGCGGCGCGGAGCGAGGCCGGCAGGGGGCCGTGCTCGTCGCAGGCCACAGGCACGATCCTGACGCCAAGATCCTCGAGGATATCGAGCAGCCGCATGGCAGTCGGATGCTCGATCGCGACGGCCGAGCCCGGCGTCACAAGGGCGCGCAGGGTATTGTAGACGGCATTGTAACCGCCATTGGTGGCGAGGAATGCTTCCGGTCGATAGGGCCAGCGCGCTTCGGCCGCCTCGCGCAGTTCCGGTACGACCCGGCTCCGTTCATAGCTGTTGAGCTTTTCGACCGTTGCGCCATGGGCCAGCGCCGGTGCGAGCGGTGGCAGCAGGGCTATGTCGGGAATTGCCAGCGACAGGTTCAGCACGCCGGCGCCGTAGTCGCCGGAACTCGCCAGCCGTTCCGGCTGGGCAATGAAGCGGTCCCCACTGACCCAGGTGCCGTTGCGCCCCCGGCCGCGAATGATCTTCTGGCGGCGCAATTCGCTCCAGGCCTCGGAGATCGTCGCGGGACTGACCTTCATTTCATAGGCGATGTCGCGGATCGCCGGCAGCCGCGCCCCGACCGGCAGCGCCCCCGCCCTGATCAGCGCGCTGGTCTCCAGGGCGATGCCCCGGATGCTGCGATCAGCGATCGTCCTTGCGAGCCAGTCGGCGCTGATCGAGCTGTTCATCTGCCGGCCATTTAATGTTCAATAACATAATAACATTTGCGCAGTCATTTTTGAACATTTAGCACTTGGCCTGTCGAGAGCTTTTCAGAGTTGCCAACATGGCTGTGACGCTGCGCCTTGCACTCCGCGATTGGGACTATATGACCCCGCTCGTTCTTGGCGACGTCTCCTCGCCCCGCCTGAAGATCCAGGTCGATCGCGTCGGCACACTGGTCGGCGATCTGGCCACCGACGAAGCTTACGATGCCGCAGAGCTGTCATTCAGCCGCTATGCCCAGCTGCGCCATGACGGCAACGACAAGATCGTCGGCATGCCGAACTTCATCATGCGCGGCTTTCGTCATCGCTGCATCGTGACGACCAAGGACAGCGCGATCCGCACGCTCGCCGACCTTGCCGGCAAGAAGATCGGCGTCACAGGCTGGCGCGATTCCGGCAACACGTGGACCCGCGCCGCCGTGCGCCGCGAAGGCGTCGGCGTCGAGGACGCCATGTGGTATGCCGGGCGCCTGACCGAGGCTCACCCGATCACCGACCGCCTCGACGGCTTCGGTCGTCCCGGTCGGATCGAGGCTGCTCCGGGTGAGCGCCCGATGGTGGATCTCCTGCGGGATGGCGGGCTCGATGCCGTCTTCACTCCCTTCATGCCCAAGGGCTTCTTCGATCCGGCCTCGCCGTTCCGTCAGGTGCTCGAGGATTTCCGGGCGGCGGAGACCACCTATTTCCACGAGGTCGGCTACATCCCGGGCATGCACCTGATCGGCTTCAAAGCCGAATTCGTCCGCGACCACCCCTGGATCATGGACGAGCTCAGTGCGTTGATCGACGAGTCGCAGCGGCTCTGGCTCGAGAAGCGCGAGAAATACGCCGATACGACACCCTGGATGTTCGACGAGCTGCGCCGTTGCGCCCGCGATCTGCCCTCTTCGTGGAGCGCGAGCGGTTTCGCCGAGAACGAAGTCATGATCGCCGATTTCGCGACCGAGCTCCATGAGCAGAAGATCCTGCCGCGCCTGCTGACACCGGCCGAGCTTTTCCCGCGGCAAGCGCGGACCCGCTGACACGCCCGAGAAGCGTTGCGACAGGCCGGCGCCACCGCCCGGCCTGCAAGTTCAGACAAGAATGGGGAGTAGCACCATGTATTTCAGATTGATTGCCTCCATCGCCTTCGCCGGATTGACGCTGGCCGGATCCGCGCTGGCCCAGCAGGGCACGATCGCGAAGCAGACGGTCAACGAGGAGCTGCGGGCGCGCCTGCCTGAGACGCTGCGCAGCAAGGGCAAGATGATTTCGGTCAATAACGGCTCCTTCCCGCCCTACGAGATCGTCACCGGCACCGAGATGAGTGGTGCGAGTTCCGACCTCACCGATGCCATCGGTCAGGTTCTGGGCGTCACGATCGAGCATGCGACGGTGGGAGGCCTGCCTGCCCTGCTCGCCGGCGTGAATGCCGGACGCTACCAGTTCGCCTTCGGCCCGGTCGGCGATTTTAAGAGCCGGCAGGAAGCCAACGACTTCGTCGACTGGGTCCAGGAATTCGTCGTCTTCGCCGTGCAGAAGGGCAATCCCAAGGGCATCACCTCGCTCGACACCGCCTGCGGCAACCGCATCGCCGTCATGGCCGGCGGCTCGGCCGAGCGCGTCATCCAGGTCCAGGCAGAGAAGTGCAAGGCGGACGGCAAGAGCCCCATCGAGGTGCAGTCCTACTCCGATCAGCCGAGCTCTATCCTGTCAGTCCGCTCCAAGCGCGCCGATGCCTTCTTCTCCTCGCAGGCGCCCCTCACCTATTTCGTCGCTCAGGCCAACGGCCAGCTTGAACTCACCGGCGTCGGTGCACGCAACGGGTTTGAGGATCTCTATCAGGGCGCCGTCGTTCCCAAGGGCTCGCCACTCGGCCCGGTCCTGCGCGATGCCGTCAAGATCCTGATCGATAACGGCACCTATGCCGCGATCATGAAGAAATGGGGCCTCGGGAACAACATGCTCAAGGAGCCCGGCCTCAATCTCGGTGGGGCCCTGCCGAAATGAGCGGCACGCCCGCGATGACCGCGCCGCGCTCCGGCGGCGCCGACCCGAGGGACGTGACCAACGCGCACGCCCCGTTCCCGATCGGCCGCCTGATCCTCTGGGCGGTCACGGCCATAATCGTCGTCGATTTCGGCCTGATCGTCGCCAGGAACGAGAATTTCGGCTGGCCGGTCGTCGCCGCCTATTTCTTCGACCGCACCGTGCTCAACGGCCTCTCGGTCAGCCTCGGATTGACGGTCGTCGCCATGGTGATCGGCACCGCGCTCGGGCTCGTCCTGGCGATCGCGCGGCTGTCGAAGGACACTCTCGCGAGCTCCTCCGCGTCGCTGTTCATCTGGTTCTTCCGTGGCACGCCGCTGCTCGTGCAGCTGATCTTCTGGTACAATCTCTCGACGCTGTTCCCCCAGATCTCGCTCGCGATCCCGTTCGGGCCGACCCTGGCGAGTTGGGAAACCAACTCGGTCATCACCCCCGTCACCGCTGCCATCGTCGGCCTCGCGCTGAACGAAGCGGCGTATATGGCGGAGATCATCCGTGGCGGCCTGCTTTCGGTCGATCGCGGCCAGGCCGAGACCGCCGAGGCCTTCGGCATGACCAAGGGCCGGGCGCTGCGGCGGATCATCATTCCCCAAGCCATGCGCTCGATCGTGCCGCCGACCGGGAACCAGCTCATCAGCATGATCAAGGCGACCTCGCTCGTCAGCGTCATCGCCATGGCCGATCTGCTCTACTCGGTTCAGTCGATCTACAACCGCACCTTCGAGATCATCCCGATGCTGCTGGTTGCGGTCCTCTGGTACCTGCTGATCACCTCGATCCTCAATGTCGGCCAGAGCTATATCGAGGCCTATTACAGCCGAGGCGAACGCCGCGACGGCGCGGCTGCTCCGCTGCCGGCCGTGCAGGAGGCAAGCCATTGACCGCCGCTGCAGCGACCACGCCGCTCGTCAGGGCCCGCGACATCCACAAGTCCTTCGACCATCTCGAGGTCCTCAAGGGCATAGACCTCGACGTGATGCCGGGTGAGGTCGTCGTCATCCTCGGGCCTTCGGGTTCGGGCAAGTCGACCTTCCTGCGTTGCATCAACCATCTCGAAGCCATCAACCGGGGCTTCATCGAGGTCGATGGCGAGCAGATCGGCTACCGGATGCGCAACGGCCGGCTGCAGAAGCTCACGGGCAATGGCATCGCGCGCCAGCGCCGCAAGATCGGCATGGTCTTCCAGCAGTTCAATCTCTATCCGCACATGACGGCGCTGGAGAACGTCATCGAGGCGCCGATCGGCGTCCATGGCGTGAGCCGCAAGGACGCGACGGCCGAGGCTCTCGACCTGCTTGATCGGGTCGGCCTTTCCGACAAGGCGGCAAGCTATCCGCGCCAGCTCTCCGGCGGCCAGCAGCAGCGCGTCGCCATCGCCCGCGCCCTGGCGATCAAGCCGAAACTGATGCTGTTCGACGAGCCGACATCGGCGCTCGACCCCGAACTGGTGGGCGAAGTCCTGGCGACGATGCGCGATCTCGCCCGCCAGGGGCTCACCATGATCGTGGTCACGCACGAGATCGGCTTCGCGCGCGAGGCCGCCGACCGGGTGGTGTTCATGGATGGCGGCAAGATCGTCGAAATGGGCCGACCGGAAGAGGTGATGGACAATCCGCGCCATCCGCGGACCCAGGCCTTCCTGTCGCGCTTCCTCTGACCTCCTTTGTTTGCATCGGCATTCCCGAAAACCGCGATCCGCGTTTCGGACCGATGCGCTAGCCGCAGTAATCCGGCCAGTGCCGGGTCGCATCCGCAAAGACCGAGATAGATCATGTCCGCGCTCGACAACAGCTTCGCCCGCGTCTCCGATTTCGAGGCCATGGAGGCCGATCTCAGGGCGACGCGCCGTTACCTTCACGCCAACCCGGAACTCTCCCACGAGGAGATCGAGACCGCGCGCTATGTCGCCGACAAGCTTACGGCCTGGGACTACGAGGTAACCCGCAATGTCGGCGGCCATGGTGTCGTGGCGCGCCTGAGCAGCGGCACCGGCAAGGGCAGCATCGCGATCCGCGCCGATATGGACGCGTTGCCGATCACCGAAGAGACCAGCCTTCCTTATGCCAGCCTTCGGCCCGGCAAGATGCACGCCTGCGGCCATGACGGGCACACTGCCGTCCTGCTCGGTACGGCCGAATACCTCGCCCGCACCCGCCGCTTCGACGGCACGGTGACGCTGATCTTCCAGCCGGCCGAGGAAGCAGGCAAGATCAGCGGCGCCCAGGCGATGATTGCCGACGGGCTGTTCGAGCGTTTCCCCATCGATGCGATCTTCGGGTTGCACAACCATCCCGGCGCGCCGGAGGGCACGATCCTGCTGCGGTCAGGTCCGATGATGGCCGCCGCCGACACGGTCACGATCACGATCAGGGGCAAGGGCGGCCACGCCTCGCGGCCGCATCTGACCATCGACCCGGTCGTGGTCGCCTGTCATCTCGTGGTCGTGCTGCAGACCGTCGTGTCGCGCAATATCGACCCGACGCAGACCGCCGTCGTTACGGTCGGCACCATCCATGCGGGCCAGGCCGTCAACGTCATCCCCGAAGAGGCCAGGCTGGCGCTCAGCGTACGCTCGTTCGAGCCGAAGATTCGCGACCTTCTGGAGGAGCGCATCGTCAGGCTCGCGCGTTCGGTCGCGGAAGGCCACGGCGCGTCGATCGAGATCGACTACGAGCGCGGCTATCCTGTCGTGGTCAACGCCGAGGCCGAGACGGGCTTCGCGCGCATGGTCGCCGAGGAGCTGGTCGGCGCCGACAAGGTCGCGACCTGCCAGCTGATTCCCGGCAGCGAGGACTTCGCCTATTTCCTCGAGCACAGGCCAGGCAGTTTCCTGCGCCTCGGCAACGGCCTCAACTCACCGATCCTGCACAGTGCGCAGTATGATTTCGCCGATGACAGCCTGACCGTCGGCGCCGCGATGTGGGCCCGGCTCGTCGAGCGCTATCTGCAGGCCAACGGATAAAGCCCGGCCCTGTCGACTTTCCGCATGCCGCCCCATGCCCCAGGCTCCACCGGGGCAACGTGCGGCGCAACGCTACCGTGGCGCTCGCTGGCTGAAGAGCCAAGTGCGCCATTCCGGCGCCAAGAACTGGTCCGGGCTGACTTTATGGTCCATCCCGTCATAGGTCACGAACATGGGCGAACCGCCGGCCCTGGCCAACGCATCGGCCCATGATCTCGACGCGGCATACGGATTCTCTCGATCGCCGGTTCCATGGACGATCAGGAACGGGACCTTCGCCGCTTGTTTCGCCAGGCCGCGCTGCGGCGGAACTCCCGAGAATGCGACGCCCCCGGCGAACGTCTTGGGCTTCGTTGCCGCGGCGATGATCGCCGCTGACGCCCCCATTGAGAACCCGACTAGGTAGACCCGCTGCGGATCGATCGGCAAGCGCTGTTTCAAACCCTCGACCAAAGCCAAAACGTCGACAAGATGGTCGCTCGGGGCTGCGGCCCGATTGATGCCTTCGCCAGTATAGTTTGCGCTGCGCGTCGGAAATTGCGGCACGACGACGTATGCCGGAAATTCACGGGCGATCGATGGAGCGGCCCAGCTCCGGATGAAAGGCCCAACCTGGCTGACATTGTCGGTGCCAACCCCACCCGATGCATGCAGTGCGATGACGAGCGGCAACTTCGCTTGGCTTTGAGCGGCCGGCGAAAGCAGACGATAGGGAATGCTGCGCCCGTTGGGACCGGCGAAGACGCTCGGCTGGAATACGTCGATCGGCATTTTGACGAGGGACTCGACCGCCGCCAACTGCGCCGGCGATGGCTGGGAGATGCGCCGATCTTCCCTGATTTCGCCGCCTTGAGCCGCGGATCCGGCTATGGTGAATGCCGCAAGCAGCGTCGCGGCAAGATTGAGCAATCGGCGCATCGTGTCCTCATCGGTTGCGAAATCTCAGGGTTCACCGCCTCTTCATCTGCCGTCGTCTGACGCTTCACAAACGGTCAAATCTCTGCCGAGCTGATAGATTTTCTTTGGGCTCAGAGCAGGCAATGGGCCTTCGAGCCGCTTTGTGGATTGTCGTGTGCGAGCGACCCTAGATCGCTTCGTGGCTCAGCCGGCGAACGCGGCTCAACCTCGCCTGCGAAGGTCTCACGCCTCGCGACGGCTCAGGACTTCCGGAAGCAGATCAGCTCGTTCACACCGCCCACTGGCGGGGCCGCAAATACCGTCAGTGACTACCAGTCCAGGCGTCGTAGCCAAGCCTCCGGACTGTCGTCGCCGGGCTCGGCCGGCGCCATGGGCGTCCTCACGGGGCGCGCGCCCAAACCGGGCCTTGGAGGCACGCGAAAAGGCATGGTCCCTGGAGAAGCCGAACCTGCGCGTGAGTTTGCCGATGCCGCCCCGTTCGAGCGACGCTCCGTTCAGCGCGAGACGCGCGCGCTCCAGCCTGCGTCGACGGATATAGTCCGACCCCCCGCCCAGTGGCGCGAACAGGCGATACAGCGCCGAGCGCGACAGCCCGAAGGCGCTGCACAGCATGGTCGCATCGCGCGCCGGGTCAGCGATGCGGCCGTTGCCTACGCACTGACGCTTCCTGGCGCCGGGATTTCAACCAGCTATGGCATGCCGGCGGTCAAGGTGAAGGGCCGGGCGTTTCTGTCGCCCGGGCACGAAGCTGGGTCCTTCTGCATCGCGATCGATCGTGACACGGTCACCA